>DATJWP010000156.1:0-25561 GCA_035578045.1 Polyangia bacterium | reverse complement strand
GACGGAGGCCATCCACAACAGCTTCCGCGCCAAGCGCGAGCGCCTGCTGGCCGGCCTGGCGCGCCTGGGCGTCGAGGTCGACGCCGCCCCCGAAGGGACGTTCTACGTCTGGGGGCGGGTCGGCGCCCTGCCCCCGCCGCTCGACGACGGCATGGGCTTCTTCCGCGCCGCGCTGGACCACCAGGTCATCGTCGTCCCGGGCGAGTTCTTCGACGTGAACCCGGGCAAGCGCCGCCACCAGCGCGCCTCGCGCTTCCGCCGCCACGTCCGCTTCTCGTTCGGCCCGGCCCAGGAGAGCCTGGACGGCGCGCTGATCCGCCTGGAGGCGATGATCCGCGCCGCCCGATGACCGCGCGCGCGGCATCGCTGGCCCTGCTCGGCCTGGCCGCCTGCGCCGGCAGCCCGCGGCCGAAGACGGTGTTCGACGCGACCTCGCCGGCCGGGGCGGCCAAGGCCAGCAACGACTTCAGCTTCGATCTCTTCGAGGCGGTCGGCCCCGGGGAATCGAATCTGATCAGCTCGCCCTTCAGCGCCGCGGCGGCGCTGAGCATGGCGGCGGCCGGCGCCCGCGGGGCCACCCGCGACGAGATGCTGAGGACCCTGCACGTCGATCCGGCGCAGGTCGACAAGGCACACGCGTCGTTCGGGCAGCTGCTGGCGACCCTGAACTCCCGCGACAGCCAGGGGAACGTGGAGCTGCGGGTGGCGGACCGCCTTTGGGGGAAACGGGGCTACACCTTCCAGCCGGCCTTTCTCGATCTGGTCCGGGACGATTACGGCGCGGCGCTGGAGGCCGTCGATTTCGAGCGTACGGCCGAGGCTGCCGAGCAGATCAACGCCTGGATTGCCCAGCAGACCCGCGACCGCATCCCCCACCTGGTCAGTCCCGACGCCCTGGGCCCCCAGGTCCGGCTGGTCTTGACCAACGCGGTCTACTTCAAGGGCGCCTGGTCGAAGCCGTTTCGACTGACCGAGACCTCGCGACGCCCCTTCGCGACGCCCGACGGTGCGCGCCCGGCGCCGATCATGGCGCAGACCAGCGACTTCGCGTACCTGCAGGACGGCGACGTCCAGATCGTCGAGCTCCCGTACCGGGGCGGACTGTCGATGGTGGTCGTGCTCCCTCCCGAGGGTCGATCCCTGCGCAAAGTCCTGGCGCTGCTGGCGCGCAACTACGATCGGTGGATGGCCAGCCTCCACGGGCAAGAGGTGGACCTCTGGTTGCCACGCTGGACCACCCGTTCGACGCTGCCGCTGAACGGCCCGCTGGAGTCGCTGGGGCTCCGGCTGGCCTTCTCGACTTCAGCGGACTTCTCGGGCATGGCGAGCGAGCCGCTGCAGATCGACAGCGTCCTGCAGCAGGCGTTCGTCCAGGTCGACGAGGTCGGCACCGAGGCCGCCGCCGCCACCGCCATCATGATGGTGGCAGTTTCCCTGGAAGAGAAGCCGCCGCCGCAGGTCTTCCACGCGGACCACCCGTTCATCTACCTGCTGCGCGACCAGGCGACGGGGGCCATCCTCTTCGTGGGTCAGGTCGTCGACCCGGGCTGAGACGTGATGGGGGTCGAGGCGGGATTCTCGCCGACGGCGGCGTCGGTCTGCCGGATCTCGTGGGCGATCTCGAGCGCCACGGCCGCGGCCTCTTCGGGGGACGCGCCCGCCGCCTGGCGGGCGTAGACGCGCTCGGCCCGCGCGTCGCGCGCGCGCAGGCGGCTGTCGTCGGTGTCGTCGCCGGGCAGCTCGACGCGCAGCTCCTCGATCAACATCCGGACGGCGGCGGCGATCGGCAGGGCCAGCAGGGCGCCCACGATCCCGCCCAGCTTGCCGCCCACCAGCAGCGCGATGACGACCGACGCCGACGACAGGCGCAGCGCCTGGCCGTAGACGCGCGGGACGATCACGCGGCTCTCCAGCTCCTGGTACAGGACCATGGCGACCAGCACGATGGTGGCCGTCCCGGTCCCGCGAGAGAGCGCCACCAGCACCGCCGGCGTGGTCGCCAGCAGACCGCCCACGAACGGGATCACGTCGGTCAGGCCCGCGAACGCCGCCAGGGCCAGGGCGTTGGGCACGCGGGCAATGGAAAGCAGCCCGAACGTGAACACGGCGATGGCCACCGAGGTGATGATCTGGCCGCGCAGGTAACCGCCGACGATCGTCTCCAGGTTCAGCAGCACCCGCGACAGGCGCACGTGGAAGCGTCTGGGGACCACGGCATACAGGGCGCCCCGCGTCCGCTCGGCGTCCGAGATGAAGTAGACCGCCAGCACCACCGAGGTGGCCGTGTATCCCACGACCTCCACCACCCCCAGCGAGGCGGTGATGGCGGCCGTCGCGTTCACGCTTCGCAGGCGATCCCCGGGTTTGAAGTTGCGGATGGCGCCGGCCAGCGGCGCGGTGAAGTGATGGGACTCCAGCGTCTCGGCCAGCCGTTGCTGAAGGTGCGGGAACTGCTGGACGGTGTGGGTCACCTGCCCAAACAGGGCCGGGACGGTGACCAGGGCGGTGGCGGCCACCACGGCGCCGCAGGCGAGGAACACCACCGCGATCGCCAGATGGCGCCCCAGCCCCCGGCGCTGCATCCACCCCACCGCCGGGTGCAGGGTCCCCACCAGCATCAGCGCGATGACGATGACGACCAGGATCGGCGTCAGCGCGTTCAACAGCCAGGTCGCGCCCAGGAACGCCGCGACGGTCAGGATCGTCCGCGCGGAGATCTCGACCCGGTGAGTCACCACCGGTCGCGCTGGTTCTCGCCACGGTTCCGCCTGCGCCATGCGTTCTTGGAAGCTGAGCCCTGCCGGGCGAAAGGCAAGACGCCGTCAGTCGCCGGCGGCGATCGGCTCGAAGGCCCAGATGCCGGCGGTGACGAACAGGACGTCGACGGCGACCAGGAACTGCGTCCAGAAGCGGGCGCCCTCGAAGTCGGGCGCGACGGGATCGATCAGCTGGGCGGTGCCGCGCGCCCCCGCGATCACGATGGGGACGATGATCGGGTAGAGGAGCGTGGCCAGCAGCCCGTCGCGGCCGCGGGCGCGCAGCAGCGCCGCCGAGAAGACGCAGCCGGCGGCGGCGAAGCCGACGATCCCCAGCGCCAGCAGCAGCGCCAGCCGCCCCGCGACGTCGCCGAACGACGCAGAAAAGAGGACGCCGCTCAGCGCCGTCAGCACGATCTGGGTGACGGCCATCAGCGCGGCGGTGGCGGCCAGCTTGCCCAGGTAGATCGCCGCCCGCGGGGCGGGCGTGAGCAGCAGCGAGCGGATCGCCTCGCCCTCGCGCTCGCGGTCGAAGGCCCGCCCGAGGCCGACGGTCCCCGACACCACCAGCGCGATCCAGAGGATGCCGGCCACCACCGGCGCGGGCGGGCGGGACCCCTCGACGACGAAGGCGAAGCTGAAGATCAGGACCACCACGACCGCCAGGAAGGTCATGGTCGCCAGCACCTCGCGGCTGCGCCACTCGATGGCCAGGTCCTTGGCGGCGATGCGGGCGACCTGGGACAGGAAGCCGGGAGGCGCGCCGGGCTCTCCCCGCTCAGCCACCCGTCTTCTCCTTATAGATGGCGCGCAACCCGTCCGCGCCGAGGCCGGCGTCAAAGCCCCCTTGTCGCGTCTCGTCGAAGACCACCCGCCCGCGGCGCAGGATGACCACCTGATCGGCCACGCCGGCAGCGGTCAGGTCGTGGGTCACCAGCAGCACCGTCCGGCCGGCGGCGCGCTCGGCGGCCAGCTCGCCGGTCAGCCAGGCGGCGCCGGCCGGGTCCAGCGCGGCGGCCGGCTCGTCGAACAGCAGCAGCGCGGGCTCGTGGATCAGCGCGCGGGCCAGGGCCAGGCGCTGCAGCATCCCGCGCGAGAAGGTCCGGACCGCCGCGTCGGCGCGCGCCTCGCCCAGCCCGACCCGCGCCAGCAGGGCGGCCGCGCGCGCGGCGCCGTCGCGCACCCCATGGAGACCCGCGAACAGCGTCAGGTTCTCCATCGCGTTCAGGTCGCCGTACAGGCCCGGGTCGTGCCCGACGTAACCGATTCGCGCCCGGGCCGGCGACCCGCGTCCCAGCGGCGCGCCGTCCCAGGTCACCTCGCCCGTGCTGGGCGTGACCAGCGTCGACAGGATGCCGAGCAGCGTGGTCTTCCCGGCGCCGTTGGGCCCCAGCACCGCGGCGATGCGAGCCGGCTGGAACGTCAGCGTGACGTCGGCCAGCACGCGCCGGCCCCCGTAGATCTTTCCGACCTTCGAGAGAGCCAGCGAGGCGGTCATGCCGCCCGGCGCTCGTCCAGTGCGGCGAGGTCGCGGTAGATCTGCTCCAGCCGCGTCACGAGCTGCCGCCGGCGATCGGGCGGCGCCGCCGCGCCCGATTCGCGGGCGGTCCGCTCCAGCGCCACCAGCTCGGCGAACGTCGATTCGCGCCGCTCGATCAGCTCGTCGCGCCCCTCGGCCGGCCCGGCGCCCGGCCTCCCGGTCGCGCGCGGACGCCGGCCGAACACGATGGCCGCCGCGATCAGCCCCAGCGCCAGCACCCCGGCCACGACGGGGCCGGTCGAGTCGGTCGAGGGGATCCCGCTGATGGTGAACGACAGCGTCCCGCCGCGCGGGATCGCGTCGATCGGCATGACCCAGTACTTCTTTCCGTTCAGCTCGCGCGCCTGGCGGTCGCCGACGCCGGGCCCCTTCACGGTCAGGCCCGCGATCTGCTCGGTGATCAGCGTCCCGGGCGCCATCCCGTTCGGCATCGGCTGCACGAACTCGCGGGTGTCTCCGTGGTACGGCAGCACGAAGCCGAACACCACCTCTTGCCCGGCGTTGCGGGCGCTGGTGCCGGCGGTCAGGCGCCGGGGGGTGAAGGTCCCGTGCACCGCCACGCCGTGGTTCTGGCGAACGTCGATCTTGCGCTCGCCCTCCTGCGCCTCGGCGCCGACGAACCCCTGGGGCAGCGGGATCTCGACCGCGCCCGGCCCGGGGTCGAAGATCCGGTCCGACATGTTCTCGAGCGGCAGCATCTCGAGGAACTGCAGGGTGTCCTCGTGCATCTGGATGATCACGCGGCCGCCCTCCCCGATGGTGATCACCGACGGATCGGTCGTGCGCGCCAGCGCGCGAACCTCGCCGCGCGCTCCGCTGCCGTCGGGCATCGGGAACGGCGCGGTCCCCAGGCGCATCCCGTGCCACTCCAGGACCGCCGCGTAGCCGCTGCCGTCGCCGTGGGGCAGGTCGGAGAAGCGCGCCACGCCCTTGTCGTCCGAGGTGGCCTTGCGAACGCTGACCTTGTTGGTCTTGTCGACCATCCCCAGCATCACGGGGTGGCGCGGGATGGGCGCGCCGTTCTCGTCGAAGATCGCGACGTCCAGCCGGCCGGCCGGCAGGCTGCTGTCGGCCGTGGCGACGCCGGCCGTGGCCCCCAGCGTGAAGGGTGGCGGCCCGCCCGCGCCTTCGGGCGATTCGTCGCCCTCGCCGGCCGGGGCGGCGGGCGCCGCGCCCAGCGCCGCGATGAGCATCGTGCGGATGCCCCCCTGGGCCGGCACGGTGAACGACTGCGTCTGCAGCGTCTCGCCGTCGACCGTGACCACGGCGTGGAACTCGTCCCCGGGGGCCATCCCCTCGAAGATGACGCGCCCGTCGGCGTCGGTCTTCTCGGACCGGCGGCGGAGATCGCCGCCCGCGTTCTTGATGATGGCCGTCACCTCGGCGCCCGCCACGGCGTTGCCCGGCATGCGCCGCGACACGCGCACGCTGACCGTGCCCGGCGGCATTCCGGCGTCCGGCAGCGGCCGGCCGACCACCTCTTTCAGGTTCGGCATGCCCCCGCCCATCATCGGCTGGGCCCGCGCGCCGGCCGAAAACGCGGTGATCGCGACGAGCGCTAGCATCGCGTTGACGGAGCTGGGCTTTGCCCAGCGGAGTCGTCGCGGGAGGTTCAAGGAACCCTCCCAGGGTTCCTTGCTGATCGAATCAGAGTCGCTGGCCGCATTTCTTGCAGAACTGCGCGTCGTCGTCGTTGCGGGCGCCGCACGCCGCGCAGGTGTGCGGCGCGGCGACCGGCTCGGCCGGCGCGGCGGCCGGCTCGCCCGCCAGCTTCAGCCGCATCGCCAGCTCGCGCTCGATCAGCGCGCGGTAGTCGTCCCCGGCTTCGATCTCGGTGATGAGGCGCATCGCGCGCGTCCGGTAGCGCTCGACCATCTCGCGGTAGTCGCGATCGGCGATCTTGCGCATCTGGTAGTCGAGCTCGATCTCTTTGATCGCCTTCAGCACCAGCTGCTTCTCGCGCTCCAGCTCTTTCAGCCGGCGGCCCGTGCGCACCGGCGGCGCGGCGTCGGCCGCGCGCGCGAGCGGATCGATGACCCGATAGAGGGCAGCGCCCGCCAGCGCGACGGTCATCCCCCCCAGCGACAGCATGACGAACGGCGGCCCCAGGCGCAGCTTCTCGACGGTGGCGCCGTAGAGCGCGGCGGCGCACGCGCCCAGCAGGGCGATCGCCCACAACGGAAAACGGCGGCGTCGAGGTGGCGCGGCGGGCTCCCCCGTCTCGCGCGTCTCAGTCAAGGCTGCGAAGCTCGTCATCCAGCTTGTCGGAGAGCTCCTCGTCGCTCACCACGGTCTCGTTCGGCCCCGTGCTGGCCTTCACCGGCAAGCGGCGCGACAGCTTGTAGGCGCCGTAGGCCAGCCCGACCGCCGCCACCGTCGCCAGGCTGTACGGCAGCAGCCAGGCCAGCCGGTTGAAGCCCTTGTCGATGGGCGCCGCCAGCGCCACCTGGCCGCCGTACTTCTTGATGAAGTACTGGATCACCTGCTCGCGGGTGCGCCCCTGATCCAGCAGCTGCCGGATCTCGAATCGGTCCTGCACCGCGTGCCCGCAGCCGTCGGACTCGCACTCGAGCAGGCTGTGCCGGCAGCTCCCGCACTGGCAGATGATGTTGCGAACCAGCCAGTTCTCGTCGGGCCCCTTCGGCTCCGGCGCCTCGGCGTTCGCCTGCTCCATCTGGGCGGCCGCGGGCGACGCGTGCCCGACCACCAGCCCCCCTGCCCCCAGCGCCGCCAGCAACACCAGCCCGGCGGTGCTGGCCTGGCGGGCCGCCGGCGCGGTCAAGCCTGCGGTCAGCCGCTCGAGGATGGAGTCGGGCATCAGCGTGATGCCGGTCCCGATCGCCAGCAGCATGAACCCGAACCAGATCCAGTCGACCACCGGGTTCACGACCAGCTTCAGCGTGACGTTCCCCTCGGCCAGATCGTAGTTGCCCAGGGTGATGTACAGGTCCTCCGACGGCGCCCGCCGGATCGCGACCTCGGTCGTCGGCTCGCTCTCGTGGTTGTGGAAGAACCACTTGGCCGGACGCAGGTGATCGATCACCTTGCCGTCCTTCATGACGGTGATCTCCCCGGTCACCATCTCTTTCTGGCGGTCCTCCTCGTGCGCCAGCCGATCGAACTTCAGCGTGTACTTGCCGATGTTCTGCTGGGCGCCCGGCACCAGCTTGACGTCCTGCTCCTTCTTGTAGGCCGTCCCGGCGAAACCGACGAACATCAGCACGATGCCGACGTGGACGATGTACCCGCCGTAGCGGCGCTTGCCGCGCAGGACCATCCCCATCACCGCCGACAGCGCGTCCTGGCCGGTGTTCCGCCTGCGGACCGAAGCCCCGCGGGCGAACTCCTGGATGATCGTCGTGGTGGTGAAGGCGCAGAAGCCGAAGCAGATCACGCCGGCCGGCGCCTCGCCCAGCCCCAGCGCCAGGCAGAGCGCGATGGTCGCGACCGCCGCCAGCCCGGGCCACATGAACTGGTAGCGCAGGTGCGACGCCGTGGCCTTGCGCCAGGCGATCAGCGGCCCGACGCCCGTCAGGAACAGCAGCACCAGCCCGATCGGCACCATCCACTTGTTGAAGAACGGCGGCCCCACCGTGATCCGCTCGTGCGCGACCGCCTCCGAGATGGTGGGAAACATGGTCGCGAACAGGATGAAGAACGCCGCGAACAGCAGGATCCAGTTGTTGACCGTGAACGCCGCTTCCCGCGACAGCCAGGAATCCAGGCTGGCCCGGGCGCGCAGCTCGGGCATCCGCTTGATCACGAAGCCGAAGCTGACGATCAGGGTCAGCGCCATGAAGATGGTGAAGATCCAGGCCAGCTTGGTGTCCTGACCGAAGGCGTGCACCGACTGCACGATCCCCGACCGGGTCATGAAGGTGCCGAAGATGGTCAGGAAGAACGTCAGGATGATCAGCGTGACGTTCCAGATCTTCATCATCCCGCGCCGCTCTTGAATCATGATCGAGTGAAGGAAGGCGGTGGCGGTCAGCCAGGGCAGGAAGCCGGCGTTCTCGACGGGGTCCCACCCCCAGAAGCCGCCCCAGCCCAGCTCTTCGTAGGCCCAGAGCATCCCCAGGGTCAGCCCCATCGACAGGAAGAACCAGGCGCCCAGCGTCCACTTGCGGACCGAGGCGATCCAGGCGTCGTCCAGCTGCCCCGAGATCAGCGCCGCCAGCCCGAACGCGAACGGGATGCTCATCCCCACGAAGCCGGTGTAGAGGGCCGGCGGGTGGGTGACCATGTACGGGTTCTGCAGCAGCGGGTTCAGCCCCTTGCCCACCGTCGGGATGTCGGTCAGGTAGCTGTCGAACGGGTTCTTGTGGAAAACGATGACGTAGAGGAAGAAGTCCGCGATCGCCATCAGCACCGTGACGACGTACGGCAGCAGCTCGCGGTGGCGGTGGCGGTTCGAGTAGACGGCGATCGCCGAGAACACCGACAGCAGGAAGACCCACCAGAGGATCGACCCGTCCAGCCCGCCCCAGTAGGCGGTGATCTGGTAGAAGAGCGGGGACGACGCGTCCGAGTAGTGGTGGACGTACTTGATCGAGTAGTCGTGTGAGAGAAAGGCGTACAGCAGCGCCACCGACGACATCCCGAGCACGGCCGCCAGCGCGTACACGCCGGCGCGCCCAGACTCGATCAGCCGTTGATCGCCGCGGCGCGCGCCGATCAACGAGACCACGCCAGCGTAGGTGGCGACGACCAGCGCGATCAGCAGCGTCAACGTTCCAAATGCGGACATGGGTCCTCCCGCCGACGCGGACGGGGCCGCGGGCAGCGGCCGCTAACTTAGCATAGCCGCTCCATCATGAATGGGCCCGGACCCCCGAAAACCTCCCGGCGGCGGGGGGGGGCGGTGTAGGCGGCCCCGGAGAGGCCTAGGCGGTCAGCTTCGCCTTCAGCAGGCTCTTGAAGTCGGCGGCGCCGCTGCTCTCCAGCGGCACGTCCAGCCACAGCAGCGCCGGCGTTCCGTGCGCCAGCTTGCGTGCGCGCTTGGCGACGTCGCCCAGATCGCCCCAGGTCACGCGCTTCTGCGCGGCCGCGTCCAGCGCCACGATGCCCACCAGCTGCCCCTTCAGGATCACGATCGAGCACACCGACTGCGTGCCCTTCAGGTACCGGTACGCCCAGCCCGTCTTCGGCCCGTAGTAGTAGAAATCCTCGGCGGCCCCCTGCTTGGTCAGGAATGCGCGCAGCGACTCGAACTTCTTGCCCACGGGCGCGGCCAGGCGCGCCACGAACTCGGCGTGCGTCGGCGCCTGCCCCTTCTTCGGGAAGGCGACCTTGGGCGCTTTGGGCGCGGCCATCAGGCGGCGAGCTGCGCCGGCGGCGGGCTCTTCTTGCGGTTCAGCAGGTAGCTGATCGCGCCCGGCAGCAACGACACCGCGAGGATCACGATGATGACCTTGTCGATCTGCTTGGTGATGGGCGGGTAGATCGTGCCCAGCACGTAGCCCAGCATCGTCATGCTGCCGACCCAGCCGATGCCGCCGAACACGTTGAAGCTGACGAAGCGGCGATAGCTCATCTGGCCGACGCCGGCCACGACCGGCGCGAAGGTCCGCGCGAACGGCAGGAACCGGGCGATGATGATCGTCTTGCCGCCGTGGCGCTCGTAGAAAGCCTTGGTGCGCAGCAGGTGCTTGCGCGAGAACAACAGCGATTGCTCGCGGGTGAAGATCTTCGGCCCGCTCTTGGCCCCGATCCAGTAACCGACCGTGTCGCCCGCGATGGCGGCCACCATGGCGGCCAGGTTCAGCGTCACGATGTTGAGCAAAGGCTGCTCGCCGGCCACACTGGTGCAGTACAGGCCGGCCGTGACCAGCAGCGAATCGCCCGGCAGAAAGAACCCGAACAGCAAGCCGGTCTCCGCGAAGATGACGGCAGACAGAGCCGCCAGGCCACCAACCCGTACCAGGCCCTGTACATCGTAAATTTTATGGAAGAGGTCCAAGAGGTGATGCATCGGGACGAGGACTTTGGGCCAATCGGGCGACTTTGTCACGCCCCCCAGGTCGGCATATGGTGTCCCGGTCGATGACCGAACCCCAGGCGCAGCGCCGTCCCGTCTGGCTGGCCGTCATGAGCTCGGCCATGCTGGTCTACGCCGGGATGAGCCTGGTGGACGCGCTCTCGCTGCTGCGGACACCCCAGGCGGTGACCGCCGCGGCCATCGAGGACATCGCCCGGG
This sequence comes from Polyangia bacterium, assembly GCA_035578045.1. Lineage (GTDB taxonomy): Bacteria > Myxococcota_A > Polyangia > Fen-1088 > Fen-1088 > JADGRB01. The sequence continues at coordinate 15,069 of DATJWP010000156.1, read as the reverse complement.
GCACGGGACAGATCGATGCGGCCCGGGCGCTGGCGTCCGTCAGCGAGCAGATCGTGTCGGCCCACCCGCTCGCCGTGCGAGCCGACGCGGCGGTCAGCGGTCTTGTGGCATTGCTCACACTCTTCGCGGTTGCCGCCATCTTCGCCCGCGATCGGCGGGCCCGACACGCGACCATCGCGGCCGGCTGGGCCGGGATCGCGTACCAGCTGGCAGCGCTGCCGTTCGGGGTGGCCATGGCCCGGCGGGCGGCCGACGCGGGGGCCCCGGTCCTGATGCAGGTGCTCATCCAGAACGGCAAGCAGGTCTCGGGGCTGGCGGACGGGGACGTCGGGATGGCCCTGCGAGCGGCCGTGACGATGATGCCCGTGCTGCGGGCCTCGATGGGCGTCGCCTGGTCCCTGGCGCTGCTGATCTTCTTTGGCGGCCGGCGCGGTCGGGCCGCGTTCGGGGTGGGGAACGACGCCCCCGCCCCATAGTGCTAGATTTCCGCTCATGTTGATTGCGCTGGGCGTGGCCGCCGCGGGGGTGTTGATGCTGCTGCTCACCGGAACCAAGGTCCTGCAGGAGTACGAGCGGGGCGTGGTCTTCCGGTTCGGGCGGGCAAAGAAGGATCTGGCGGGCGCGGGGCTGAACCTGCTGCTGCCCTTCGGGATCGACCGGATGCGGGTGGTCGACACCCGGACGCGGGCCATCCAGATCACGCCCCAGGACATCATCTCGCACGACAACATCACGATCAGCGTCGACGCCGTGGTCTACGCCTCGGTCAACTCGCCCATGCACGCGGTGCTCGAAGTCGAAGACTTCCTGCCCGCCACCCTGCAGCTGGCGTCGACCACGCTGCGGGCGGTGCTGGGCAAGATGGACCTGGACGACATCCTGGCCCACCGCGACGCCATCAACGGCGAGGTGCGGCAGATCCTGGACACGCGAACCGAGCAGTGGGGGGTCGAGATCTCGGCGGTGGAGATCAAGGACATCCAGCTCCCCAAGGAGATGCAGCGCGCGATGGCCCGGCAGGCCGAGGCCGAGCGCGAGCGGCGCGCCAAGGTCATCGCCGCCGAGGGCGAGGTGCAGGCCGCTTCCAAGCTGGCGCAGGCGGCGGAGATGATCGCGGAACACCCGGGCGCGCTGCAGCTGCGCCTCTACCAGACGCTGGTCGAGGTGTCGGGCGAGGCGTCGTCCACCATCGTCTTCCCGGTGCCGATCGAGCTGGGGACCACCCCGGCGGCGACGCCGCAGCTGCAGAACATGATCCAGACGGCGGTGGCCCTGGCGGCCCAGGCGCAGGTGAAGAAGCAGCTGGAGCCGGGCAAGGGGGACGACAGGCTCGAGAGCTCCGACGAGTCGCGCGAGACGTCCGGCGTCCGCCAGCGGTGATCCGCAGCGCCAGCAGCGCGAGCAGCCAGACGCCCCCGCCGGCCTCGGGCCGGCCGCCCATCGCGCAGGACGCGCACCCGGCCCCGGTGTGGGGGAACTTGACGTCGCCGGCGTCGACGAACACGGCCCCGTCCCCCGGCCCGCGAACGGCCACCGCGTCGACCGCCGCCGGCCCGGCGTCGACCACCACCGGCGGCAGGGCGGCATCGGGCGGGGGCGGATCCGTCGTGCCGATCGGCGCGGCGGCGCTGCACATCGCGGCCGGCCACTGCTTCTGCGCCGCGCGCATCTGGCAGTCGGTCTGACAGGCCGACGCCACGCAGGGCAGGATCGCCGCGATCTGCGAGAACACCAGCCCCGGGGCCCAGGTCAAGCCGTCGTCACCCGAGGTGGCCTCGCCGAAGGGCTCGACGCTCGAGTCCGTCGCTGCGTAGACCACCCCCGCGCGCGCGCCGAGCGCCAGAATGGACGGCGCGCCCGGCACCAGCGCGAAGCTGTCCCCGCCGTCGGTCGAGCGATAGAGCGCGGGCGTGGTGGCCGTCAGGCCGGCCGCCAGGATCGAGCCGTCCGTCGTCCGGGTGAAGGCCGTCAGCTGCCCGTTGGGGAACATCAGCGCCGGCGCGCGGGCCGTGCCGTCCGACCCGACCAGCACCAGCGCGTCACCGCCCGACTCGATCGCCCGCAGGTGAACGTGGTCCGGGTCGGTCGGATCGATGGCGACGATCCGGACCTGGCTGGTGCTCCCCACCAGGGCGCCGAGATCGAAGGTCTGCCAGCTCGTCCCGGCGTCGCGGGTTTGGACCAGCGCCGGCGTCAGCTGGCTCCCCTGCGCCACCGCCAGATCGTAGGTCTGGGGGTCGCTGGCGGCGATCTCGATGCCGGTGATCAGGTCGCCCGGAGCGCCGCTGTAGATCGGCGCGCCGAACGTCGCGCCGCCGTCGCGCGACTCGACGACGGAGTACGCGGGCGGACCGCCCCCGAACTTCGCGGCCACGACCAGGACGTGGTTGCCGTCGCTGGGATCGATGAAGGCGTCCTGGCAGGTCGTCGCGGCCAGCGAGCCCCCGGCGGTCTGCCAGCCGCACGACTGGTCATCGGTGTAGATCAGATCGGTCCCGGCGATCGCGAACAGCCGGTGCGTGGCCGGTGCCATCTGGTACAGGCGCCCGAAGCTGCTCACGGACTGCTCGCACGAGTAGACCCAGGAATGCCCGCCGTCACTGGTCAGGACCAGCCCGAAGTTGGTGGCTATCTGGATGTCACTGGGGAGATCGGCCGGCACGATGATCGACTGTCCGTTGGGGAAGGCGCCGTTGGCGCGGGCCGTCCCCCCGGCCAGCACGCCGGTGCAGAACGCCGCCGCCAGAACCGCTGCCCGCGCCATCCTGGACAACCTGGCGCCGGACCGCGGGCGGCGGAAGGTGCGCCGCTACCCGCCCGGGATGGCCACGACCACCTCGCCCTCGGCGACCTCGTCCCGGATCCTGGCCTGGCACGAGAGCCGCAGCTTGGTGATGAAGTACACGTTGCCCAGGTGCTTGCGCTCGGCCGCGTTGAAGGGGGTCAGGTGCTGCTCGCCGGAGACGATCTTCACGCGGCACAGGCCGCAGGTGGCCTGCCCGGCGCAGGCGGTCGGGACGGCCACACCGCCGCGCCGCGCCACCTCGAAGACCGAATCGCCCGGGGCGCAGGCCAGACGCGTCCCACCGGGCAAGTAGGTGATCGACGTCATCAGGACTGCGGCGCGGTTTTGCTGGCCGGCTCGGGCCAGTGCGACAGGCCGATCCGGTTCCCCTCCGGGTCCTCCACGTACAGCGTGTAGGGCGTTCGCCGCACCACCGGGACGCCGGCGCCGGCCAGCGACTCTTCCCAGGCCGCCCGGTCCCCGACGTTGATGGTCAGCGCCAGCAGCACGTAGCCCTGAGTTGGCCCGGCGGGTCGAGGCCCAGCCGAGAGCGAGTCGGCCCGCTCGAGCGCCAGGAACGCGCCGCCGCCCAGGTCCAGCCAGACCGACCGATCGCCGCCCTTGATCTGGGGCCAGCGACGCTGCACCGGCAGTCCCAGGACCGACGTGTAGAACGCCTCGCAGGCCGGCAGGTCGCGCACGGCGATGGCCACGTGGCTGACGGTCATTTTCGATCACCCAGGGCCACGATTCGCTTCCACTCGGCGGGGGTGACCGGCTGGACGGACAGGCGGCTCCCGCGCCGCAGCAGCACCATCTCGGCCAGCGCCGGCTCGCCGCGCAGCTCGGGCAGCGTGACCGGGCGGATCAGCTTCCGGTCGAAGGCGATGTCGACCGAGAACCAGCGCGGGGCGTCGCGCGGGCTGTCCTTGTCGTAATAGTCGCTCTTGGGGTCGAACTGGGTCGGGTCGGGGTACCCCGCGCGCACCACCCGCGCCAGCCCCGCCACGGCGGGCGGGTCGACGCTGGAGTGATAGAAGAGCACCCCGTCGCCCACCGCGATCTCGTCGCGCAGCAGGTTGCGGGCCTGGTAGTTGCGCACCCCGTCCCACCCGGTCGTGGCGTTCTTGGCCCTGGCCAGGTCGTCGATCGAGAAGACGTCGGGCTCCGATTTCATCAACCAGTGTCGCGCCATCGAATTTGTGATCTATCATTTAGAGGTTCGTGAGGCATATCGCCCACGACGTAGACCCGCCGGGAGCTGATGGCCTCGGCGAAAGGAAGAAGGAGAACGAACATGCACGGACACATGTTGTCGCACTGGTGGCGCGCGCATCATGGCGGGGAGGGACACGGGTGCAGCCCCTGGAGCTGCAGCCCGCCCGGCCGTCACTGGGGCGGTCGGGGCGGCCAGGGCGAGGGGGACGGGGACGATGGCGGCGGCGAGGGGTTCGGGGGCGGCGCGTTCGGCGTTCGCCGCCCGCTCCGGTTCCTGGCGTACAAGCTGGAGCTGGACGAGCGGCAGGTCGGCGAGCTGGCCCGCGTCCTCGACGAGCTGAAGACGGAGCGGGCGCAGGCCGAGGTCGACCGGCGCCGCTCGCTGTCGGGGTTCGCCGACGCGGTCGGGGGGTCGACCTTCGACGCCGCGCGCGCCAAGGAGGCGGCCGACCTGCGGGTGGCGACGGCTGAGCGCTTGCGCACGGCGATCACCGGCGCGCTGGGCAAGCTGCACGCCCTGCTGGACGACGACCAGCGCGCCCGCCTGGCCTACCTGATCCGGACCGGCGTCCTGGCGCTTTAGCCGCCCATAAGGGCAGTAAATAGTTGCATTAGCACGGGGGGCGGCGGCGCGATATCCTCGACGGATGTCGTTGCCGCCGATCACCGTTCGCCTCTCGCCGACCAGGCGAACGCGCCCCAAGGACGCCGAGCTGGGGTTCGGCAAGGTGTTCACCGACCACATGGCGATGGTCGATTACGACGCGGATGGGGGTGGATGGACCAACCCGCGCGTCGTCCCCTACGGCCCGCTCACGCTGGACCCGGCGGCGGCCGTCTTCCACTACGCGCAGGAGATCTTCGACGGCCTGAAGGCCTTCCGCGGCGCCGACGGCAAGGTCCGCATCTTCCGGCTGGATCGCCACTGCAAGCGGCTGCAGGACGGCGCCCCGCGCCTCTGCATCCCGCCGGTCGACGCCGAGCTGTCGCGCGCGGCGATCACCGCGCTGGTCGACGCCGATCGCGAGTGGGTGCCCGGCTCGCCCGGGACGTCGCTCTACATCCGGCCGACGATCATCGCCACCGAGCCGTTCCTGGGCGTGCGGCCGGCCAAGCGCTACGTCTTCTTCGTGATCGCCTCGCCGGTGGCGGGCTACCACGGCGACGCGTTCGCCCCGGCCCGCATCTTGGTGGAGGACAAGTACGTCCGCGCGGCCGTCGGCGGTCTGGGCGGCGTGAAGGCCGGCGCGAACTACATCGCCAGCCTGAAGGCGGCCGAGGACGCCAAGGCGCGCGGCTACGCGCAGGTGCTGTGGACCGACGCCAACGAGCACAGCTATCTGGAAGAGGTCGGCACCATGAACATGGTGGCGCGCATCGGCGACGAGATCGTGACCCCGCCGCTGTCCGGCAGCATCCTGGACGGCGTGACCCGCAACTCGATCATGACGCTGCTGCGCGAGTGGGGCTTCACCGTCAGCGAGCGGCCGCTGGGCATGGAAGAGCTGCTGCGCGCGCACCGCAGCGGCACCCTGCGCGAGATCTTCGGCTGCGGCACCGCCGCCGTCATCACGCCGGTCGGCTCGCTCGGATGGAAGGGCGAGGACATCGTCATCAACGGCGGCCAGGGGGGCGAGGTGGCGCGCCGGCTGTTCGAGGCGATCACCGCCATCCAGTACGGCCGCGCCCCCGACACCCACGGCTGGATGACCGAGGTCTAGTCGAACCAGTGGCCGACCTGCTGGTCCGCCTCTACGATCTGCCGCCGCTGGCGCCGGCCGTCGAGGCGCTGGCCGCGGCGGGCGTCGTCGTTCGCCGCGCCGCCGCCGCCGAACGCACCCCGGTGGTGGATTGGATGCGAGCCGAGGGCTCGCCCGGCTGGGCCGACGAGTGCGCCGCCGCGTTCGCCCGCCATCCCATCGCCTGCTTCGTGGCCGTGGACGCCAGCGCCCCGGACGCGCGCCTGCTCGGCGTCGCCTGCCACGACGCCGCCTGCCGCAACTTCTTCGGCCCCGAGCTGGTGGCGCCCGGCCATCGCGGGCGGGGCATCGGCCGCGGGCTGCTGCTGGCCGCGCTGCACGCCATGCGCGCCGACGGCTACGGCTACGCGATCATCGGCTGGGCGTCGTCGGTCGACTTCTACCGCCGGGTGGTCGGCGCCACCCCGATCGACGGCTCCACGCCCGGCATCTACCCCTCGCGCTTCCTGCGCTGATCGGCGACTCAGAAGACCCCGGCGATCATCGCGACGCCGGCCAGCGCGAACAGGACCGCGGCGATCTTCTGGGTGAGCTTGGGCTTCAGCAGGTGGCCGGCGCGGTTGCCGACGATGACGGCGATGGCCGCCACCGCCCACAGCGCCGCGGTCGAGGCCGCGAACACCAGCACCGGCTGCCGCAACCGGGCGGCGAACCCCGCCGTCGCGATCTGCGTGAGGTCCCCCCACTCGGCGATGAACACCACGCCGAACACCAGCCACAGCGTCTTGCCGAACGTGACCGCCTTGGCGTCGTCGCGGATCTTCGCCTCGTCCTCCTCGTGGCGCACCCACATGACGATCGCCGAGATCAGGAACAGAGCCCCCGAGCCGATGTGAACCACACGGGCCGGGAGCAGCGACAGAAGGCTGCCGGCCGCGACCGCGATCAGGCTCTGGATGGTCAGCGCGGCGGCCGAACCCAGCAGCACCGGCAGCGCCCGGTGGCGGCTGGCCATCACCAGCGACGCCAGCATCGTCTTGTCCGGAAGCTCCGCGACGAAGATGACCGCAAAGATCGAGAGGAACAGCTTGGCGGCTGCCATGCGGCGACAGTATGAGGCAAGATTCGCCCGATGACCTCCGGCAGAGGACGGCGCGCCATCACGATCCTGCTCGCCGTCAGCCTGGCGCTCAGCGTGGCCGGCCGCTTGCTGCGGCGGACGCCCACCCGGCACGCGACAACCCCGGCGCCGTTCGTCCACCCGATCGTCCCCTCCGCCCCGGTGATCAACCCGCCGCCCCCCAGCTGCCGCGCGCGCGACCTGCAGGCCACGACCGCTGCCGTGCGGCAGCTGCGCGACAGCGCCGCCGCGGCCGCCGGCAGCCGGCGACCGCCGGCCAGGAACTGTCACGACCAACCGGAGACGCGTGCCATGGAGGCCCGGATCGACCTGGTCGCGCAGGCGGTCAGCGGCTGCGTGGCCCGCGACGCCGAGCTGGACGGCGCCTGGAACCTGGTGCAGTCGGCGGTCTTGGCGGTGCAGAGCTGCGCCGACTGCGCGGCGGAACGGGCGCCGCGCGAGAAGGCCTGCGACCGCGCCACCGAGCTGGTCGGCCAGGCGGAGAGAGACGCGATCGACAAACGCCCTCTCTGACGCCTGTGCCGGCCCATGTTTCCGGCCGGCCAACGCACTGGCACCGCCAAATTTCTCCGAGGTGGCTCTGAGCGCCTCCGTCGCCGCTGCCTAGGATGGCCGCGAGAACTGAAACGGAGGACGAGATGAGCAAGATCGGAAATCAGACGTGGCGCCGCGGCGCCGCAACCCTCGCGGCGTTCCTGCTGCTGCCCTGCGCGCTGGCCGGGCGCGCCACCGCCGCGGACGACACCATCAAGATCGGCGTGCTGCACTCGCTGTCGGGGACGATGGCGATCAGCGAAACCATCCTCAAGGACTTCATGCTGATGCAGGTCCAGGACCTGAACGCCAAGGGGGGCCTGCTGGGCAAGAAGGTCGAGGCCGTGGTGGTCGATCCCGCCTCGAACTGGCCCCTCTTCGCCGAGAAGGCCCGCGACCTGCTGCAGCGCCAGAAGGTCGCGGCGATCTTCGGGTGCTGGACCTCGGTCTCGCGCAAGTCGGTGCTGCCCGTGGTCGAGGAGCTGAACGGCCTGCTGTACTACCCGCTGGAGTACGAAGGACAGGAAGACTCGAACAACGTGTTTTATGGCGGCTCGGTGCCGGACAACAAAGCCATTCCCGCCGTGAAATACCTGATGAGCAAGAAGGGCGGCGGGTTCAAGCGCTTCGTCCTGGAAGGGACCGACTACGTCTACCCGCGCACCAGCAACAAGATCATCCGTGCCTTCCTGAAGCACGAAGGGGTGGCGGACGAGGACATCCGCGAGAACTACACGCCCTTCGGCTATTCCGACTGGCAGACCGAGGTCTCGGCGATCAAGGCCTTCGGCAACCAGGGCAAGCCGACCGCGGTCATCTCGACCATCAACGGCGACGCCAACGTCCCGTTCTACAAGGAGCTGGGGAACCAGGGGGTCTCCGCGGTCAAGATCCCGGTGATCGCGTTCTCGGTCGGCGAGGAGGAGCTGAAGGGGATCGACACCAAGCCGCTGCTGGGGCACATGGCGGGCTGGAGCTACTTCCAGTCCCTCGACACGCCGGAGAACAAGGCCTTCATCGACCACTGGCATGCGTACATCAAGGACGACAGCGCGGTCACCAACGACCCGATGGAGTCGGCCTACATCCTGTTCAACATGTGGGCGCAGGCCGTGAAGAAGGCCGGGACGACCAACGTCGACGCGGTTCGCAAGGCCATGATCGGGCAGACGGTCACCTCGCCGACCGGCTTCAAGGTGACGATGAACCCCAACCACCACTGCACCAAGCCGGTGATGATCGGAGAGGTCAAGGCCAACGGGCAGTTCCGGGTGGTCTACAAGAGCAAGCCGATCGCGCCGAACCCGTGGAGCCCCTATGTGAACGACGCGAAGAACAGCAGAGACGCGTCCGCCCAGAAGTGACCGCCGGCCCGACGCACGATGAAGCTCACCGTCCAGACGGCCGACGGCGTGCACCAGATACAGGCGAGCGCGGACCAGCAGATCCTGCGGGCCGCGCTCTGCCAGGGCATCCACCTCCCCTATGACTGCGCGACGGGCACCTGCGGAACCTGCCGGGTGCGACTGCTGGCCGGCCAGGCGTCGGACGGCTGGCCCGAGGCGCCCGGCGCGCGACGTTGCGGGGCGGGCGACATCCTCTCGTGCCAGGGGGTCGCGCTCACGGACTGCACCCTGTCCGTCTCGCGCCTGCGGCCGCCCGCGCCGGGCACCGGACGGCCAGAGGCCCTGACGGGCGTCCTGCGCCGCCGCCGGCTGCTGGCGCCGGACGTCATGCGCTTCGATGTCAGCCTCGCCCGGCCGTTCGAGTTCGCGGCCGGCCAGTTCGTGCTGCTGGAGACGGCGGAGATCCCCGGCGCGCGCGCCTACTCGATCGCCGGCGCGCGCCGGGGCGGCATGGACGTCTGGTTCCTGGCCCGGCGCAAGGTCGGGGGCCGCTTCACCCGCTGGCTGTTCGACCGGGGGGCCGGCATCGAAGGAGCTCGCCTCGAGCTGTTTGGTCCGCTCGGTCGCGCGACGTTTCACCCGGCGGCCCGGACGCCGATTCTGTGCGTGGCCGGGGGCACCGGACTGGCCGGCATGCTCGCGATTCTCGGCCGCGCCGGCGAATCGGGGCACTTCGACGAGGGGACCGCGCGGCTGCTGTTCGGCGTCCGGACGAACCGAGACCTGTTCCTGCTCGACCAGCTGAGCGCTCTGCGGGCGAACCGCCCAGACCGCCTGAAGATCGACGTGGCGCTGTCGGACGAGGAGCCGCACCCCGACCTGGCCGCGCGGTACCCGGCCCTTTCGTTTCATGCCGGCCTGGTCGACGCGGTGCTGGCCCGCACCGCCCAGCCTCCGCCGGCCGGCACCCGCGCCTACCTGGCGGGACCGCGCGCCATGGTCGACGCGGCGCTCCGGGTGCTGGTGCAGCACGGCCGGTTGCCGCCGCAAGACGTCCGCTACGACCGGTTCGATTGACCCAAAGGAGCGACCCCGATGACCAGCAAGGACCCACCGTCCGCCCCCTGCCCTGCAGCCCGGGACTGCCCGGCGATCGCCGCACGCCCTCCCGCACCCGGCTGGCGGCGCGTCTGCGCGGTCGGCGACCTTCCGGCCAGCGGCAAGCGGAGCTTCTGGGTGGACGGCGTGGGCGTCCTGATCGTGCGCGCCGGCGACCAGCTGCTGGCGGTCCAGTCACTGTGTCCGCACGAGGCGGTCCCGCTGGAGCTCGGCGTGGTGGACGGAGAGCGGCTGACCTGCCTGGAGCACATGTGGCAATTCGACCTCCGCAGCGGCGCGCCGCTGGGCGACGAGGCGACGGAAGGCCTGCGGACGTTCCCCCTCCGCAGCGAGGGGGATGACCTCTTCGTGTCGCTCGGGTAAAGTCGCTTGGCGCTGACTGGAAGATGAAGATCCCGGTCGAGCTCGATCGCTCCTCGAAGACGCCGCTGGCGGCGCAGCTAGCGGTGCAGCTGGCTTCCCTGATACGCCAGCGGCGGATCCCCTCGGGCACGCGGTTGCCGTCCTCGCGCACGCTGTCGGAGCAGCTGGGGGTGGCCCGCAACACCGTCGTCCACGCCTACGAGACGCTGACCATCGAGGGCTTGCTGGAGGCGCGCGCGGCGTCCGGCTTCTTCGCGACGCCCGACGTTTCCCCGGACGCGCCGCCGTCCGTGGTGACGGACGCGCCCTCGACCCAGACGGCGGCGCCGGGGAAACCGCTGCCCGGCCCGGTGGTCGTGCGGGCACGCGCGCGCGTGGGCGCCACCCGCCAGCATCGCTTCTACGACTTCCTGCCCGGGCGCCCCAGCGCCGACCTGTTCCCGGTCAAGATCTGGCGGCGGCTGCTCCAGAGCCGGCTCTCGTACGGTGGCGCGGCCGGGATGTCCGAACCCTCCGACGCCGCCGGGCTGGCGGTCCTGCGCGGCGCGATCGCGGAGCACCTGTCGCTGAGCCGCGGGATCGTGGCGGACCCGCGGCAGATCCTGGTGGTGGGCGGCGTCCAGGAAGGGCTGAGCCTCACCGCGCGGCTGCTGGGAGGGCCGGGCGTCACCGTGGCCACCGAGACGCCGTGCTACCGCGACATGACCTACGCCTTCGAGGCCACGGGCGCGCGCCTGATCCCCGTGCCCGTCGACGAGGACGGCCTGGTGGCGGCGCAGCTTCCCGAGACCGGCGCCGACCTGCTCTACCTGACCCCCGCGCACCAGTACCCCACCGGGTACACGCTCTCCAGCGAGCGGCGCGGGCAGGTGATCGGCTGGGCGCGGCGCCACGGCTGCTATCTGCTCGAGGACGACTACGACAGCGCCTACCAGTACGACGGGTCGCCGATGCAGGCGCTGGCGGGGGTCGCCCCCGACCGCACCATCCATCTCGGCACGTTCTCGACCACGCTCGGTGCCGGCCTGCGGCTGGGCTACATGGTCGTCCCGCCGTCGCTGGCCGACGCGGCCCGGGCCATGAAGACCATGACCGACGCCGGGAGCTCGTGGCTGGATCAGGCCACGCTGGCCGAGTTCCTGCGGGCGGGGTGCTACCGCACCCACCTCACACGCACGCGCGCGGTGTACAAGGAGCGCCGCGACGCGCTGCTGGCCTCGCTCCGCCGCTACTTCGGCAGCGTCCAGATCAGCGGCGAGGCGGCGGGCCTTCACGTCTTCTGGCGGCTCCCGGCCGGCGTGCCCGAGGCGGCCCGGCTGGAAGAGCTGGCCCTGGGACAGCGGGTGCGCGTCTACTCGATGACCTCGGCCGCGGCGCACGACCTGACCGCCGGATCGATGGGACGGCGAAGCGTGTTGATCGGCTTCGCGGGACTGACGCCCAACCAGATCGATCAGGGCGTGGCCCGGCTGTCCGACGCGGTGGACGACACGCTCGATCGCGATCACGACTTCCTGCGCGAGCTGATGCTGGACGAGCCGCCCCCGTCGCGCCCGCGGCCCGGACGGCCCGCGGGGCGTGGCTCGCGCTTCCAGCTTCAGCGGCGATCGGCCGCGCGTGCCGTGGCGCCGGCGCGGGCCCGCCTGCAGGACCAGGTCGGGCAGCCCGAGACGCTGGGGCCAATCGTGCGCGGGATCTACCGCTATCCCATCAAGGGGCTCAGCCCGCAGCCGCTCCCCGGCGTCGTGATGGAAGAGGGCAAACCATTCCCCTTCGACCGCGTGTTCGCGCTGGCGCGCCCGGGCGTTCCCATCGACACCGAGCAGCCGCGCTGGGCGAAGAAGGGGCTGTTCCTGATGCTGATGCTGGACGAGACGCTGGCCCGCGTGAGGACCCACGTCGACGTGGACACGCTGCAGCTCACCATCTACCGCCCGCCGGAGGCCGACGGGGCGGGGCCCGGCGAATCGCCCGCGCCCTTCCGGGCCGATCTGGGCAAGGACGAGGGACGGAGGGCCGTCGAGGACTACTTCTTCAGGCAGGTGCCGGGACTCCCCGCCGCCCCCAGGCTGGTCCGCTCGATGGATGGTCATTTCATGGACAAGCCGGACAACGTCGTCTCGTGCATGAACCTGGCCACGCTGCGCAGCCTGGAAGAGCAGTGGGGGGTGAAGCTCGACCCGCTTCGTTTTCGCGCCAACTTCTACATCGACGGGGCGCCGCCCTGGTCCGAGTTCGACTGGATCGGGCGCGACATCCTGCTGGGCGACGTCCTCTTTCGCGTCGATCGGCGCAACGGCCGCTGCGGCGCGACCAACGTCGACCCCGCCACCGGCGCGCGCGACATGGACATCCCGGGCAAGCTCCGAACGTCGTTCGGGCACAAGGATCTGGGGATCTATCTGGTGGCGCGCAGCGGCGGCAAGGTGGTGGTGGGGGATCGGGTGGGCCTGCCCGAATCGAAGATCGCCGCCCAGGCGGCGCCCGCGCCGGCGGTGATGGCGGCGCGAGGACCGAGCGCCTTCATCTGCCGCGGCTGCTACTACATCTACGACGAGAGCAAGGCGGGCATCGCGTTCGGGTCCCTTGCTGACGACTGGCGGTGCCCCGACTGCGGGACGGGCAAGGGGACCTTCCGCCCCTATTCACCGCCGGACTGAGACCTACGCAGCGGGCAGGTGCTTGGCCACCAGGTCCGGGTCGCAGGCGGCGTGGTCGATCTCGCGGGGGCCCAGCTCGACGCCGACGAGGACGCCCATCGTCTCGTCGAAGCCGGCCAGCAGCCAGGCCGCGATGGCGCGCGGCAGGCCGACGCGCAGGCGCGAGGCGTAGCGGGCGAAGCCGCCGATGTCCTTGAACTGGTCCATCGCCAGCATCAGCTCGCGGTCGGCGACCAGGCCCTCGGGCAGCGGGCGCGCCGGCTCGTTCGGGTTCGCCGCGAACTCGGCGATGTCGTGCGGCAGCCGCGCGTGGTAGGCGCCGTCCTCGATCAGCGAGGCCAGCGCGCGCTGGTGCGGGTGCGTGCCCGCGGCCAGCTGCTCGGCCTGACGCGCCATCTCCTCGACGCCCCCCTCGTGGGCGCGCAGCAGCACCAGGTCGTAGACGGGGTGGCGGTGGAACGTCTGCAGGACGTGCTCGACGATGGCGTCGCGCGGCGAGAGCAGCCCGATCGGATCCAGCATGGTGGCCGGCCCGGCCAGGAAGCGGCGCAGGTTGTGGAAGATCCAGGGGATGCTCTGCGACTTGTAGAAGAGCTTCGTCTCGGCCGCCGCGCCCACGATCATTTGATCGCGCCCGGCCACCAGCAGCTGCGCGACGGTCGGGATGGCGTCGACGTACCCCAGCGCGCGCAGCCGCTCGAGCCGCCGCCGGACGACGCTGGGACGGAATAGCGCGCCCAGCAGGCCGAACATCTGCGATAGCTTGTCCCAGTTCGAACGGAGCCCGCCCACCACGTCGGCCAGCAGCCGCCAGCGCGGCCGCCCCAGCCAGGCGGGCGGCGTCGCCCCCTGCCGTTCGGCCATCGAACCCGGCGCTGACGACGCGACCGGCGCTGACGTCGAGGCCTGCATGATCTTCAGGTTAGCAGGAGATAGACTTGCGCGGTGCTCCCCGCCCTGCTGCCCGCGATCGTCCTGGCAGCCGCCACCAGCGGCTCCCCTGCTGCCGTCGAGGTGAACGTCACCGATCTGGCCGGCATCCGCGCCGCCGTGGCCGCCCCGGGCGCCACGGCCGTGCTGGTCACCATCTGGGCCACCTGGTGCGACGCCTGCAGGGACGAGATGCCGGCCCTCCTGCGGTTCTTCCATGCCCATCAGCCCAAGGGGCTGCGGCTGATCCTGGTGTCGGCGGACGACGAGGACCAGCGCGACCAGGTCGCCCTCTTCCTGCGAGCGGCCGGCGCCCAGGGCGCCCAGGCGTTCATCAAGCAGGGCGACAACGAGACCTTCGTCAACGCCTTCGACCCCAGCTGGACCGGCGCCATCCCGGCGTCGTTCCTGTACGACAGCGCCGGCGTGAAGCAACGCGCCTGGTCCGGCGCGGTCACGCCGAAAGAGCTGGAGGCCGCCCTCCGCAAGGTCAAGAAGCCAACGAAAGGGAAACCGTGATGATCGTCCCCACGAATATCGTCCTGTCAGTCGCCCTGTCCGCGCTGGCCACCGGCGCCCCCGCCCCCGGCCCGGCCGCCGCCACCAAGATGAAGAGCGCGCTGGACGGCAAGTCCGTCTCGATCGCCGACGTCCAGGGCAAGGCCGGCACGCTGGTCGTGTTCACCTGCAACCACTGCCCGTTCGCCCGCGGCTGGGAGCGCCGCATCGCCGACCTGGCGAACACCTACTCGAAGAAGGGGATCGGCGTCATCCTCATCAACGCCAACGACCCGGCCAGGTACCCCGAGGACGACTACCCCGGGATGCAGGCGCGCGCCAAGCAGCTGGGGCTGCTGGTGCCGTACGTGGTGGACGAGACGTCGGGCGTCGCCAAGGCGTTCGGCGCCAGCGTCACCCCCGAGGCCTTTCTCTTCGATCGCAACGGCAAGCTGGCCTATCACGGCATGATCGACGACAACCACAAGGACGCCGCCGCCGCCAAGAGCCACTATCTGAAGGACGCGCTGGACGCGGTGCTCGAGGGGCATCCGGCTCCGGTGGCCGAGACCAAGGGAATCGGCTGCGGGATCAAGTTCCGCTAGGTGACGATGCATCACGTCTTCGGGCACATCCTTGGGGACCTCCGGGCCTTGGGCGCCGCCCACCCGCAAGATCCGCGCAATCAAGTGGGGCGCGGTCGCGGAGCGGCGGCCGGGTGTTCTTCCGCCCGCAAGGGCCCGCCGGCGCGCAGCCAGCCGATGCGCGCCATCCA
>DATJWP010000155.1:0-8093 GCA_035578045.1 Polyangia bacterium | reverse complement strand
TTGTAGATGGTCAGCGCCGGGTTGGTCAGGACGCCGTAGCGGTAGAACCGCTGGATGTCGTTTCCCTTGTGCGTGCTGCCGTCGGAGAAGACGTTGACGCCGTCTTCCTTCATCGCGCGCACGATGGCGGTGGTGGTGACCGCCCGCCCGAGCGGCGTCGTGTTGTAGTACTTGCGGCCGGCCACGCCCAGGTGGAAGGCGCCGCACTGGATGGCGATGAACCCTTCGCGCACCAGCGCGTCCCGGCAGTCGATGAGGCGCGCGCCCTTGGCGCCGTGCTGCACCGCCACCGGCGGGATGTCGGACGGCGTCGCCTCGTCGGGCTGGGCCAGGTCGGCGGTGTAGGCGTAGACGTCCAGTCCCTTGCGGGCCAGCCAGGCGACGGCGCAGCGGGTGTCGAGGCCCCCGGAGAAGGCGATTCCGATCTTGGTGCCGGCGGACGGCACGGTGCGATGAATGCGGCTCACGCCGCAAGCGATACCACAGACTCTACTTGCAGGGCTGCATGATCGTGATCGACCAGGGCGCCGGATTGTTACAGTTGTCGCAGAAGAGCGCCGTCATCCAGATGCCCGAGTCGTCGATCCCGGGGAACGTCTGGCCGCTGGACGATCCGCTGGTTTTGGCCAGCGTGCTCAGGTCGACGCTGTTGCCGTCGATCGAGCTGTTCGACCACCAGTCGTCCGCCAGCGTCTCCAGGTCGAGGAATTTGGTCTGCAGCTGCTCCAGCGTGAGGCTCTTGAAGTGCGCGACCGCGGCGCGGGTGATCTGGCTGAAGTCGTACTTGTTGCCGATCATGTTGTGCATCATCTGACTCCAGTCGATCGTCAGATGGGGAACGCCGGCCGGCACCAGGACGGGCGCGGCCTGCGTGAGGTTCACGCTGTACGACAGCTTGGTCGAGTCGTTCGTCATCGCCAGCGTCGTGGGGCTGGCGGTCGGGTCGATGTGGAAGAGCGCGATTCCGCGCGGCCCCTTGCCGGCCTGCGTCCCGGTGGACGCCATCATCATGAAGGTGAACTGATCCTGCGGGTACTGGTAGTTGGGGGTGCTGGTGTCGAAGTAGAGCGGGATCAGGTTGGTCGGGATGCTCTGCCCCAGCAGGGTGAACTGGTTCAGCGTGGCCGACGTCGACATTCCGTCGGTCAGCGCGGTGATGACCCCGGCGTTCGAGCTGAGCGGGATGTCGTCCGCCTTCAACGCGTCCTCGATCTGAGACGGGGTCATGTGCCACAGCGCGACCAGGATCAGGTTGATGTCGGTGGCGGGGTCGACCGCGTGGCCGAAGAAGTCGGTGTCGAGCGCGCTCCAGTCGAACACCAGGTTGCTGTTGTCCTTGAGCGTGTAGGTCTTGATGTCGAACGAATCCGTCAGCGCGTAGTTGGTCGGATCGGTGATCACCACGTTCGCGCTCGGGTCCATGCACGCCGCCGACGTGATGGGCGGCGGCGTGTCCGAAGACGAGTGACAGCTGGCCAGGGCGGTGATCACCGCCCCGGCCGCAATCGCGGTCCTGCTCCTGCTTTGCATCCGGTCGTTCCTCAGTTCGTCGCGAAGGGCGGGGGCGGTCCGTAGAGCGTGCTCCGGTGCTCGGAGTACCCGATCGCCGTGTTGGTCGAGACCTTGCGGAGCAGCGTCCCGGTCTTGGTGATCTCGTGGAACGTCCCGCTGTCCGAGTAGGTGATGAACAGGTTCCCGTTCGGCTGCTCCTTGACGTCGCCGAAGGTCGTGTTCTGGATGTTCGGGTTGTAGTCCAGCGTCTGCGTCGAGGTCTTGGCCGACGCGTCGTAGGTGAAGCCGAGCACGTGGGCGGGCCCGCTCATGTTGTTGTTGAACACCCAGATGTGGTCCCTGTGGATGTCGTGCCCGTGCTGCCAGGTCCAGGCCATGTTGCTGTAGTCGCTCTGGGCCCCGCCGAAGGTGTACATCAGCTTGCCGGCCGGGTAGCTGACGACCGCGATGGTGCTGGGGATCAGCATCGAGATGGCGATGGCGTTCAGGTCGGACGAGAACGTGACCTGATTCGTGTGCGACTCGGGCGAGCTGTTGCTGGCGATCAGGGTCGCGAAGTCCGTCGCCTCGTCGTAGATCCGCGTCGAGCTCCCGCTGCTGGGGTCCAGGTCGAAGATCGATTCCCCGCCGGGCGTGGTGTTGGCCATCATGTTGTCGGTGGCGAAGTACATGATGTGGCCGTTGGGCAGCAGCGCGAAGTCGTGGCTGCGCCCCGGCAGCTTCCAGGTCGTGCCGGCGCCCATGCCGTCCATCGGGATGGCGTAGAGCGCGCCCGTCGTCGAGGCGTTGGCGAAGTTGCCCGCGTACATCGACTGACCGTCGAACGACATGCGCGCGCGCGAGCAGTTCGAAGCCGCGGTGCTGCTGATGTCCAGGCCCCAGACGACGTCGCCATCCTTGTCGATGATGAACGGCGCGGTCTTCCCCGTCAGACCGGTGCTGACGCCGGGCGAGCCGGCCAGCCCGATGCAGTTCACGGTGAACCCGCCGTTCGCGTAGAGCGGCGACGAGGTGTCCATGTCGGTCTTGGTGAACGTGGGGAACAACCCGTTCGGCAGCGAGCCGCTCTTGAACGTGTAGATGTCGCTGGTGTACGTCTTGCCGCCGCCCTGGGCGCTGATCTGGAACGAGTAGTTCGTGACCTGCTTCATTCCGAGCAGCAAGGTCCGGTACATGGTCTGCTTCAGATCGACCGGCGCCTGGTACTCGAAGTTGCCGGCGTCGCGACCGAAGTTGATCACCGCGCTGTCGATCGAGACGTTGACCGACCAGGTGACGATCTCGACCGTGCCGACCGCGGTGCTGGGCGTGTAGTTGACGGTGAAGACCGCGCCGCCCGACGAGCTGCCGCCGGCGCCGGTCGATCCACCCGTGCCGGCGCCGGAGCCGCCCGTGCCGGTTGGGGACCCGCCCGTGCCGGTGCCGGAGCCGCCCGTGCCGGTCGGATTGCCGCTGGAACCACCAGTCGATCCGCCCGCCCCGGTCGAGGCGGGCGAGCTACAGGATCCAAGAGCGAAGAGAATCGATAACACCCAGGCGTGGCGGGTAGTCGCGAAGAACTTCAGAAGATTTGTTCTCATTAAATGTTCCATTCCGTGCGTTGGTACCCCCTGGATGGGCGCATCTTCAGGCGATCGGCAAGGCGCCACTTTCGTCAGGATGTCCGCTAGGTTCGGCGTCAGGTACGTCTCTGCACAGTAGCGATCGGCGGGTGGAAAGGCTCGGAAAAAGACCGCCCGCCAAGAGATATCTTTTTTGGCGGACTTGACCCGACTCCGGTCGTGGGCAACTTACCGACCCGTCGGGTTGGGACTAGTGACACGCCAGTTACTGCCGTGGATAGGCGTCGTCCTGGCGGCAGGCGCCTGCCGGGGGGGCGACCACAATCAGGGGCGCGGGTTGCCCCCGATGCCGGTCGAGCTGCAGACGGTGAAGGCGACGCCGATCGCCGACACGTCGGACTACGTCGCGGTGCTCCGTTCGCGCCGTTCCGTCCGCGTCCAGCCGCAAGTCGAGGGGCACGTGAGCCGCATCCTGGTGGCGCCCGGCGACGACGTGAAAGCCGGGCAGCCCCTGGTGTCGATCGATCCGTCGCGCCAGCGGGCGCTGGTCAACAGCCAGCGCGCCGCCGAGCAGGCCAACCGGGCGAACCTCGACTTCCTGCGCGCGCAGTTCGAGCGGCAGCGCAAGCTGTTCGCGCGGGGCGCGGCCACGCGTCAGGACTTCGATCAGTCGCAGTCGGCCCTGAAGCAGGCCGAGGCGAACGCTGCGTCCACCGCGGCGCAGGCCCACGCGGGCACCGTCGAGCTCAACTGGTACACCGTGGTGGCGCTGCAGGCCGGAACGCTGGGGGACATCCCCGTCAGGGTGGGCGACTACGTGACGCCCCAGACGTTGCTGACCACCGTGGACGACAACGACGTCCTCGAGGCCTACCTCCAGATTCCGTCCGAGCGGGCGATGGGGCTTCGCCTGGGGACCCAGGTCGACATCCTGGACGGCGCGGGGAAGTCGCTGGCGAAGAGCAAGATCACCTTCGTCTCGCCGCGCGTCGATCCCGACACCCAGACGGTCCTGACCACCGCCACGATCGACAACCGGGGCGGCCCGCTGCGGGTCGGTCAGTTCGTTCGCGCCCGCGTCGTCTGGAGCGAGCGGGTCGGGCCGACGGTCCCGGTGCTGGCGGTTCAGAGCCGCGCCGGGCAGACGTTCGTCTGGGTGGCGCACCGCGCCTCGGACCAGGCGCCGCTGACGGTCGCCCTCCGGCCGGTCGAGCTGGGGCCGTTGCAAGGGCAGGCCTATCCGGTGCTGCACGGACTCTCTCCGGGGGAAGAGGTCGTTGCGTCGGGCGTGCAGAAGCTGCGGCCAGGAGCGCCGGTGGCCCCGGCGCCGGCCGGCGCTGCTCATCAGCCGGGGTGACGGGTCGGCGGTCCGCCCATGGTCAACTTCTTCATCAGCCGGCCCATCTTCGCCACGGTGTGCGCGCTGATGATCGTGCTGGGCGGCGCGGTCAGCATCCCGACGCTGCCGATCGCCCAGTACCCGGAGCTGGCGGCCCCGCAGGTGCAGGTGGTCAGCAACTACATCGGGGCCGCCGCCGAGGTCGTCGAGTCGACGGTCACCACGCCGCTGGAACGGCAGATCAACGGCGCCGAACACATGCGCTATCTCAACTCGACCAGCAGCAGCGACGGCACCAGCCAGATCACCGTGACGTTCGACGTCGGCACGAACAAGGACCTGGCGGCCGTCGACGTCCAGAACCGCGTCAACCAGGCGCTGCCCTTCCTGCCGGCCGAGGTGAAGAACACGGGCGTCACGATCCTGAAGACGACCCCCGCCATCCTGCTGGCGATCGGCTTCTATTCGGATGACGGCTCGCTGAGCAACCTCTTCATCAGCAACTATCTGGACCTGTACGTGCGCGACGCGATCCGGCGCATCCCGGGCGCCGCCGACGTCCGCATCTTCGGCGAGCGGCGCTACGCCATGCGCCTCTGGCTGGATCCGGTGCGCCTGGCCGCGCGCGGGCTGACGGCCGAGGACGTGGTCGGCGCGCTGCGCTCCCAGAACCTGTCCATCGCCGCCGGACAGATCGGCCGGCCTCCCGCGCCGCAACACCAGAGCTTTCAGATCACCGTCCGGGCCCAGGGTCGGCTGACCGACCCGCGGCAGTTCGACGACCTGGTCATCAAGCGTGGCGCCGACGGGAGCCTGGTCTTCCTGCGCGACGTGGGGCGAGCCGAGCTGGGGGCCGAGGACTACTCGCTGGACCTGCGCTTCGACGGCCGGAGCGCGGTCGGCATCGGCGTCTTCCAGCAGCCGGATGCCAACGCGCTGCAGCTGGAGACGGCCATCCGGGCCGAGCTCCAGCGCCTCTCGGCCGCGTTCCCGCCCTCGCTGAAGTACGAGATCGCCTTCAACCCCACCACCGCCGTTCGCGAGTCGATCAGCGAGGTGCTGGTGACGCTGCTCGAGGCGATCGGCCTGGTGGTGCTGGTCATCTTCCTGTTCCTGCAGGACTGGCGGGCCACGCTGATCCCGGCCATCACCATCCCGGTCTCGCTGGTCGGCACCTTCATCTTCGTCAACGCCTTCGGCTTCTCGATCAACACGCTCACGCTGTTCGGGATCGTGCTGGCCACCGGGCTGGTGGTGGACGACGCGATCGTGGTGGTCGAGAACATCTCGCGCAACCTGGCCGAGGAGCGCGACGACCCGCACGAGGCGGCCCGGCGCGCGATGCGCGAGGTGACGGGGGCCGTCGTCGCGACCTCGCTGGTGCTGATCGCCGTGTTCGGGCCGGTCGCGTTCCTTTCGGGGACGACCGGGCGCCTCTACCGCCAGTTCTCGCTGACCATCGCGTTCTCGGTGGCCATCTCGGCGTTCAACGCGCTGACGCTGTCGCCGGCCCTGGCGGCGCGCTTCATGCGGGCGCCGCGCGCGCACCTGGGGGTCGTCTTCCGCGGGTTCAACCGGGCCTTCGAGGCGACCCGGTCCCACTATCGCCGCGCGCTCGACTGGCAGCTTCGCCACCTGGTGTTCGCCGGCCTGGCCTTCGTGGGTGGCCTGATCCTGACCGTGCTGGTCTTCCGCATCGTCCCCTCGGGCTTCGTCCCCGACGAGGATCAGAACTACTTCATCATCCAGCTGATCGGCCCGCAGGGGGCCTCGCTGGAGTACATGACCGATATCGCCAAGCAGACCGAGCAGCGCCTGGGGGCGCACAAAGAGGTCAAGCACGTCTTCTCGGTGCTGGGGTTCAGCTTCACGGGCGGTGGCGCGAACCGCGGCATCATCTTCGCCAGCCTGGCGCCGGTGTCCGAGCGCTCGGGCGCCTCGCACTCGGCCCTGGCGCTGGTGGCCGATCTGCAGCGCTCGCTGGGCGCCCTGCCGGGGGCCATCGTGGTCCCGTTCCTGCCGCCCCCGATCCAGGGGCAGGGGGCGACGGGCGGGTTCACGTTGCAGCTGGTGGACCGCGGCGGCGACACCAGCCTGGCCCCGCTGGCCGCGGCCAGCCAGGGGATGATGATGGAGGCCGCGCGCAACAGCCAGATCAAGGGCGTGTTCTCGACCTTCAGCGTCGACGACCCGCAGCTGAACGTCGACGTGAACCGCGACAAGGCGCTCAGCGTCGGCGTGTCGGTGGATCAGATCGCCGACACGCTGGGCGTCTTCTTCGGCTCGCAGTACGTGAACGACTTCGACCTGGGGCCGCGCTCGTACCGGGTCTACGCGCAGGCCGACGCCCACTTCCGCGACCAGCCGGGCGACCTGGGCGCGGTCTATGTCCGATCGCAGTCCGGGGCGCTGGCGCCGCTGGACAACTTCGTGAAGGTGACCGCCGGGACCGCCGCCCCCGTCATCAGCCACTACAACCTCTATCGGTCGGTCGAGCTGGACGGAACCCCGGCCGCCGGCGTGTCCAGCGGGCAAGCCATCACCGCCATGGACAAGATCGCCGCCCAGGTCCTGCCGCCGGGCATCGGCTACGAGTGGTCGGGCCTGTCGTGGGAAGAGGTGCGGGCCGGACACCAGGCGCTGATCATCTTCGCGCTGGGCCTGACCGTGGTGTTCCTGGTGCTCTCCGCCCAGTACGAGAGCTTCGCGTTGCCGCTGGTCATCATCCTGTCGGTGCCGCTGGCGCTGCTGGGCGCGCTGGCGGCGCAGAAGCTGCGCGGCCTGGCCGCCGACGTCTTCTGCCAGATCGGGCTGCTCATGCTGATCGGTCTGGCCAGCAAGAACGCGATCCTGATCGTCGAGTTCGCCGAGCAGCTACGGGCCAAGGGCGCCTCCAAGATGGACGCCATCGAGCAGGCCACGATGCTGCGGCTGCGGCCGATCCTGATGACCTCGCTGGCCTTCCTGATCGGCATCCTGCCGCTGGTGTTCGCCAGCGGCTCGGGCGCCAACGCGCGCCACTCGCTGGGGACGACGCTGTTCGGCGGCCTGTTGCTGTCGACGCTCCTGAACCTCTTCTTCACCCCGGCGATCTACATCATGATGGAAGACGTCCGCGGGCGGTTCAGACGCCCCGGGCCAGCCAACGGCATCAGCCACGCCCCGCGGTGAGCGGGCCGTCGGGCGCTCGCTTCAATGGGGCCGCCGGCCTGCGCCGACGGAGACGGACGAGCGGCCAAGTCGCCGCGTACGGCCAGCCGCCGCTTCAATGGGGCCGCCGGCCTGCGCCTACGGAGACGGGCGTGGCCGGCCAGGGGGCCGGCGGGATGGTGCCCGAGCTTCAATGGGGCCGCCGGCCTGCGCCGACGGAGACGCCTCCGGCAGGCGGACGAGCGGGCGCGGGTCGCCCGGGCTTCAATGGGGCCGCCGGCCTGCGCCGACGGAGACCCTGATCGGTCACCCAACCACCACCAACGAGGAAAAGCTTCAATGGGGCCGCCGGCCTGCGCCGACGGAGACTCCCCTATATCCTGTGAGCGTCTATCAGAGTCTTGTGCTTCATTGGGGCCGCCGGCCTGCGCCGACGGAGACACGAGGTGAATCGGCGAACGGTTGCGCTTCTTCGCCTCGCTTCAATGGGGCCGCCGGCCTGCGCCGACGGAGACGGACCGGCGGCCGCA
>DATJWP010000154.1:0-3818 GCA_035578045.1 Polyangia bacterium | reverse complement strand
CCGCATGCATCGTGGTCAGCGGGACGAATAGCGCGGTGCCGTTTTCCTGTTGTTGCGGCGAGATGCCGATCACGCGGAAGCTGGCCGGACCGGATTCCGTCTGGACGGTGATGCTGTCGCCGAGCCGGGTTCCGGTGGCTTGGGCGATGTCTTGCTCGACGACGGCGACGTGGGCTCTGGCCTGCTCCTCAGCGGGGGTGTACCAGCGTCCGGCCGCGAGCCGGTAGCGGAACATCGTCGCCTGCTGGACGCCCCAGATCCTCGCGTCCTTGCCGGCCAGCTTGACGTCGGTGACGGACATCGGCTCCACGGCCGCCACGCCAGGGGTCGCGCGGATCAGGGCCGCGGCGCGGGCGTCGAGCATCTGGCCACCCGCGGCGTCGATCTTGACGTCCTCGCCATGGTCCCCCCACGCGACGGTGCTGGCGTTGGCGGCCGCGGTGACGAGGCCGAGCACCGCGAGCAGGGTGCCGACGGCGAGCGCGATCACCGCCGACGTGGCCAGGCTGCGCCGCCGGCGCCGGCCGACGTTGCGCAGCCCGATCTGCGCCGGGCGGGGCAGGAAGCGCACGCGGCGCAGCAGCTGGTCGCCGGCGTCCTGGCCGCCTGCCGCGGAACCGGTCGCTTCCAGCGCGTCCCGCACGGGCACGCGGACGGCGCGCCGGATCGCGGGCAGCGCCGCCAGCGGCGGCGCGAGCAGCCCCACCAGCGCGCTGACGAGCACGATGGCCCAGTCGATGCCGAAGCCGACGCCGACTGCGAACAGTGCCGAGCCGAGGAAGCTGGTCAGGACGTAGGCGAGCACGACGCCGAGGACGATCCCGGCCACGGTTCCCAGCCCGCCGAGCAGCAACGCGGTCTTCAGGTAGACCCCGGCGATCTGGCGTCGGCGTCCGCCGACCGCCTTCATGATCCCGATCTCAGATGTCTGCTCGGCGACCAGCGTCGTCATCGTGTTCGAGATCAGCACGAGCGCCGACAGCAGCGCGAGCAAGGTGATGATGTAGAAGAATTTGGAGAAGTTCTGGAAGGCGGACTTGCCGGGCCAGTCGCCCGCGGCCCGTACCTGCGGCAGGTCGCTGAATCCGGTGAAGCCGGGGACCGTGGCGAGCGTGTGGCGGATCGCCGCGATCGTCGCGTTGACCGCGGCCGGGCGGGTATCGGCGAGCGTGAAGAACAGCTCGTCGTAGCCGGGGGTCCGGCTCAGCGACGCCACGGTGGCCGGCGTGGCGTACAACACGATCACGCCGTCGGAGGTGACGGTCTGGCCGCCGTCGAGGTTACGGCCCTGGCCGCTGACCCGCAGCGAGCGCACGGCCCCGTCCGCGCCGATGATCCGCACCGTCTGCCCGGCCTGCACGGAAAGCAGCCCCTGCTTAGCGTTCTGCACGTCGGTCAGGACCGCGCCCGTTTCCGGGGCGGCACCCGAGGCGACGTGCACGACGTTCACGCCCTGCCGGGCGAAGTCTGGTATCCCGAGCACCTGGGCGTACGCGCGGCGGGCGCCGACGTACACCCGGCCGCCGAAGGACGAGCGCGGTTCGATCGCGCGGACGTTCGGCACCGCGGCCAGCGCGGACAGCTGGGCTTGGTCGAGCATCAGCGTGCGCGTGGAGATCGTCAGGTCGGGCAGCCGGTCCGCCGCGACCTCGGCGCTCATCGCGCGGTTCATCAGCGTCGGCGTCGCGAACAGGCCGATGCCCATCACCGCCAGCGCCAGGGTCGCGACCGCGAAAAAGGTGCGGGACCTGCGCCGGCTCAGGTCGGTGACCGACTTGCGCAGCAGTGACGTGACCATCTCGGCTCCTCACGCCGCCACGACGAGGCCGTCGCGGATCGCGACGACCCGCTGCGCCCGCGCCGCCAGCTCGCGATCGTGCGTGACGTACAGGACCGTCTTGCCCTCACCGTTCAGCCGCTTGAACAGGTCGAACATCTCCGCCGCCGTCACGGTGTCGAGGTTGCCGGTCGGCTCGTCGCCGACGATCAGCTGCGGATCCGCGGCCAGCGCCCGCGCGATCGCGACCCGCTGCTGCTCGCCGCCGGACAGCTCCGCCGGCAGATGATCGGCCTTGTCGCCGAGGCCGACCAGCGCGAGGTTGCGGCGGGCGCGCTCGAACCGCTCGCGCTTCGGCCCGCGGCGGGCGAAGTCCAGCGGCAGGACCGCGTTCTCCAGGGCCGACAGCGTCGGCAGCAGCTGGAAGAACTGGAACACGACGCCCACGTGCTCGCCCCGCCAGACCGCCAGTTCCTCCTCGCTCATCGTGTCGATCCGCCGGCCACCGACCGTCACCGTCCCCGCGGTCGGCCGGTCGATCCCGGTGACCAGGTTCAGGATCGTCGTCTTGCCGCTGCCCGACGGGCCCACCACCGCGACCAGCTCGCCGACCCCGATCTCCAGGTCGATCCCGCGCAGCGCCGGATAATCCAGCCGGCCCATCCGGTAGGTCTTCTCGACTCCCGCCAGATCGATGAACGGCTCAGAAATCCCGGCCGGCCGGGTCGCCCGCTCGGCCACACCCTCGGTGCCCATGGCCACACCTTCTTCGCGCATCGCCGATGCGTATCTATGCGCCTAACCCAAGGCTGCGATCCTGGTCACCGGGCCAGCAGGGGCCAAGGTCACCCGAAGGCAGGTCTTCGTTCTCATGCCAGGCAGCATTCCGCGCTGGCGGCCTGGCGGCCGCCGCCGGCCGGGCTGGCGGGATGGCCGGCAAGACCAGACCCGAGCCACGCGCGCACGACGGACACGAATGGATCTACGTCCTGTCGGGCTGGTGAGCGGGTGAACGTCCGGACAGAACCCCGGGGCCTGACTCAGCAGCCGGCCACCGCTAGTGCGCCACCGCGACCTCCGCTTCGTCGGGCGTGTGGTAGCGGGTTCCGACCTGGGCCGCCATCGCGGGATTCCGGCGCTGCCAGATCGCGTAGTAGACGATGCCGATCGCGGTCCAGGCCAGGAAGATGTAAGGCAGCCAGACGTAGGCGCCGGTGAGGGCGGGGAACACGTGGCCGGGAATGGTCTGCGGCAGCCAGTTGGCCCAGAATACGAAGACCATGATGGCGGCGCCGAGCAGGCCGAGCACCCAGGCCAGCGCGGCCGGGACGCCTTCCCGGCGCAGGAAGATCGGGGCGCCGACGCCCACCAGGGCGTACCCGAGCATGAAGCCGAAGGTCGCGACCGTGCCGACCCATCCGGTGGCGTTCACCGCGGCCTGGTTCATGACGGTGGTCACGAGCGGGACCGCGATCATGGGCACCGCGGCGACGGCGATCGCGATGTGCGGCGTGTTCCGGGCGCGGTGCACCACGCCGACGGCCGGCGGGCCCATGCCGTCGCGCGCCATCGAGTAGATCAGCCGGGAGCCCGCGTTGATGCAGGCCAGCGTGCAGGCGAACATGCTGCAGATGATGCCCAGGTCGAGGATGTAGGCGAAGAAGCCGATTCCGGTGCTCGTGGCCAGGTCGGGCAGCGGGGCGGTGCTGGCCAGGATGCCCCCCTTGACATTCTGGAAGCCGTAGATCTGGGAATAGGAGACGACGACGTAGAACAGGCCCACGATCAGGCAGCTCCACAGGATGGCCCGGGGGATGTTCCGGAAGGAGTTCTTCGATTCGACGCCCAGGGAGCCGGCGCTCTCGAACCCGACGAACGCGAAGATCGCCAGCACCACGCCGACGAGGATGCCGCCGGGCTTGACGCCCGTCAGCGAGAGCTGGTGCGTGTCGAAGACGGTGCCGTTATGCACCCAGATGTTCACGCACAAGATGAGGATGACGGTGACCGAGATCGACTCGAGGATCAGGGCCGTCCTGGC
>DATJWP010000153.1:0-2706 GCA_035578045.1 Polyangia bacterium | reverse complement strand
GTCCGGCTTCTCCCCCGCCGACTGGACCAGCACGAGGACCGTCTCCGCCGAGGGGCGGGCGAGGTAGCCGGTGACGGCGGTGCGCAACGCCTGTTGCCGGGGCCGCTTCTGCAGCAGGCACTCCACCTCGGTGACGACTACGCAGCGGCGCGCCGCCAGCATGGGCGGGGTCTCGACCAGCGACCGGAACTGGTCGGCGGTGAGCTCGGGGGCGCGCCGCCGGTCCAGATTGAAATCGCGCGTCGAGGCGTCGACCGCGAGAGCGACGATGCGGTGAACCGCATCGTCCTTGAGCAGCTCTTCGTCGCCGAAAAGGTAGTAGACGGGCTGAATCTCGCCCTTGGCAAGGGCGCGCTGCAGTGCATCGAACGACCGGCCCGGCATCGGGCGCAACTTAGCCCGAAAGCGGGTGTCGCAACAGCCTGTCGGCTGCTACGGGCCTCCCCATACGGCGGGCAAGTCGAGGCGCTGCGGACCGCCCATCGCGATGGGTGCGGACTGCGCGACGAGGAGGATGGAATTCATGGGGTGGAAGGGCTCGAAAGAAGCGCGAACGACGCGGATGTGCGAGGCGGAGGGAACGGGGAACGGCGCGTTTGCCGCCAGTGGGAGAGGCGCCGGGTGCCACCCGCTCGCCGACTTCGCCATCTGCTCGCGCCGCATCTCGTGGCTCTCGCGCAGGTCCCATCGGATGTAGCCCACTGCCGCGACCAGCAGCAGCGTCCCCACGGCGCTCGACCAGCGCGCGACGACGGGAACCCGCACGGCGAGCTCCCCGCGCAGACGGTGGCGCAACCGTGCGCCGAAGCCGTGAGAGACGCCGAGGCGCGGCAGGGACCGGAGCGCGTTCAGTCCGGCGTTGAGCGCCGCCTCGAATCGCCGGCAGGCGGCACAGGCCGCCAGATGGCCGCTGGCCTCGGCGTGCTCCCCCGAGGTCAGCAGCCCATCCGCGAAATCAGAGTATTTCTCTCGGAACTCGCAGCAGTTCATGCGGGCCCTGACAAGGACCCTACTTGTACCGCGCAGGCCGGCGCCTGTTCCGCGGCTGGCCCCAGGCTGGTCAGTCGAGGTGCGGGGAGATGATCGCGGCGAAGTTGTTCCGGGCCCGGTTCAGCCGGCTCTTCACCGTGCCGAGGTTGCAGCCCGTGATCTCGGCGATCTCCTCGTACGTCTTGCCCTCGAGCTCGCGCAGGACGAAGACGACGCGATGGTGCTCGGGCAGCTGCGACACGGACTGCTCGACCAGCTCGCGCAGGTGGCGCTTGCGGAACAGATCGTCGGGCCGAGAGCTGGAGTCCTCGAACTGCAGCGGGCG
Source organism: Polyangia bacterium (assembly GCA_035578045.1). Taxonomy (GTDB): domain Bacteria; phylum Myxococcota_A; class Polyangia; order Fen-1088; family Fen-1088; genus JADGRB01. The sequence goes on along the minus strand of DATJWP010000153.1, from coordinate 1,391 downwards.
GTGATCCGCCTCCCAGTGGCGCTTGATCGTCTGGAAGAGCACCAGCGGGTTGCGGCTCCGGTTCCTGAGCTCGTTCTTGGCGAGGTTGGACGCGATCGTGTACGCCCAGGTCGAGAACTTCTTGGTCTGGTCGAAGCGATGCAGGTGGCGGTAGATCCGGATGAAGACTTCCTGGACCAGGTCTTCCGCGCGCTCGCGGTCTCCCACGGTGCGGTAGATGAAGTTCAGCAGCCGCGTCTGGTAGCGGGACACCAACTCGTCGAAGGCCCGCTCGTGCCCGTCGAGGAACGCCTGCACCACCTGGGCATCCTCGAGGCCCGCGAACGGCGTCGTGGGCGCGTGGCCGAGAATCCGAACGCCATCCCTGACCGCCAAGGTCACGTTACACCTTCCTCGGAATGGGGAGTCCGTCACTCCCTAAGAGCAGGAACCGTACCGAGGGTGTGCGCCGTGGTGGCAGGCGCGTCAATGTGTTGGCAGGAAGGAAGTTGTGCCGCCTGGGCGGAGCGGCCCACAGGCAATGGAGCCCCGCGGGTCGTCCTCAAAAGACTACAGCTTCAGGTGGAAACCTGCGAAAAAGAGAACAGCCACGGCCGTCTTGCCGTCCACCAGCTCGCCTTCCCGGACCATGCCCAGAACCTGGCTCGTGGGCATCGCTTTGAGCTCCATGAACTCGTCGGGCTCGCGCCGCTGGCTCTCCGGCTTGACCACGAGGTCGAAGGCCGCAAACAGGTGGATGCGCTCGTCGGTGAACCCGGGCGTCGTGTAGACGGTGGTGAGCCGTTTCCAGCGGCGGGCGGTGGCGCCGGCTTCCTCGAGCAGCTCCCGGCGGGCGCACTCCTCGGGCGACTCGCCGGGCTCCAGGCGGCCGGCGGGGATCTCCCAGATGGGCCCGCCGGCCGCGTAGCGGTACTGCCGGATCAGGAGGAGTTGCGGGTCGGGGGCGTCGTCGGCCGAGAGGACGGGAAGCACGGCCGCCGCGCCGGGGTGCCGGATCATCTCCAGCTCGCCCGAGGTGCCGTCGGGGTAGCCCACCGTGTCCACGTCGAGGTTGAGGACGCGGCCGGTGTAAATGCGCCGGCTGGCGAGCTGGTCCTTGACGCCGTCGCTCACTGGACGGCCTGACCCCACATGTCGCGGTAGACGATCGGGCCCTCGTTCAGTGCGAGCCGGCTCCGTCGTCCGGACCTACCGTGCGCCTGTGCGTCTGTGCGTCCGTGCGTTCTGGCCGTCTTCACCTCGTCACGAGATACGCGATGGGCGCCTTGAAGGATTCAGCGAGCACGTAGCCGATCTCCAGGCGCCGGTTGGAGGCGATGGGGCTGCGCCGCGCCGGCGAGCCCAGCGGCACGAGGCCGAGGCGGCGGGCGGAGAGGCACAGCCGCAGCATG
>DATJWP010000152.1:0-3690 GCA_035578045.1 Polyangia bacterium | reverse complement strand
TCGGAGGTCGGGGGTCCGCGGGGCGTCGGAGCCCCGAAAGGAGGTCAGCAGGCTAACGTGCCTCTTTCCCCTATGTCAATGCGTCAAATGACCCGGAGGTGAATCGCCCCGGACCAGGCGGGCCGGGACGCCGAGCGTGACACCTTCGCGACGCAGGCGACCGACCACGCGCTTGCGCAGCTCGTGACCCGCCGACACCTGCATCTGCACCTCCGGGACCTCGAAACCACAGGCCCACACCTGACCCGCATCGTTGAGGTCGACCAGCCGAGCGGCCGGCTTGCCGCCGATCAGTTGAGGCAGCTCGGCCTGCGCGCGCGCCAGCTCGTCGTTCAGCGCGGCCTCGACCTTGGCGGTGTCGCTGTCGTGCGCGACCGTCACGTTCACGGCCATGCCCAGCGGCGCTGCCGGCAGGTGGTAGTTCGTCAAGATCGCCTGCGACAGCTTCTGGTTGGGGACGATGATCGTGTTGTTGGCCAGCGTCCGCAGGCGCGAGGACCGCCAGCCGATCGACTCGACGAACCCTTCGCCGGCCTGCGCGTCGATCTTGATGAAGTCGCCGTTGCGCACCGGCCGATCCGCCAGCAGGTAGAGCCCCGCGAAGAAGTTGGCCAGCGTCTCCTGCAGCGCCAGCGCGACCGCCAGCGAGCCGACGCCCAGCGTGGTCAGGAGCGGCGTCACCGGCACGCCCAGGCTCTCGAGCGCCGTGATGATCGCCAGCGCGCCGATGAGCAGCCGCACCGAGACGCGAGCGACGGTGACCGCCGGGGTCAGCGAGGGGTGGCGGTTGGCGTACTCGGTCACTGCCGACACCGCGATGCGGGCGACCACCAGCGCGCACGCCAGCACCAGCGCGATCACCAGCGCGCCGTCCAGCCAGCGGCCGAGCCGCCCCGGCAGGCCGATGTCGGGGATCCAGTGCAGGCCGCCCAGGATCACCGCGACCGCGATCGGCGTCGCGACCGCGGGCCGGCTCTTGAGCCAGCGGCCACTCAGGGCCCGCGCGATGCGCGCCGCCAGCAGGCCCAGCAGGACCAGCCCCATGATGAAGACGGGCAGGGCCACCTCGGGACGCTCGTGAATGTCGATGCCGACCAGCCGCATGGCGCACCGATTCGTATATCCTGTTTGGCTTTGATGAGCACGAAGCCCAGCAAGACCCTCGAGACGTTCCCGAACCCGAAGCCCGATCGCGACTACCACATCAAGTTCGACTGCCCGGAGTTCACCTGCCTCTGCCCGATGACCGGGCAGCCGGACTTCGCGGTGATCCATGTCGACTACGTGCCGGACCGGCTGTGCGTCGAGCTGAAGTCGTGGAAGGTCTATCTCTGGTCGTACCGCGACGAGGGGGCCTTCCACGAGGCCGTGACCAACCGGATCCTCGACGACCTGGTGGCCGCTGTGAATCCGCGCGAGGCGCGCATCGAGGCCGTCTTCAACGTGCGCGGCGGCATCACGACGACCATCGTCGCCACCCACCGCGAGTGACCGTCAGACGTCGACCTTGAACCCCAGGTCGACGTCGCAGGCGGCCTGGCCGCCCCGGATCCCCCAGTTCTCGCGGGGCAGCTCGCGCAGCAGGATCTTCACGTGGTCGGCCGGGATGCCGAGGCGCCCCAGGTTCGCGACCACGGTCCGATACAGGGCGCGCTTGGCGTCCAGCGAGCGGCCCGCGAACGCATCGATGCTGACGTGCGTGTACAGCTCGGGTCGCGCCCGATCGGGCGGGCAGGCGAAGCGGTGCGGCTCGTGGACGACCAGCCGCACGTTGCGATCGTGGGGCACGATCTTGAACGCCTCGCGGAGCGCGGCGTGAACGGCCTCCATCAGCGCGACTTCCTCGGCGGGGGCGTAAGTCTTTCGAACCTCGATCAGCACGCTGGGCATGGCGGTCTGGGGAGTTTAACCGGCCACGCAGCAGTTATCCGCCGGGTGCCCCTTTCCTGTCGAAGTGGCGCCAGGGATGACAAGCCCGGACGGACCCGGACAATACGAAAGTAGCCCCATGCCCCGTCTCCGACCGCTCCTCTTGACGCTGATCGTCGTGTCCGCCTGCGCCAGCGGCCCGGGCGGTGGTGACAGCACGGGAGGCGCGCCGGGGACCGGCGGTGATGGGTCGGGTGGGTCGTCGGGCGGGACCATCGGGACCGGAGGCCTGGCGACGGGCGGCGGCGGGTCGGGCGGTTTCGGGTCGGGCGGTCTCGGGACCGGGGGCGTGAGCACCGGCGGCGCTTCGGGCAAGGGTGGCGGCGGCGGCGCCGTCGTCGGTTCGGGCGGCGTCTCCGGCAGGGGCGGTGGTGGTTCGGGCGGCATGGCGGCAGCGGGTGGCCGCGGGACGGCGGGGACCGGCGGCGGTCAGACCGGAGGGACCGGCGGCGCGACGGCGATGGGACCGTGCGACATCTTCGCGTCCGCCAATGCCCCCTGCGTGGCGGCGCACAGCACCGTGCGCGCGCTGTTCGGCGCCTATAGCGGCAGCCTGTATCAGGTGCGGCGCGCGTCGGACAGCACCACGATGGACATCGGCGTCCTCGAGCCGGGCGGGTTCGCCGACGCGGCCTCGCAGGACACGTTCTGCGCCGGCACCACCTGCGTCATCTCGATCATCTACGATCAGTCGGGCAAGAAGAACCACCTGACCAAGGCGCCCGGAGGCGGCGCCAAGAGCTCGGGCGACAACGAGGCGAGCGCGACCGCGCTCAAGCTGACGGTGGGCGGCCACACTGTCTACGGCGTTCACATTCCGGCCGGTGTCGGCTACCGCAACGACAAGACCAGCGGCATCGCCACGGCCGACCAGCCCGAGACCGAGTACATGGTCACCAGCGGCACCTACGTCAACTCCGGTTGCTGCTTCGACTACGGCAACGCCGAGACCGACAACCACGACGACGGCGCCGGCACGATGGAGGCGGTGTACTTCGGCACGAGCACCGGCTGGGGGAAGGGGGCCGGCAGTGGCCCCTGGGTGATGGCGGATCTCGAGAACGGGCTGTTCGCCGGGCAGAGCACCGCGGCCAACTCCAAGAACACGCCCATCACGTCGGCCTATGTGACCGCGCTGGTGAAGGGGCGCTCGGGCAGCTTCGCGCTGAAGGGCGGCAACGCCCAGGCGGACAACCTGACGACGTTTTACGACGGCAACCGCCCCAGCGGGTACAACCCGATGAAGAAGCAGGGGGCCATCATCCTGGGCATCGGCGGCGACAACAGCAACTCTGCCCAGGGGAACTTCTTCGAAGGTGTCATGACCGCCGGCGCGTCCACCGACCCGGCCGACGACGCCGTCCAGGCCAACATCGTCGCCGCCGGCTACGGCAAGTGACTATGTCCTCCCCGGTCGGGGCGATTTAGGTTGTGCGGGGGAGGTCGCGATGACGGTGTCTGATGACGAGCTGCGCGGTCGAGTGGCGATCGGCGCCGACGGGAAGGCGATCGGCGAAGTTGTGGCCATCCTGGTCGACAACGAAACCTGGTCGGTGAAGGGGCTGCGGTTGCGCTTGCGCGGTCATGTCGCCAGCGAGATGGGCCTGGGTCGCAGCCTGTTTCGCCCCAGTACCCTGGATGTGCCGGTCAGCCAGATCCAATCGGTGGGCGACGCGATCGTGCTGAGCGTCCCCGCCTCCAGCCTGTCCGAGGGCGCCGCGGCTCAGCCTTAGTTCACCAGGCAGCTCACGCGGCTGAACG
>DATJWP010000151.1:0-8823 GCA_035578045.1 Polyangia bacterium | reverse complement strand
GGGGGGGGGGGGGTGTAGCCGCCGGCGCCGGAGACGCCGCCTGCGGCGGGTGGAGGAGATGGGGTCGAGCTGCCGGCACCGGACATCCCGCCGGCCGCGGGCGGTGGGGTCGGGATGGTGCCGCCGGCGCCGGACATCCCGCCGGCGCCGGACATCCCGGCAGCGCCTTGCACGCCGCCGCTGCCCTGCGCGGTCAGACAGGTGGCCGCCGGTGTCAGCGTCTCGTGCACGATCGGCGCGTTGCCGTCGTCGACGTCGAACAGCAGATCGGCGGCTGCCTTGCACGGATCGGTCTCGTTGATCGCGGCGCGCGCCACCGTCCAGATCGCGAGCCCGCTCTGGTTCGAGAACGTCACCGTCCCGGCGGACGCCCACGACCAGTCCGAGCCCGAGCCCGTGTAGCGGAAGAGGTTTCCGTTCTCGACGAGCATCTCGGCGCCGACGCCGCCGTAGGCGAAGCCCGTGGCGGCCTTCTGATCCGTGTCGATGTAGACGCGATAGAAGTGATGCGTGCCCGAGTAGCCGAGCTGGTAAGTGACGGTCGAGTCGTCGTTGCTGGCGGCGGTCGAGGTGATCACCCGTGACTGCGCCGCGGCTTGCGCCGGCGGCGTGGGCGCCGGGGGCTCGGACCCGCAGCTCATCAAAGCGATCAATGGCGCGAGCGTGAGCGACAACCGACTTCGTTGCATGTCGTTTAGTACGGGGCCGCCCGACGGCTGGACGTGTAGGCAACTCGGCGTGAGCGTGACAGATTGGCGGCTCGACCGTCGGGCGATTCGCGGTAGAACCCGGCCGTGATCGAAGGCTGCGCGCTCGCGCTCCTGGGTGCGTTGTGGATCGCCTGGCTCCGATACGCCTGGCTGTTCGGTCGCGTCGCGCGGCTGCCGAACCTGCGCGCGATGCCCGCCGAGCGGACACAGTGGCCCAGGCTGTCCGTGGTGGTCGCCTGCCGCAACGAGGAGGCCGGCCTGCGGCGCGCGCTCTCCTCGCTGCTGTCCCAGGACTATCCCGACAGCCAGATCATCGTGGTCGACGATCGCTCGGAGGACGGCACCGTCGCGATCCTGCGCGAGCTGGCGGCGGCCCATCCGGCGCTGCGCGTGGTGCGGGTCGATACGCTCCCGGCCGGCTGGCTGGGGAAGACGAACGCGATGCAGGTCGGCGCCGCCACGGCCACGGGAGACTGGATCCTGTTCACCGACGCGGACGTGGTGTTCGCTCCCGGCGCCTTCCGCCGGGCCGTCGCCTGGGTCGAGCGCGAGGGGTACGGCCACGCCGTGGCGCTGCCGCGCTTCGTCGCGCCCGGATTCCTCGAGCGCTCCTTCGTGTCGCTGTTCGGGCTGCTGTTCCTGCTGTTCCTGCGGGTCGACGATCTGCGGCGGCCCGGCAGCCGCGGCCACATCGGCGTGGGCGCCTTCAACCTGGTGCGGCTGGACGCCTACCGCGCCATCGGCGGGCACGAGCGGCTGCGGATGGAGGTCGCCGACGACCTGAAGCTGGGCCTGGTGCTCCGGCGCAGCGGCGTCCGCCAGGGGTGCGCCGACTCGGGCGGGATGGTCAGCGTCCGCTGGCAGCGCGGCTTCCGGGCCACGATGCGCGGCCTGATGAAGAACTTCTTCGCGGGCAACGAATACCGCTGGGGCCAGACCGTGGCCAACGCGATCGGGCTCTCGCTGGTGACGACGTTTCCAGTTCTGTTCCTGGCGGCGGCCCGCGGGACCGGCGCGGGCTGGACGGTGGCGCGCCTGCTGGCGCTGGGCGCCTGGCTGACGTCGGCGCTGCTGCACGGTGTCGCGGCCCGCCGGTTCGCCGGGGGGCGCGGGCACGAAGGGCTGGCGCTGCCTCTCATCGGTCCCTGCCTGGCTGGGGTGGCGCTGGCCAGCGCCACGATCACCACCCTGCGTGGGGCTGTGATCTGGAGGGGGACCCGGTACCCGCTTCCGGAGCTGAGAGCGGCCGCCGTCCGCGAGGCCCAGTGGCCGCCGGATCGCTCGCCTGGTTGAGGTCAGGCCCGGCCGTGATACGGTTGCGCGCCATGGCACGCGAGAACGACGCACGGGGCCCCCTGCGAGGCCGCCCGCTTCCGCCCGGTGACGAGATCGGGGCCGCCGACCTCGCCCGCCGCGTCGCGGAGAATCTGAAGGAGCAGCGCAAGCGGCGCGAGCTGTCGCTGGATCAGATGGCTCGCATGACCGGCGTCAGCCGGGCCGCGCTGTCGCAGATCGAGACGCGCAAGACCAACCCGACGATCGGCGTCCTCTGGAAGATCGCCTCGGGGCTGGGGATCCCGTTCCACGATCTGATCGGCGAGTCGTCCTTGACGGTGTCGTTGCTGCGCCGGGAAGAGACGCAGGTGCTGCGGTCGCTCGATCGAAAGTTCGAGAGCCGCCCGCTGGTTCCGCCGGCGGGCATCCCACAGATCGAGATGTACGAGCTCACGCTGGCGGCCCGCGCGCGCCACGCTTCGGAGCCGCACGGCCCGGGGACGCGCGAGCTGGTGGTGGTGCTGAGCGGCGCGCTCCGGATGACCGTGGGCGATCGGATCGAGGAGCTGGCCGCGGGCGACTCGATCGTGTTCAACGCCGACGTCAAGCACGTGTACGAGAACGCCGGGTCCGCCGAAGCTCGTTACCACGACGTCATCATCTACAAGAGATAGCGGCGTGCGCGCGGCGGCAACCGCGGCTTTGTCGGTGTTCTGCGCACTGGCGGGCGCGCGCCTGGCCCGCGCCGAGGAGGCCGTCGCCAAGGCGCCGACGCCGGGCGAGCCGAAACAGCTGATCCGGAGCCCGGCGGCGTTCCCGCGCACGGCGATCCCCGAGCTGGTCTCGGGCGATCCCCGTTTGCAGTACTTCTTCCTGCACGACGACAACTACTTCGCTCTGCAGGTCAACGGCGGCTCGCCGCCGCGGACCAAGTTCCAGCTTTCCATCCGGTTCGAGATGGTCAACCTGTTCGACCTCAACAACATCGCGTTCAACTTCGCCTACACGCAGACGTCGTTCTGGGACGCGCTCGACTTCGCGCACTCGTCGCCGTTCATCGAGAGCGACTACCACCCCGAGCTGTTCGTCAGCTACCGGCGGCACCGCGACGTCCGCTACCGCGAGGCCCAGCTCGGCTGCCAGCACGAATCGAACGGGCTGGGCGCGGTCGGCAACGTCGATCAGACCCCGGATTCGCGAAGCTGGAACTCCTGCTTCGTGCAAGCAAGCTGGGGGTTCGTCCGGGACCCGCAGCACGACCCCTGGCTGTTTCCGACCGTCGGCGCGCGTGTCTGGCAGTCGTTCTGGTCGGACCAGCCGGTCACCGACGCGGTTGGACGGTTCCAGGTGTTCATCGACGTGGATCTCAGCATCCCGAACCACCTGCAGCTGGGGCGCTTCTCGAACCGCCTGACCATCCGCGAGCACAGCGTGCAGGACAACCTTCTCTACGCGATCCTCCCCGTCGCCACGTCGGGGCTGGTCCGCACCTGGGTGTTCGCGCAGATCTTCTACGGCGAGGCCGAGCGTCTGATCACGGCCGGCGACAAGGTGACGCACATCTACGTGGGCATCGGCTTCCAGTGACAGTCATCGCGCGGGCTAGAACGTGGCCCTGACGAACCGGATCCAGAGCGCCACCAGGACGAAGTTGCTCAGGGCGAAGGCGGTCAGCCGCCGCAGGACGTGGTTGGTGGTCAAGTGCTCCCAGGAGTGGAGCAGCCGCAGTCCGACGTAGATCCACGCCAGCACCACCGGCCCCTTGCCCACGTGGTGGGTGACGTAGAAGCAGATCGTCACGACGTAGAACAGGATCGGCATCTCGAGCAGGTTCATCAGGTTCCGGTTGGCGACAGCCACGTCCTCGGGGACCTCGGGCGCTTCGCCCATCCGGAACGCCCCGCGCGAGACCCGCCGCATGCGCACCGCGCGGATTCGCCGCGCGCCGGTGACCAGCACCACCACCCCGGTCCAGAGCGCCAGCACCGACACCGGCGCGAAGATCGCCTCCGCTCGCATGCGCGCGAGCATAGCGCGAGGCTTTACGGAAGCGGCACCAGGGCCAGGCGGACCTCGCCCTGAAAGTTGCCGGTCGATCGGGCGGTGCTCACGACGAGCTGGGCGCCGCCGTCTCGGGCCAGCTCCGGGTGCTCCTTGCCCGCGTAGTCGGTATCCGAGGAAGACGTGGGCGGGATCGCCGTGAACAGCTTGCGCGCGTCGGACCAGGGCCCTTCCGGCCGCGGCGCCGTCCGCATCCAGACGTCGTTCGAGAAGATGCCGCTGTAGACCGCCAGGAAGGCGCCGAGGTGCGCGTTGAACGAGACCGACAGATCGCCGGGCGGTCCGTGCAGCACGGTGGCCGCGCCCGTGAGGTCGGCGTTCCAGGCGGCGCCGTCCCAGGCCGTCCAGGCCGTCGGGTCGGGCGCGCTCTCCAGGGGCGCGCGCACCACCGTGCAGGTCGAATCCAGCTCGCCGGCCACCGGCGTCACCCCGTAGAGGTAGACGAATCCTCCGTCGACCACCGCCGCCAGCGCGTAGGCCGGCGTGGGCGCGGTGAACAGCGGCGCCGGATCTCGGGACGCGATCGTCGACCCGCTGGTCAGGCGGGCCAGCCCCACGTCCAGCGCCTGATAGTTCAGGTCGCCCGGGTGGACCAGGAGCCGCTGGTAGAAGATCCAGGCGGCGTTGCCGCCGGGCGCGGGGATGGCGCTGCCGGGCCACAGCGCGTACCGCTCCATGGGGCCGTTCGTGGTGTTGTAGGCGGCTTCGTCCACGGTGTACGGGAAGAGCTGGTAGGGGGCGCCCCGCTCGTCGAGCGGCTCGTCCAGGGCCAGCGGCGAATCGACGCCGCCCCAGGCGGCGGTCGCCGAGCGGTAGGTGAACCCGTCGCCGGCCGTGACCGTCATGAGCGTGTCGCCGAACATCCAGAGCACCTGATCGTCGATCGGCACCGACGCGCCGCCGTCGCGCGCCGTGACGGCGGCCGGCATCGTCAGCGAGCCCAGGTCCGTGAACACGTTCGCGGACGAAGGCGGCGGCGAGCACGCCGCGACGAACAGCACCAGAGGCGCGACCACGAGCCGGCGGGTCATTGGTTCAGCTCCAAGCGCACGAAAAGCATAGCGAACCTGTGAGCCGAAAATGCGACTTGGCGCTACCGCCGAATTTCTCGGGAAAATCGCGGATATGGGCGCTTTGCGGCGTTGATTCTGGACGGGGCAGCGAGTAGCCTGCGAAGCGTCTCGGCGAGACGTCGGCGCGCCCCCCAGCTGTCGCGCGGCGCCTGCGGACACAGGCTGCGATGAAACAGACCCGGCTAGAGCGTCTCGAGAACGAAGCCATTCGACTGGTGCGCGAAGCCGCGGCGGTGGCCGAGCGTCCCGGGTTGGTCCGCCAGGCCGGCCCGGCGAGCGTGGCGTTGTTGCACCTGGCCCGCAAGGCCTTCCTGCCGGCGGCGATCCCGTTCCCGGTCCTCGACGAAGACGCGGCCGCGGCCGCGGGCGGGCGTGCCCACGACGTGCTGCTGGTCGCCGGCGACGCGCCCGATCGCGGGCTGGAGCCGTGGGATCTGCTGAACCTGCGCCGTCGTGGTGACGAGGTCGCGCGCCTGTCTCCGCTCGCCGGGTGGAGCGACCTGGACGTCTGGCGCTACCTGGCGCACGAGAAGGTCGGCGGCGCGGGTGACCCGCCGCCCGGAATCAGCCGCAAGCTGAGCGAGGCGCCCACCGAGGCGCGGGTCGTCATTTGTGGCGCCCAGGGCGATGGCAAGAGCGCGCTGGCCAGCCGCATGGCCGACGCCGGAGCGTCCGCCCCCGGGGCGCTGCGGTTCTCGGCCGCCGGGCGCGAGGTCATCCTGGTCGATCCGCCGGCCGGCGCGGCCGGCACCGGCGCGTTGCTGGCCCACGCCTGGTCGGCGGACGTGGTCGTGCTGGTCGTGGCCGCCGAGCGCGGCATCACGACCGAGACCCGGCGGCAGCTGGTCGCGCTGTCGGTTCTGGGCGTCCGGCGCCTGGTCCTGGCGGTCAACGAGATGGACCTGGTCGGCTACGGCGCGAACGCCTTTGCCTCCGTGCAGGGCGCGTTTCGCAAGCTGGCCGCCGAGCTGGGCCTGTCGGGTGAGCTGGTGGCCGTGCCGGTCTCGGCGGTGGCGGGCGACAACGTCGCGGCCCGCTCGCCGGCGATGCCCTGGTACGACGGACCGACGCTGTACGACGCGGTGACCGCGGCCGACGCGCGCCCCATCCTGGCCGAGCGTCCCTTGCGCCTCCCCATCCAGTGGGTCACCGAGTCGGGCGAGTGGCGCGGCGGCCTGGGCACCATCGTGGCGGGCCGGCTGCGCAAGGGCGACACCGTGCGGCTGCAGCCGTCGGGCCGCACCGCGCAGGTCCTTCGCCTGACCACGCCCGCCGGTGACGTCGACGAGGCGCAGGCCGGCCAGCCCGTCGCTGTCGCGCTGGACGGCGGGCTGACGCCGGCGCGCGGCGACCTGGTGGTCACCGGCAACGATCCGGCGGAGATCGCCGATCAGTTCGAGGCCACGCTGGTCTGGCTGGGCGAGGCGCCCCTCCTGCGAAGCCGCGGTTACCTGATGCGGGCGGCCGCGCGCACGGTCAGCGCTTCGATCGCGCCGCTCAAGTACAAGGTGAACGTCGAGACGCTGGACCACACGGCCGCCGCCACGCTGAAGCGGGGCGAGATCGGCGCCGGCAACCTGCAGCTGGATCGGCCGATCGCCTTCGATCCCTACGCCGACAGCCCCGAGACCGGCAGCTTCATCCTGGTCGACCGGCTCTCGGGGCAGACGATGGGCGCGGGCATGCTGCGCTTCGCGCTGCGCCGATCGCAGAACGTCCACTGGCAGGCGGTGGACGTGAACAAGACCGCGCGCGCGTCGATCAAGCGCCAGCGGGCCTGCGTGCTCTGGTACACGGGGCTCTCGGGCGCCGGCAAGTCGACCATCGCCAACCTGGTCGACAAGAAGCTGCACAGCATGAGCCGCCACACCTACCTGCTGGACGGCGACAACGTGCGGCACGGCCTGAACAAGGACCTGGGCTTCACCGACGTCGATCGGGTCGAGAACATCCGGCGCGTGGCCGAGGTGGCGCGCCTGATGGTGGACGCCGGGCTGATCGTCAGCACGGCGTTCATCTCGCCCTTCCGGGCCGAGCGGATGATGGCGCGCTCGCTGCTGGGTGAGGGCGAGTTCTTCGAGATCTTCGTGGACACGCCGCTGGGGGTCGCCGAGCAGCGCGATCCCAAGGGCCTGTACCGGAAGGCCCGCAAGGGCGACCTGAAGAACTTCACCGGCATCGACTCGCCGTACGAGAAGCCGGAGAGCCCGGAGCTGACGATCGACACCACCGGGCACACGGCCGAGCAGGCCGCCGACGCGATCATCGCGTTCCTGGACGCGAAGGGAATCCTGGATCACGGCTGAGCCGCGAACCCGCTGACGCAACACCCTGGAGGCCACGATGTCCCACAGTTACGTCTTCAACGGAGATGCCGACGGGCTCTGTGCCCTGCAGCAGCTCCGCTTGACCGGCGGCCCGGCGGGCGCGCTGGTCACCGGGGTCAAGCGGGACATCGCGCTCCTCGACCGGGTGGTCGGCACCGGCGTCACCTCCTGTACCGTCCTGGACATCTCGCTGGACGTGAACCGGGCGGGGCTGACCGCGCTGCTGGATGCCGGGACGGCGATCCAGTACTTCGACCACCACTTCGCGGGTGAGCTGCCGGGCAGCCCGCTCCTGGATGCGCACATCGACCTGGCGCCCAACGTCTGCACCTCGATCCTGGTCGACCGGCACCTGGAGGGCCGCTGTCGCGTCTGGGCAGCGGTCGGCGCGTTCGGCGACAGCCTGGTCGAGGAGGGGCGGGCGCTGGCCGCCGCCGTCGGGCTGGAGGGCGCCGCGGACGCGCTGCGCGAGATCGGCGTGGCCATCAACTACAACGCCTACGGCGAGACGGTCGAGGATCTGCACGTGGCGCCGGTCGCCCTGGCCGAGGAGATGCTGCGCTACCCGGATCCGCTGGATTTGGCCGAGCGGTCGCAGGCCTTCCGGCGGCTGGCCGACGGCTATCGGGCGGACATGGCGCTGGCCCAGCGGGTCGAACCGGCCCAGCGCTCGGCCGGCGCGGTCATGTTCGTGCTGCCCGACGCGGCCTGGGCGCGGCGGGTCACCGGCACGCTGGCCAACGACCTGGCCAAGGCCCACGCGGGGGACGCCGTCGCGCTTCTGTCCCCCAAGTCACGCGAGACGGGCGGCGGCTACGTCGTCTCGCTGCGCGTCCCGCGCGACGCGCGCGTCTCTGCCGAGTCGTTCTGCCGGCGCTTCCCGACGGGCGGGGGGCGCAAGACGGCGGCGGGCATCAACCACCTTCCCGCGGAGGCCCTGGACGACTTTCGCGCGGCGTTCGAATCAGAGTTCCGGGAGATCTCGCCATGAACAGCATCTTGGGCCGAATGAAGCATGTGTACCGCGTCCTTCGCCGGACGTTCGGGGTCAAGGTGGTCCCCCTGTTCCTGGGGCTGCTGTTCGCCATCGTCCGCACGGTGGTCGGCTTCTTCATGATGCTGGACGGCCTGCTGTCGGCGCGGCTGCGCAAGACGCGCGCCACGCGTCCCATCGTGCTGGTCGGCAACCCGCGGACGGGGACGACCTTCCTGCAGCGGTTCCTGTCGGACGAGGGGTTCGGCAAGGGGATGGAGCTGTTCCTGATGCTCTACCCGTCGCTGCTCCTGCAGCGGCTGCTGCGGCCGGTGCTGCCGCTGCTCGAGAAGATCAGCCCCGCCAAGTTCCACACCACCGACGCGCACCAGACCAGCCTCAGC
>DATJWP010000150.1:0-12086 GCA_035578045.1 Polyangia bacterium | reverse complement strand
ACGAGCTGTTCGAGCTCTGCTCGGACCTGGTGGTCATCGCGCGCGGCCGGCTGTCGCCCCGCATCGCGGCCCGCGACGCCACGCCGGCGCTCATCGGCCAGTGGATGAGCGGGCTGTTCCGGGCCAGCGCCGCCGATCCAGGGCCGGTCGCCGCGGCGATCGAGGTCGAGGCGCATGCTTAGGCTGGTCGCGCGCCCCACGCCCTCTCGCCCGCTGACGCTGGCGGCCCCGCTGATCGCCTTCGCGCTCACCGTCTCGGTGGGCGCCATCCTGTTCGTGGCGCTGGGGGTTTCGCCGGGCCGCGCGCTGGCGCTGTTCTTCATCGAGCCGCTGCGCGGGGCCGACGCCTGGAGCGAGCTGTCGGTCAAGGCGACGCCGCTGGCCCTGATCGCCCTGGGGCTGGCGGTCTGCTTCCGCGCCAACGTCTGGAACATCGGCGCCGAGGGGCAGTTCATCATGGGCGCCATCACCGCCAGCTGGGTGGCCATGCGCGCGACCGACACCACGCACGCCGCCGCGATCCTGCCCGCCATCGCGCTGGCCGGCATTCTGGGGGGCGCGGCCTGGGCGGCGATCGTGGCCTTCCTGCGCGATCGCTGGAACGCCAACGAGATCCTGGTCAGCCTGATGCTGGTCTACGTGGCCGACATGCTGCTCGGCTACCTGACCTACGGCCCCTGGAAGGATCCAGACGGCTACAACTTCCCGCAGACGATCTCGTTCCTGCCCGTGACGCAGGTGCCGCTGATCGCTGACGGGCACCGGGCCCACGTGGGGCTGTTCGCGGCGGTGGCCGTGGCGATTGCGGCCTGGCTGTTTCTCTATCGCACCTACGGCGGCTTCCAGCTGGCGGTCGGCGGTGCGGCGCCCCGGGCCGCGCGATACGCCGGCTTCTCGGCGCGCCGGTCGCTCTGGACGGCGCTGCTCTGCTCGGGCGGGCTGTCCGGGCTGGCGGGCGCGCTGGAGGTGACCGGGCCGCTGGGCCAGCTCACGCCCCACCTGCCGGTGGGCTACGGCTTCACCGCCATCATCGTCGCGTTCGTCGGGCGGCTGCACCCGTTCGGGATCCTGCTGGCGTCGATCCTGATGAGCATGCTGTACATCGGCGGCGAGCTGGCGCAGTCGCGGCTGGGGCTGCCACAGGCGCTCTCCGGCGTGTTCCAGGGCCTGCTGCTGTTCACCTTGCTGGCCTGCGACGCGCTGGCCAGCTACCGGATCCTCCGGGTGAGACGGGCGGTGGCTTGATGGGTGGCCTGGCGCTGATGCTCGCAGCCTCGGTCAACGCCGGGACGGTCCTGGCGCTGGCCGGGTTGGGCCTGCTGATCAACGAGCGGGCCGGCGTGCTGAACCTGGGCGCCGAGGGGATGATGCTGATCGGCGCGCTGGCCGGCTACGCGACGGCGCTGCACGCGCCGGGCGCCGGGATGCTGCTCGGCTACCTGGCCGCCGCCGCCGCCGGGGCCGTCATGGCGGCGCTGTTCGGCTGGCTGGCCATCGGGATCGGCACGAACCAGTACGCGACGGGGCTGGCGCTGAGCCTGTTCGGCGTCGGCTTCACCGCCTTCGCGGGCAAGCCCTTCGTCGATCGCCAGCTGGCCGAGCGCGGCCGGGACGGCATCCCCTGGCTGCGCGATCTACCGCTGGTCGGTCCGGCGCTGTTCGGCTACCACCTCTTGGTCTATCTGGCCGTGGCGCTGGCGGTGGGGCTGACCTGGTTCCTGTTCCGGTCGCGCGCCGGCCTGTTGCTGCGCGCCGTGGGCGAGTCGCCCGAGTCGGCGCACGCGCTGGGGCACCGGGTGCGGGCGATCCGGATGCTGGCGGTGATCGCCGGCGGCGCCCTGTGCGGGCTGGCCGGCGCCTACGTCTCGCTGGCTTACACGCACCTCTGGGTCGAGAATCTGATCGCCGGCCGCGGCTGGATCGCGCTGGCGCTCACGACGTTCGCGACCTGGCGCCCCGCGCGGATCTTGCTGGGCGCGTACCTGTTCGGCGGCCTCACCATGCTGCAGTTCCACCTGCAACAGCGCGGCGTGCAGATCGAGAGTCATTTGCTGGGAATGCTGCCCTACCTGGCCACGGTGATCGTGCTGGTGCTGATCTCCCGGCGGGCGGCCTGGATTCGTCACAACATGCCCGCATCACTGGGGCGCATCTTCCGACCGGGAACCTGACCAACGGAGAAGGGGGACGATATTGATGGACACGCGAGGATCTCGACGATCGCTTTTGGGGCTGGCGACGCTGGCTCTGGTGCTGGTGGGCATGTGCGCCGGCCACCGCTCCGCCGGCGCGGCCGCGCCGCTGAAGATCGGCTTCGCCTACGTGGGGCCGGTCGGTGACGCGGGCTGGACGTTCGCGCACGACAAGGCCCGCAAGGCGGTCGAGGCCGAGTACGGGCCGAAGGTGACCACGATCTTCGTCGAGAACGTCCCCGAGGCGGCCGACGCCGAACGGGTGCTGCGCGACATGGTCAAGCAGGGCTGTGGCCTGATCTTCGGCACGACCTTCGGTTACATGGGGCCGATGATGAAGGTGGCGTCGACGGCCAAGAACGTGAAGTTCGAGCACGCGACCGGCTACAAGACCGCCCCCAACCTGCGCACCTACGACTCGCGCACCTACGAGGGCGCCTACATGGCGGGCGTCATCGCGGGCGGGATGACCAAGACCAACACGCTGGGGGTCGTGGCGTCGATCCCGATCCCCGAGGTCATCCGCAACATCGACTCGTTCACGCTGGGCGCGCAGAGCGTGAACCCCAAGGTGACCACGCGCGTGGTCTGGGTGAACAAGTGGTTCGACCCACCCAAGGAGGGCGAGGGGGCGCAGGCGCTGATGAACGACGGCGCCGACGTGCTGATGCAGAACACCGACTCGTCGGCGGTGCTGCAGGCGGCCGAGAAGGCCGGCAAGCACGGCTTCGGGTGGGACTCGGACATGTCCAAGTACGGCCCCAAGGCGCACCTGGGCTCGGCCGTCATCAACTGGGCGCCCTACTACAAGAAGGCGGTCGGTGACGTGCTGGACGGAAGCTGGAAGACGGGGCAGACCTGGTGGGGCGTGAAGGAAGGGTCGATCGATCTGGTCTCGGTGTCGCCGGAGGTGCCGGCCGCCCTGAAGGCCAAGCTGGACACGGTGAAGGCGGGCCTCAAGGCGGGCACGTACGCCATCTGGAAGGGACCGGTCATGGATCAGGACGGCAAGGTCGTCCTGAAGGCCGGCGAGACTGCCGACGACAAGTTCCTGCACGGCATCAACTTCTACGTGAAGGGCGTCCAGGGCAAGCTGCCGTCCGGCAAGTAGCGGCGAGGGCGCGCGCATGTCGACCGACGCGCTCGAGCGTCACGACCAGCAGGTCCGGCGCGAGCTGGACCTGCTGGACTACCCGCGCCGCCCGTGGATGCCCGTGGCCGCGGGCAAGCTGGACGTTCTGATCGTCGGGGCCGGGCAGGGCGGCCTGGCCACGGCGTTCGGGCTGTCGCGCGAGCGCGTTTCGAACGTGCTGGTCGTCGACCAGAACCCGCTGGACCGGGCCGGACCATGGCTCAACTTCGCACGCATGCGCACCCTGCGCACGCCGAAGTACCTGACCGGGCCCGATCTGGGCGTTCCCAGCCTGACGCCGCGGGCCTGGTACGAGGCGCAGCACGGCGCCGGGAGCTGGGAGGCGATGGGGCTGGTCCCCAAGGAGACCTGGGCCGCCTACCTGGCCTGGTATCGCAGCACGCTGCGGATCCCGGTTCGCCCGGACACGCGCGTGGGCGCGCTCCGCTGGAACCCGCGCGAGAACGCCTGGGAGGTTCCGTGCACGGAGCTGCGCAACGGCGCCGCGACGTCGACGTTGCTGGCGCGGCGGGTGGTGCTGGCAACGGGGATCGACGGCTCGGGCCAGTGGGAGGTGCCGGCGATGATCCGGCAGGCGCTGCCGCCGCGGCTCTACGCGCACACGCGCGACGACATCGACTTCGCGGCGCTGGCCGGCAAGAGGGTCGCGGTGCTGGGCGCCGGGGCTTCGGCGTTCGACAACGCCGCCACCGCGCTGGATCACGGCGCGCGCGAGGTCACCCTCTGCTTCCGCCGCTCGACGCTGGTGAACGTCAACGCCTACCGCTGGGCCGAGTTCGTGGGGTTCCTGCGGCACATGGGCGACCTGCCCGACGGCGACAAGTGGCGCTTCATCCGGCAGATCGTCCGCATGGGGCAGCTGCCGCCCGCCGACACGCTGAAGCGGGCCCGCGAGCACGCGGGGTTCCGGCTGCACGCGGGCTGCGCCTGGACCGGCGTCGAGGCGCGCGGCGACGGCGTCCGCATCCAGACCTCCGGCGGCGAGACCCACGAGGTCGACTTCGTGATCGTCGGGACCGGCTTCGTGACCGACCTGGCGCGGCGCCCCGAGCTGCGCGAGATCGAGCACCACATCGCCCGCTGGGGCGACCTCTTCACGCCGCCGCCGGGCGACGAGTCAGAGGACCTGCTGCGCCACCCCTATCTGGGGCCCGGGTTCGAGCACACGGAGCGCGTGCCGGGAGAGGCGCCTCATCTGCGCTACCTCTACAACTACACGTTCGGTTGCCTCTTGAGCCTGGGCTTCGGCGGCGCGAGCATCTCGGGAATGAAGTACTCGATCCCGCGGCTGGTCGGCGGGATCACCGCGTCCTTCTTCGTCGAGGATCGCGAGACGCACCTCCAGAGCCTGCGCGCCTTCGCGGAGAAAGAGTTCTAGATGCACCCGGGTCCGTGGGCCCTGCGCAGCCGGCGGGTGGTCCGTCCGGATGCGCCGGTCGGCCCGGCCACCGTGCTCATCGAGGGCGGCCGCATCCGCGACGTGCTGGCGGGCGACGGGGTCGCGCTGCCCCCGGACATGCCCGTCGTCGACGCCGGCGACAGCGTCGTGAGCCCGGGCCTGGTCGATTCTCACGTTCACGTCAACGAGCCGGGGCGCACCGACTGGGAGGGGTTCACCACCGCGACGCGAGCCGCGGCCGCAGGCGGGGTCACCACGCTGGTCGACATGCCGCTCAACTGCATCCCGGTCACCACCCGGCGGGCGGCGCTGGAAGAGAAGCTGCGCGCCACCGCCGGGCAGCTCTGGGTCGACGTCGGCTTCTGGGGCGGCGTGGTGCCGGGCAACGCGGGCGAGCTGGGCGGCCTGGCGGAGGCCGGCGCGCTGGGGTGCAAAGCGTTCCTGGTCCACTCGGGCATCGACGAGTTTCCCAACGCCACCGAGGCCGACCTGCGGGCCGCCATGCCGAAGCTGCGGGACGCGGGGCTGCCGCTGCTGGCGCACGCCGAGCTGGATATTGATCAGGCAGGAACCCTGGGAGGGTTCCTTGAACCTCCCGCGACGACTCCGCTGGGCAGAGCCGACCCGCGCCGCTACGCCGGCTACCTGCGCTCGCGGCCCGCCGCCTGGGAGGACGCCGCCGTCGCGCTGCTCATCCGGCTCTCGCGCGAGACCGGCTGCGCGGTCCACGTGGTGCATCTGTCGTCCGCGGCGTCGCTGCCGCAGATCGCGCGCGCCAAGGACGAGGGGTTGCCGTTCACCGTCGAGACCTGCCCGCACTACCTGTGCCTGGAGGCGGAGGCCATCCCGGACGGCGCGACCGAGTTCAAGTGCGCGCCGCCGATCCGCGAGCGGGAGAACCGCGAGGCGCTCTGGCGGGGGCTGGCGGGCGGCGTGATCGACCTGGTCGTGACCGATCACAGCCCCTGCACGCCCGCGCTGAAGGGGCGCGAGCGGGGCGACTTCGTCGCGGCCTGGGGCGGGATCTCGTCGTTGCAGCTCGGCCTGCCCGCGATCTGGACCGAGGCGCGGCGGCGCGGCCACGGCCTGACGGACCTCGCGACCTGGATGGGCGCGCGACCGGCCGCGCTCGCCGGGCTCGGCCGGCGCAAGGGCCGCATCGCGCCCGGCCTGGACGCCGATCTGGTCATCTGGAATCCAGAGGCGGAGGTCTCGGTCGACGCGCAGCAGCTTTACTTCCGTCACAAGCTCTCGCCGTATCTGGGCCAGCGACTCCTGGGGCGCGTCGAGAAGACGCTCCTCCGCGGCCAGCTGGTTTACGATGGCGATCACCACGCGGGGCGCCCGATCGGCGCGCCGCTGCTGGGACGGGACACACGCACATGAGCCAAGCTTCGTCGTCGTCGGCCACCTTTTCCGGGCTGGTCGATCTGGCCGCGGCCGGACTGGGTGGGCGGGTCGTGGGGACCAGCGACGAGTTCTTCGCCGGGGCCGAGAGCCTGCTGCAGCCCGGGCGCGCCCAGTTCATCGAGGGCAAGTTCACCGACCGCGGCAAGTGGATGGATGGCTGGGAGAGCCGGCGCCGGCGCGGCGGCGTCGACCACGACTCATGTGTCGTCGCGCTCGGCGCGCCCGGCGAGATCGCCGGCTTCGACATCGACACGCAGCACTTCGTGGGCAACCACCCGCCGTTCGCCTCGGTCGACGGCCTCTGGGCGCCGGGCGTGGCCGACCCGCTGGCTCAGCCCGGGTGGGCGTCGCTGCTCGACCAGGCGCCGCTGCGCCCCGACGCGCAGAACCTGTTCGCGGCCCTGCCGCGCGGGCCGGTCACGCACGTGCGGCTGAACATCTTCCCCGACGGAGGTGTCGCCCGCTTCCGGGCGTTCGGGCGGGTCTCGCCGCGCTGGGAGGCGCCGCCGGAGCTGGACGACCAAGCCCGCCCGCACGTGACGCCCGACCTGCGCGACCTGGCCGCGGTCGCGAACGGCGGCGTCGCGCTGGCCTGCTCGGACGCTTTCTTCGGGCCGATGAACAACCTGCTGTTGCCCGGTCGCCCCGCCGACATGGGCGGCGGCTGGGAAACCCGGCGCCGGCGCGGTCCCGGCCACGACTGGATCCTGATCGGTCTGGGCGGCCGCGGCGTCCCCGCGGTGGTCGAGATCGACACGCGCCACTTCAAGGGGAACTTCCCCGACCGCGCCTCGGTCGAGGCGGTCGAGGCGCCCGCCGGTGCGCGGATCACCGATCTCATCGCCTCCAGCGGGTGGGGCGGGCTGCTCCCCGAGTCCCGTTTGCGCGCCGACGCGCGCCACTTCTTCCCGGTCGCGGCGACCGCGGCGGTCACGCACGTGCGGTTGAACATCTTCCCCGACGGCGGGGTGGCCCGGTTGCGGGTCTGGGGGCGGCGTTCGTGACCGAGCCGCACGATCTCCTGAACGAGCTGCCGGTCGACGAGGCGCGCGCGGCCCTGTTCCGCTGCTGCGGGTCGCGCCGCTGGGTGGCGGAGATGCTGGCGCGCCGCCCGTGGCTGTCCGATGCGACGCTGTACGGCGACGCCGGTGCCGTCTGGGCGGCGATGGGGCGCGACGACATCCTGGAGGCGTTCGCCCAGCACCCGCGCATCGGCGATTCGGAGGGGGCGGGAACCCTTTCAGGGTTCCCGCAGTCGATCGACGCCTGGTCGCTCGCGGAGCAGTCGGGGACCGCGGGCGCCGATGCCGGGACCAGGCGCGCGCTGCGCGAGGCCAACCAGCGCTACTTCGATCACTTCGGCTACATCTTCATCGTCTGCGCGACGGGCAAGAGCGCCGCCGAGATGCTGGCGCTGATCCAGCAGCGGTTGCACAACGACCCCACGCGCGAGCTGGCGATCGCCGCGGCCGAGCAGGCCCGCATCACGCGCCTTCGGCTGGAGAAGCTGGGGGCATGAAGGGGCTGACCACGCACGTGCTGGACCTGGCGCTCGGGCAACCGGCGCGCGGCCTGTCGCTGGACCTTGACGTTCTGGACGGCGACGCCTGGCGGCCGCTGGGGGCCTTCCTGACGGACCGCGACGGGCGCTGCGGCGACCTGCTGGGAGGCGCGCCGCTGGTCGCCGGGACGTACCGCCTGACCTTCGAGACCGGCGCCTACTTCGCGGCGACCGGGAGACCCACCTTCTACCCGCGCGTCGAGGTCACGTTCCAGGTGACCGAGCCCGGCCAGCATCACCACGTGCCGCTGTTGCTGTCGCCGTTCGGTTACTCGACCTACCGGGGGAGCTGATGGAGGGGAAAGTGCTCGAGACGCTGGAAGCCGCCAACCGGGCGTTCGCGCTGCGCTACCCCGGCGATCCGCCCGCCCGCCAGCCGATCCACACCGTCTACGGCGGCGCCCACCTCTACAAGGCCGAGACCACCAGACGGTTGGGCGAGCTGGCGCTGCGCCACCTCGATCGCTACGCCCCCGACGCCGCGACGTTCGGGCGCGCCCTGCAGCTCGATGCCGGGCTGGCCGGCGTCGTCTACGATCGAGTGATCGCCAAGCTGCTGCGCGAGCCAGTCGAGGACTTCCGCATCGACTTCGAGGACGGGTTCGGCGCGCGGCCAGACGCCGAGGAGGACGCCGCCGCGACGGCCGCCGCGGGCGAGGTGGCGCGGGCCCTGAAGGAGGGGCTGCTGCCGCCGTTCATCGGCATCCGCATCAAGTCCTTCGGCGCCGAGTGGCAGGCGCGCGGCGCGCGCACGCTGGAGATCTTCGTCGACACGCTGCTGGCCGGCACCGGTGGCCGCCTGCCCGACAACTTCGTGGTCACGTTGCCCAAGGTGACCATCCCCGAGCAGCCGCGCTTCCTGGTGCGCCTGTTCGAGTCGCTGGAGGCGCGGCACAAGCTGGCGCCCGGCAGCCTGCGGCTCGAGCTGATGATCGAGGTGGCGCAGGCGCTGCTGGGGGCGGATGGACGGTCGCCGCTGCCCGGGTTTCTCGAGGCCTGCGAGGGGCGCTGCCGGGGCGCTCACTTCGGCACCTACGACTTCACCGCCTCCTGCAACATTACGGCGGCGCACCAGCACATGGACCATCCCTGGTGCGACCTGGCCCGGGGGATGATGATGCTCGCCTACGCCGGCACCGGCATCTTCCTGAGCGACGGGGCGACCAACGTGATGCCGGTCGGCCCGCACCGATCGACGCCGGGTGACGGGCTGACCGACCAGCAGGAGCAGGAGAACCGAGCGGTCGTCCACCAGGCCTGGAAGCTGTCGGCCGGCCAGATCCGCCGCTCGCTCGAGCGGGGCTTCTACCAGGGTTGGGACCTGCACCCCGGCCAGCTCTCGGTCCGATATGCCGCCTGCTTCGCCTTCTTCCTGGAGGGCTTCGACCCGGCGGCCGAGCGGCTGCGGAACTTCATCGAGAAGGCCGCGCAGGCCACCCTGGTCGGCGACGTGTTCGACGACGCCGCGACCGGGCAGGGGCTGCTCAACTACTTCCTGCGCGGGCTGGTCTCGGGGGCCATCGACGAGAGCGATCTGGCCAGGACCGGGCTGACCCGCGAAGAGGTGGCGCTCCGCTCGTTCGCGAAGATCCTGGCGGCCCGCCGGAACCGGCTGCGTCGTGGCTGAAGTTACAGGATCCCCACCTTCCAGAAACGACGGCCTTGCCAGCCGCGTGGTGCGATCGAGACGGTTTTCATGACGGCATCCTGGGACGTCGGGCCGCAGCTTCAACTGGAACCACTGGAGGGGGGCGGTGACGACGTCGACTTCGGCGTCGACGCGGGGGTCCTGGACCTGGACCACCTGGACGACGCGGGGTTCGCCGCGCTCGAGCGGGCGGTGCTCACCCACGCGGTCGTGGTGGTGCGCGGCCAGGAGCGGCTGTCGCCCCGCGCCCAGTTCGAGCTGACCCGCCGCTTCGACCCGGCGGTGAAGACCTACGGGCACGGCAACCGCCCCGACATCATGAAGCAGAGCGTGCTGGTGCAGGATCTGGTGTCGATCCCCGACTGGCCCCAGGTCAAGCTGCTGGGCAACGGGCGCGTGACCGATCACGAGGGGCTGGGGCAGGTCGAGCTGCGCCACCCGTCGCACCGATCTTTCCATCGCACGCCGCTGACCGACGAGCAGGAGGCGCAGGGCCTGACCCGCTTCTATCGCTGGCACATCGACGCCGCGCTCTACGAGCTGCACCCGCCCAAGGTGACGACGCTGCTGGCCTTGAAGGTCCCCGAGGCGCGGAAGGAGAGGGTCGTCTACGACGACGGCACGGGGGACACGCTGGACGTTACGCTGGGGACGACCGCGTTCGTCTCGGGCGAGAAGGCGTTCGCGCTGCTGTCGCCCGCGCAGCGCGCCTTCGTGCTGAAGACGCAGGCACGCTACGCCCCGCACCCCTACGTCTGGATGCGGAACGCCCGCGCGCGGTCCAACGGCCTGGGCCTGGTGTCAGAGGGGCTCGAGCTGACGCGCGACCAGGTGCCGCCGTTCGAGGCCGAGAAGATCATGACGCTGCCGCTGGTCTGGAAGAACCCGCTGACCGGCCGCCCGGCGCTGCAGCTGCACGCCTACTGCATCGAGGACCTGATCGTCGACGGCAAGCCGATGGGCGACCTCGAGACCTGCCGCTCGATCCTGCACGATCTGATGCGGCCGGCGATCGCGCCCTCGCGCATCTATGCCCACGCCTGGCGGGACGGCGACCTGGTCATCTTCCACAACCGCGCGCTGTGGCACAGCGTGGTGGGCTCCCTGCGCCCGACCGACCAGCGCGTCTACCACCAGTGCAACCTGGCCGCCAGCGTCCCGCCGTTGCCCGTCTGAACGTTAGCCCTGATATCCTTGCCGCATGAGCGGCGATTTGAAGAGCCAGATCCGGATCGGGTTCCAGGTCTTCACCAAGGACGGGGGCGAAGAGGTGGGCGCGGTGCGTGACCTGTGCGGCCACCGGCCCGAGATCATCGTCTACGTCGAGAACACCGGCGACGTCACCGTACCGGTGAAGGCCATCACGGCCGTCCACTACCAGAAGGTGGTCCTGGATCCGAAGCGGCTGCCGCCCGACCTGCAGCGGGCCTTCCGCCGGGCCCACGACTCGGAGGAGTTCTGAGCGACGCTCCGCGCGCCGCGATCGTCGCGGTGCAGCTGCCGGACGTGGACGACCGCGCGTTCGAGGCCTCGGTGGCCGAGCTGCACCGGTTGGCCCGGACGCTGGGCACGGCCGTGGTCGCGACGGTCACGCAGCGGCGCGAGTCGCTTCACGCGGCGACGGTGGTCGGCAGCGGTAAGCTGGCCGAGCTGAAGGCGCTGGTGGGCGACCCGCCGCTGGACGCGCTGCTGGTCGACCACGAGATCACGCCTTCGCAGGCGCGCAACCTGGAGAAGGCCACCGGCGTCGAGGTGCTGGACCGGACCGCGGTCATCCTGGAGATCTTCCGGCGGCACGCGCGCTCGCGGGCGGCCAAGGCTCAGGTCGAGATCGTGCGTCTCCAGTACATGGTCCCCAGGCTGCGCGAATCGGGCAAGGGGAAGGATCGCCAGCGCGGCGGCATCGGCGGCAAGGGGGCAGGGGAGTCAGCGCTGGAGCTGGATCGACGCAAGATCCGCGATCGGATCGCCGAGCTGACGCGCGAGCTGGACGCGCTGGCCGAGGAGCAGCGCACGCAGCGCGCGCGGCGGCGCGACATGAGCCGCGTGGCGCTGGTCGGTTACACGAACGCCGGCAAGTCGACGCTGATGCGGGCCCTGACCGGCAGCGAGGTCTACGTGGCCGACCAGCTGTTCGCGACCCTCGACACCACCGTCCGGCCGCTGCACCCGCCCACGCACCCGCGCGTCCTGATCTCGGACACGGTGGGCTTCATCGACAAGCTGCCGCACGGGCTGGTCGCGTCGTTCAAGAGCACGCTGGACGAGGCGCTGGAGGCCGGCCTGCTGGCGCAGGTGATCGACGCCTCGGACGACAACTTCGAGCGCCAGCTTCAGGTCACCACCGAGGTGCTGGCCGACATCGGCGCGGGCGAGGTCCCACGCCTGCTGGTCTTCAACAAGATCGACCGCGTCGGAGACGCCGAGGTGACCACCCGGGCGCTGCTGGCCCGCTGGCCGGACGCGCTGGTGATCTCGGCGCGCCAGCCGGCGGACGTCGCTCGCCTGCACGCGCGCCTGCAGGCGTTCTTCGCGCGCGAGCTGGTCGAGGGCGAGGTCCGCGTCCCCTACGACCGCCAGCAGCTGCGCGGCGAGATCTTCGCGGACTGCGAGGTGCTGGGCGAGCGCTACGAGGACGACGCGGTCGTCTTCCAGGTCCGCGCCCGCCCCGAAGCCCTCGCGCGCTGGCGCGACGCCAGCTAGGACCAATGCCGTTCAGTTAA
>DATJWP010000149.1:0-3874 GCA_035578045.1 Polyangia bacterium | reverse complement strand
ATCCTGCAGTGGATGTTCTTCGAGCAGTACAGCCACGAGCCCAACATCGCCACCGTCCGCCACTGGATCACCCACCGCGTCGAGATGACCCCCGAGCGCCAGGCCGCCCTGCCCGGCAAGCGCCGCCAGGGCGTGGCCGCCCTGGAAGTCATGGAAGGGCACCTCGCGAAGCACCCGTTCTTCGTGGGCGGAGCCTATTCCATCGCCGACATCGCGCTTCATGCCTACACCCACGTGGCCGGCGAAGGCGGTTTCCAGCTCTCCCGCTTCGGGGCCATCCAAGCCTGGATCGCCCGCGTCGCCGCGCAGCCAGGTCACATCCGCATCACCGATTGACGGATGGGGTAGCGCCGCCGGGTCACCTCCGTATCGTGGACTGATTCAGGGACTTTCGATACCGTTCGCCTCAGGAACCGCCGGGGGGAATCTACTTTGGATGTTTTGCGGGTTGCTGTTTGGTCACGTCGATCGTCGTGGCTGTTTTGCCTGGCGCTGGCGGTCCTGGGGTGCGGCGGGAAGAAGGGCAGCAGCGTCGCCTCGCAGAGCACGTTCGACGCGACCTTCTCCAGCGCGGCGGGCACGAACGCGACCACCTCCGAGCTCGACCTCGTGTTCGAGACGAAAGGGCCGAACCCAACGGTCACGGCATCGGCTGCTTACCTGGTCTTCAACGGGGTGGGCGGGATGACGATCATCTGGGAGGACGCCGGCCCTCCCGACCGGAAGGTGGACATCTACACGACCGGAACGCCTGCCGCGGGCGTGGTCTACGACACCGACGCCACCCAGCCGTACGGGGACGACACGCTGACGTACAAAGAGGGCGACCAGCTCTGGGACGGAACGGGCACGATCACCATCCAGTCCGTCGACCACACGTCGACGCTCCTCGACTTCACGGCGAGCATGGCCATGCAACCCGACGCGACGTCGCCCGGCGGCGCGACCGGCGTCTTCAACCTGGACATCACCAGCTCGACCACCGTCTTCGGTCTCTGACGGGCTCTCGGTCTCGCTGGTCGCCTGCGCAGAGCGACTCTCCTGCCACGCTGCTCGACCCCACCACCGGCATCTGGACCCCTGCGAGCGCCGCGGCGCCCCGAGCCCGCGCTCGAACGGGTTCAGCGCCTGGACGGGCACGGAGGTGTTCGTCTGGAGCCGCGAGTACACCGGCGATCTCGCCGACGGGGCCCTCTACGACCCGGCCGCTGAGCCTGGCGGTCGATCGCCGCCGCGCCGATCGCGCCCAGGCATCTCGGTCCGACCGTATGGACCGGCGCGGGATTCTGGCCTGACCCTGTCGGCCGACGCCCAGACCCTCTCGGGCGTCTATACCAGCACCAAGTGCTCCTGCGACATTCCCGTCACCCTCCACCGCCTGCCCTGAGGGTGCCGGTGGGCTACTTCCGCGCGGTCTGCTTGGCGAAGACCGACCAGGAGTGCAGGTAGTCGAGGGCCATCTGCAGCTGGTAGTCGTCCAGGCGCTGGGCCTCGATCTGCTTGTCGCCCTGCTCGTTCTTGAGGCGCTTGTGCAGGTCGCGCTCGCGCGGCAGCTCGGACTCCTCGGGGTCGGGCGGCGGCGCCGTCGCGTCGACCACCACGTCCGGCGTGATGCCCTGCCCCTGGATCGAGCGCCCGTTCGGGGTGTAGTAGCGCGCCACGGTCAGCTTCAGCCCGCAGGGCTTGGAGCCGCAGCCGTCGATGTCGATGACGGTCTGGACCGACCCCTTGCCGAAGGTCTGCGTCCCCAGGATGACGGCCCGCCCGTGGTCCTGCAGCGCGCCCGCGACGATCTCGGCCGCCGACGCGGTCGCGCCGTCGACCAGCGCGATCATCGGGAAGCCCTCCCAGGTGCCGCGGCTGTGGGCGCGCGCCTCGTCCATCACCTGCCCGCCCTTGCCGATCGTCTTGACGATGAGCCCGTCGGAGATGAACCGGTCCGCGACCCGGATCCCCTGGTCCAGCAGGCCGCCGGGGTTGCGGCGCAGGTCGAGGATCATCCCCTTGAACCCCTTGGTCTTGGCCGACAGCTGATCCAGCAGCTCGCCCAGCGACGAGTCGGTGTTGGTCGAGAACACGCGGATCTTGAAGTAGGCGATCCCCGGCTCGATGAGCCGCCCCTCGACGGCCTTCACTTCGTAGCGGGCGCGCTTGATCTTGAACGTCAGCTCGCGGCCGTGGCGATCGACGACCAGCTGCACCTCGCTGTTGGCCGGGCCCTGCATGCGGGCGATCGCGTCGTCGAACTCCAGCGTCGAGATCTCGACGCCGTCGACGCGCTTGATGACGTCGCCCGGCTCGATGCCGGCCTTGGCGGCGGGCGACCCCTCGATGGGCGAGACGATGACGAACTTGTTCTTGCGCTTCTCGACGTCGATCCCGATCCCCTCGATCTCCTCGTTCCCCTCGGTCTCTTTCTTCAGCTTGCCGTACTCGTCGGGGTCCATGAACCGCGAGTGCGGATCGAGGACGTCGGTCAGCCCGCGCGCGGCGCCGTACATCAGATCGTTCTCGGCGATGTCCTCGACGTAGTGCCCCTCGATGTACGCGAGGACCTTCGTGAACACCCCCAGCTTCTGGTACGGGTTGAAGCGGCCGGCGTGCAGCGGCGGCGCGAAGACCAACCCGGCCGAGAAAGCGACCGCAGCCAGCAGCGCGATCGAGACCATGCGAGGAAAACGCTTTCGCATCCCGCGCAGTTTATCCGGGTTCTGCCGACCTGCCGCGGCATCTCAATGTAGGCCGCGCGACTGCGTCATAAAAAGATAGCGTCACGTATGGTCATGTCTTGCAATGCTTGCTTCATCACATCGCCGGTGGATAATCAGGAGGTTGTTCTACCGTGGCCGAAGTCTTGGTGAATTCGCCCGAGACCCACAGGCGGTTCCACAGTTTTTCCACCGCTCACCCACAACATATTGTGGCCTGTCACTGAAGAGGCACAAGATGTTGTGTTTTTTGCCCTGATCGCCTAGAAAGTCCTGGGCGTTTTTTTTCGTCGCCAAGTTTTTCTCACCAGGGGAGGCCTTCATGCTCGACAAGCACGACGTCCGGAGGAGCCGTAACGGTCGGATTCCAGCCACGATCTCGCCTGCCAAGGCGGGGGGAAAACCCGAGTCGGCCAAACCCGGACGGTCGTCACGGGGGCTGAAGCTGCGGCGGTACTTCACCGCCTCGGGCCCCGAGCAGCAGGTGACCAACGACGGCTTCGCGGGCATCGAGTGGGAGCTGCGCACTGCGGCAATCACGGGTGAGAACGGCAAGAGCGTGTTCGAGCAGCGTGACGTGGAGGTGCCCAAGAGCTGGACGCAGACCGCCACCAACGTCGTCGTGCAGAAGTACTTCCGCGGCATCGTGGGCACCCCCCAGCGGGAGCGCTCGGTGCGCCAGCTGATCTCGCGCGTGGCCGACACCATCACCGGCTGGGGCAGCAAGGACGGCTACTTCGCCGACGACGAGTCGGCGCGCGTGTTCAACGCCGAGCTCAAGCACCTGCTGGTCACCCAGAAGATGGCCTTCAACTCCCCGGTCTGGTTCAACGTCGGCGTCGAGCCCGAGCCGCAGTGCTCGGCCTGCTTCATCAACAGCGTCGACGACACGATGGAGTCGATCCTGGGTCTGGCCAAGACCGAGGGGATGCTGTTCAAGTACGGCTCGGGGACCGGCACCAACCTGTCGCCCATCCGCTCGTCGAAAGAGCTGCTGAACGGCGGCGGCACGGCGTCGGGCCCGGTCAGCTTCATGCGCGGCTTCGACGCGTTCGCCGGCGTCATCAAGTCGGGCGGCAAGACCCGCCGCGCCGCCAAGATGGTCATCCTGAACGTCGACCACCCCGACGTCGACGAGTTCATCTGGTGCAAGGCCAAGGAAGAGA
>DATJWP010000148.1:0-5070 GCA_035578045.1 Polyangia bacterium | reverse complement strand
CAGAAGATCCAGGCCCCCGTGACGGCCCACGAGTTCCTGCCCGAGCGCGAGGTCTCGGACGTCGAGGCGCTGCGACGCGACTACGAGAAGCTGCGGCTGGCCCACGAGCTGGGGCGGTCGATCGGCCTCGAGGTCAACCTGGAGATTCTCCTCGAGCAGATCATCATGAAGGCCTTCGAGCTGATCCCGGCCGACCGCGGCGTGATCCTGCTGATGGAGAACGGCGTCCCTCTGCCCAAGATCGCCAAGACCCGCGACGGCAAGAATGAGCAGATCGTCCTGTCCAAGTCGATCCTGGCCGAGGTCGTCAACAACAAGGCGTCGGTGCTGTCGTCGGACGCGACCATGGACAGCCGGTTCTCGGCCGCTCACTCGGTGATCATGCAGGGGATCCGGTCGACCATGACCGTCCCGCTGCTGCACCACGACGAGCTGCTGGGGATCATGCACCTCGACTCGATGATCGCCACCAACGCGTTCACCGAGAAGGACCTGCAGATCTTCGGCAGCATCGCCAGCCAGGCCGCCATCGCCATCCACAACTCCCAGCTGGCGCGGAAGATCGAGCACGAGGCCAAGACGCGCGCGCAGTTCCAGCGCCTGCTGTCGCCCAACCTGGTCGATCAGGTCGTGCAGGGGAAGCTGCAGCTGGAAAAGGGCGGCGCGCTCTCGGAGGTGACCCTGCTGTTCTCCGACATCCGGGGCTTCACCTCGATGAGCGAGTCGCGCGCCCCCGAAGAGATCGTCCGCATGCTCAACGAGTACTTCGAGCTGATGGTGGACGTGATCTTCAAGTACGAGGGGACGCTGGACAAGTTCGTCGGCGACGAGGTCATCGCTCTGTTCGGCGCGCCCGTACCGATGCAGAACGCCGAGGTGAAGGCGGTGCAGTGCGCGCTGGACATGCAGCGCGTGCTGACCGAGTTCAACCGGGTGCGCGCCGCCGAGGGGCAGAACGAGATCCACGTCGGCATCGGCATCAACACCGGCATGGTCGTCACCGGCGCCATCGGCAGCTCGCGCGCGCTGCAGTACACGGCCATCGGCGACGCGGTGAACACGGCCTCGCGGCTGTGCAGCGTCGCGCAGGCCGGCCAGGTGATCCTGTCGGAGGCGACCTACCGGAAGGTCCAGGCCGAGGTGGCGGCCACGCCGCTGCCCCCGGTGCGTGTGAAGGGCAAGGCCGAGGCGCTGCGCGTCTACAACGCGGTCGGGATCCGGCGCACGGACGGCCGGGCGGACGCCACCCGGCCCGGCTGATGCAAGCGGCGCTCCGCGCGGTCGGCCTGCTGCTGGCGGTCGGCGCGTCGGGGGCCAGCGCGCTCATCGTCCTGCCGGCGCCCAGCAAGACGCTGGCCCTGGCCGCCATCGTGGCGTCGGAGCGCAGCGCGTTCCTGGTGGCGGCCGGGATGCTGGCGCTTTTACTGGCCTTCGCGGGGCGTGCCCCACAATCGCCTCTGGCGCCGATCGCCACGGCGGTGCTGGCGGCGGCGGCCATCGCGATCGCCGCGCTCCCGCTGGCGCAGGCGCGCCGCGTGGCCCGCGAGCGCGGCGTCGCGCTGGACGCCGGCGCCTATCTGCGCGCGCGCATCGACAGCGAGGGTCCGGGCGCGCCGGACCGGACGGTGCCTTACGCGACGGTCGACGGCGGCCGGGTGCTGTCGCTGGACGTCTACTTGCCGGCGGGCCGCCGCGCGTCCAGCCGGGCAATCGTGGTCGCGCACGGCGGCTTCTGGGCGGCGGGCGAGCGCGGCGAGGCGACGCTGGCCAGCCGGCGCCTGGCCAACCTGGGCTTCACCGTGTTCGACGTCGACTACCGGCTGGCCCCGCAGCCCAACTGGCAAGCCGCGCTGGGCGACCTGAAGTGCGCCGTCGGCTGGGTCAAGCAGCACGCCGCCGACTACCTGATCGATCCCGCTCAGGTGGTGTTGCTGGGCCGGTCGGCGGGCGGACACCTGGCGCTGATGGCCGCCTACACCCCCGGCGACCGCGACCTGCCCGCCAGCTGCGCGACGGGCGACACGGCCGTGTCGGCGGTGATCGCGCTCTACCCGCCGACCGACCTGGCCTGGGCGTACGCGCACCCGGGCAACCTGCGCGCGGCCGACAGCCCCGCCAAGCTGCGCGCCTTCCTGGGCGACACGCCGGAGCGCGAGCCGGACCGCTATCGGGCGCTGTCGCCGGCCGAGCGGGTCACGCCGGCCGCGCCGCCCACGCTGGTGGCCCAGGGGGGCCGCGACCAGATGGTGCCGCCCGACCAGATGGACCGCCTGGTGGCGCGCCTGCGGGCGGCCGGCGTCCGCCACGACGCGCTCTTCATCCCCTACGCCCAGCACGCCTTCGACTTCGTGCCCGGCAGCTTCTCGAGCCAGCTGCTCGAGGACGCGATGCTTCGTTTCCTGGGCGCCTCACCCCGCTGAGCGCCTAGTTGAACGAACCGATGTTGATGCTCCCGGACAGCTGACTGCGCGCGATCAAGATGAAGACGGCCACATCGATCACGAGCCCCGCGACCACACCGATCGTCCGGCCCGATGTGGGACGGCGCTTCTCCCAGACGCCGGAGATGTCGCCCAGCGGGACCTCACTGGCCGGACCGGAGGGAGCCTCCTGCAGGAGCAGGACGCCCGAGGCCCGGATGGCGACGACCGTTCCGTCTCTCTGCGAGCCGTCTCGGCAGAGCAGGCGAACGTGCTCGTCCGGCCGGAGGCCCCGGCGTGCATCGTTGCCGTGGAACTCGAGCTGCGCGCGGTGCTCGTCGACCGCCGACCCGATCCCGTAGCCCATGGTCGTGAAACAGCCGCCGAGCGTCCCGCCGATGGCGAGCACGGCCGCGACGAAAAAAACGCGGCCCTCGAGGCGCTTCGTCCGCATCGTCGACATGTTGACCCTCCCCCAGTGATCACAACGACACGCCAGGCTCGTCTTCCAGCGCGCGCGCCACGGCGTCGGCCAGCGCGCGCCGACGCTCGGCCAGGCGGCGCGCCGTCCCGAAGTGAAACGCGCGCATCGACAGCGCCCGCCAGGCGATCCGGCCGTCATGCAACAGCTCCTCGAAGCGCAGCGCGACGTATCCGCCGCCCAGGCCCAGCGCAAAGGTCGGCAGCGCCCAGGCGGCGCCGCGCCACCACCCGACCAGCGCCGCCTCGAGCGACCAGCCCACGAACAGAAACAGCGATCCGGCCAGCAGCTTGACCGTGCTCAGGATGTCCTCGTCCTTCGTGACCCGTCGGGCGACGGTGCCGGACAGGCGGTACGGGACCCACCCCATCAGCGCGCCGGCCAGCGCCAGCGGCGCGGCGAGCGCCAGCTTGCCCACGGCGCCCAGGACGGCGGCGGCGCGCGGCGCCCCCATCTCCAGCGCCCAGGGATCGCGGACGCCCAGACGCCGCAGCGTCGACCAGTAACCGCGCACCTCGGCGACCACGGCGTCGACGCGCGCCGGATCGCGCTCGCGCAGCCGCTGGTAGGCGGCGGCCAGCTCGCGCGCGCGGCGGTGGCGGGCCGCCGGATCGTCGGGCTGGTCGCTGGTCCAGCGCGCCACGCGCGCGATCCCGGCCAGCAGGTCACGCGATTCCGCCTGCAGCACGATGGCGTCCAGGCGGGACGCGATCTCGTCGGTCAGGGCGGTCACCGTGGCGCGCTCGTCGCGGCGATAGTCCTCCAGCATCGGCGCGACCGCGATCGGCTCCCCCACCACCAGCAGCACCGACGAGCGAAAGGTCGTCTTGCGATCGTAGGCCAGCCCGGCGGGGATGATCGTGACGCCCAGGGCTCCCTCCCGCTCGGCCTCGGCGGAGAGGGCGATGCGCGCCGCGCCGGTCTTCAACGGGCGAAGCTGCGGGTCGGAGTGCGACGTCCCCTCCGGGAACAGCGCCAGGAAGCCACCGGACGCCAGCTCGGCCCGACAGCGGGCGAAGGTTTCTTCGTTGCGCGCGACGTCGGCGGCGCTCGACTCGTGAGGCCGGTAGACCGGGAGGCTGCCGAACGCGTCCATCGCCAGGCGACCGAAAGGGTTGCGAAAAAGCGAGCTCTTGGCCAAGAACCGCGACGGGCGGCCGGTGACGACCCGCAGCACCAGCGGATCCAGCAGCCCGTTCGGGTGGTTGAGGACGAAGATCAGCGGCTTGCCCAGCGGGATGCGCTCGGCGCCGTCCAGCACACGCGTCGGGTAGTAAAGGCGCACGAGCGCCTGGCCCAGCGCGCGAATGACGCCACCGATGAGGCCAGCCACCGAAGGAATGATACGCGGTCACCCACATTAAGATGCAACCGATGCGAGCCTGCGGGGTGTGGATGGCGGTCTTGGCCTTCGTGGCCAGCACGGAGGCTGCGCGCGCCGCGAGTCTGGTGCTGGACGCGCCGGACACCTGCGTCGATCCCACGACCCTGGGACAGGAGGTGGCGGATCTGGTCGGCCGACCGCTGGGCGAGGTGCCCGACGTCGATTTTCGACTCGCCATCCGCCCGACGGGTGACGGCCGCTGGCGATCGACGCTGGAGTCGATCGAGCACCGCCCGGGCGCGCCGGAGACGCGACACGTGCGAGAGCTGGAGGCCAGAAGCTGCGCCGACCTGGGCGAGGCCGCGGCGCTGGCCATGTCGGTCTCGATCCGCGCCGTGGCCGAGACCGCGGCGCCGCCGCCACCCAGCCCGCCGCCGCCGGCGCCGGTGGCGGATGCAACGATCGTCCGCACGCCCCCTCGGCCGGCCGTCCGCCCGGCCTGGTACGGCCTGGCCTCGGTGTCGGTGGCGGCCGACGCGGGCGAGCTTCCGGGCGTGGGGCTGGGCGTCGCGCTGAGCGTCGGCGCCGGACGGGGCGCGACACGGGCGGACGCATTCGGCGGCTGGCTTCCCCCGCGCGACACCACCCGGCCGGACGGCACCGGGGGCAGCTTCCAGCTCGGATACGGGGGCCTCGAGGGTTGCTTCGCGCCGACCCGGGGCCGCTGGACGGCCCTCGGCTGCGCCGGGGGCGAGCTGGGCGTCCAGCACGGCACCGGCCTGAACGTCGTCCACCCGACGACCGGGGCCGCATTCTGGCGCGCCGTCCGGGCGAGCCTGGGGTTC
>DATJWP010000147.1:0-31741 GCA_035578045.1 Polyangia bacterium | reverse complement strand
TCCGCGCCCGGTCTCCCCCGTTTCTGGCCCCTTACGAGACCCAGTATCCGCATCGCATGTTTCCAGATCCTTTCGTCGCTTCCCTTTCTCAGTTACTTCATCCGCCGGCTTTCTTTCGATTTGGCCAGCAGAACCAACACCTTCTTGAATTCACAGGACCTTTCTTCCAGGATGTCGCCGCGATGCGAGAGACCCCGCTCCACGACGCCCACCTTCGCCTTGGCGCGCGGATGGTCGATTTCGGTGGCTGGTCGATGCCGGTCAGCTACGGCTCGGGAATCCTCGACGAGCACCGCGCGACGCGCACCGCGGTCGGCGTGTTCGACGTCTGCCACATGGGCGAGATCCACTTTCGCGGCCCGCGCGCGGGCGAAGCGCTGCAGCGCCTGATCACCAACGACCTCGGCAAGCTCACCGACGGGCGCGCCCTGTATACGCTGGTCTGCCAGCCAGACGGCGGCATCGTCGACGACCTGATCGTGTACAAGATCAACCCGACCCACTTTCTGACCGTCGTGAACGCCGCCACCCTCGAGAAAGATCGCGCCTGGTTCCTGCAGCACGCAGGCAGCGTGTGCGACGTGGCCGACGCCTCGGATCAGACCGGGCTCGTCGCCTTCCAGGGACCGGCGGCGGAGCGGGCGCTGCAGCCGCTGACCGCCCTGCCCCTGGCCGACCTGGCGCGTTTTGGCTTCGTGCCCCACTGCGAGGTCGCCGGCGTGCGCGCCTCGATCGCGCGAACCGGCTATACCGGCGAGGATGGCTTCGAGATCTTCTGCTCCTCCGGCGACGTGCCCGCGCTCTGGGACCGGCTGGTCGAGGCGGCGGCCGGCGCAGGCGGCAAGCCGGTCGGGCTGGGCGCACGCGACACGCTCCGGCTGGAGGCGCGATTGCCCCTCTACGGCCAGGACCTGGACGAGACCACCTCGCCGCTCGAGGCCGGGCTGGGCTGGGCGGTGAAGCTGGACGGCGCCGACTTCATCGGCCGCGAGGCGCTGCGCGCGCAGAAGGCCGCCGGCGTCGCGCGGAGGCTGGCCGGCTTCGTCATGGTGGGCCGCGGCGTCGCGCGGCATGATTACCCCATCGAAGCGCCCGACGGCCAACCACTGGGGACCACGACGTCGGGCGGGCCCGCTCCGACGCTGGGGAAGAACATCGGGCTCGGTTATCTGCCCGCCGAGCTCGACGTCGCCGGGACGCGCATCGTGGTCGACTGCCGCGGTAAACGCGTGGACGCCGAGATCGTCAAAGGTCCGTTCTACAAGCGAGGAACATGAGCATGAGCGCCCTATATCCCGACGACCTCTACTACACGAAGGACCACGAGTGGGCCCGCCTGGAAGACCGGGACGGCCAGAAGCTGGCCACCATCGGCGTGACCCGGTTCGCCGTCGAGCAGCTGGGCGACGTCACGCAGGTCGACCTGCCCAAGGAGGGCGAGACGGTGAAGCAGGCCGAGGTCTTCGGCTCCGTCGAGTCGGTCAAGGCGGTCTCCGATCTGTTCGCGCCGCTGTCCGGCAAGATCGTCAAGGTGAACTCGCCGCTCTCCGACTCGCCCGAGTACGTCAACGAGGATCCCTACGACGAGGGGTGGATGATCCAGGTGGCGGTCACGGATCCCAAAGAGCTGGAGGGGCTGCTGGACGCCTCCGCCTACCAGGCCTTCGTGCGCGAACAGGGGGAATGAACGCGTGGGCGTGAGACTCAGCGCCTCTGAACGCTTCGTCGATCGTCACATCGGCCCGGATGAGCGCGAAGAGGCCGAGATGCTCCAGGCGCTGGGGGTGGCCAGCCTGGACGCGCTGATCGGCGAGACCATCCCCGACGACATCCGCCTGACCGGCACGCTGGACCTGCCGCCGCCGGTCGGTGAGGCCGAGATCCTCTCCGAGCTCCGCGGGCTGGCCGCGCGGAACCAGATCTGGAAGTCGTTCATCGGGATGGGTTACGCCGACTGCTTCACGCCGGGAGTCATCCAGCGCAACATCCTGGAGAACCCTGGCTGGTACACGCAGTACACCCCCTACCAGGCCGAGATCTCGCAGGGGCGCCTGGAGGCGCTGCTCAACTACCAGACGATGGTGGCCGACCTGACCGGCCTCCCCGTCGCCAACGCCTCGTTGCTGGATGAGGCCACCGCGGCGGCCGAGGCGATGCACATGCTGCACGCGCTGTCGCCGCTGACCGCCGAGCTGGACCGCGGCGGCGTGTTCCTGGTCGCCTCGGGCTGCCACCCGCAGACCATCGAGGTGGTCCGCACCCGCGCCCGCCCGCTGGGCATCGAGGTGCGCGTGGGCGACCCCGAGCAGTTCGACTTCGCGCGCGAAAAGGCGTTCGGCGTGCTGCTGCAGTACCCGACCACCGACGGGGCGCTGCCCGATCTGGCGCCGCTGTGCCGGCGCGCGCACGACGCCGGCACGCTGGTCGCGATGGCGACCGATCTGCTGGCGCTGACCGTGCTGACGCCGCCCGGCGAGCTGGGCGCCGACGTGGCCGTGGGCAGCGCGCAGCGCTTCGGCGTCCCGCTGGGGTACGGCGGCCCGCACGCCGCCTTCTTCGCGACGCGCGCCGACTGGACCCGCAAGCTCCCCGGGCGTCTGATCGGCGTGTCGGAGGACGCGCACGGCCACCGCGCGCTGCGCATGGCGCTGCAGACCCGCGAGCAGCACATCCGCCGCGAGAAGGCCACCAGCAACATCTGCACCGCGCAGGTGCTGCTGGCCGTGATGGCCGGGATGTACGCCGTCTACCACGGGCCGCGCGGCCTGCGTTCGATCGCCGAGCGCGTCGCCGGGCTGGCCGCCGTGCTGGCGCGCGGGCTGGAGCGCGGCGGCCGGAAGGTGCGCCATCGCCAGTTCTTCGACACGGTCCGGGTGGACGGCACCGAGGCCGAGGTGACCGGCTGGCTGCAGGCCGCCGCCGCCCGCAAGATGAACCTGCGGCGCCTGGGCCCCACGGCCATCACGGTGGCGCTGGACGAGACCACCACGCCGGCGGACGTCGCCCAGCTGTGGGCCGCCTTCGGCGCCGGCAGCCTCTCGGTCGAGGCGCTGGCGCGCGAGGTCGAGCTGGCGCTCACCTTGCCGCCGGAGGCGGCGCGCCGCAGCGCTTACCTCACGCACCCCGTGTTCAACACCCATCACTCCGAGACCGAGATGCTGCGCTACATGCGCGCGCTGGAGGCCAAGGACCTGTCGCTGACGCGCGCGATGATCCCGCTCGGCTCGTGCACGATGAAGCTGAACGCCACGGTCGAGATGATCCCGGTGACCTGGCCCGAGTGGGGGCGGCTGCACCCGTTCGCCCCGCGCGAGCAGACCGAGGGTTACCGCCAGATCTTCGCCGACCTCGAGCGCATGCTGGGCGCCATCACCGGGTTCGCGGCGACGTCGCTGCAGCCCAACGCCGGCTCACAGGGCGAGTACGCCGGGCTGCTGGCGATCCGCGGCTACCACGAGAGCCGGGGCCAGGGCGACCGCGACGTCTGCCTGATCCCGCAATCGGCGCACGGCACCAACCCCGCGTCGGCGGTGATGGCCGGTTACCGCGTGATCGTGGTGGCCACCGACGACAACGGCAACATCGACGTGGCCGACCTGGAGGCCAAGGCTCGCCAGCACCGCGACAAGCTGGCCGCGTTGATGGTCACCTACCCGTCCACGCACGGCGTGTTCGAGGCGGCGATCCGCAAGGTCACCGCCATCGTGCACGAGCACGGCGGGCAGGTGTACATGGACGGCGCCAACCTGAACGCCCAGGTCGGGCTGTGCCGGCCGGGCGACATGGGCGCCGACGTCTGCCACATCAACCTGCACAAGACGTTCTGCATCCCGCACGGCGGCGGCGGTCCGGGCATGGGCCCCATCTGCGTCGCCGCGCACCTTTCGCCGTTCCTGCCACGCCACCCGCTGAAGGAAGAAGGCGCGGCGGGCGCCGTGTCGGCCGCGCCCTGGGGCAGCGCGAGCATCCTGCTCATCTCCTGGACGTACATCCGTTTGATGGGCGCCGAGGGGCTGACGCGCGCGACCAAGGTGGCCATCCTGAACGCGAACTACATCGCCCACCGCCTGGCGCCGCACTACCCGGTCGTCTACAAGGGCGAGCGCGGACGGGTCGCGCACGAGTGCATCGTCGATGCGCGCGGCCTGAAGAAGCTGGCCGGCATCGAGGTCGACGACGTCGCCAAGCGCCTGATGGACTACGGCTTCCATGCCCCCACGATGTCGTTCCCCATCGCCGGCACGCTGATGATCGAGCCGACCGAGAGCGAGTCGAAGGGCGAGCTGGATCGCTTCTGCGACGCGATGATCGCCATCCGCGAGGAGATCGCCGAGATCGAGCGGGGCGAGGCGCCGCGCCAGGACAACCTGCTGAAGAACGCCCCGCACACCGCGGCCGCGCTGCTGGCCGCCGAGTGGCCCCACCCTTACCCGCGCGCGCGCGCCGCCTTCCCGCTGCCCTTCGTCCAGGCCTCGAAGTTCTGGCCGCCGGTCGGCCGCCTGAACAACGTCTTGGGCGACCGCAAGCTGTTCTGCACGTGTCCGCCGGTGGAGAGCTATGCGTGACCCCTCCCGTCCCTCCCCGCTCCGCGGGGAGGGTTAGGGTGGGGTCAGAGGGGCTTGAACGAGACCGTGCGCTCCATGTCCACCGATCCACCGTCCGGCGGACTGAACTGCCACTGGCTCATCGCCGACTTGGCGCACGTCATCACGTCGATGTCGGTCGGCGACGTCGCGACCACGTCTCGAGCCGCGACGTCACCCGTCGGCTTGATCGTCCAGCGCAGAAGCAGCGTTTCGGCCGACACCTGAGCCGGCGGGACCTGCCGGTTGCGCGCCACCTCGATGCGGCAATCCTCCACCTTGGAGATATTGGCCGCCACCTCGCGGTTCAGCAGCAACGGATCGATCGTCCCGGCCGGTGGGCGCGGCGGAGGTGCGTTGGCGACCCCCGCCGCGACCGGCTGGATCGACTTCTCTTGCACCGCGCCCCACTGCGTGGCCGCCGGCTTCAGCTCCTCCGGCGGCGCCGAGCTCTCGGGCATGACGCCCACGCGGCCCGTCTCGTGCAAAGACGGTCCCGCCAGGAGGCTCGACGGCGCCATCGGGTCCAGCACGGGTGACGTCGCCGCGGCCGGCGAAATGTCCCCGGCCGCCGCCAGCGCCAGCGCACCACCGCCAAAGAGCAAACTCCCGCTCAGCAGCGACGCCCTCAACCAACCACCCTTCGACCTCATCGTGATTCCTCCAACCACCAAGCTGGCCATGAGGACCGGCCAAACAAGAGGAAACGCCGTAATCCAGATCTGGACAACAGCGAAGAAGGCCCTAAGCCAGCAGATTACGCTGCTCGAGCCGTTCAGCGAGAGACCGCGTCAGTACTTGAACCAGCGCATCTCCGGGGGGCCGTTGAGATCGAAGAGGAAGCCGAACCCGAAGTTGATGGTGCCGTTCGCCTCGACCAGCTGACGCGGCGGGTTGGGAAACGGCGCAGCCTGCCTGAACGCGGCCATCGCCTCGTCATCCAGGAAGTCGAGGCCGCTGGGCTGAAACACCGCGACGTTCTGCAGGTGCCCGTCGGGCTTCAGCTGGATGCGCAGCTCCGTGTAGCGATTCTTGCGGCCGTAGATCATGCCGGTCGGATCGCGCTGGCGGTACGCCTCGTCGGGGTGCCAGTGTTCGGCCACCTGGCGCTTGACGCGGTTGAAGAACGAGGCGAAGCGCCACTTCTTCGAGTTCAGCGCCGTCTCCTCGCCGTCGTCGACGTTGGCCAGCGCGTCCTGCGTCCCGCCGCCGATCGCGCGCGCCAGCTGTTGCTCGGTCGGCATCAGTGAAGGACCCAGCCCGCCCCGCGTGGCGCCCCCGGTGCGCCGGGCCATGTTCGACCCCTGCGGCGAGAACATCCCCCCTTCCTCTGGATCGCCCGGATCCGGCGCGCCGTAGGTCGTCCCCGGTTGCCCGCCGTGCGTGGGCGCGCCCGGCAGTCCGTTGCGCAGCGCGCGCCCGAGATCGGGCGTCCGCATCGCGAGGCGCCCGTCGCCCTTGGGCGCCGCCGGCTGCGAAGTCGTGGCGTTGCCGGTCCGCTCCCCTTGCCGGGAGTTGTCCTCGAAGCGGCCATATTTCTTGGTCTCGTGCTCGACGCTGGTGTCGTGCTCGGACACGAAGCGGGAGTGATCGGGGCGGACCTCCTCGCGCGGCGCGGGGACGTCGACGACCTGACCGGGCGGGTGAAGGGACTCCTCTTCCTTGCGAGCCTCCTCCTTCTGGTGCTCCTCCTGCTGCTTCTCCAGGTCGGCGATGATCTCGCGCGCGGCTTCCTCGTCGACCATCCCGACGACGATGGATGGACCCTCGCCGGCGTTCAGCGTGCGAGCCAGATCGTCGTTGCGGGGCGCAAACGCGTACAGCCCCAGGCCGATCACCAGCACCGCCTCGGCGTGCACCAGCAGCGCGACGATGATCCAGAAGCCGATCCGCCGCGCCGGCCGGCGCGCAGATGGATGCTTCGTGGACTGGCTGATCACGCGCATGCAGCCTCTTCCCAGCGTGACAAATGTAGCGCTTGCCGCGCGGGAATTCTCTGGATTTAGAGGCTAGCGGATCACCGGATTGTCG
This sequence comes from Polyangia bacterium, assembly GCA_035578045.1. Classification (GTDB taxonomy): domain Bacteria; phylum Myxococcota_A; class Polyangia; order Fen-1088; family Fen-1088; genus JADGRB01. Next base: position 25,127 of record DATJWP010000147.1, on the reverse strand, counting down.
AAGATCTGCCGCAAGGAAACCGGAACCGGGCGGGCTTTGGACGGATCCGGCATGGGCGGAAACGGCGCAGCGCGCTTGACCGCCCGGATCGCCGCCGAGTCGAACTCGCTGAAACCCGAGGACTTCACGACGCGGGGGCCGTCGCGAAGCTGGCCATCGACCCCCACCACGAACTGGACGATCGTCTCCCCCTGCTCCAGCCGGAGCGCCAGCGACTTGGGGAACTCCCGGACCCGCGCGACGCGCTGCGAGATCTCCTGGTAGTAGCGCTGGTACCGCCGGTCCTGGGTGCGCTCGTCTATGACAGACGACTCTTCCTGGGGCGACGGGACGCCCAGCTCCGCCGGCGCCGTGCCGGCGCTACGCCGCGCCACCGCGCCAGGCATGTCCGACGGGCCCCGTCCGGTCGGCGCCGCGATGGGCGCGGGCGCCGACGGCCGCGAGAAGTCGGTGATTCCCGGATGCATCTCCGTCGACGCCGTACGCTGGGTCTGCTGGTCGGCGGCGGCGCCGGGGCGCTGGACGTCGAATCGGCGGGCCCCCGCCTCGGCGTCCAGCGGACCGACCGCGTGAGCCGGCGTCTCCTTGTCGGCCAGCGGCGCCGTCGAAGGCGCCGGTTCGGCCGGCGCCGAGGCCTCGGAAGCGCCCGCGCCCGCCGGCTCGCCCCCGGTGGCCAGCGCGGCCGCCTCGGTCTGGGCCGCCGACACCGGCGCCCGGGTCGGCGAAACCGTGTGGGCCGAGTCGCCGATCCCGACGCGCGGCTCGCGCCGCATGGCCTGCGGCGACGACCGATGATGGGCGGTCCGGAGACGCGAAGGCTGGTTCTCCGGCGCGCCGTCCGTCAGCCGGGCGTGCAGGACGGAGGTGTCCAGACGGTATGCATGGGCCAGCGGCGCCCCTCCGGCAATCCCGCGATCCGGGGCCGGAGCCGCCCTGTCGCGCCCGTCCCCTTCGGCCGGGGCCCGGGTCCGGTCGACGGGGTTGTCACGGTCGCCGGGCAGCGCGTCGAGCGGACGGTCCACGACCGGCGCCTCGTCGATCAGCGCGGCGACGGCGGCCTGCTCGGGGGTGGCCACCTCGATCGGCAGGACGATGGGGGTCAGGGCCGCCAGCGCCGCCTCGGGGGGCGCCACGGCAGGCCCCCTGGTCAGGGCGGCCCGCCCGCACACGCCCAGCACCAGGACCAGGACGGCGTGCGCCCCCACCGAAGCCAGGAGCGCGACCGACCACCCGGCCCCCCGCCGCCTGGCTCGCCTGGTGTGTGCTGCTTGGTACATCGGGGACGTTGCGCGCTCTGGAAAAAGGTAGCATGCCCTCCCAACCCGCTCATGAATATGGAACGCCGTCTGTTACGCGACGTGGGTCGCGCCATCGGCGATCACCGCCTCATCGAGGACGGAGATCGGATCCTGGTGGCCATGTCTGGAGGCAAAGATAGTTACGGCCTCCTGGTGCTGCTGCGCGCGATGCAGTCGCGGGCGCCGATCGCCTTTCAGCTCGTGGCCGTGCACCTCGACCAGGGGCAGCCTGGATACGACGGAGAGCCGCTGCGTCGCTGGCTGGAAAACGAAGGCGTGCCGCACAAGATCCTACATGAGAACACCTACGCCATCGTCACCGACAAGATCCCCGACGGCAAAACGTACTGCTCGCTCTGCTCCCGCCTGCGGCGAGGGATTCTTTATCGCGCAGCCGAGGAGCTGGGCTGCAACAAGGTCGCCCTCGGCCACCACCGCGACGACGCCCTCGAGACCCTGCTGCTGAACCTGTTCTTCGGGGGCAAGCTGGCCTCGATGCCGCCCAAGCTGCGCACCGACGACGGGCGCTTCGAGGTGATTCGCCCTCTGGCCTACGCCGCCGAGGCCGATCTGGCCGCGCTGGCGGCCGAGCGCGGCTTCCCGCTCCTGCCTTGCAAGCTGTGCGGCTCCCAGGAAGACGCCCAGCGCAAGCAGATGAAGGCGCTTCTGGCCGACATGGAGCGCAAGCACCCGACCCTCCGCCAGACCATGCTCGCCGCCCTGGGCAACGTCGTCCCCTCGCACCTGTATCCGAAGCCGCCCGAACACCAAGAGGTCGGCACGCCCCCGCCGCTGATCACCCTGACCCGCCGGGTGTCGTGAAAACAGACCCCGGGTCCACGATCACGTCGGCGTGGTCGTGGTCGTGCTGGGACTCACGCCATCCCGGGGCGTGAGGACACCTTGCGGCTCGCGGCGCGGCCGGTCTTGGTCGGCGCCGGCGGCTTCTTCGCCAGCGGGCGTGACAGCGCTATCTCGAGCACCTCTTCCATCGTCCGGACCGGGCGTAGGGTCAGCTTCGAGGTGACGTAGGCGGGGATCTCGGACAGCTCGTGGGCGTTGGCGAACGGGATGATGACCGTCGTGATGCCGGCGCGCGCCGCCGCCAGCAGCTTCTCTTTCAGGCCGCCGATCGGCAGCACTTTGCCGCGCAGGGTGAGCTCGCCGGTCATGGCGACGTCGTGCCGCACGGGGATGCCCGAGATCAACGACACCAGGGCGCAGGCCATGGTGACGCCGGCCGAAGGGCCGTCCTTGGGAACGCCCCCCGCCGGCACGTGGATGTGGATCTCGCGCCCGGCGTAGAACTCGCCGCTCAGCCCCAGCGCCAGCGCGTGCGCGCGCGCGAACGACAGCGCGGCCTGGGCCGACTCTTTCATGACGTCGCCCAGCTGCCCGGTCAGGATCAACGACCCCTTGCCGGCCATGGTCTGCGCTTCGACGTGCAGCATCTCACCGCCGTAGGGGGTCCAGGCCAGGCCGTTGACCGTCCCGACCTCGGCGTCGCGACGATATTCCTCGGGCAGAAAGCGGGGCGGACCCAGATACGTCGGCAGCTCCTCGGCGCCGATCACGGCGGCGCGGGGCGCCGGCGCGGTTCCGGTGGTGGCGGCACGAGCCGCGTCCTCGACGACGCGGCGGGCGACCCGCCGGGCCAGATGCGCGATCAGCTTCTCCAGGCCGCGCAGCCCGGACTCGCGCGTGTACTCGCTGATCATCCGGCGCGTGACGTCGCGGCTGATGACGATCTCGTTGGTGGTCAGCCCGGCCTCGGAGACCTGCTTGGGGATGATGTAGCGCTCGGCGATCGCCAGCTTCTCTTCTTCGGCGTAGCCGGACAGGTGCAGCGTCTCCATGCGATCGCGCAGCGGCGGCGGGATCGTCTCGGGCAGGTTCGCCGTCGCGATGAACATGACCTTGGAAAGGTCGAACGAGACGCCCAGGTAGTGGTCGCGGAAGTTGTGGTTCTGCTCGGGGTCCAGCACCTCGAGCAGCGCCGCCGACGGATCGCCGCGCACGTCCGAGCCCAGCTTGTCGACCTCGTCCAGCAGCAGGACCGGGTTGTTCGTGCCGGCCTGCTTCATCGCCTGGATGAGGCGGCCGGGCAGCGCGCCCACGTACGTGCGGCGGTGGCCGCGGATCTCGGCCTCGTCGCGCACGCCGCCCAGCGAGATGCGCACGAACTTCCGACCCAGCGCGCGCGCGATCGAGCGCCCCAGCGACGTCTTGCCGACGCCGGGCGGTCCCAGGAAGCAGAGGATCGGCCCGTGCGAGCCGCCGCGCAGCTTGCGCACCGCCAGGTAGTCGAGGATGCGGTCCTTGACCTGCTCGAGATCGTAGTGGTCCTCGTCCAGGATGCGGCGCGCCGCCTCCAGGTCCAGGTTGTCTTCGCTCGAGACGCTCCAGGGGAGCTCGATCAGCCACTCGATGTAGGTGCGCAGCACGCCGGCCTCGGCGCTCTCGGCGTGCATCTGGTCCAGCCGGCGCACCTGCTTGTCCGCCTCGACGCGCGCCTCCTCGGGCAGCGCCGCGCGCGCCACCTTGGAGCGCAGCTCGTCCATCTCCTCGCCGTGCACGTCGCCGTCGCCCAGCTCGTGCTTGATCTGGCGCAGCTGCTCACGCAGGTAGTAGTCGCGCTGTGTCTTGGACATCTCCTCGCGCGCGCGGTTCTGGATCTGCGACTGCACCTCCAGAATCCCGATCTCCTTCTCCAGCGTCTGGTTGACGCGCGTCAGGCGCTGCACCGACTCGTCCAGCTCGAGCAGCTCCTGCGCCTCGGGGACCTTCAGCGTCAGGTGCGACGCGACCAGGTCGGCCATGCGCCCCGGATCGTCGACGCTCTGGACCACCATCGACAGCTCTGGCTGGACCGTCTTGCCCAGCCCGGACAGCTTGTCGATGTTGCCGCGCACCGACCGGAGCAGCGCCTCGACGCCCAGCGAGCGCGCCGGCGGGCGGTCGTCGCTGCGGTCCAGCCGCACCCGGTAGCACGGGTGCTCGGAGACGAAGCGCTGGATGCGCGCCCGGCAGAGCCCCTGCACCAGGACCTTCAGCCCCCCCTCGGAGAGCTTGCGCATCCGCATGATCATCCCGATGGTGCCGGCGCGGTAAAAGCCCTGGGGCGACGGCTCGTCCTGCGACGGGTCGCGCTGCGCGACCAGGAAGCAGAGACGATCGTCCATCTCCAGCGCCTTGGCGACGGCCTCCATGGAGACCGGCCGCGTCACGCGCAGCGGGACAATCATGTAAGGGAAGACGACCAGGTCGCGGATCGGCAACAACGGCAGCACGTCCGGGATGACGGGCTCCGACGGACGACCGCCCTCATGCGTGGTCACGCCGGCACCATATCACGGACCTCGCCCGGCGTTTAGTTTGGTCTCCCCTCGACCAGGCGCGGGCGACGGCGTCACCACGGCGACGGCGTTGGCGGTCAGCGCCCAGACGCGTCCGAAAGCGTCGCGCGTCAAATCCCGGAGGCTGCCGTCGACGACCTCGGGCTCGGCGTCCAGACGGGCATGCGCAGCGTCCGCGGCCGGCACGGGCCGGAGCCCCTTGTTGGTGCCGGCCCACAGCGTGCCCGCCCCGTCGATCGCCAGGCCGTGCACGGCGAAATGCTCGCCCCCGAACGGGTGGAAGGCGTGCCCGTCGAACCGCGCCAGCCCCTCGGACGTTGCGGCCACCACCGCACCGTCAGCGCCGCGGACGACGCCCCAGACCAGCTCGCTGGGCAACCCCTCGCCCTCGCCCCAGCTCTCGAGCTGCCCCTGCTGAAATCGGGAAACCCCGGACAGCGAGGCGAACCAGGTCGCCCCGCCGTCGAACAGCACGTCTTCCAGATCGGCCGGCAGCGGCAACGACTCGACCGGCGCCGCCACCCCGGGGCGCCGCGGGCGGTGCTGGACGCTGATCCCCGTCTGCAGCTCCAGCTCGATCGCGCCGTACCCGACGTCGTCTCCGCTGTCGCTGGAGGCGCGCAGGCCGCCCCACATCGTGCCGGCCGGGGAGATCGCCAGGAAGGACAGCACGGGTGTCGTGTGCGGCGGCAGGTCGATGGCGACCCGACCGGCCGGCTGCCAGGCGTCGCCGGTCCGACCGTGGCGGGTGATCGTCAGGAATCGCCAGGGCGGCTCCGACGACACCGCGTAGGCGCCGCCCTGCGCGTCCGAGACGACTCCCAGGACCATCGCCGACGGCGTCTCGCCGACGCTGGTCTTCTCGTAGCGCGCGCCGTCGGTCTTCCAGGCCTGCCCGGCCTCGGTCACGACCAGGCAGCGGTCGGGCGCCAGGCAGGCGACCGAGAAGCGCTCGGCGTCACCGACCAGCTCCGAGCCTTCCAGGTACTCGGGGCGCCCTGGCGCGGCCTTGGCCACGCCGCGCTCGGCGGTGCCGCAATAGATCTCGCCGCCCGCGGTGGTCGCCGCGGTCACGCCCGGCGGCAGCGCCAGGACGATCGGCACGGCGGCCCAGCGCTCGTGCTCGCCGGCCGCGGCGGACGCGAACCGGAGCGCGCCCGACGGCAGGGGCTCACCCGGCGCCAGCGGTTGCAGGCGGTAGGCGCGCTCGGCGCCCTTCGGTCCGGCGATCAGGACGGCGTCACCTTTGCGCTCGACCAGGCCGCGCACGCCGATCCCCGGTGGCGCGAGCAGCTCGGTCGTCCCGTCCATGAGGACGATGTAGAGGCGCCCCTGCGCGCCGAAGTTGCCGGCCAGGACGCGCGTGCCGATCACCGTGCGCGCGAAGCCGACCACCTCTGTTGCCGTCACCACCTGGCCGCCGGCGACCACCGCCGCCCCCTGGTCGGTGGCGTGAAAGAGCCCCAGACCGTGCGCGGTCCCCCACACCCCCTGGCCGTCTTCGTCGATGTGAAGCCAGGTGATCGCGGCGCCGTCCAGCCCGTCCACCACCAGCCAGCGGTGTCCGTCGTAGCGGAACAGCCCGCCCGAGCCCCCCGCCCAGGCGCCCCCACCCTTGGAGGCCGCGCGGGGCGCCAGCGCGCTCACGTCGCCGGGCGCGCCGGTGTCCTCGTAGCGCCAGTCGCCCTTCTTCGTCGCGGCGAAGCGCCCGACGTCACCCGAGACGGCGATCCAGGCGTTGCCGTCCTCGTCTGCGGCCAGCGCCGTCAGGCGGCTGCCGGCCAGCCGCGCCTCCCCCACCAACTCCCACTCGCCGCTGGCGATGTCCCAGTGCCGCAACCCGGGCGCGCCGATCGCCCACAGGGAGGGCGCTTGGCCCGCAACGGCCGTGATGGGCGCCGTCTCGGCGCGCTCGATCACCGTCGGCATCACGAACCCCGGTGTCGCGAGCGGGGCGCCGCCGGCTGCGTGACAAGCGACGAGCGCCAAGGCGCACGCCGCGAGCCCCATCGACCGCATGCCCGTCGGTACTATGACCCACACACGTCGTCAAGCTCGCGATGGTAACGTCTGCGTGTGCTGCCAATCGTCTGGCTGGCGGCGTGGCTGGCCGCCGACGCGGGGACACCCCCGACAGCGGTGACGTTGCCGCGCGGGCGGCTGGCGACGATCGTGCTGACCGAGGACGTGGGCTCGCCGATCGAGCGCGCCTTCCCCAACGACCTGTACCAGCGCGCCGCCCAGGCCGACGCCGACGGCCGCTGGGACGACGCGCGGACGCTGTACAAGCGGGCGGCCGACGAGTGGACGGCCCAGGCGGTGCGCGAACCGTCGCCCGGGCTGGATCTGGCGGCGGCGAAGGCCGAGCGCGAGGCCACGCGGTCCGAGGAGCTGGCCGTGCGGGCCAAGAACTCCAGCTTCGGCAGCCGGATCCCGGACGCCCTGCGCGAGCCCTTTCGCCGCCGGCAAGCCACCGAGGAGGGGCGGCTGCTGCGCGAGAAGCTGATGGCGACCCGGGCGGCGCTGGGGAGGGTGCCGCCGGCCCTGTTCATCCGCGCCCGCGCGCGGCTGCGCGAGGCGCTGGACCCCGACGGTCCGCCGGCCCGGAACGCCCAGGTTCAGCTGTGGCTGTGCGCGACCGAGGCGGTGGGCGGCGACGCCCGCGCCGCCCGCCTGGCCCGCGCCGCCGTCCCGGAGGCTGCCCGCGCCGACAGCGCCAACGCGGTAGCCCTGGCCACCTGCGCCGCCGCGCTGCACGAGGACCAGGCCGCCCTGCGCGCTCTCGAGAGCTTCGTCCTGCGCCTGCCGCCCCCCCGCCCGGCCGAGCTGCTGCGCGAGCTGTCCCTGGCCAACGACTGGGACCACCTGCGAGGCACCCGCCGATTCGAAAGCCTGTTCTGGTGACAGTGATTGACCTGCCCGCCCGAGACTGCTAGTTAGGGGTCGCCGGGCAACCGGTTCCGGGGCTGTAGCTCAGCTGGGAGAGCGCCTCAATGGCATTGAGGAGGCCGACGGTTCGATCCCGTTCAGCTCCACGGAATTCCTAAGCTTTATTTTCTTGAACGTGCGTTTGAAACGGATCCGCAGTGATCCGTTTCAAGTTAGGAGGCGGTTGAGGAGGCGATTCCCCCGCCGTTCAGCACGGTGAGAACGCGGCGCTGCTTCGCCCCCTCCACCGCTTCCGGCTTCGCGTAGCTCTACAGCGTCGTCGAAATCGACCCGTGCCCGAGTGACGACGCCACGACGTGAGCCGAGGCCCCATGCTCGAGCGAGCGTGGAGTGCAGGCCCCGCATCGCGTGCGCCGTCACCGATGGAACACCGGAGGTGACGCAGATCCGCAGGACCCATTTCCTGACCCAGTCGCGCCAGTGGTGGCCGAACAGCGCCGCCTCTGGCCGCTTCCCCTCCGCGAGGCCCCTTAGATGCGCTCGAAGGAGATCCGGGACCTGAAGCGTCCGCCTACCGGCTTCGGTCGTCGAGTCCGGGATCCACAACAACCGCCCCTCGTCATCCAGATCGCGCACCACCCGACTCACTATCTCGTTCGCCCGCATCCCCATCAGCAACGCGACCAGCGCTGCCACGGCCCCGGGCTCGCCAGCATTCGCGAGCTCGATCGCCTTGGCGGGCCGAGCGAGCGCAGCTTCGCGTGTGCCGAGCACCCAGGAGCGCGCCCAAGGCGCTGTGGGCATGCACGGCGTCGCGGTCGCCGGCGTCCTGCCCGGGCGCCCGCACCACGAGGAGCTCGACCTCGTCGCGATGATGGCCCGCTGGCGCGAGCACCACTCAGCTCAGCGGTCGGCGGCCTGAGCCGATCGCGAGCAGTCGCGTGGCGCCGGGGGCTCTTCGTGGACGGCGCAGGCGAGCGCGTGCCGCCCGTCGGCCTCGCACGCGGCGCCAACAAAGCCCTTCGCATCGTGCCGACACAGCGGAAGTCCCCGCGCAGGTCCCGGATTACCCCATCCTCGGCCGCGACTCGCCGTCCGTGGGACGACGCCTGACACGAACTCATGATCTCCGCTGACTTGACAATTAGTCAAGTACACGACAGGCTCTGCTTGTGAGGCGAGCCGAGGCGATCCGGCGCATCAAGGGAGCCGCCCGTGCTCGCGCCCTCGTGTTCACGGACCATGCATACGACAAATGGACTCGCTCGGTGAGACAGTGGAGAGCGTGAGCATCGTGATCGCGCGAGCCAGGTCGTTCGCCGCGCAGGCCGATGGAACGTGGCGCGCGTTTGGTGGTGGTCTTACCTGCGTGGTGGCGCTGGTCGATGACGTCGTCGTCGTGACTCTCTTTGCATGAGGTGATCAATGGCATTCACGTGCGTCAACTGCGGAAACAATCGGTTCAAGCAAACCTCGGCGATCGTGTCGCGGCACATCGCTGGCCACGAGTTCCAGTCTGCGATCCCGGCCAGAGAATGCACCTCGTGCGGCATGAAGTACTACGCGAGTGATGACCTAGCTCGGTTCGAGCTGGCCACGGCGATCACCATCGCGAACGCGGCGCTACAGGTACCCGAGGCGCTGAAGTTCATGAGGAAGGTAACGGGCCTTCAGGCCAAGCAATTCGCCGACCTACTCGGGGTTCGACCTGAGACGGTCTCTCGTTGGGAATCGGGCAAGACCCCGGTCGACCGAGCCACCTACGCGGTCCTCCAGCAGGTTCTCCTCGACCGTTTGGCCGGTAGCTCCGCGACTGAAAAGGGGCTGCGAGTCTTGATGCGTCCGAGAAAGCTCCAGAAGCGTGTGGACGCCGAAGACGTAGCGCTCGCGAAAATCTTGGACCGGTTCGGCGATCGCGACGGGCCGAGCTATCTGGGAGACGTCGAACCTTACTGGATCAATCGCCTCGTTGAGCGTCGCTTCCTCAAGCCGCTCGGCCGCTCTACTCTTGGGCGCGGCCATGACATCACCGATGCCGGTCGCGAGTTCGCCGATAGAGTCCTCAGCCGACGTCACGCCGCATGAACCAAGCGGGACGCCTTTGCCCTGACCCGATCAAGGCCGCCCGCCGATCGGGCGGAACTGCGACTCCGTGCAGGTCGAGCAGGTACCCGAGCCGTTGGACGAGCGCTGACTCATTCCAGCGCCCGAGCACGTTCAACATTGCGTCCCAGGAGATCTTCCCTCCTGCTCGGGACACCATTCGCGAGACCTCCGCGAGGCCGCCAGCGTAACGTGGCCGGTCGCATCGGCAAGAGCACGTTCTAGAGTCGCCATTTGGATCGCCTCACCCAGGACGACCACCTCGGCGAATCCAAAGAACCGCTCGCGCGACACTGGAACGAACACGTACCGGGTATCCCTCACCCGCCCCGCCTGCGCGGGCAGTTCACCCGCTCGGACTTCCTCTGCAACCCAGACCAGAACGCGCGCCCGCGCAGGCGGTCGGGCTGGACCAGGCTCTCCATGGAGTCCACCTGATCGATGCAGACAGTGAGGAAGAAACGCGTGAACTCGGCGAGCCTTCCTCGCTGAGCGCCCCACGCCCGTCGAGATCGTTCCGGCGAGTCGAATCGCAGCTGGCGAGCAGGGTCTTGTATCGCTGGACGTTGCGCGCGAGGCCTGGGTTACCGACAAGCCGCCCTCATCGATCCGCTGCTGCACGGCCATGTGCGCCCTGGCTTCGATCTGAAGGTCGCGCTGTCCGGTCCTCGCTGTAGTCGTCCCTGAGCGCCCGTTCGATGTCGACCGGGTGTGTATCGTGTCCCTCGATGAGGTTCGAGTAGTAGCAGTTCATCGCAGAGGTGGATTCGCCCCTGTCGACCGCCTCAACGACCGCTTCCATGTCCGGAGACCATAGTCGTATAAATCGTTAAATATCAATTAGTTATGTGCATTAGCACAGGACGATGGCCGCATGAATGTCCGGTTCGATGACCGCTCCGTTCCCGCCCCGTACTGGCCCCAGCCGCTGCGGGCGCGGCCGAGGCACCTCAGAAGAGCCGCTCCCTGCCGCGCATGGAATTCAGCGCGTCGCAACCCGTCACCACCAGCAACTCGACGGAATGGCAGTCAGGAGGCCGACGGTTCGATCCCGTTCAGTTCCACGGAATTCGCTGGTTTCCTCACCCTGGCAGTTGGGCGATAGTGGCGCGTGAGCATCGCCGAGGGGATGGGCGCCATTGAGGTGAAGCCGAGCCCGGCGCTCTTGCGCCCGCGGCGGCTGGTGGGCCGGGAGAGCGAGATCAGGGAGGTCAGCGAGAGCCTGGCTTCGGCTCCGGTGACGACCCTGGTGGGACCTGGCGGCGTGGGCAAGACGGCGCTGGCGATCGCGGTGGCGGCGGCTTGTTCACGGGACTTTCCTGACGGCGTGACCGTCGTTTGGCTCAGCTCGTTGCGGTCGCCGGACCTGGTTGCGGGCGAGGTGGCCGTGCAGCTCGGGTTGCCGCGGTCGGGTGGGCAGTCCACCGAAGACGCGCTCACGGGCTGGCTCACCGAACGCGATGTCCTGCTGATGATCGACAACTGCGAGCACGTGGTGACCGCCGTGGCCGATCTGGTCTCGGTGCTGGCGGCGCGACTCCCGCGCCTTCGCGTTCTGGCGACGAGCCGGGAGCCGCTGTGGATCGACGGCGAGGTGACCTACAGGCTGGCTCCGCTGGCGGTGGTTGGTCCGGGCGGGAGCCTCGAGGAGGTCGCGGCGAGCAGCGCGGTTCAATTGTTCCGGGAGCGCGCCGGCGCGCGCGCGCGCGGAGCGCTGGACGGCGAGCGCGCCTGCCGTCTGGTCGGAGAGATCTGCCGGCGCGTCGACGGGCTCCCGCTGGCGATCGAGCTCGCCGCGGCGCGCGTGGCCGCCCTCGATCCGGAGGACATCGCCTCGCATCTCGACGACCTCTTCACGCTGCTTCCGCAGTCCGCGCGGCGCGCCGACGGGGCCCAGCGCTCGCTCCGCGCCACGGTGGAATGGAGCGACGCCCTCCTCACCGAGGAAGAGCGGCGCCTGCTCCGTCGCCTGGGCGTGTTCGCCGGCAGGTTCGATCTGGGCGCGATCAAGGACGTCTGCGCGATCGACGGCCAGACGGCCGCGCGCGTCGCCGATCTCACGGCCAGGCTGGTCGAGAAGTCGCTGCTGCTGAAGCTCGCCGACGGCGGCGGGTATCAACTGCTCGAGACCATCCGGCAGTATTCCGTCGAGCAACTGGTCGCGGCCGGCGAGATCGACGCCGCCCGTGAACGTCACGCGCGCTTCTACCAGGGTGTCGCGCTTCAGGCCTGCCTTGGGCTGATGACCGAGTCCGATCGGCCGCACCTCGACGCGATCGCGCGCGTCGAGGACAATCTGCGCGTCGCGCTCGCCCGCCTTCTGGTGATCGATCCCCAGGCTGCGCTTTCGCTCGTGGGCGCGCTGGCCCCGTACTGGTGGGTACGAGGCAGGCTGCGCGAAGGCATCGGCTGGATCGAGCAGGCGCTGGCCGCGGCGCCGGATGCGCCGCCCGAGCTCCGGGCCACCGCTCGGTTCGGCCATGGCTTCCTGATCGCGCAGGACACCGAGGACTGGCGGGCGGCCGCCAGGTCGATCGACGTCGGGATCGAGCTGCTTGCGAATGTGAACGAGCCGCCGCCGATTCTGGGAATGCTGCTGTGCCTTCGAGGCGAGTGCGACGTCTTCAATGGCGACACCAGGTCCGCCGTGGCTCGCACCGAGGCAGGGATCGCCATCGTGCGCCGTCACCCGCGCGCGTGCGGGGCGTTCCCGGAGGGGTTCTGTATGTGGAACGTGGCGAACGCGAGGCGCGCCGACGGTGACGCGGACGCCGCCCTCGCGCTGTTCACCGAGTGCGCCGAGCTCTGTCGCCGGCGCGGTCTCTTCGTTGGAGAGATGGTCACCTGCAACACGCTCGGGACCATCTGGGAAGAGCGGGCGGTTCTGGACGTGTCTCAGAGGTACTGGGAACGCGCGCTGCGATGCCGGCGAGAGATCAACGCGGTCAACGTGGGCACCATCCACGGCTCGATGCCACGGAACCTGCTCGCGCTGGCCCGCGTGACGGCCAAACAGGGCCAGCTCTCCACGGCGTCGAAGCTCTTGCGAGAAGCCCTGCCGATCGCCCACGATCTCCGCGACGAAGCGACCGCCCGGCAGATCGCGGACCTGCTGGCCCAGACGTCGCGCGCCGAACCCACCGCGAACGCGACCCTGCGACCGGAGGGCGGCGTCTGGCACGTCGCCTTCAACGGCTCCAGCGTCCACGTGCCGGACATGAAGGGGCTGTGGCACCTGCGTGAGCTCGTCTCACGCCCGCGCGCGCCCGTGCTCGCCCTCTCGTTCGTCGCCGCACGCAGCGAAGATCCGATCCCGGTCGGCGACGCGGGACCCATGCTGGATCGCGAGGCCCTCCGGCAGTACCGAAAGCGACTGGCCGATCTGGACGGGGAGCTGGACGAGGCCGAGGCCAGGCATGACGTCGAAGGGCACGCCAGGCGCAGCAGCGAGCGCGAGGCGCTGCTCAAGGAGATCGCGCGGGCGACGGGCCTGGGCGGGAAGCCACGGCGAACCGGCTCGCCAGCGGAGAAGGCGCGCCTCAACGTGACGCGAACGATCCGCCACGCCATCACCTATCTCTCGACCGCCCTTCCGGAGCTGGCGACGCACCTGGACGAGTCGGTCGCGACCGGCGTCTCGTGCTGCTACGAGCCGCGCACCAACGTCGCCTGGACGACCTGATCCGGGGTCGTTCGTTCCGAACGAACCGCAGCGTCCCAGGGAACGAACGCCTTTCTCATGGAGGCAAGCAAATGACCATGAGTAACGCGGACTTGGTGAGCGGCGTCTACGCAGCGTTCGGCGCCGGAGATGTCCCGACAGTGCTCGGCTCGATGCATCCCCAGATCCGGTGGACCGAGACCGCCGGCTTCAAGTACGGCGGCGTCTACCGCAGCCCGCAGGCCGTCCTCGAGAAGGTCTTCGCGAGGATCCAGGCCGACTTCGAGTCGTTCTCGATTGACGTCGAGCGGCTGATCGACGCCGGGAACGTGGTCGTCATGCAGGGACACTACGTCGCCAAGGGCAAGGCGACCGGCGAGAGCGTGCGCGCGGCCGTCACCCACGTTCTCGAGATCTCCGACGGCAAGATCGTCCGCTTCGATCAGTACGTCGACAGCGCCACGATCAACCCGATCATCGGCCCGTAGCTCCGGCGTCGCCGGCCGATGGCGTTCGGCAGGTTCCCGGCGGTCAGGCGCCGTGGTGGGACTTCATGGCCTTTCCGACCTGCGCCTTGATGGCTTCCAGGTTGAAGCTGGCGGGGGGCTGCAGGGGCGGGTAGTCGATGAAGGACTGGCCGAACTTGGCGACGACCTCCTGAACGAAGACGAAGCGCCAGAATTCATAGGCGAACCAGTTGTAGTTGGCGATCGACTGCCCTAGCCCCGTTCGCTCGAACGGATCGAGGCGAAGATTCGTCAGCATGGGAATATCGACCTTCACCGTGCCGCCGAACCAGCCGTTCGGCTGATCGACGAAGCGGTACTTGTAGTCGTTGATCCGCACGGCTCCCAGCGTGCCTTCCGCGAAGTAGAAGATCTCGCGTCGCTGGGACGGCCCTTTGCCGGCCAGGAAGTCCAGCTGGTTGTAGCCGTCCAGGTGGGCCCGGTAGTTGCGCCCGTTGAGGCGCGCACCCTGCTTGAGGTCCTCGACGATGGTGGGCCGCCCGGCGGCCGCCAGGAGGGTCGGGAACCAGTCGAGGCCCGACATGATCGAGTTCTCGACCTTGCCGGCCGGCACCTGGCCCGGCCAGCGCACGATGCACGGCACCCGGAAGCCGCCCTCGAGAACGGTCCCCTTGGCGCCGGCGAACGGCGTCTGTCCGCCGTCAGGCCAGGTGAAGCTCTCGGCGCCGTTGTCGGTCGTGAAGACCACGATCGTCTCGTCGTCGATGCCCAGATCCTTCAGCTTCTGGAACACGGCCCCCACGATGTCATCGAGCTGCGCCATGCCAGCCTCGTACACGCTCCAGCCGTTCTCGGGCGTGCGCATCTTCTCGTACTTCTCCGAGAGGTGTGTCACGACGTGCATGCGCGTCGGGTTGAGGTAGCAGAAGAACGGCTTGTTCTCGTTGCGGGCGTGCTGGATGAAGTTGAAGGCTGCGCCCAGGATCTCGTCGTCGACCGTCTCCATCCGCTTCGGGTACAGCTCGCCCGCATCGTCGATGCGCTGCTTGCCGACCTTGCCCCACCGCGGGTCGACGTGCGGGTCGTCGATGTCGATCGCGTAGCTGTGGAGCATGTTCCGCGGCCCGACCTTGTCCTTGAGGGCGGGCGGATAGTTCGGGTGCGCCGGGTCCTCCATCGCGTCGAGGTGGTAGAGGTAGCCGAAGAACTCGTCGAAGCCGTGCAGCGTGGGCAGGTACTCGTTGCGATCGCCCAGGTGGTTCTTTCCGAACTGTCCGGTGGCGTATCCCTGCTCCTTCAGCGCCGACGCGATGGTGGGCGCCTCGGCGGGCATGCCGGTCTTGGCGCCGGCCTGGCCGACGGTGGTCAGCCCCGTGCGGATGGGCAGCTGGCCGGTGATGAAGTTCGCGCGGCCGGCGGTGCAGCTCGCCTCGGCATAGTAGTCAGTGAAGCGCATGCCCTCGGCGGCCATCCGATCGATATGAGGCGTGCGGCCCGCCATCATGCCGTTGTGGTAGGCGCCGATGTTGAACCACCCAATGTCGTCGCCCATGATGAAAACGATGTTTGGCCGTTTCTGATTCGCCATCGCTTGTCCCCCGTTTTTGCAGCGTTCGCTACCCTGGAACGATGCGACCGGGCCGAAGCCGGAGAAGTCGGCCCGGTCGAAATGCGCGTTACCCTCACGGCGGAGGGCGCGATGGGGTGCTCCACTTAAGACGACGCCGCCACGGCCACGGGCGGCCGGCGATCCTTCCGCCGGTTCAGACCGTAGAGGGCCATCTTCGCGGCCTTGCCTTCTCGGCGATGGCGAGCCTTCGACGCGCGACCTTCTCGGGCGAGGCAGCCAGCGGATTCCGACCGGCGCCCCGGCCCAAGGGCGAGGCGCCCAGACGCTGCTGTCACTCCTGCACCACTACGACGACAACCCCAAGTGGGCGCTCACCATGACCCGGCTCGCCGAGGCGACGCCCGCGCTGGTCGGAAAGAGCTACGAGAAGCGTCCGTCTGGGAGCGAGAGCTGGCCAAGGTGCTGGCGAAGCGCCTGCCCCCGGGGCCCACCCGGGACCTCACGGCCCGGGTCACCGTGGCCGCGGCGCTGGCGGCGTTCACCTGCGGCATCGACGAGTGGACCGAGGCGCGCGGCAAGGCCGACATCCGCGGCTGCCTGGACCGAGCATTCTCGGTCGTCAGGAACTTCTGAAGGCCTGGTCGCGTCAGCGGCTCCCGAGAGGCGAGGACAACCGGCTTCGGCCCGCCGACGGGTAACCCCCGTCCGCCAATGAGCTCGCCGTTGACGAGGGTCTGCGGCGTCCGGAACGAACCCGACGGTGTGAAAAGCGCCGCCGATTGAGGACCCCGCCGTAGTGGTGGGGCGCCGCCTCAACATCACGTTGAACAAGAGGCGGTAATCCCGTGAAGGATGTGCTCGTCATCGGTGCGGGCGTGGCAGGCATCACCGCGGCGCGCGAGCTCGAGCGGCGCGGGCTTTCGGTGACGGTGGTCGAAGCGCGCGACCGCACGGGTGGGCGCGTGCACACCGTTCGCGACTTCTGCGAGCATCCGGTCGAAGGCGGCGCCGAGTTCGTTCATACGGCCGGCGCCGAGACCTGGCCCGAGATCCGAGCGGCGCGGCTGGCCGTCCGCAGGTGCGAGGTGGCTCGGCGGGGAATGTTCAACCTGGGGGGACGAACTCGGTGGCTGCCCTGGGCCTTGCTGCACCCGGGCGTCTGGTCAGCCTTCCCGGTGCTCCGCCACCTGGCGCGCTCGGGCCCGCTGGACATGTCGGCGCGCGACTTCATCGAGCGCCATCGCTATCGCGGTCGAGCTCGGATGCTGGCCGAGATGGTGTTCGCGCACCTGCCGGGCGTCGCCGACGAGATCGGCGTGCTCGGGCTGCTCGAGGATCGGATCCTGCAGATGCACACCGGATCCTTCCACCGCATCACCGAAGGCTACGATCGCCTGGTCGATCACATCGCCGACGGGCTGGACGTGCGCCTGGGCTTCCCGATCACGACCGTGCGCTGGGGCTCGGACGGCGTGACCATGACCGCAGCCGACGGGCGAGCGCTGTCCGGGCGCGCCGCCATCACCACCCTGCCCGTCGGCGTGCTGGCGTCGGACGCCGTCGAGTTCGTGCCGTCGCTGCCCAAGGACAAGCGGCAGTCGCTGGGCGAGCTGGTGATGGGCCCGGTGCTCAAGCTGTTGCTCCATTTCAGCGAACCGTTCTGGCCGGCCTGGTTGGCGAACCTCGGCTGCGGCACCGGCCCGGTCACGGTGTACTGGCCGGCGATCCATGACCGCGGCAAGGGCGGGCGGCGCCCTCCGGCCCTGCTCACGGCCTATTGCACGGGTCCGCGGGCAGCCTACCTGTCGCGGCTGCACCAGCCCGAAGCGGTGGCCGTCGTCCTCGCCGACCTGGCGCGGCTGTTTCCAAAGGTGAACCCGGAGCGCCTGCTGCTGGGGTCCCGGCGCATCGACTGGACCACCGACCCGTTCGCGCGCGGCGGCTACACCTTCACCCGCCCCGGCGGCCGCGGCGCCCGCGCCCGTTTGGCAGCCGCCGAAACCGGAGCGCTCTTCTGGGCCGGCTCCGCCACGACGACCTCGACGATCGCCGACACCGTCCAGGCGGCCTACGTCAGCGGCATGCGAGCGGCGGGAGAGGTTCTGAGCTTCCTCACCGCCGCCCCCGCGCCTTCGGCGTCGATCGATCAGATGCTCACTCGAGCGGGTTGACCCAGCGAAGCCGAGGGAAGCGCCCGAAGTCCGCGTCGTTGGAGTGAAGCTCTCCCTGGTGCTCGATGGCCAGCGCGGCCAGCTGGGCGTCGGTCGTCAGGTTGGCCGCGGTGCCGAGGCGGCGCAGGAGCGCGAACGCGACCTCCAGATGGCGAGGGCCAGGGTGCAGGACCCGAACATGGCGACGTTGCAGCCAGCCTTCGACGTTCGCGACCGCGTCCTCGACGGACATCGGCGAGTCCAGAACCCGCCGATTGGTCGCCAGGCGCAGGAAGCCGGACCACACGGGCGCGCCGATGCCGACCTCCGTGCGCCCGTTGAGCAGGCCTTCCCACCAGGCGCGCGCAGCAGCGTGTTGCGCGAAGGCGTCGAAGTGGGCGTAGAGCACCAGGTTGAGGTCGGGAACGATCATTTCCGGGCTTTCGACCTCGTCCCCTTCTGCAGCACGGATTCGTCCTCCAGCTCGTCCGCCAGCCGGTTCATCGCCGTCGGATCGATGCCAGGGCGCAACCTCGCGTGGTGCACCTTGACGCGGTAGGGATCCTGGCGCTCGTCGGCCAGCCCTGGGCCGAGGCCCCGCCGGAGGGCGTCGTTCACCACCTGCTTGAACGGGCGCCGGGTCCGATGCACCTCGTCGCTCAGGAGACGCTCGACATCCGGATCCAGAGTCAGCGTCGTCCGCATGAAGGCATCATGATGCCTTGACAAGTAGGCGTCAAGATGCCACGCGCCTCTAGAAGGCGCTCATGAAGGCCAGGGTGATCGTGTCCTGGTGGGTGCGGGAGGCGGGGGTGGCGGCGTCGAACGCGTCGGCGGTCGACTGATCGTGGCGGTACTCGAGGCGCTCGACGAGGCGCACGCGCCGGACGCGCTGCCCGGCCTCGGCGGTCGTGGTCAGGCCGGCCAGGGCCTGGCGCGTGCCGGTCACGAAGCCCTCCGGATCGGACAGGTATTCGCCCCTCAGCGTGGCGGCGAATCCGCGCGCGCCCTGGAGGCGCGCGTACCAGGCGGCGCCCCACCAGTGGACGCCGCCCTCCGCCCGATCGTTCCCGACGTCGGCCGTGAAGGCGAACGAGGCGAGGCTGTCCGGCGAGAGGATGACGTAGGCGTCGAACAGGTTGCGAAAGGACAGCGGGGCGGTCAAGTCGGTGGGCGGGTGCTCGAGCCCGGCCAGGTCGGCGACGGCCACCTCGATCCCGTCGATGGGCCTCCAGGTGGCGGCGCCCGCCACCGTCCGCATGCCGCTGCCGTCGACCAGGCCGGCGTTCCACCCGTTCACCCAGAACAGCGACACGGCAAGGGTGTCCGAGAGGCGGGTGGTCGCGCGAAGGCCGGTGTGCAGCGTCGGCTCCGCCCAGCTGAACAGCAACGACCGGGAGTAGTTCCAGTTGCCGATGGCCTCGTTGTCCTCCATCCCGATCGGCGTCGAGAACTTGCCCGCGTCGAGCTCGACCGGCCGCGCGAACGGGACCACGGCCGTCACGAAGGCCTGGCCGACGAACGACGTGGCGCGCGCATAGGTGGGGTGCTGCGCGCGCGCCGGGTCCTGCTGCTCGAAGACGTCCGCGGTGTTGCCCGCGCCCACGTCCAGTCGAAACCCGACGGGGCGCGGCCGGCCGGCCAGAGTCAGCCTCGCGTAGTCGAGGGACGCTCGGTCTCGAAAGTCGAACTCGCGCAGCTGGTTGGCGCCCGATACGGGATCATTGAAGTTGTGAATGGCGTACGCGTCCAGAAGACCGTGCACGTCGACGACGCTCGAACCGGTGATGTCGTCGTACGCGTCGGTCGCCGCGCCGCCCCCCGCGCGCGCAGGACCGGCAAGACAGCAGCAGACGACGGATGAGATCACGACGGCTCGTCTCATCGCGCACGCGACGATCTTAGTAAGTACAAAACGATGACGAGCCGAGTTGGCCCGCACAAAATTGGTGAGCACAGTAGCTTGGAGCGACCCCATGCAAAACGGACAGCGCCCGCCGCGACAGACCATGGGACTCATCACGCTGGCCTTCCTGGCCGTCGGCATCGGTGCGCTGGCGATCACGCTCGTGGCGATGGGTCAGTCGCGCCGCCTGATGACCGGCGCCCGCGAAGTCGCCGCGAGCTCGCTGACCAGCGTGCGCCTGCTCGGCCACCTGGACGCCGACCTGCAGAAACGGCGGATTCTCGTCGACGATCACATCTTCGCCAAGGCGCCCAGCGAGATGAAGGAGCTGGATGCGCAGATCCTGGCCATTGACGAAGAGATCCGAGCGACCAGCCGGATGTACGACCGATGGACCAACTGGCCGCAGGAACGCGAGATCTGGGCGCGCACCCAGTCCGATCTGGCGGCTCTCGACGCGCCGACGGCGCGCGTGCTGGCACTGTCCCGGCAGAACCGAGACGTCGAAGCCCGCGAGGTGATGTCGCAGGTCTCGGTCGAGTGGGCGCAGGTCGGAGAGGATCTGGAGGCGCTGATCGCGCTGAACGATCGCGGCGCGGCCGACAGCCTGGCCCGGATGTCCGTGATCGGGCGCCACCTGAACGAGCTCTTGCTGGGCCTGGGGCTGGCCGGCCTCCTGGCAACGCTGGCAGCGGGACGCTGGGCCTCGCGTCAGGTCGCGCGCCGGGAGGCGAAGGTGGCCACGCACACGCAGGGGCTGGAGGCCCGCAACCGCGAGCTGGACGCCTTCGCCGGCCGCGTTGCGCACGACGTCCGGGGCCCCCTGACCACGCTGAAGCTGGCGATGCCGGCCCTGGGCGCCAAGCTGCCCAAGGACGATCGCACGCTGGAGCTGCTGGGCCGCGGGATCGGGCGGATGGAGTCGCTGGTCGAGGACCTGCTCACGCTGGCGCGGGTCGAGTCGCAGGCGACCGGGAACTGCGATCCGGCGGCGGTGGTGGCAGAGGTCGAGGCCGACTTCGCACCGCGCATCGCGGCCGAAAACGGGGCGCTGCGCGTGGCGGTCCACCACGCCGACGTCTCGTGCAGCGGCGGGCTCCTGCGGCAGGCGGTGACCAACCTGGTCGAGAACGCCGTGAAGTACCACCGCCCGGAGGCCGCGCCGGAGGTGGAGATCTCGGGCGCGCCCAGCGACGGCAGCTACGACCTCCGGGTCACGGACAACGGCGTGGGGATGTCCGCGGAGGAGGCCGAGCACGTGGCGCAGCCCTTCTATCGATCGCCACGAACCCAGGACCGTCCCGGAACGGGGCTGGGCCTGTCGATCGTCCGGCGCGTCGCGGAGGCCAGCGGCGGCAAGCTGTCCGTGCAATCGTGGCTGGGGCGCGGGTCCACGTTCGTCGTACGACTTCCACTCGCCAAGATGATCCCCCCGAGGGGCTGACCGCGTGGCGAACCTACTCGTCGTCGACGATGATCAGGATCTGGCCGAGCTGCTGACCGGCTATCTCGAAAGCCAGGGGCACAGCGTGCGGGTCGCGCACGACGGGCTCGAAGGGTTGCGTCTGGTGTCGGAGCGCCAGCCGGATCTGGTCCTGCTGGACGTCGAGATGCCCTTCGTCTCGGGCCCGCAGATGTCCTACCAGATGGTGCTTCGCGACTGCGGCGAGGAGCTGATTCCGGTCGTCCTGCTCTCGGCCGTCACCAACCTGCATCGCGCGGCGGCCCGCGTGGGGACGCCCTACTTCCTGGGCAAGCCGTTCGACCCGGGCGCGCTGTCGCGGCTGGTGGCCAGGGCCCTGGCCGAGCGCCGGGCCCCGTCGCCCGGCCAGGCCGCCTCGCCGTGAGCGATCCACGTCACACCACACCTGCAACAAATGTCACCGGGAAGCTGATTGATCTCCCGGCGAGCTCACCTCTACAGTGCCGTCCATGTTCGGACAGTCCGAACGGCATTCGGACGAGCAGCGTGTCTCGACTCATTGCCGAGGAAGCTCGCGGTGCCGGCCGGTAGCTCTGGCACACCCCGTGCTGCAGTCGTGCGCGGCGTCTGACCGCGCCAGAAACGGAGCTCGAAGATGATGATCCGCGTACGTGCCCGGGGTGTTGGTGTCGTCAGCTGGACCGCGATCCTGCTTGCCGCTTGCGCCAGTTCGCCGCCCGGAAGGCCGGCCGGATCGGGTGGAGAAGCCGGCGGCGGAACGGCCGGGACGGGCGCGGCTGGCGTCGGAGGTGGAACCGGTGGCGCATCCGGCGCGATCGGTTCGACCGGGGGACAGGCGGGCTCGCAATCGGGCCCGGGGGGCGCGGCAGGATCGGCGGTCTCCACGGGCGGGACTGGCGGGACCAGCGCCGGAGGCGCCGGCGCTCACGCCGGCTCGACTGGCGCGACCGGCGGAACGGGCGGGTCGGGCGCAGTAGGCACCGGCGGGGGGAGTGGCGCCGGCGGGGCGAGTGGCGCCGGCGGGGCCCATCCCGTGGGAGGCGCATCCGGCAGCGCCGGCGCCGTGGGCGGCGCAGGCGGAGCGACCAGCTCGGACTGCGTCGCGAGCATTTACGGGCAGTACGTCGTACGCACTGACGGGCTGGCGCTCTACGAGGGCCCGACCGAATCGCCCGTGATCGACAACGCGTCGGGCATCGATGCCACCCCGCTCCAGGGCATCCAGGCCATCGCGGAGGGCGCCTATTCGGCCTGCGGGCTGGTTGAAGGCGGTACGGCGTACTGCTGGGCTCAAGATGCGAACAACGGCAACAGCGACGGCCAGCTCGGGAACGGCAACACCTCGCCGCTGGCCATCTTTCACGCAACCCCCGTGATGGTCGGCGCGAGCACGCAGCTGGCCAATGTGGTTTCAATCGCGGCCGGCGAGGTCTCCAACGCTGCGTGCGCGATCACGGCCGATGGGCATCTGTGGTGCTGGGGACAGCTCGACTGGCTGGTCAACGGAGGGTCGCCGGCGTTGCACGCCCCCTACGCACAGCAGATGACGACGGACGGAACCACCCCGCTCACGAACGTGCTGCAAGTGACCCTCGGTTCCGAGTTCGCTTGCGCCATGGTGCAGGGGACACCGAACACCGTCTGGTGCTGGGGGTTTGATCAGAACGGCGAGCTGGGCCAGGGCAACACGACGAGCCAGAAGTACCCCGTCAAGGTCAGCGGTCTCGCTAGCCCCAAGAAGGTCGTTTCCTCTTATGACGGTTACACGGGCGTTAGCATCCCCATGCAAACCGCCTGTGCCATCGACGGCGACGGTGTCTATTGCTGGGGCCGGAACGACATGGGAGCGATCGGCGCCGATTCCGCCAGCAATCCAGTCCTGCCAATCACGCTGGTGACCACCATGGGCGGCTCGATCCTGCGCGGGGTCACCGATCTCCAGGCCGGCCTGGACGGCTTCGCCGTCTTGAGGACCGACGGCACGATCTGGGCCTGGGGCGCCCCTGGAGGCAATCAAGCCTATGCCAGTGACATGGGCGCCACGCAGGCCGTCGCGCTCGGCTGGGCGGGGGGATCCGTGGCGTTCCTGACGGCCAACGTGAACCTCTGGTCGACCAAATCCACGGCGACGCTCCGTTATCTGACCCAGTCCGGTGCCTACTACAGCGGCAAATCCACGGTGGCCGTCACCTGCGGAACGGTTCCCTGATTACTTGCCGAGGTTGCCGCCCAGCAGGTTGCCGCTGAACGGGTTCAGGAAAGGGGCGAAGTAGGCTGGCAACCCGTCCTTGCCGACGGGAAGGACCAGCACCTTCTGCCCCTCGCCGCCCAAGGCGTGCGACAGCGCCTCCAGCGCCTGGACGCGGACGTAGTTGGGCGACAGGTTTTGTGAGGCGGCCTGGATGCGCGTGCGATCGGCTTCGGCCCGCACCCTGATCGCGTGGGCATCGGCGTCCGCCCGGATCTTGGTGGCCTCCGCCTCGGTCTGCACCTTGGCCAGGTCGGCTTTGCGTTTCTCTTCCTCGATCTGGATCTGGGCGGTGGTCGCGGCCAGCTGCTGCTCGGCGCGCAGCCGCTTCTCCACGCCGTCGGCCTCCAGCTCACCCCGGCGCTTCTCGACCGCGATCTTCGCCTCGCGCTGCGCCAGCGCCAGCTCGACCTCCTTGGCGCTGACCAGCTGACCCTCGCTGGCCTTGCGGTTGGCGGCCACCTCGACTTCGGGCGGCAGATCGAAGTGCTGGATGGCCACCTCCGACAGCTCGATGTGCTTGCCTTTGAGGTGCTCGACCAGCGCGACCCGGATCGCCTCCTCGACCATGTGCGTCTGGGTCGCGATCTGCATGTGGTCGAACTGGCCGGCGGCATCGCGCGCCGCCGCGAACACCGCCGCCTTGACCACGCCGTCGTAGAAGTTCGGGCCGACCTCGGTGTCCAGCGCGTAGATGTCGCGCGCGTCGGGACGCACGACGACCGCCACGTCGATGTTCATGTGCAGGCCGTCTTTCGAGTGGATGTGGATCTCCTCGGTGTGCGAGCTCCAGCGCAGGTCGTAGGTGATGTACCCGTTCCACGGCAAGTGCCAGTGCCAGCCGCTGCCCACCGGCTGCCGGTCCAGGCCACGGCCGGCCGAGTAATAGAGGGCGCGCTGGTGTCCTTCGACGACAGTGGCGCACCCCGAGGCCGCTCCGGCGGCGGCCGCAAAGGACAAAACGCGGATCGGTAACGAGCTCTGAACGGAGCGATGCATGACGAACTCCTCGGTTCGGGGAAAAGAGTCGCTGTGACGGACTTACGAGAGCGACTCAGCCCGGTGGGGAGTTCTTCGGTGCAAGACGATAGAGCGGCGCACGCCGCCCGATCGTCGGCGCGACGAGAACCGGCACTGCCGCGCAGGTCGCGACCTGCGCGGCCAGCGGCGCGGGCGACGGTCCCGGGACGAAGTCCACGTCGTCGACCAGGCAGCGCAGGTGGTCGTGTTCGTGCTCGTCAGCGGCGCCCTCGCGCAGGCGCGACCAGCGCGCGCCCCTGTCGGGCGTCCCGGGCGTGGCGTGAATGCGATCGCCGTGAACCAGGCACGTGACGTGCTGGACCAGCAGCGCATCGGCCAGCGCGCCAGCCTGCCCCGCCAGCCCGACCAGGGCCAGCAGCCGCAGGATAACCTGCTCCCGCCGCACCAGCACCAACTCGAAAGTAACCTCGCGCGCGGTGGCGCACGAGTGACCCGGGACACGCCACCTCAGCGTCGGCGATACACGTCGGGCGCGTGAATTTCCATGAAGATCTCGGGGTGGGCGAGCGGCCGGAACCCGACCTTCGCGTAAACCCCGTGCGCGTCGCGCGTCCCGAGCATCCAGCGGCGCAGCCCCTGCAGGTCGGGGTGCTGGCGGATCGTCTCCATCAACCAGACTGACAACCCCCTGCCCCGGTGGGTCGGTGCAATGAACACGTCCGCCAGGTAAGCGAACGTCGCCCGATCCGTGACGACCCGCGCGCACCCCACCTGGCGATCGCCCTCGAGGATGCTGAACGGGATCGCGTTGCCAAACGCGCGCGCCACGGTCTCCCGCGGAATCCCCGCGGACCAGTAGGCTTCGCGCAACCAGGCCCACACCGTCTCGAGATCGAGTCGGTCGGGATCGGTCGTGATGACGAACGGCGGGCGAGACACGGCGAAGGGAGGCATGCGGGGCATTATGATCGGCCGGCCGGCCCGGGCGGGATGATCCGCACGCGCCGGACGAATCGCGGGGACGCCTCGGTCACCTCCAGGGTCAGGCCGCTCG
>DATJWP010000146.1:0-14925 GCA_035578045.1 Polyangia bacterium | reverse complement strand
TACTTCAGCGGGAACTCCTTGCGCCAGGCGGCGATCTCGCCCAGCCAGTCCTTGGTGTCCAGCTCGCCGACCAGCGGCAGCAGGTCCTCGACGGCCAGGCGCGCGTCGGCGGCCAGGCTGACGTCGGGCCGGATGATCTTGCCGAACTCGGCCACGTCGATGTCGATGTGGATCTTGGTCGCGGTCGGGCAGAACTCGGACAGCTTGCCGGTGATGCGGTCGTCCCAGCGGGCACCGATCGCCATGATCATGTCGCAGTTCATCACCGTCTTGTTGGCGTAGGCGGTTCCGTGCATCCCGAGCATCCCCTCGTGCAGGGGGTGGTCCTCGGGACAAGCGCCCTTACCGAGCAGCGTGTTGACGATCGGCGCCTGCAGCTTCTCGGCCAGCTTCATGATGGCCGGACCGGCGCCCGAGATTACCGCGCCGTGGCCCACGTACAGCACCGGCTTGCGGCTCCTGGCGATCAGCGACGCCGCCTTCTTCAGGGCGTCGGCGTCGGGGTGGCCGGGCACCGTGTAGCCGGGCAGGTCGACCTGCTCGACGAAGTCGGCCTTGCAGGGCGCGCTGGTCACGTCCTTGGGCAGGTCGATCAGCACCGGCCCCGGACGGCCCGAGTTGGCCAGGTAGAACGCCTCGCGCGTGACGCGCGGGATGTCGTTCGGGTTCTTGACCAGGTAGGAATGCTTCACCACCGGGTAGGTGATGCCCGTGACGTCCGCCTCCTGGAAGGCGTCCTTGCCGAGCATGGGGGAGATCGTCTGGCCGGTCAGCACGATCATCGGGACCGAGTCCATCAGCGCGGTCAGCATGCCGGTCACCGTGTTGGTCGCGCCGGGGCCCGACGTCACCAGGACCACGCCCGGCTTGCCGGTGGCCCGGGCGTAGCCGTCGGCCATGTGGGTCGCGCCCTGCTCGTGCCGGACGAGGATCAGCTTGATCTTCGAATCGACCAGCGCGTCGAAGATCGGCATCGCCGCGCCGCCCGAGAGACCGAAGACGTACTCGACGCCCTCGCGCTCCAGGCAGCGGATCAGCGCCTCGGCGCCGGTCTGCAGCTTGGTGGGGGCTACCGGCGCCTTGCGGGCGGCAGTGTCGTCTGAGGAAGATGGCTTGCGGGCGAGAGGCGAAATCGGCACGGGAAACCTCGCTTTCCTGTTCGAGGCCTGAACCGTACGGCCGAGTTCGATCGTTGTCCAGGGATTATTTCAACAAAGCCGGCCACGGCTGTGCAGAATGACCCTGTTTGACGCGTTGCTCTCGTTCGCCTGGCTCAGGTCTGTGTCGATTTCGCCTCAGATCACTCACGAACGCTGGAGTCGGGCCGCCCACCAGGTCTTGCCGGGGATGTCCCCCGCGAACGGCGCCCAGGGCTGCTGCACGACCGTCCGGAACCCGGCCCCGACCAGCGCGGCATCGATGCGCTCGGGTCCGAAGTGGCGCTCGACCAGCCGGAACCGGCGCTCGGGCTCGCCCTGCCGCAGAATGGCCACGTCCGCCAGGCCGCTCTGATCGACCGGATCGAACTGCATGTCGATGGTCAGACGCCACCCGGCGCCCGCGAACGCGGGTCGCCCGCGCCACCAGCGGTTGAAGCCGAGGGAGTTGGTCACGTCGAAGACCAGCAGGCCGCCCGGGCGCAGGATCGCCGCCATCGTCCCCAGCGCGCGGTCCAGCGCCCCGGCGTCCGGCAGGTGATTGAGCGTGTCGTAGAAGCAGCCGACCGCGTCGAAGGCCGGACCGAACGGCAACGCCCCGTCCAGACGCGCCCGGGCCCAGGTGATCGAGGCGGCGCCCGCCTTACGGACGGCGACCGCCAGCATCGCCGCCGAATCGTCGACCCCGGCCAGGCGCCAGCCGGGGTGCTGCTCGCGCAGGCCCGCCAGCAGCGTGCCGGTGCCGGCCCCCACGTCCAGGAACGACAGGGAGCCGTCCGGGCGCTGCCCCGAGTCGGCGCGCAGGATGGGCTCCAGCCGGTCGCGGACCACCTCGGCGAACGGGATCATCCCATCGCAGGACTGCCACTCGTCGTAGATGGGAGCGAGCGCGCCGTACAGCCCTACTCGGTCCATCCGACTTTTCCGCGAAGCGCCTTCTTGTCCGCGGTGGCGTGCTTGTCGGCCAGCATGCGTTGCTTCGAGCGCCGCGATCGCCGGCGCTTCTGGCGGCGGACCTTCTCGGCTGCCTGCTGCCGCTTGCTGGCCGCCCCCAGCAGGCGCTCTTCCAGCTTGTCGGCCAGCATCCGCCGGGCCACCAGCCGGTTCGCCCCCTGCGTCCGCTCCCGCTGGCACTTGACCGCCAGCCCGGTCGGCCGGTGCACCAAGACCACGCAGGTGGCCACCTTGTTGACGTTCTGCCCGCCCTTGCCGCCCGAATGAACGAAGCTCTCTTCCAGATCCTCGGGCTTGACGCCCAGCTTGGCCAGCCGATCCTCCAGTGCGCGCGCCTTGTCTCCGCCGAGCGGCATGGCCGAAGCTTACCCGGCCCGCCCCGGCCGCAGGTAGCCGCGCAGCATCTCCAGCGCGACCTTCTTGTGGTCGTGCTGCCAGGCGCCGGTGTGCAGGTCGGTGCGGAACAGGAACGACAGCGTGTGGGCGTTCGAGCGGTGGAAGTAGCTGAGCGCGACCATCACGACGTACAGGTGCAGAGGATCGATGTCGCTCCGGATCGATCCCTTGCGCTCGCCGCGCCGGAGCAGCTCCTCCATCAGCGGCATCAGCGGCGACGTGATGATCGGGGTCTTGGCCGAGCTGCGCAGGAACCGGCCACCCAGCAGGTTCTCGCCGCTCAGCAAGGTGATCAGCTCGGGGTGCGCGCCGAAGTGGTGGTCGACGAATTCGAACAGCTGCAGGAGACCCTCGACCGGGTCGACCTGATCGACCTCCAGCCGCAGCTCCTCTTGCCGCAGGTCGCCGATCACGTGCTCCAGGACAGCCACGTAGAGGCGGCTCTTGTCGCCGAAGTAGTGATAGATCATGCGCGTGTTGGCCCGGGCGCTCTGCCGGATGCGCTCGACGCGCGCGCCGCTGAAGCCGTGGGTGGCGAACTCCGTGATGGCGGCGCGGAGGATCTTTTCGCGGGTTCGCTCGGCGCTTCGCTTGCCGACCTTCATCGACGCAAGATTACGTCCCAGACCACCAACTTCACAGCCAGGGCGCCGACGGTCAGCAGGAACAGCAGGCGCACGAACTTGTCGCCGCCCTTGAGCGCGGCGTGGGCGCCCACCCAGCCGCCCAGCAGGTTGGCCGCGGCCAGCGGGATCCCCACGCGCAGATCGATGATGCCTCCCATGAAGAACACCACCGACGCCGCCACGCAGGAGATCAGGTTCACCGGCTTGGTGACGGCGACCGACTCCATCATGGTCAGGCTGAAGCAGACCGTGCAGAGCACCGTCATGAGGGTGGTGTAACCGCCCGAGAAGAATCCCCCGTAGATCCCCAGCAGCGTCGAGACGATGTAGCCGGTCACGCGCCGCGCGGAGCTGGGCGCCGGTGGCTCCGCCTTGCGGTAGACGGCGATGAAGACGACCAGCGCGCCCATCGAGATCCCGACCACCAGCTTCACCACCGTCTCGGGCAACTTGACCGCGATCAGCGCGCCCAGCGCCGACGTGATGGCCGTGATGACGCCCAGCGGGACCAGCAGCTTCCACTTCAGAATCCCGGCGCGGGCGAAGCGTGCCGTCGCCGAGATGGTCATGAAGGTGACCGCGAACATGTTGGTCGCGACCGCCTGCCGCGGCGTCATGCCGACCATGATCATGATCGGGACGTTGATCAATGAGTTGCCGCCGGTGATGGCGCCGACCGCGCCGGTCAGCACCATCAACAATGTGAGAATCGAGATCTGGGTGATACTCATGGGTGTGCGATCAGGTCAGATGCCGATCGCCTGCCCATCCTTACGCGGATCCGACCCTCCCCAGAAGACCTCTCCGATGCGCTGGATGATCTGGGCGCCCCCGAACAGGACCGTGGGCGGCTCGGCCAGCAGCCGGTGGCCGCGGGCCGCCAGGTCGCTGGACACGCCGGCGCCGATGCCCGGCTCCAGCCCCACGTCCGACTGCTCGCTCAGGTACCAGCGCGGGGCGTCGCAGGCGGTCTGCGGATTCTGACCGTGCCCGAACATGCGCATCACCATCTGCACGTGCCCCTGCGGCTGCATGTGCCCTCCCATCACGCCGAACGCGGCGGCGGCCTTGCCGCCGCGGGTGACGAAGCCGGGCATGATCGTGTGGTAGGGGCGCTTGCGGCCGCCGACGCAGTTCGGATGGCGCGGGTCCAGCGAGAACCCCAGCGCCCGGTTCTGCAAGGCGATGCCGGTCCCCGGCACCACCACGCCCGATCCGAACCCCAGGTAGTTCGACTGGATGAAGGAGACCATCCGCCCGGTGGCGTCGGCGGCGGCCAGGTAGACCGTCCCGTACTCGGGCGCGACGCGGGCGTCCGGAACCTGAACCCGCGCCAGGTCGATGAGGCGCGCCTGCGCGTCCAGATAGCCCGGCTCGAGCAGAGCCGTCGGCTCGATCATCATCGCCTCCGGATCGGCGACCTGGCGGCGGCAGGCGGCGAAGGCCAGCTTCATCGCCTCCAGCTGCAGGTGGATGGCGTCGGCCCCGTCGATGGGGTGGCGGTCGGCGGAGAGCCGCTCGAGGATTCCCAGCGCCATCAGCGAGGCCAGCCCCTGTCCGTTGGGCGGCAGCTCGTGGACGACCACGCCCGCGAACGGCAGCGCCAGCGGCTCGACCCAGGTCGAGCGGTGGTCGGCCAGGTCGCCCGCCTCCAGCACGCCGTCCTCGGCCGCAGCCGCGGCGGCGATGCGCTCGGCCAGCGCGCCGTTGTAAAGGCTCTGCCCGGTCGTGGCGGCGATGTCTTCCAGCGTGTCGGCCAGATCGGGGTTGCGGAAGATCTCGCCGGCCACCGGGGCGCGCCCACCCGGCAGGAAGACCCGCGCGAACTCCCGGAAGCCGGCGAACCGCGGCGCCTGCGCGCTCCAGAGCGCGGCGGTCACCGGCGTCACCGGGAACCCCTCGCGCGCGTAGGCGATGGCCGGGGCCAGCAGCTCCGCGAACGGCCGCGAGCCGAACCGCGCCCACAGCGTGACCCAGGCGTGGACGGCCCCCGGGACGGTCACCGCGTCCCAGCCCAGCGCCGGCATGGTCGACCGCGCGCGAAAGCGCGACAGCGTGAAGCGGGCCGGGGCGCGCCCCGACCCGTTGAGGCCGTGCAAGCGCTTGCCGTCCCAGACCAGCGCGAACGCGTCGCTGCCGATCCCGTTCATGGTCGGCTCGACCACCGTCAGCGCAGCGGCCGCGGCGATCGCGGCGTCGACCGCGTTGCCGCCCGCCGCCAGCACGGCCAGCCCCGCCTGCGCCGCCAGCGGCTGCGAGGTCGCCACCATCTGCTTGCCCATGGCCGGCATGCGACGGGACGGGTAGGGAAGATCGACGGCGCCCGGGGCCGGGCGTTCCAGGCGCGCGGTGCTCAAGCGAGCGCGTCCAGGATCGCGCCGGAGTCGGTCACGAAGCCAAAGCACTTCTTGACGTTGAAGACGGTCGCCTCGGTGCAGTACCTGGGCGAGGTGGTCGCGCAGCAGTCCTCCACCATCACGCAACCGTAGCCCAGGAAGTTCGCGTCCTGCAGGGTGCAGAGCACGCACTGATCGGTGTTCACGCCGGCGAACAGCACCGTGCGGATCTGCAGGTTGCGCAGGATCCCGTCGAGCGGCGTGTCCCAGAAACCGCTGATTCGATACTTGTCGACCCGCAGGTCCTCGGGCGCCGGACGCAGCTCGTCGACGATGGCGGCCGCCCAGCTGTCCTTCTCCAGCACCGGCGCGCCCGATCCCGGCAGCGGGTCGCCCAGCCCCACGCCCACGCCGTGCGGTTTGTAGAGGTGGATCTGATTGGGCGGCATGTTGGCCAGATCGGGGCGATTGCCCCAGTTGACCCAGACGATCCGGACGCCCGCGCCGCGCAGCCGCGGGACCAGCCGCTGCAGCGGGGCGATGGGCGCCCGGTCCGGCCGGTAGTCGACGCCCAGGTGGTCGACCCATCCCCCCGGCGCGCAGAAGTCGTTCTGCATGTCGATGATCAGCAGCGCCGTCCGCTGCAGATCGATCGTCACCTCCTGCGGCGCCGTCGGCAATCGCAGCGGGCGAGGCGGCGGCAGCGGCAGCGACATGTCGACGTGGTCGCGGGTGGCGATCCAGTGGAACCCGTCCGGGGGCCCCAGCGGGCCGGCGAGCGCTTCGGGCAACGGGGCGGTGGCGTTCTTCATGATCACACCTTTCAACTGGGTGACTGGACGGCTCGAACCGCGGCGAGCAGCGCGCGATCCGAGCCCCGCGGGCCGATCAGCGAGATGCCGAACGGGCATCCGTCCACCTCGGCGTCGGGGAGGCTGACCTGCGGGAGCCCGCACAGGCTGGCCAGCGCGGACAGCGTCAGGGCGCGGCCGGCGATGGCGTCCGTCTGCGCGTCGGGCAGCCCGCGGGGCGGGGCCGCCCCGGCTGCGCTGGGCCAAACCAGCCAGGCGCCGCCCGCCAGGATGGCGTCGACCCTGGCGACCAGCGCGTCCCGCACCGCCTCCGCGTCCTCGACCTCGTCGGCGGTGACGGCCAGGGCCCGCGCGACCCGCCCCGCGATCAGGCTGCCGAAGGCCGGGCGCTGCTGCTCGATCCAGGGCCGATGCGTCGAGGCCATCTCGGCGTTCTGCAGCGCCAGGTAGGTGGGGAGCCACGCGTCGGCCGGGACGGACGCCTCCAGATCGACCGAATCCAGCCGGCAGCCCAGGTGATGTGACAGCTTGGCGGCCGCCATCGCGAAGGCAGGTCCGGCCTTGGGATCCAGCAGCCGCGCCAGCGCCGGGGCGGTGAGCAGACCGCGCGGGCGCGCCTGGCGCGCGGCGGGCGGCAGCAGGACCTCGCCGACGCGCGCCAGAGTCCGGGCGTCCCGCGCGAACCACCCCACGGTGTCGAAGCGCGGCGCCAGCGGCAGCACCCCGTCGGTCGAGACCACCCCGTGCGTGGGGCGGAAGCCGTAGATGCCGCAATGGCTGGCGGGCACCCGGACCGAGCCCCCGGTGTCCGTCCCCAGCGCGAAGGCGCAGGCGCCGGCCGCCACCGCCGCGGCCGACCCAGACGAAGATCCGCCCGGCACCCGATCCGGGCGGCGGCTGTTGACGGGCGTCCCGTAGTGCGCGTTCTCGCCGGTCAGGCTCAGCGCCATCTCGTCGGTGATGGTGAGGCCCACCAGCGTGGCGCCGGCCCGCAGCAGGGACAGGACGACGGGCGCGGTGCGCGTGGCCGGCTCGTGTGTCGCCAGCCAGGTCGGGTTGCCGAAGCAGGCGGTGACCCCCTCGACGGCGAACAGGTCCTTGACCGCGAAGGAGATTCCCCCCAGCGGGCCCCACATCGCGCCGTCCATCTTGACGCGATCGTGTGAACAGAACGCAGCGCTGGTCATCAGTGACCTCCGCGCCGGAACGGCAGCGTCAGCGCCGCGGGCGGACGGCTGCGCCGGATCACGCCCGACACCGCCACCAGCGCCAGCACGTAGGGGAGCATCACCAGCCCGGCCGTCGGGATCGGGACCCCGATCGCGGGCAGCACGAACTGGAGCGACGTCGCCGCCCCGAACAGCAGACAGGCGCCCAGCACGCCGCCCGAGCGCCACCCGCCCAGGATCACGGCGGTCACGGCCAGGTATCCGGCGCCGTTGGTCATCCCTTCGGTGAAGGTGCTGATCGACGCCACCGAGATGAAGACGCCCGCCAGCCCGGCGCAGGCGCCCGCGTAGAGCACGGCCAGGAACCGGATGCGCTCGACGTTCAGGCCGGCCTGATCGGCCGCGCGCGGGTTCTCGCCGACGGCGCGCACGGCCAGACCGAACGGCGTCTTGGTCACCAGCCACCAGGTCAGGACCACCAGCAGGAAGCCGCAGTAGACCAGGCCCGTCTGCTGGAACAGCGCCGGCCCCAGGAACGGCACCCTCGACAGCAGCGGGATCGACACCGGCCCGAACGAGGGGATCTGCTCGCGCGACAGGCCGCCGAAGATCTGGCGATAGAGGAACGTGGTGGCCCCCAGCGCGAAGATGTTGAACCCGATGCCGACCACCAGCTGGTTGGTGCGCACCCGGACGCTCAGCACCGCCTGCACGACCGCCAGCACCAGCGCCGCCCCCAGCCCGAACATCAACCCCGCCATCGGGTGGCCGGTGATCTTGGCGCCCAGGGCGCCGGCGAACGCGGCCGACAGCATCATCCCCTCGAGGCTCAGGTTCAGCACCCCGGCCTGTTCGCTGACCATCTCGCCGGTCGCCGCCAGTAGCAGCGGCGTGGCGAGCCGCAGCGACGACGAGACGAAGGCTTGCAGCGTCTCTTTCATGCCGCCCTCCGCCGGCTGAACGCGGCGGCGGTCGCCATCGCGACCACCATGACGCCCTGGCAGATGACGACGATGGCCGACGGCACGGACGCGCTCATCTCCATCGACATGCCGCCGGAGCGCAGGCAGCCGAACAGCAGCGCGAACAGCACCACCGCGGTGGCCGAGCCGCGCGCCAGCAGCCCGACGACCAGACCGTCGAACCCGAACCCCGACGAGAACCCGCTGGTCAGGTAGTGCTGGTCCCCCTGGATCATGATGGCGCCCGCCAGCCCCCCCAGCGCGCCGCTGCCCGCCAGCGCGCCGATCACCAGCCGCTCGACGCGCAGCCCGGCGCGGCGCGACGCGGTCTCGTTCAGGCCGACGGCGCGCAGCTCGAGGCCGATGGCGCTGCGCCCCAGCAGCACCGCCACGCCGACGGCGGCCAGGATCTCGATGACGATGCCCACGTGCAACGGAAGCCCCGAGCCGCCGGTCAAGACCGGAAGCTGCGTCCGCTCCGGGATCTCCAGCGACTCGGGCAGCGTGGCGGAGTCGGTCATCGGCTGCCGCAGGAAGTGCACCGACTGGACCGAGCCGTAGACCAGCTGCACCGCGATGAAGGTGAGCAGCAGGGTCGTGATGACCTCGTTGCTGCCGCGCCGGGCCTTGAGCACCCCGGCCAGCGCGCCCCACAGCGCCCCGGCCAGCGTCCCCACCAGCAGCGGGAAGACGAAGGCCAGCGGGCCCGGGAGCCGCCCGGCGCCCCACGACAGCGACGCCGCCGTGGCGAACATGCCCCCCATGCAGATCTGCCCTTCGCCCCCGACGTTGGTCAGGTTCGCGCGCTCGGCCAGGATGAACCCCAGGCCGACCAGCGCCAGCGGCACGCCCCGCGTGACCGATCCGACCAGCGCGTAGGCCGAACCGCCCACGCCGTCCCAGAACGCGGAGAGCGCGTCCTTCATCGGGACGCCGGTCAGCTTGATCAGCAGCAGGCCGGCCAGCAGCGCGCCCAGCAGGGCCCACAGCGGCAGCAGCCGGCCCCCGGCGAAGCGGCGCGCAGACCGCACCGGGCTGGCCGCGGGCGCCAGCTGGACCGCGTCGCTGGTCATGCGGCCGCCGCCTGCTGGCCGGACATCAGCGTGCCGACCGCGTCCTTGTGCTCCGGGCGGGCGGGCAGCTCGCCCACGATGCGGCCCCGGTAGATGACCAGCACGCGATCGGCCACCGCCAGCAGCTCGTCCAGCTCGCTGGAGATCAGCAGCACGCCCGCGCCGCGCGCGCAGGCCCCCCGGATCTCGGTGTAGACCGACTCGACGGCCCCGATGTCCAGGCCGCGCGTCGGCTGCGCCGCCAGCAAGAACACCAGCGGGTCGAGCGCCAGCTCGCGAGCCAGCACCACCTTCTGCTGGTTGCCGCCCGACAGGCTGGACATCGGCGCGCCGGGACCGGCGGCGCGGACGTCGTAGGCCTTCATCTGCTCTTCGGCGGCCGCGGTCATCCGATCGCGCCGCAGCAGGCCGAAGCGCTTGTAGCGGTCCAGCGACGGCAGCAGCAGGTTCTCGGCGACGCTGAGCTGCAGGTGACAGCCGACCGCGTGGCGGTCCTCGGGGACGATGCCCACGCCCAGCCGCGACAGCTCGCGCGGGGTCTTGCCGGTCACGTCGGCGCCGCCCACCAGCACGCGCCCGGCGGTGGGCGCCCGCAACCCGGCCAGCACGGCGCCCAGCTGGCTCTGGCCGTTCCCCTCGACGCCGGCCAGCCCGACGATCTCGCCGCGCTTGACCGACAGCGAGACGTCCAGGCGCACGACGCCGCCCGGATCCTTGACCACCAGACCGTCGAGCCGCAGCGCCTCGCCCGCGCCGGTGGGCGTCTCTTCGCCGCCGGGGGAGGTGATGTCCGCGTCGGGCTTGCCGGCGTCGCGGGACTTGAAGTCCAGCGGCCGGACCTCGCGGCCCACCATCGCCCGCACCAGCGCGCCGAAGTCGGTGCCGGTCCCCGCCATCGTGACGGTCTCGACCACCCGCCCCCGCCGCAGGACGGTGGTGCGCGTCGCGATCTCGGCGATCTCGGCCAGCTTGTGCGTCACCAGCACCAGCCCGCAGCCGCGCGCCGCCAGCCGCCGGCAGATGTCCAGCAGCGCGCCGACCTCGCGCGGGGGGAGCACGGCCGTCGGCTCGTCCAGGACCAGCAGCTGCGGCCCGTCCAGCAGGCAGCGCAGGACCTCGATTCGCTGCCGCTCCCCGACGGACAGATCCTCGACCGGTCGGTCCAGGTCGACCTCCAGCCCGTACTCCTCGGACAGCGCCCGCACCCGCTTGGCCATCTGGTCCAGCGCCAGCGACCTTCCCCGGGCTCGCCCCAGCAGCATGTTCTCGAGCGCGGTCATGTTCCCCACCAGCGAGAAGTGCTGGTGGACCATCGCGATGCCCGAGGCCAGCGCGTGCGCGGGCCCCACCGGCACGAACTGCTCGCCGGCCAGACGCAGGTGGCCCGCGTCGGGCCGGTGAACCCCGAACACGATGTTACAGAGCGTGCTCTTGCCGGCCCCGTTCTCCCCCAGCAGGCAGTGAACCTCGCCGGCCTGGACGTCCAGCGTGACGTCCTCCAGCGCCGGCCGCCCGCCAAAGTGCTTGGAGATCCCGTGCAGCGCCAGGACCGGCGACGCCTCCATGATCAGCTCTCGAGCGTCTTGATCTTGCCGTCGAGGACGTCCTTCTGGATGGCCGCCAGCTTCTTCTTCTGCTCGGCCGTCAGCCCCGAACAGACTTTGATGTCCGACGCCTGGGGGCCCATCTTCAGGCCGAAGGGCTTGAACTCGGCCTTCCAGGTCCCGGCCGCCAGCTGGTCGATGGCGTACTCGACCTGGAAGCCGACGCCGGTCACGCTGTAGGCGATGTAGAGCGGATCGGTGCCGCAGCGGTCGGTGTAGCTGCCGATGATGTGCGTGCTCTTCTCGCGCGCGGCCTGCTCCATGCCGCGCAAGCCCAGGTTCAGGATGTGGTAGTGGATGTCGGCGCCCTGGGCGATGGCCGCCAGCGTCGCCTCCTTGGCCTTGGCCACGTCGTCGAAGTCACCCGTGTACGACTCGAAGTACTTGATCTTGGGGTTCACGTAGCGCGCGCCGTTGCCGAACTCCTTGCCGGCGTTGACGATGGCCGGGATCTCCAGGCCGCCCACGTAGCTGACCGCGCCGTTCTTCGACAGCATCGCCGCCGCCGCGCCGGCCACGAACGCGATCTCGGCCTGCCGCACGTCGTACTGGGCGATGTTGGGCTCCGGGTTGGCCTTGTTGCCGCCGACGATCGAGAACTTCACCTTGGGGAACCGCTTGGCGACCTTGTAGACCGACGCCTGCGTCTGTCCGCCGACGCCGATCACCAGATCGCTCTTGGTCGCCAGCATGGTGAGCGCCTGCTCCATGTCGGCGAACTTCACGTTCTCGACGAACGTCACCTTCACCATGTCGCCGTGCTTCTTCTCGGCGCGCATGAGCCCGTCGTAGCCCGACTCCATCCACCCTTTGTCGGTCTTCGACCCGGGGATGAGCACGCCGACCTTCAACGGCCCGGCGGCCGCCGCCGGGCGGTCCGTTCCCCCGGACAGGGCGGTCGCCGCGGCGACGAGCAGGCCGGCCACCAGGAAGCCCCGCCGCCAGAGACGTCGTCGGGGTGGGCGGTCGACGTTGTCCTGGGTCCTGGGCGTGGGCATGGGCGTGGGCGTAGAAGACGGCTGCATCGCGGATCCCCCTTGGCTTGGCGGCTTTTTCGTTGAGGCCGCCAGTCTAGGAAGCGCCGTGTTGCTGGAAGGTTTCTCGGATGCCCATTCGCGGTAAACAGTTACTTACTTCGACCGGCTGGGACCGCTTTCCGGTCGATCATCCGGCCGATGAAAGAGCGGCCCGGGGGAAGTCCCGACGGTGCTCGCCTCCGACGCGGCCCCATCTTCGATCGCGTGTCCGAGGGCCGCGCGGTCGGTGAGCCAGGGGACAGGGAGAACACCCTGTTGCGGCTCGTCTTCCGGCACGTCCCCGGGACGGTGTGGGCGGTCGACCGCAACCTGTCGTTCACCTACGCGGCGGGCCGGTTGATCGACGCCGCCGGGCTACACGCGAACCAGGTGATCGGGACCCGCGTGCAGGACTTCCTGGGGACGCGCGACCTGGCCGACCCCGGCATCGCGCACCACCTGGCCGCCCTCACCGGAGAGCGCCAGTCGTTCGAGTACCGATATCGGGATCGCTGGTACGCCGTGTTCATCGACCCGATGATCGGCTCCGACGGCGCGGTGGTCGGGTGCGTGGGGGCCGCGTTCGACATCACCGAACGCCGGGCGGCCGAGGCGCGGCTGTGGCTCAGCGAGGCGCGCCTCGTCGAGGCGCAGCGAACGGCGCACGTGGGCAGCTTCGAGTGGGACATCGCCGGGAACGTGGTCAGCTGGACGGACGAGCTCCATCGCATCTACGGCATCGAACCCGGACAGTTCGCCGGCACCGTCGACGGCTTCCTGGCTCGGGTCCATCCGGACGACCTGGAGATGACCCGGCGGGTGGTCGCCGAGGCCTGCCGGACCGGCGGGCCCTTCAGCTACGACCATCGCATCATTCGTTCCGACGGCAGCATCCGGACGCTGCGGACCAAGGGAGAGGTGTTCAAGGACGGCGCCGGCCACGCGGGACGGCTGGTCGGATCGTGCTGGGACGTGACCGAGCTGGCTGACGCGTCGCGAGCCCGCGAGCACCTGCTGTCGCTGCTGCGCGCGACCATCGAGGCCACCGACGACGGAATGCTGGTCGTCGATCGCGACCGCAAGGTCACCATCCGCAACCGGCAGTTCCTGGAGCTGTGGCGAATCCCGCCCCACCTGGCCGACTGCAAGGACGACATGGCCCTGCTGAGCTCGGTGCGGGACCAGCTGGAGGACCCCGAGCTGTTCCTGCAGGAGGTCGACGAGATCTACGCGAACCCCGAGTCCGAGAGCACCGGCCAGGTGCGCTGCGCCGACGGCCGGATCTTCGAGCGTTACTCGGCGCCGCAACGAATCGGCGACACCGTCGTCGGGCGGATCTGGTGCTTCCGCGACATCTCGGAGCGAGAGCGCCTCCTGCGCAGCGCGCTGTTCCTGTCGGACGCCTCGCGGCTGCTCGCCTCGCTCGAGGTCGAGCAGGCGCTGGAGGGCGTCGCGCGGATCGCGCTCCCCTACATGGGCGACGGTTGCGCGATCGATGTGTTCGGGGCCGGGGGTCCGCGGCGCCTGGTGGCCATCTCGCGCGACCCGCGGGCGCCCATCTCGCCCGAGCTGCACGCCACCGTCCTGGCCGGCAACTCACTGATCTACCAGGTGGGCGGGACCTCGTACCTGGGCGTTCCGCTCTTGATGAAGGGCAAGATGGCGGGCGCGATCACCTTCTGCGCCTCGGCCCACAGCCGGTACATGGCGCGCGATCTCGAGGTGGCCGAGGAGCTGGCCCGCCGCGCGGCGCTGGCCCTGGACAACGCCCGCTTGTACCGGCGCGCCCAGGAGGCCCTGCGCGCGCGCGACGAGTTCCTGTCGGTGGCGGCGCACGAGATCCGCGGTCCCCTCACGTCGATCCATCTGGCGGCGCAGAGCATCCGCCGGGGGAAGGTGCCGCCGGCGGCGATGGGGAACAT
This sequence comes from Polyangia bacterium, assembly GCA_035578045.1. GTDB lineage: Bacteria > Myxococcota_A > Polyangia > Fen-1088 > Fen-1088 > JADGRB01. Next base: position 898 of record DATJWP010000146.1, on the reverse strand, counting down.
GCTGGCCGCCGTCGAGCGCGAGGACCGGCGCCTCTCGCGCTTCGTCGACGAGCTGCTGGACCTGGGGCACTTTCGCGAGGGGCGGCTGCAGCTGCAGTTCGAGCCGGTGAGCCTGGCCGAGGTCGTTCGCGACGTCTCACGCCACCTGGACCCCGACATCATCCGCAGCCGCTCGTCGCTGTCGATCATCGCCGAGGAGAGCGTGGTCGGGGTCTGGGACCGCTTCCGCCTGGAGCAGGCGGTCACCAACCTGCTGTCGAACGCCATCAAGTTCGGCCTGGGCCGGCCCATCGAGGTCCGGATCCGCGCGCGGGGTGGCCGGGCCACCCTGACCGTCAAGGACCACGGGATCGGGATCGAGCCCGACGTGCTGCCGCGGCTGTTCCAGCCGTTCGAGCGCGGCGTCTCGGACCGGCACTACGGGGGGCTGGGGCTGGGCCTTCACATCGCCAAGACCATCGTCGAGGCCATGCGCGGATCGATCAGGGTCGAGAGCTCACCGGATTCGAGCACGACCTTCACCGTCGAGCTGCCAATCGGGGAGGATGCTGATGATCTCCAGTGAACGGATCCTCGTGGTCGACGACGATGACGACATTCGCGAGGTGATGCAGGACCTGCTGGTGTCGGAGGGGTTTCGCGTCGACGCGGCCAAGGACGGGCTGGACGCGCTGGACAAGCTGGACCACGACGGGCGCCCGCCGCTCATCCTGCTGGACATGATGATGCCCCGGATGGACGGCGAGGCCTTCCTGAAGGCGCTGCGCGGCCGGCCCGACCTGGCGGACGCGCCGGTGGTCGTCATCTCGGGCAACGCCGCCGTCCGCGAGAAGGCGACCAGCCTGCACGCGGCCGCCTGCCTGGTGAAGCCCTTCGAGCTGGACGAGCTGCTGGGGGT
>DATJWP010000145.1:0-11616 GCA_035578045.1 Polyangia bacterium | reverse complement strand
TGCGACCTCGTTTTTACGGAGCTGCCCGCCCTCCTCGATGCCATCGGGCGCGCGCTCTCCGTCGCCGACCCCTCTCCCCAACCCTCTCCCCGCTTCGCGGGGCGAGGGGACCGGAAGGCCGCCCGTTACCCATGCGAATTTCCCGACACGCTGTAGCTAGGCCGGCGCTCGGGCCAGCGCCAGCGCGTCGGCGCCCGCGGGGAAGCGAAGGGTCTGACCGGTGTCGTTCGCGGCCCGCCACACCGCCTGGGCAACGTCCGACGGGGCGGTCGTGGCGGCGGGCTGTCCCAGCGACGCGAAGACGCGCTGGGCGAACGGCGCGTAGGCTTCGGGAAGCAGCCCCTCCATGCGGGGCTGGCCGTTGCTCGCGAAGCTGGTGGTCGGGCAGTAGCCGGGCTCGACCAGCTTCACCCGCACCCCGAATTCGGCGAGCTCGAAGGCGAGCGACGCCGTGAACCCCTCGATCGCCACCTTGCTGGCCGTGTAGACGGCCACCAGCGGCATCGGCGCCAGGGTCGCGCTGGACGTGACGTTCACGACCACGCCCGACCTGCGTGCGCGGAACTGGGGCAGCACGGCCTGGGTCATGGCCATCACGCCGAACGTGTTGGTCTCGAAAAGGTCGTGCACGGTGCTCATCGGCGTGGCCTCGAAGGCCCCGAGCAGCCCGATGCCGGCGTTGTTGACCAGCACGTCGATCGGCCCCGCCGCTTCCAGCGCCGCCGCGATGCTCTCGCGCCTGGTCACGTCGAGCGCCACCACCCGCGCCCGGCCGGACCGCGGCAGCAGATCCTCGCGCGGCGCCCGCATGGTCGCCACCACGTTCCAGCCCTGCGCCAGGAAGTGGCGCGCGGTCTCGAGCCCGTAACCCGAAGAGCACCCCGTGATCAGCACCGTCTTGATGTCGTTCATGCGGTCAAGGTAATCGCCGCGGGTCGGACTATCTACGATGGATAGTCCATATTTCATTCGCTAGAGTCCGGATATGACCGATCCCCTGTCGCAGGTCATCGCGCTGCTGCAACCACGCGCCGTCTTCTCCAAGCGCATCAGCGGCGCAGGCCGCTGGGGTGTTCGCTACTCGGACTTCGGCCAGCCCAGCTTCTGCGCCGTGCTCGAGGGGAGCTGCCGCCTGGCCGTCGATGGCCACCGGCCCCTCAGGCTCGAGATGGGCGACTTCGTTCTCCTGCCCGCGACTCCGGGCTTCACGATGTCCGGATTCGACGCCGTGAGGCCCGAGAGGGTCGATCCCAAGCTGAGCCCCTCACCGACCGGTGAGCTCCGGCACGGCACGCGCGGTGGACGGCCGGATGTGAGGCTGCTCGGTGGCTACTTCCTGTTCGATTCGCCCGACGCGGCTCTCCTGGTCCCTCTGCTTCCGGCAGTCATCCACGTGCGCGGCGTGGAGCGGCTCTCGGTGCTGGTGCGGCTGGTCGGCGAGGAGTCGAACGACCGGAAGTCCGGTCGCGACCTGGTGCTGACCCGGCTGGTCGAGGTGCTGCTGATCGAGGCGCTCCGGTCGACCTCGGGCGACGATGCGCCGCCCGGTCTCCTGCGCGGGTTGGCCGACCCGCGCCTCGCGCCGGCCATCCGACAGATGCACGGCCAGCTCTCCCGATCGTGGACCATGGCCCAGCTGGCCAGGACCGCCGCCCTCTCGCGCTCCGCTTTCTTCGACCGCTTCACCCGGATCGTCGGGCTGCCCCCCATGGAGTACCTGCTCGCCTGGCGGATGGCCGTGGCCCGGGATCTGCTGCGCCGCCGGGACCTGGGCGTCGCCGAGGTGGCCGACCGCATCGGCTACGGCTCGGCCAGCGCCTTCAGCACCGCCTTCAACCGCCACGTCGGCCAGCCCCCCGGACGCTACGCCCGGTCCGGCTAGGCCGCCTACCGGGCGGCACGTCGTGGGCATGGTTCGCTGCGCTCACCGTCGCCTTGCGGCGACGCCCTCCTGGCGTGCTAAATGTCTGGGGATGCTGGAACCGCCAATTCCAGTGGACGAGGAGAGGCGACTGGCGTTGCTGGCGGCCTGCCGGATCATCTACACCCCGGCGGAGCGGGCGTTCGACGACGTGGCGCGGTTGGCGGCGGATCTGTGCGGGACCGAGATCGCCCTCATCACGCTGGTCGACTCCGACTACCAGTGGTTCAAGGCGCGGGTCGGGGTGGCGCTGACCGGGGTTCCGCGGGACCTGTCGTTCTGCGGCCACTGCATCAACGGCCACGAGGCCCTGATCGTCGAGGACACGCTGCGCGACCCCCGCTTCGCGGACAACCCGCTGGTCACCGGCGATCCGGGCATCCGCTTTTACGCCGGGGTCCCGCTGGAGGTCGACCAGGGTTCGGCCGTCGGGGCGCTCTCGGTGGCGGATCGAGCGCCCCGCACGCTGACCGAGCGCCAGCTCGAGTCGTTGCGGCGGCTGGCCAAGCAGATCTCGCGCGAGCTGCGGCTCCGGCGGGACCTGGACCTGGCCCGCGCGCCGACGCCGGCGCCCGAGTCGGTGATCGCGCCGGGCACGCTGGTGGGCGGCCGGTGGCGCGTGGGCCGCGAGCTGGGGCAGGGGGTGGTGGGCATCGTGCACGAGGCCCACGGCCTGGACGGCGAGCGCGCGGCCATCAAGTTCCTGCGGCCGGAGTGGCGCTCCCAGGAGCAGGTGCTGGCCCGGTTCGCCCGGGAGGCGCGGGTGCTGATGCGGCTCACCACGCCGCACGTCGGAAGACTCCTGGACGTCGGCAATCTCGACGCGGCTCAGGGCGGCCTGCCGTTCCTGGTCCTCGAATACCTGGAGGGCACCGATCTGGGCGCGCTCATCCGGGGGAACGGGCCCGTCCCCTTTCGACAGGCGCTCGCCTGGTGCGCCGACGCGTGCGCCGGGGTGGGGGCGGCTCACGACGTCGGCGTCGTCCATCGCGACATCAAGCCGTCCAACGTGTTTCTGGCGCGGACCGACGGCAGCGGCACCGTCGTCAAGGTGCTGGACTTCGGTCTGGCGGCCGAGGACTCGCCGGCGGAGGGCGCGGTCCGTCTGACCAGCGAGATGGTCATCGGCTCGCCGGCCTACATGGCGCCCGAGCAGATGGTGGCCTCCAGCGACGTCGACGCGCGCAGCGACGTCTGGTCGATGGGCGTCGTGCTGTACGAGCTGCTGACCGGACACCTTCCCTTCGCCGGCGGGACGCCCTTCGAGATGTTCGCCGCCGTGATGACCCAGCCGCCGGCCCCGCTGCGGGCGCATGGACCGCCCAATCTGCCCGAGAGCGTCGAGAGGATCGTCGATGGCTGCCTCAGGAAGGATCGCGAGGATCGCTACCCGTCGATGGCGGCCCTGGCCCGGGACCTCCGGGCGCTTTCCGGCTGAAGGCCGGCGGGGTCGTCCGCTAGACCGCCTTCGCCACCAGCGCGTCCAGCTTGGCGCGCGGGACGGCACCGACGATCTGGCCGACCACGCGGCCGTCCTTGAAGACCATCACGGTGGGCATGGAGCGGACGTCCAGGCGCGCGACCAGGCCGTTGTTGCTGTCGACGTCGCAGGTGCCGACCCGCAGCTTGCCGGCGTTGTCGGCGGCCAGCGCCTTGACGTGGGGCGCGATGGCGCGGCAGGGCGGGCACCAGACCGCGGTGAAGTCGACCAGCACCGGAACGCTGGACCGCAGCACCTGCTCTTCGAAGTTGTCGTCGGTAATCTCCACCAGCTCGGAACTCATGGGTCCTCCTTGGACATGCAACTGGCCAGGCTGGCCTTGGCTCGGTGAAGCAGCACGGCGACGTGTCCGGGGCTGATCCCCAGCGCGGCCGCGACCCCTTCGCCGTCGACCTCCTCGAGCATCCGCAGCGTCACCACCGCGCGCTGCAGGTCGGCCAGGCTGGCCACGCAGCCGTGCAGCCGCAGGCGCTCTTCCGCGGCGCCCAGCAGCTCGTCCACGGCGGGCTCGGGCGAGGCGAGGCCGTCCAGCACGGCGGGGTCCGAGTCGTGCGGGAGGGCGGCCGCCGACAGCCGGCGCCAGTTGCGGGCCAGGTTGCGGGTGATGGCGGCCAGGACGCGCTGTGCCTCGTCGGGCGCAGCCAGCAGCCGGGGCGCGTCCGGCAAGGCCAGGAAGCGCCCGAAGGCCTCCTGGACGGCGTCGAAGGCATCCGCCGCCCGCAGCCCCTCGTCCCGCGCGAGGGCCGCCAGGCGCCCGCGGTTCCGCCGGACCAGCTGTCCGACGTCCCGCGGCAGGCCAGCCGTCGCGGCGTCGGCCGCGCAGCCGCAGTCAGCTGGGGTAGAGGTCATCGGTCTCGATCGCTCCCCTCATGGAGGTGTCGACCGAGACCAAGATTACAGGCGAGCCGTCAGAACCGCATCAGCAGGGTGCCGCCGGTGATCCCGTGGCCGGCCACCGGGGCGATCGTCATCGCCGCCGAGGTGCCGCCGGCGCCCTTCTCGCTGGGCCCGAAGATCATCGGCAGGGCGCAGATGGCCGCGCCCACCACACCGACCGCGGTCACCACCCAGCCCACGTCCGCGACGTCGGCATACCGCTGCCCGCGCTGCTGGATCGAGTCGAGCTGCGCCTGGTCGTTCGAGGGCGTGTTCTGGTAGTCACTCTCGGCCTTGAGCTCCAGGATGCCAAAGGTCGCTCCGGCCACCAGGCCGACGCCGGCCCCGATGATGAAGCCCCACATCAAGTTCTTGCGTGTGGGCGTCATCTCGCTGCCGGTGTATCCGGAGCTGCCCGCCTCCTCGGTGGTCTTCTCGACCTTGGCGTTCAGGTCGACCACCGTCTGCTCGTTTTCGGACACCGTCACGGGCTTCGAGACCTGCTTGCCGTCCGGGTAGAGCGCCTCGACGATGTAGTCGCCCTTGGGGACGCTGTAGATGGTGACCGGCGCGATGCCGAACAGGCGCCCTTCCAGGAAGACCTTGACCTTCTGCGTGGCGGGCGCGTTCACGACCACCCGGCCCAGCCCCTCGCCGTTGGGCGACGAGAAGTGGACGTGCCCGAGGCTGTCCGTCTTGGGCGCCTCCTGACTCATGTCCAGGATGGCCTTGGGCTTCTCGACGTCCTCGGACTGCTGAACGGGCTTCTCGGGCGGGGCCTGTTTCTCCTCACCGGCCGGCTGCTCCGTGTCTTCAGCGGCCGGGGCGGCGGCTGCTGCCGCCGGGGTCGCGCTTTTCTTCTTCTTCTTCGACTTGGCGAAGGCCGCCGGGCTGAGCGCGAGCAAAGTGGCGCAAACAACGAGCGAAAATCGGGTCATGAGTGAATCCTGTCCTTGTCGCCGGGGGTGGCGATCCGTCCCGTTGGAGGACGCGAGTGTACGCCGTTTTCAGGAAAATTGACCAGCGCCTACGAAGGGGTTCGATTCCCGCTCGGCGGCTATAGTGGTGGGCGGCCCATGCCCCGGAATGACCAGGGTGGCCTCGGGCAGCGTGAACAGGCGCTCGCGGATCGAGCGTCGGATCTCTGGCAGCGACCCGCCCCACAGGTCGGTGCGGCCAATCGATCCCGCGAACAGCGTGTCGCCGGCCAGCAGCAGCGGGATCTCCCCTGCCGCTTCCAGGAAAAAGCAGATCGACCCCGGTGTGTGGCCGGGTGTGTGCAGCGTGCGAGCCTCGCGCCGGCCGAACGGCAGGACTTCGCCGCCGTCCAGCTCGCGGGTGGGCGCCGGCGGCGGGTGCCAGGGCTGGCGGTCGCGTCGCCGCACCCCGAACATCTCGATCTGCATCGCCGTGTTGTCGTACAGCCAGCGATCGTCGCGGTGGAGCAGCACCTCGGCGCCGGTGGCCGCGGCCACGTCCGCCGTGCCCATGACGTGGTCGAAGTGGGCGTGGGTGTGCAGCAGCATGACGGCGGTCAGACCGTCACGCGCCAGACCGGCCAGGATCTCGGGCGCGTCGTCCCCCGGGTCGACCACCAGCGCCTGGCGGGTGTCCGGGCAGGCGACGATGGTGCAGTTGCACCCGAGCGCGCCGACCGCGAACGTCCGCCGGATGAGCGGCACGGCGACCTCTACCGCAGGCGGAGCGGCACGCCGCTGACCATCAGCACCACGGACGCGGCGCGTTCCGCCAGGATCTGGTTGGCCCGGCCGGCCACGTTGATCAGCCGCCGGTCCGGGACGTTGGCCGGCAGGAATCCGAGCCCGATCTCCGTCGTGACCAGCACGACCGGCGTCGGCGAACGGTAGAGGCGGGTCGCCAGGGCCTCGACCTGGGCGAGCAGCTCGTTGTCCTTGCTGCGGTCAGTCCCCTCGAGCCGCTTGGACAGCCAGACCGTGAGCCGATCGATGACCACGGCGCCGCAACCGTCCAGGATCGCCGGATCCAGCGCGGTGGCCAGCTTGTCGGGCGCTTCGATCAACTTCCAGGTTACTTCGTGATCGTGGCGGTGGCTGGCCAGCCGGGCCTTCAGCTCCTCATCCCCCTCGATGTGCGCAGCCACGTACAGCCAGGGAGGTGGTCCCAGCTCGGAGGCGCGCTGGAGCGCGTACCCCGACTTGCCGGAGCGCAGTCCGCCGGTGACGAAGGTGAACATGAAAATAGGCTACCTTCAGCCGCGCAAGAACGCGAGCGCCGTCCGCGTGAAGTCCGGTCGCGCCTGGCGGAACACGGCGTCGTGTCCGCCGTTCGGGATCACCATGAGCGCGGAGTCGGGGATGGCCCGGAGCTGTTCGACGAAGATCTCCAGCGGGTACAGCGCATCGCGATCGCCGGTCACGATCAACGTCCGCGCCAGGATTGTGGCCAGCAGCGGCGGCGTGAACGCCATGTCGTCGTAGCTGGTGGCGAAGCCGCGCGCGATCCGCCAGAGCGAGCGGATCTGCTCGTCCCCTTGCGGGTGGCGGGCGCGCATCTCGCGCCAGTCGTCGTCGCTGCGCCCCTCGTCGCTGACCGCGCTCATGATCGCGCGGGCCTGCGCCGGGAAGTAGCTGGGCGCGCCGATCAACACCATCGCCTCGACGCGCGCGGGGGCGGTGGTCGCCAGGTGCAGCAGCGTGTTTCCCCCCAGGCTCAGCCCGACGGCCTTCACCCGGTCGACGCCCAGATGGTCGAGCAAGGCCCGCGTGTCCTCCGCGCACTGGCGGTGAGTGAAGGCGCCGCCGGGATTGGTGGAGCGCCCGTGTCCGCGCGCGTCCGGCATGACGAGCCGGTACTTGCGGGCGAGCTCGTCCAGGTTGAACAGGTGCGCCCAGTCGCCGCTGGATCCGAAGAAGCCGTGCAGCAGCAGCAGGGGCTCGCCCGCGCCGCGGATCTCGAAGGACAGGTCGGCGTCGCCGACGCGGATGCTCTCGCGCTCAGGTGTGGTCATCGATCCCTCCGCGACTCTGGCTACGCCTCTTCGAAAGCGATTGTGAGATGGTTTCGCTCGAATGTAGAATGCCGGAGTGGTCGCGGGGCCCAGACCCCACCCTGGCCCTCCCCGCGGAGCGGGGAGGGAACAGAGAGCCTCTGCCCCTCCAGGCGGAGCGAGGGAACAGAGAGCCTCTGGCCCTCCAGGCGGAGCGGGGGAACAGAGAGCCTCTGGCCCTCCACGCGGAGCGGGGATGGATGGGTCAGTCGAGGATGGCGTCGGCGGCCAGCAGCAGGTAGGGCTCGGCCACCGGCGGTTCGTCCTGGGCGTCGACGCGCTGCAGGCGCAGGCCCCGCTCGTCGCCGGTGATCAGCACGGACGTTCCGGCGCTGGAGTCGTCGACCGGCGTCGCCTGTGCGTGGCCACCTCCGGCGGCGATGACGACGAACGTTCCCTCGGGACCGGTCAGCGGCTCGTATTGCACACGCGACACCGGCCGGGATTCGCCGACCGCGTGGAAGCGGAGCTCGCATCCCTCGGGGAGCTCGTCGTGCTCCTCGACCTCGACGTCGATGAACCGCCCGCTCCCGGAGGACATGCCCTCACTTTGCCACGGCGCGCGGCCGATAGACGAGGCCGATGATCGCCCCGGCCAGCACCCCCTCGAGCGAGTGGTAGGTCGAATCGACCAGCATGGCGGCCAGCGAGACGTTGTAGGTCGCGTACTCGATGATCCCGCCCTGCAGCGCGTCCCACAGGAACCCGCAGTACAGGCCCAGGAGCGCGCCGGCCCCGACCCGCGACCAGCCGCGCTTCTCGACGAAGAAGAGGTGCCAGATCGGGTACGCGGCCGCCATCAGCGCCACGTAGATCAAGAACGCCAGCGCGATCACCGGGATGAAGTAGCGCGCCCGCTGCACCCCGGGGCCGAAGCTGGCCTTGAAGAAGTCGGCGGCGACCACCTCGTGAAAGACGTAGCCCAGATTGAAGATGACGACGAAGGCCGCCAGGGCCCCCCACACCAAGCGCTTGGCCATGGAGCGCCTTGTAAGCTCTTCAGGTGCCGGCTCGCAATAATGGACCTGAATGATAGATAGTACGGAAATGGAAGTGACGAGTCCGCCCGCCGCGGCTGCCGGCACCGCCGAGTGCCCGGTCGTGAAGTTCAACGACGTCGTCGGAGGCAAGTACAAGCTCCGCATCCTGTGGGAGCTGTCCCCCGGCCCGCGTCGCTACACCCATGTCCAGCGCGCGCTGGCCGTCGCCATGGGCGGCCGCCGCATCACCCCGCGCGTCCTGAGCCGCGAGCTGCGCGAGCTGGCGGCGGCCGGCTTGATCGCCCGCCGCCAGTACCCCGTCATCCCCCCCAAGGTCGAGTACAGCCTGACCCCGGCCGGCCGCGCCCTGCGCGGGGTCCTGCGCGCAATCTGCAAGTGGGGGCTGGCCTCCTAAGCCAAATGCCGATCAGCTAAGGCGCCAGGACGCACAGATCGGGCGCTCTCTGCGCCTCTCCCGCGAATGCGGGGGAGGCGGGGGAGGCCGCCGAGCCGCAGGCTCGGCGGGTGGGGTCCGGACCTCTCCCCGACCCTCTCCATGCTTTCGCATGGAGAGGGGGACGGAGCCCCTGCGTGAACGGGCCGGGCGCTTGACCCAGTCGACCCGAAGATTGGGGCGCCTTACTGAACGTCATTGCTCCTAGGTCGCCTACGGGTTGGGGGCGAAGATGGCGTGGGCCTCCGAGATCTCGATCTGCGGCTGGCTCTTGACCCCGATCTTCTTCACCCCGGGCGTCAGCCGCGTCTCGACGAAGGTGCTGAAGTCCTGAGCCGAGTCCCAGACGTCGACCACGTGGAAGCCGTCCTTGGCGAAGTAGGCGACGTGCAGCTTGGCGCCGCGAGGAGGGACGCCCTCCCAGTTCACGTCCTTGCGGATTGCCTCGTACTGCTCCCTGGAGACCTCCGGCCAGCTCATACGCATCACGATCGGCATCGTCATCCCTCCGGTTTTTTCGGTATCGGGATGAGTACGCACGGGCCGGCCGGTCGGATCACGGCGCAGTTTTTCGCCCCTCTGGAAGGGAGGACCCGGTCGGGCCCTCCCTCTCCAGCGAGGCGTCAGCGACTCACGAGCAGCCGCTGGTCGTCCCGCAGTTCACGCACTTGTGGCAGCTGCCGTTGGGGATCATGATCGAGCCGCACTCGGGGCAGGTCGGCGCGTCGGAGCGGGCGATGAAGCTGTAGTTGCCGTTCACCGAGTGGCCGTTGCCGTTGTGCCCGTTGGCGCCGTTGCCGTTCTTGCCGGCGCCGTTGCGGCCGTTGGCCACCTTGGCGCTGACGTCGATCACCTCGACCTTCTGCGCCGCCGCGACCACCTCGCCGACGCGCTCGATCTGCGCGTCGGCCGACGGAGCCGCCTCGACCACCGGCGTCTCGCGCACGAACTTGGCCGCCAGCCAGCGGAACAGGTAGTCCATGATCGAGCTGGCCCGCGGGATCTCCGGGTTCTCGGTGAAGCCGTACGGCTCGAACCGGGTCCGCGAGAACTTGTCGCACAGCAGCCGCAGCGGGACGCCGTGCTGCAGGGCCAGCGAGATGGCGGTCGCGAAGCTGTCCATCACGCCCGAGATGGTCGAGCCTTCCTTGGCCATCTTGACGAAGATCTCGCCCGGTTCGCCGGTCTCGTAGAGGCCGACGTGGATGTAGCCCTCGTGGCCCGCGACCGAGAACTTGTGCGTGACCGACTGCCGCTCGTCGGGCAGCTTGCGCCGCACCGCCGCCGGCGGCCCGTTCTTGACCGGCTCGGCCGCCACCGCGCCCTTGGCCAGGCCCGGGTCGGTCTTGCTGGTCGACAGCGGCTGCGTTCGCTTGCAGCCGTCACGGTAGATGGCGACCGCCTTCAGGCCCTGCTTCCAGGACTCCATGTAGGCTTCCTGCACGTCCTCGATCGTGGCGTCGGTCGGCAGGTTCACCGTCTTCGAGATGGCGCCCGAGATGAACGGCTGCGCCGCCGCCATCATCCGGATGTGCCCCAGGTAGTGGATCGAGCGGGTGCCGTTGGCCGCACGAAAAGCGCAGTCGAAGACCGGGAGGTGCTCCGGCTTCAGCCCGGGCGCCCCCTCGATCGTCTCCTCGGTGTCGATGTAGTCGACGATGGCCTTCACCTGCGCCTCGTCGTAGCCCAGCTTGGCCAGCGCCTCGCTGATCGTGTTGTTCACGATCTTGATCATTCCGCCGCCGACCAGGCGCTTGTACTTGATGAGCGCGATGTCCGGCTCGATGCCGGTGGTGTCGCAGTCCATCATGAAGCCGATGGTGCCGGTCGGCGCCAGCACCGTCGCCTGGCCGTTGCGGTAGCCGTGGTCCTTGCCGATCTCCAGCGTCTGGTCCCAGGCGTCGCGCGCGGCGTCCATCATGTCGCTGGGCACGTAGGCGGCGTCGATCTTGTCGACGGCCTTGCGATGCTTCTTCATGACGCCGATGAACGACTCCTCGTTCTCCGGGTAGCCCTCGAACGGGCCGGTCACGTCGCGCGAGATGACGGCGCTGGTGCGGTAGGCCCAGCCGGTCATCAGCGACGTGATGGCGCCCGCGTAGGCGCGCGCGGGCGCGCTGTCGTAGGGCAGGCCGCGCGACATCAGCAGCGCGCCCAGGTTGGCGTAGCCCAGGCCCAGCGGCCGGTACTTGTGCGAGTTGTCGCGGATCTTCTCGGTCGGGTACTTGGCGTTCCCGACGATGATCTCCTGCGCTAGGATGGTCGTCTCGACGGCGCGGCGGAAGGCCTCGATGTCCATCTCGCCGTCATTTTCCGTGCCGGGCTGGCCCACGAACTTGCGCAGGTTCAGCGAGGCCAGGTTGCAGGCCGAGTCGTCCAGATACATGTACTCGCTGCAGGGGTTGGAGGCGTTGATGCGCGCGGTCCCCGCCGACGTGTGCCAGGCGTTGATCGTGGTGTCGTACTGCAGGCCCGGATCGCCGCACTGCCAGGCCGCCTCGGCGATATCGCGCCAGATCTTGCGGGCCGGCACCGTCTCGACCGGGGCGCCGTCGCGCACCGAGCGGGTCGTCCAGTCGCGGTCCTTCTGCACCGCCTCCATGAAGTCGTCGGTGACGCGCACCGAGTTGTTCGAGTTCTGGAAGAAGACGGACTTGTAAGCCTCGCCGTCGAACGAGCCGTCGTAGCCGGCGTCGATGAGCGTCCAGGCCTTCTTCTCTTCCTTGGCCTTGCACCAGATGAACTCGTCGACGTCGGGGTGGTCGACGTTCAGGATGACCATCTTGGCGGCGCGGCGGGTCTTGCCGCCCGACTTGATGACGCCGGCGAACGCGTCGAAGCCGCGCATGAAGCTGA
>DATJWP010000144.1:0-29557 GCA_035578045.1 Polyangia bacterium | reverse complement strand
TGGAGACGAACGCCTACCTGGTTACACCGAAACCGACAGCCGATTAAAGCTAATTCGACGGGGTGGCGCCGACCGGATCGGGGGCGCCGACCGTGGACGGCGCGCCGGGCAAGCCGTCATCTCCATAGAGTAGCGGCCCCTCGCCGGCGGCCCGCTTTCGCGCGATCTCGGCCAGCGCCGCGCCGGCTCGCGTGGCGCGCGCGGCGTCCGTCGCGTCGCCCGCCCAGCGGGTCAGCACCGATTCGGCCGACGCGCGGACGTCCGGCGTGACGTCGAACAGCGCGACGTGGCGCAGGATCGGCACCGCCTCGCTGTCGCCGATGCGCGCGAACACCGTGATGAGGTGCAGCCGGCCCGCGGGCGCGGCGGTGTGCAGCGAGGTCTCCATCTGCGGGATCGCGGCGCGCTTGAACGCGGCCAGGCGATCCATGGCCGGCGGCACCAGCGCGTCGTTGCGGCGGATCAGGATGTTGATCTCGTCGCCGATGTCGCTGTGGGAGCTGTCCTCGCAGCCCGTCGCGAGCGCCGCGAAGAGAAGCAGCGCCGCCAGCGCAGGAACCCTCATGCCGCGACGGTCTCGTCGGCTTCGGTGTGCTCGCCGCCGCGGCGGTTCTGGCGCGCCACGGACTTGGCGACGGGGTCGGCGGGCGCCACGGCCTGGCGAGGCGCCGCCTCGAGCTCCGCGAAGAACGCCTCGCCCATGTCCAGCAGCGCCGCCGGATCGTCGGTGGTGAAGCCGCGCTGGCGCAGCGACGACCCGCCATACAGCCCGCGCGAGTACCAGGCCAGCGTCTTGCGCAGCTCGTGCAGGCGCATCTTGGGCGGGCTGTGCGCCTCGACCAGCGCGGCGTGGCGGCGCCAGACGCGGCGGCGCTCGGCCAGCGACGGCGGACCCGTGTCGGACGATCCGGGAGCCCCGGTCTCCAGCGCCGCCAGCGTCTGGAAGATCCAGGGGTTCCCCATCGCGCCGCGCCCGATCATGACCGCGTCGCAGCCGGTCTCGCGCCGCATCCGCTGGTAGGCGTCCACGTCCTTGACGTCGCCGTTGCCGACGACCGGGATGTGCGACGGCAGCGCGGCCCGCACGGCGGCGATCGGCTCCATGCGCGCGACGCCCGAGAAGCCCTGCGCCCGCGTGCGGCCGTGGACGGTGATCATCGCCGCGCCCGCCTCGACCAGGCGAAGCGCGAACTCGGGCGCGTTCAGGCTGCACTCGTCCCAGCCGGCGCGGTGCTTCACGGTGACGGGGATGCGCGCCGGCAGCGCGCGCCGGACGGCCGCGACCAGCTCGGCCGCCAGCGCCGGCTCACGCATGAGCGCCGAGCCGCAGGCCCCCGCCGTCACCTTCTTGGCCGGGCAGCCCATGTTGATGTCGACGATCGTGGCGCCGACCTCGGCCGCCATCTCGGCCGCGCGGGCCAGCGCGTCCGGCTGGCGCCCGAAGATCTGCACCGCGAAGCGGCGCCCGTCCAGGCTCGGCCACATCCGCCCCAGGGCCTTGGCCGCGCCCCGGGTCAGCGCCTCGGCCGAGAGGAACTCGGTGAACGTCAGGACGGCGCCCAGCTCCTCGCAGACCGTCCGGAACGGCAGGTCGGTGACCGCCTCCATCGGCGCCAGCAGCGCGCCGGGGTTAAGCTGGATGTCGCCGATCCGCATGGGGGCCCGGAAGAATAGCATCGACGTCGTTCTTCTCGCGCTTTGTCTGACCGCCGGCTGCCGCCGCGCGCCACCGGCGCCGCCGCCCGCCACCGGGCCCGAGGCGCTGCTGGCCGACGTGGTCGATCCCTGGACCTGGGCGCGCGGCCAGGATCCGCTCGACGCGCACGCCCGCGCCCGCGAGCGCGCGATCGAGGACCTGGGGCCGTTCGAGCGCGCGCGCCCGGGCGACCCGGGCTCGCCGCTGATCAACACCAACGCGGACTACTGGACCCGGCTGGTCGGCCTGGCCTGGGACCGCGACGTCGACCTGGACCTGCAGGACGAGCCGGTCGACCTGGACGGCGACGGGCGCCCCGACACCACCGTCACCCGACACGTCCACGCCAAGGGCGGCGTCCTCGCCAACCCCGAGCTGTTCGGCCTGACCCGGACGCCCGACGATCCGCGCGGCCGGGTCGGGCGGGTCTCGGCGTCGACCGGCGTGCTCGGCCTGCGCGAGCCGCTGGGCGCCGACGGGCGCCCCACCGGCCAGATCGGCATGACCTGCTGGCTGTGCCACGGCGAGGCCAACCCGGCCGACGGCGCGATCGTGCTGGGGCTGCCGGGCACGAAGTTCGACTACGGCCTGCTGCTCGCGACGGCGTCCGTGCTCGACGGACGGCAGAACGGCCGCACCATCCGCGCGCGGCTGCTGCTGGCCGGCCCCGGGCGGCAGGACCTGACGGGCGAGTTCGGCCTGGACGTGACGGTCCCCGGCTATCACTCGGCGCGCTACGACGGCACGGCGCGGGTTCGCCAGCGCCTGCGCGGTCTGGTCAACCCGATCAGCGTTCCGGCGATCCTGGCCGCGCCCGGAATGGCGCTGGAGAACTGGTCGGGCTCGGAGGCGGCGGACGCGCCCTGGCTCCCGCGGCTGGTCACGCTGGCGCAAGCTCCCGAAGCGAGCGCGCTGGCCGCGTTCGCCCTGCCCAGCTCCGATCCGGAGGCGGCGCGCCGGGCGCTGCTGTTCGACTTGCGCAACCTGGGGACGCTGGGGCTGCAGCAGGACTCGTTCCCGGGGCTGCTGTGGGCCGACGCGATCTACGGCCACGCGGATCTCTCGCCGCGGGCGATGGCGTCGATCCCGCCGCTCTACGCCGCGGCGTCGGTCCGGACCATGCTCGCGGATCGCTTCGCGAGACCAGCGGCCGATCCGGCCGCGGCGGCGCGCGGGCGCGCCCTGTTCGCCGAGCGGGTGGTCGGAACCATCGCCAACCAGCAGGTGCTGAAGCTGCCGCCCCGCTCGCCGGCGACGGCCAGCCTGCAGGGGCCGGTGCTGGCGGCGATCGACCCCACGCGGCCGGCCGCCGACCGGCTGGCGGTGCGCTGCGCCGACTGCCACTCGGCCGCGCCGCTCGCGAACGTCCGGCCGCTGTCCGAGAACCCGCCGCCGCTGGGGCGCTGCTCGCACTGCCATCTCGCTCACCCCCGGTTGGACGACTGGGGCGCGATCCGCGCCCCCTCGAGCGATCCGGCGCTGGTGCCGGTCGCGGCGCTCCCCACCGGCCGCGCGCCCGCGCAGGAGGTCGCGTACTGCGAGGGCTGCCACAGCAAGCACCGCGACTTCGGGCCGCTCGTCTACTCGTCGAGCCGGCTCTTGCCCTTCGACGCCGACCGCAACGGCGACGCCCAGCTGGATCCGGACAGCGATCGGCGGGCGGGCGGCATCGGCACCGATCCCTGGCTGGCCTTCGATGTCGCGCGACCCGAGTGGCCGTTCGCGATCCCCGTCGCGGTGGTGACCGATCCGAGTGCCCGGGCGCGCGTCGTCGAGACCGGCGTCTCGACCGGCGTCGGGTGGGTGCGGGTGGCGCCGCTGGTCGGCCTGGCGGCCAGCGCGCCTTACCTTCACAACGGCTCGGTCCCCACGCTGCGGGCCTTGCTGGATGCCCCGGCCCGCCGTCCCCGGACGTTCGCGCTTGGAACCGCCGGGTTCGTGCTGGACACGCGGCTGCCCGGCAACGGCAACCAGGGGCACGACTTCGGCGCCTCGCTGACCGACGCCGAGAAGAACGACCTGGTCGCGTTCCTCTCGACGCTGTGACGCTCGCGGCTACTTGGCGTAGTCGGTCGCGCGCGTCTCGCGGATGACGGAGACGCGCACCTGTCCGGGATACGAGAGCTCGGCCTCGACCTTGCGCGCGATGTCCTTGGACAGGAGGCGCGCCTCCTGGTCCGAGACGCGGCTGTTCTCGACCAGCACGCGGATCTCCCGGCCCGCCTGGATGGCGAAGGCGCGCTCGACGCCGGGGAAGCTGGCCGCGACGCGCTCCAGATCGTTCAGCCGCTGCACGTAAGACTCCAGCATCTCGCGCCGCGCGCCCGGCCGCTGGCCCGACAGCACGTTGGCCGCGTCGACGATGTGGTCCAGGACGTCGGTGGCCGGCGCCTCGCCGTGGTGCGCGGCGATCGCCTGCACCACCCGCGGCGGCTCGCCGAAGCGGCGCGCGGCCGCCGCGCCAACCGCGGCGTGCGACCCTTCGGCCTCCTGCTCGATGGCCTTGCCGATGTCGTGCAGCAACCCGGCCCGCCGCGCGGTCTTGACCGGCAGGTCGAGCTCGGCGGCCATCGCACCGGCCAGAAACGCCACCTCGATCGAGTGCTGCAACAGGTTCTGCGCGTTGCTCGAGCGGAACTTGAGCTTGCCCACCAGCTTGACCAGCTCCGGATGCAGGCGCGGCAACCCCAGATCGAAGGCCGCCTGCTCGCCCGCGTCGCGGCACTGCTGGTCGACCTCGGCGGTCGCCTTCTCGACCATCTCCTCGATGCGCGTCGGGTGGATGCGCCCGTCCGCGATCAGGCGGGTCAGCGCCAGCCGCGCGATCTCGCGCCGCACCGGGTTGAAGCAGGAGATGACGACCGCCTCGGGCGTGTCGTCGATGATCAGGTCGACGCCCGTCGCCGCCTCGAGCGCGCGCACGTTGCGCCCCTCCCGCCCGATGATCCGCCCCTTCATCTCGTCGGAGGGGAGCTGCACCGTCGCCACCGTCCGCTCGGCGACGTACTCGCCGGCGTAGCGCTGCACGGCGGCCGAGATCACCATCCGGGCCTTCTCTTCGGCCTCGGCGCGCGCCGCCTCCTCGATCTGGCGGACCTCGTCGGCGGCCGCCCGGCGCGCCTCGTCGCGCACCTCGTCGAGCAGACGGGCCCTGGCCTCGGCGGCGGAGAGGCCGGCGATGCGCTCCAGCCGCGTGCGGGCCTCGGCGGCCTGCGCGACCGCCGCGCGCGCCGCCACCTCGGCTGCCTGCTCGCGGCCGGCCAGCTGCTTCTCGGCCCGGGCCGCGTCCTCCAGCTGCTGCTTGAGCTGCTTCTCCTGGCGCTCCAGCTCGCGCTGGCGTTCGGCCGTCTCGCGCGCCAGCCGGTCCACATCGGCCTTCTGCGCCGCCAGCGCCGCGTCGACGTCGGCGCGGGCCTTCTCGGCCAGCTCCTTGGCGTCCAGCGCGGCCTGGCGCTTCAACGACTCGGACTCGGTGCGCGCGGCCTCGATCAACCGCTGCTTCTCGGCCTCCGAGTGCGGCAGCGGCGGCGGTCGCAGCGTCCGGCCCGCCCAGAACGCGAGCGCCACGGCCAGCACGACCAGAGCGAGCGCCGCTCCGATCGGCATCAGCGGCCCGCCTCCCTCTGCCCGGGGCGCAGGACCCGCGACTCGGTCACGACCGCGTCGACCCGCACGTCTTCCGGTCCGGCCGGACAGCGCGAGACCACCTGCAGATCGAAGCAGAGTCCGATGAGCGCCGGGCCGCGCCCGCCGCCAAACGTGCGGTCGTAGAAGCCGCCGCCGAACCCCAGGCGGCCTCCGTCGGCGTCGAACGCGACCCCGGGCACCACCACCAGGTCCAGGCTCTCCGGCGGGATGGCCGGCGCGTCACCGGGAGGCTCGAGCAGGCCGAAGCGGCCCGCTACCAGCGCGCCGCGCGCGGCCTGGTGAAACGTCAGCGGCGCATCGGGAGCGCCGACCCGCGGGTAGGCGATGCGCGCGCCGCGCGCCTCCAGCGCGTCCAGCGCCAGCGCTGGATCCAGCTCGCCCTTGCCGGCCAGCGCGACGTAGCCGGCGACGGTGCGCCCGTCCGGCTGGGCGAGCTCTGGCAACGCCAGCAGCCGCGCGCACGCCCGCTGGCTGCACGCGCGTCGAACGCGCTCGGGCAGGCCGGCCCGCTCCCGTCCCGTCTCGAGCCGCAGCGCGCGCTTTTGCTCTACGAGATCCGCTTCAAGTTCTGACGACGAAGGAGCCATCGGTGATGGCGGACCGGAACAACGATGAAACGCGGCTCATACTCGCGCTTCGCGCGTCAGACAGTCAAGCAGGGACTGACTCTTTTCGCGAATCTTTCTACGGAGTTCTCGTCCGTTGCGCTTCTCTCGAAACAGCTCCTCGGCGATCTGCAACGCCGTCAGGACCGCGACCGCCTGGGTGTCGGGGGTCCGGGCGCGCTTCTGCAGCTCGCGAACCCGCTCGTCCACGAAGGCCGCGACTTGCCGCACCCAGCGCTCGTCCTCGTCGGTCTTGAGCGCGTACCGGACACCCGCGATCTGCACCGTCACAGATTGCTTCATGGGCTTGCGGGCAGCATACCCGCGGGTGCCGCCGCACGCGAGATGAGATCTCCGTCACGGTATGTCACGGAGGCCAGCGACTGCCCGCGGCTGTCCCAGAACCGCCAGGTCCCGTCGCGCACCCCCTCGACGTAGAAGCCGTCCGCCGCGGGCGCGCCGCTCGGGTACCAGGCGCGCGCCGACCGATCTCGGATGCCGCCGGCGAACTCGATCTCGCGCGCGGGCTTGCCGTCCTCGAACCAGAACCGCCACACGCCGGTGCGGAGCCCTTCGCCGTCGACCGGACCGGCGGCGCGCACGCGCCCACTGGGCCAGGTGCGGACCACCTGGTGAGCCGCGGGGGCCCCGGTGGCGTCGACCGCTCGCAGGGGGTCGTGCGAGGCCAGCTTGATCACGCCCGACGTGGTCGGGCCGGCGGCGGCCAGCTGCGCCGGGCTCATGCGCGCCACCGCCGGGTCGACGGTGGTCTCGATCAGCGCGCCGTCGTCCCAGCGCTCGGCCCGCCAGTTGTGGCCGTCGTTGAAGCGGTAGCGCCAGACGCCGCTCTGCGCGCCGTCGACGTAGCTGCCGCTGACCGACTCGACGCCGTTCTCGTAGGCCCGCGACTCGGGCCCCTGCCGCAGCCCGTCCAGGCTCCGGCACCACTCGGCGTCGCCACCGCCGGAGTAGACGTGGCGGGCGACGGTGGTGTCGGGCGGGCAGATCGCGCGCGATGGAGCGCAGGCGCCGGCTGCCAGCGCGGCGACCAGGCACGCGGACCAGGGGCAACAGCTCATGCGCCGGCGATGTTAACCCGACCGTCGGGCTTCGCTGCGCTTGTGGATGACGCGCGGGCTCTTAACTTGAAGGACGGAGGGGCGGGATGACTCTGTGGCGACGCAAGCCGCGCGCGAAACGGTTCACGCGGAAGCTCTCGCCCAGGCAGTTCGTGAAGGAGATCTACCGGGAGTACGTGCACGACAACGTGTCGGACAGCGCTGCCATCCTTTCTTACTATTTCGTCTTCTCGCTGTTCCCGTTTCTCTTCTTCCTGGCCACGCTGACCGCGTACATCCCCGGCGTCCACCAGTCGGTGGGGACGTTGCTGGACCGGGCGCGCGCGATCTTGCCGCCGCAGGCGATGGGGATCATCGACCAGCACGTCCACGGCCTCATCAGCCGGCCGCGGCCCAAACTCTTGACCATCGGCCTGCTCGTGACGCTGTACTCGGCGTCCCGCGGCGTGGACGCCGTGCGAAAAGCGCTGAACCTGGCCTACGACGTCAAGGAGTCGCGGCCGTTCTGGAAGACCGAGGCGATCGCGTTCGGGATGACCATCGGCGGCGCGCTGCTGGTTTCGTTGGGGGTGACTGGCCTGATCGCGGGGGGCGACCTGGGCCTGTGGCTCGCCCAGCGAATGGACATCGGCCGCGAGTACGTCGTCGCCTGGAGCTGGCTGCGCTGGCCGATCACGGCCGCGGTCATCATGCTGTGCGCCGCGATGGCCTACTACGTGCTGCCCGACGTCGAGCAGCAGTTCAGGTTCATCACGCCCGGCTCGGTCTTCGGAACCCTGGTCTGGCTGGCGGCGACCTGGGGGTTCGGCTTCTATGCGAGCCACTTCGGCAGCTACAACGTCACGTACGGCTCGATCGGCGGCGTCATCGTGCTGATGACCTGGCTGTACCTGAGCGGCTTCCTGTTCATCATGGGGGGCGAGATCAACGCCATCCTCGAGGACCACGCGCCCGAGGGGAAGGCGCTGGGCGCGCGCGCCCCCGGCGAGGCCCCGCCGCCCCCGTCGGAGCGGCCGAGCGCGATGCCGCCCGGCGCGACCAAGCGCGCCAGCGCGGCCGAGGAGACGGCCGGAGGCGCGGAGCCGGAGCCGGAAGAAGAGGAAGAAGGGCCTCGGGCTTCGGGACTCGGGCCTCGGGAAGACCGGATCTGATCACCAGGCGGCGGGGACCATGATCTCGCGCTTTGCGATCCTCTCGACGGCGCGCTGCAGAAGCGCCAGGTGGTCTTCTTCCTCGTGCAGGCGCCGCTTGAACTGCTTCTTCATCTCGTGATCGTCGGCCTCGTCGGCGACGGCGACCAGCAGGTCCCAGCCGGCGTTGTCGACCAGCTCGGCCGCCAGCAGCGCATGCAGCATCTGAGGCAAGGTGGCGCGCCCGTCGAAGATCGCCTCCTCGAGCCCGCGTGACTCGGTCTTCGCCAGCTGGGCCTTGGCGGTCAAAGTATGCGCGCTCCCGCCAAGCTCGCGAATCCTGGCCTCGAGCCACTCCTCGTGCTCCTTCTCCTGATCGCGATGCGCCGTCATCGGGTCGTGCAGCCGCACGATCTCCGGGTCGCCGGTGGCGCGGATACGCTCGAGCACGCGATCGTACAGGCGGACCGCCGACCGCTCGAAGGTCAGCCGCTCCGCCAGCAAGTCAATGACGTTCTCCCGGTTCTGGTTCTCCAGGTGCTTCATCTCCCGCCCTCCTCACAAGGCCCTACCAAAACCTGAGGCCGGCCCGGCCATTTCCAAGACGCTGTGGTTCAGCTGCCCAGCCCGGGCGCGGTGGCCCCGAGCGGCTCGAGTTGCCCTCGGGCCCGGGCCAGCGCCGAGGCGAAGCAGTGCGACTCGCCGGCCCTGGCCAGGTCTCCGCGAAGCGCCGCCACGCCCTCGAGTCGATTGGACCGGACCTCCGTGGGCGCTGCCCGACAAGACAGGAACCAGGCGCCGTCGCCAGCAAGCGTCGGTGACCGCCCGGCGCAGCTCTGGGACCTGTGAGCAGCCGCCCCCGATCGCCATCACTCTTCCCTCTCGGCGCGGCCTGGATCGGCGCGCACGGCTCAACCGCCCAGGCGTTGCCGCAGCGTCTTTGCCATCCGCGCCATGTGCGCGCGTTCGCAAGCAAAGAACTCGTTCGCGCTGGTAATTGGCAGGGGAGCCGCGCCGATCTTCGCGGCGAATGCTCGGGCACCCGCGCGATGGCGCTCGATGACCTCCGGGAGCGGCATCTCGGGCGGGACGATCAGGAACTCGAGCTTGCCGTCGACGTGGGAGCGCGCCAGGAATTCGACCATCGTGGTGTCGAAGCGCCGCACCTCGGAGAACTCGGTCACCAGGCTGTAGCGAGGAGCGACCGCCAGCTCGCGCTTGAACGCCGGCCAGCCCGCGAGCAACGACGTCAGGCGGTGCGCTCCGAACGAACGGGCCACCCACAGATGGACGATCGTCAACCCGTCGGCCGCGACCAGCAGGCAGGTGTAAATCAAGCGATCCGACCGGCGCTTGTAGATGACCAGCTCGCGAAACCCGAGCCCGGTGAACGCGGCGTGCAGCCGCTCGAACCGGCGGCGAACCCAGGCCGGCAGCTCGGAAAACTCGAAGCTGGTGAACTGCGGGTTTTCGAAGTTCTGGATGGACCGGCGGACCCTGGCGAGGCTCGACCACGCCAACACCTTGGTCCCGATCAGCCCCACCAGCACGATCACGGGGAACCAGAGCGACGAGACGTGCCTCATGAGCTGTCCGCGACCCGGCCGAGTGATCGGTGGATCTGGTGCGCAGCTCGAGTGCCGGTGGCCAGCGCCCCGTGGACGGTGCCCGGATCGCCGCCCACGTCGCTCGCCTCGCCGGCGAAGTACAGGCGATCGCCGACCGGCGTCGCGAGGGCGGCCGGCGCGTCCAGCCCGCCCACAGGCACCCAGCTGTAGGCGCCGCGCGCGAACGGATCGGAGGCCCAGTCGAACACCCGCACGTCTTCCAGGTCGGCGGCCAGCGCGCGCGCCGGCGCGCCCACCGCCGCGGCCAGGCCGCGCAACGCCGCCGGGACCACGGCGTCCGCGCCGCGCGCGCGCAGCCGATCGGCGGCGGGCCCGGCGGTCCATCCGACCAGGCAGTTCGAGGGGAGCGGCGCAGCGACCCACCAGGTCGGCACGGGCGCGCCGGAAAGGCGCATGAACGTCGCGTCGGCAGGGACGGCGGCGAAGACCCCGCTGCCCAGCCGCGAGCGAAACCGCGCGACCACCTTGACGACCTCGCCGATGGCCAGCCGCGCGATCGCCCGCCGCTTGGCCGGCGGCAGCGCCGGCGTGAAGCTGATGGCGCCCGCAGCCGGTGGGCGGGCCTTGAGCACGCCGAGCGACACCGTCACCAGCGCCGCCCGCGCGCGCAGCGGCGGCAGGGCCCCGCCCCACAGGCTGCGGGTCTCGACGACCACGCCCGCGCCGCCCCACCTGACTCGCCTCACGACTGTGGCCACGCGCAGCGCGCCCGGCCTGTCGGCCAGCGGCCGCGCCAGGTGCTCCGGCAGCGCGTCATAGCCGCCGGGGACCCGGAAGATGCGATCCCCCTGCTCTTCTTCCGACGCCTCGGTCTGGCGGTTCAGGCCCTTCACGGAGATGCGGCGGGCGTCGGCGGCGTTGAAGCCCTCGACGTAGCTCAGGAGCATGCCTCGCGCCTCGCGATCCAGCGCGCGGCGGAACTCGGGGCGGCGCATGACCTCGGTGAACGACACATCCTCGTCGGGGAGCCGGTCCATGAACGCCAGCGCGCGGTGCCAGGCGGCGCTGGAGGTGCTGACCGTCCCGCGACGCGCCATCATGAACCGCGGCTTCAGCTCCAGCGGGGGGGCGTCGCTGGCCTCGAGCGCGCTCACCAGCGGCAGCGGCCGCCCGTGCACGAACTCGGCGCCCGCCTCGATGGGCCCCGGCCAGCCGGCCGGCCGGCGCGTGTCGATCCGCCCTCCGATCCGCGGGCGCGCCTCCAGCACGATCACCGACAGGCCGCCTTTCAGCAGGCGCCGGGCCGCCTCCAGGCCGGAGACGCCGGCCCCGATGACGATGACGTCTGCTTGGTCCCGCGCGGGCTTGGTCATGACAGCGGCGACCTTACCTTCAGTGGGCATGCCGACGCGATCGCTCAAAGCCTTGCGCGCCGAAGCCTCGAGCTGCCGGGCCTGCCCCCTGTGGGCCCACGCGACCCAGACGGTCTTCGGCGAAGGGAAGGAAGGCGCGGCGATCATGCTGGTCGGCGAGCAACCCGGCGATCGAGAAGACCGCCAGGGGCACCCCTTCGTAGGTCCCGCCGGGGGCCTGCTGGCGACGGCGCTCGAGCGCGCCGGCATCGATCGTTCCGCGACCTACCTCACCAACGCGGTCAAACACTTCAAGTGGGCGGCGGCCGCTGGACGCGGCAAGCGCCGCATCCATCAGAAGCCCAGCGCGACCGAGGTGCGCGCCTGCCAGCCCTGGCTCCTGTCGGAGATCGAAGCGGTCGAACCACGCGTGATCGTATGTCTGGGCGCCACGGCGGCGCAGTCGCTGCTGGGGAGCGCCTTCCGGGTGACTCAGCATCGCGGCGAACCGATACCCAGCCCGTACGGACGACCGGATGGTCAACTCATCCTGGCGACCGTGCACCCTGCCGCGATCCTGCGGGGCGACCCCGAGCGGCGCGAGGCGGAGCTGGCGCTGTTCGTGCGCGACCTCGAGGTCGCCCGCCGCCTCAGCTGCGGCGAGCGGAGCGCACGGGCCGCGCCTTCTCGGCTTCGGGACGCTCGGCCACTTCGCGAATGACGCCGGCGATCTTCTTCAAGGCTGGACCGAGCGGAGACGTGCGCCGCCAGACCAGGCCCAGCGTCCGGAAGGCGCGCGGATCGGCCAGGGGCCTCACGGCCAGCGCCGCGTGACGGCTCTCGGTCGGCACCGCCAGCCGCGGCAGCAGCGTGACGCCGACGCCGGCGGCCACCATCTGGGACAGCGTCGACAGGCTGGTGGCCCTGAAGTCCAGCTCCTGCGTCCCGGCCAGCGAGCAGACCGCCAGCGCCTGATCGCGCAGGCAGTGACCGTCGTCGAGCAGCAGGACGCTCGCGCCCCCCAGCTCGCTGAGCTCGGCCGGTCCCGGCGCCTTGGCCAGCGGGTGCGCACGGGGCACGGCCAGCACGAACGGGTCGCGGGCCAGCTCTTCGCGCTCGAGATCGCCCAGCGGAACCTCGAGCGCCAGCACCGCCCCTTCGAGCGTCCCTTCCTGGACCGCGCGGACCAGCGCGCTGGTCTTGTCCTCGGTCCAGCGGACCACCAGCCGCGGCTGCGCCCGACGCAGCGCCGGAACCAGCTCGGGCAATAGATAGGGTGAGATGGTCGGGATGACGCCCAGCCGAAGCGTCGCGGCCAGCGGGTCCCCCAGGCGACGAGCGGCGTCGGCCAGATCGTCGGTCTCGACCAGCAGCCGCCGGGCGCGGGCGATCAGCTCCTCGCCGGCCTGGGTGACCAGCACGCGCCGCCGATCGCGCTCGAACAGCCGGACCCCCAGCGCGTCCTCGAGCTGAGCCAGCTGCGCCGACAGCGAGGGCTGCGAGACGCCGCAGAGGGCGGCGGCCCGCCGGAAGCTGCGCGCGTCGGCGACGGCCACGGCGTACTGGAGCTGGCGGGCGGTGAAGGCGTGCGGGGCCAGGCGCATTGATAGGCTGTAACTATGACATGGATACAAACCATGTCTTGGTCCTATCGACCGAGCCGCCTCATTTTCTGATCCCAAGGAGGAGCGCGCATGTTGACCATCGGAGACAAGTTCCCAGAGTTCCATCTCAAGTCGGTCGTGAGCCTGGAGAAGGGCAAGGAGTTCCAGGACGCGACCAGCAACGACTACGCGGGCAAGTGGAAGGTCGTCTTCTTCTGGCCCAAGGACTTCACCTTCGTCTGCCCGACGGAGATCGCCGCCTTCGGCAAGAAGAACCGCGACTTCAACGACCGTGACGCCCAGGTGCTGGGCGTCAGCACCGACAACGAGTTCGTGCACCTGGCCTGGCGCAAGAACCACCCCGATCTGAAGGACCTGCCCTTCCCGATGCTCTCGGACATCAAGCACGAGCTGTCGCGCGCGCTGGGCATCCTGCACCCGACCGAGGGCGTGGCGATGCGGGCCACGTTCATCGTCGACCCCGAAGGCGTCATCCGCTTCGTGGCCGTCACCGACCTGGACGTCGGCCGCAACGTGGACGACGTGCTGCGCGTACTGGACGCGCTGCAGACCGACGAGTTCTGCCCCTGCAACTGGCAGAAGGGCCAACCGACCATCCAGGCGGCGTGACCATGTCGGCCCTGGACGACCTGCGCGACGCGGTGCCCGACGCCGCCCGCGATCTGAAGCTGAACCTGCAGGCCGTGCTGAGCGCCGACGGGCCGCTCTCCCCGGCGCAACGCTGGGGGGTGGCCGTCGCCACGGCGGTGGCCGCGCGGAATCCGCGCCTGCGGGCGGCGATCCTGGCCGAGGCCCGGGCGCAGGTCGAACCGGGCGTGGTCGAGGACGGAATCGCCGCCGCCGCGCTGATGGGCATGAACAACGTCTACTACCGCTTCCGGCACCTGATCGGTCGGGCCAGCTACACCGAGAAGCCAGCCCGCCTGCGCATGAACCGCCTGGTCAAGCCCGCCGGCAGCAAGGTGGACTTCGAGCTGTTCTGCCTGGCGGTGAGCGCCATCAACGGCTGCGCCACCTGCCTGCAGGCGCACGAAACGGTCGTGCTGGAAGGCGGCCTGACGGAAGAGCACGTGCACGACGCCGTGCGGATCGGCGCGGCGATGCAGGGCGCGGCCGTGGCGTTGGACGTCGCGGAGTAGGCCTCCGACCTCGGAGAGCAGCCCCCTCCCTGCCCTCCCCGCGGAGCGGAGCGGAGCGGGGAGGGGTCCGGCTCCGATCCGTCCCCGAGGCCCGAGGCCCCTCTTGATCCGCCTTGCGCCGGCGCGATCGCCTGACACCCTTTGCGGCCCATGCCCGAGCGGCAACCCCCCGATCGCCTCTGGACGTTGCTGCGCGAAGCGCTCGCGGGGTCGCGGCGCGATCTGACCGCGATGCCGCTTGGCCGCGCCATCTTCATCCTGGCCGTCCCCATGGTGCTGGAGATGGTGATGGAGTCGGCGTTCGCGGTCGCCGACATCTTCTGGGTCTCGAAGCTGGGGGCCGATGCCGTTGCGGCCGTGGGGCTGGCGGAGAGTCTGCTGACCGTCGTCTATGCGATCGCCATCGGCCTGGCCATGGGGGTGGGGGCGGTGGTCTCGCGGCGCATCGGCGAGAAGGACCCCGACGCAGCCGCGCGAGCGGCCGCGCAAGCGATCTTCATCGGCGTGGTCCTCTCGGTCGCCACGGGATTGCTGGGCGCGGCGTTCGGAGCGCCTTTGCTGCGCGTGATGGGGGCCTCGCCGGCGGTCGTCACGGTGGGAGCGCGCTACACCCAGGTCCTGCTGGGCGGCAGCGTCACCGCCACGCTCATCTTCCTGATCAACGCCGCCTTCCGGGGCGCCGGGGACGCCGCCATCTCCATGCGCACCCTCTGGCTGGCCAACGCCATCAACATCGGCCTGGGGCCCCTGCTGGTGTTCGGCCTGGGCCCGTTCCCACGCCTGGGCGTGACCGGCGCGGCGGTTGCGACCACCATCGGACGCGGCATCGGCGTCCTGTACCTTCTGCGGGCGCTGGGACGCGGGCGCGGCCGTCTGGCCGTGACGCGCGCGCACCTGCGCCCCGACCGCGAGACGCTGCGGACGATCCTCCGGCTGGCCAAGAACGGCGTCGTGCAGACGCTGATCGGCTTCACCAGCTGGATCGGCCTCATCCGGATCCTGTCGCCCTTCGGCAGCGTGCCGCTCGCCGGCTACACCATCGCCATGCGCGTGGTGACGTTCGCCCTGCTCCCGTCGGTGGGCCTGGGGAACGCCGCGGCCACGCTGGTCGGACAGAACCTGGGGGCGCGCGATCCGGCGCGCGCCGAGGACGCCGTCTGGCGGGCCGCCCGCTACAACCTGCTCTTCCTGGGGCTGGTGGGGCTGGCGCTGGTCGCCGGCGCTCCGATGGTCATTCGCCTGTTCACGGCCGACCCGGGCGTCGTCGCCGAAGGGGGGCGCTGCCTGCGGATCGTGGGGCTGGGCTTCGGCTTCTATGCCTACGCCATCGTGGTGTCGCAGGCGTTCAACGGCGCCGGCGACACCTGGACGCCGACCCTCATCAACCTGGGCTGCTTCTGGCTGGGAGAGATCCCGCTGGCGGCGCTGCTGTCACGCACGCTGGGGCTGGGTCCCGAGGGGACGTACGCCGCTGTCACCGCCGCCTTCTCGGTGATGGCCGTCATCTCCGTGGCGCTGTTTCGGCGCGGCCGCTGGAAGACCATCCGCGTTTGACGGCATCATGTCGGCGATGATCGTGGCGCTGCTCTGCGCGGCGGCGTTCGGCGCCGGCCTGGTCGACGCGATCGCGGGCGGCGGCGGCCTGGTCACGCTGCCGGCGCTGCTGGCCGCCGGGATCCCGGTGCCGCTGGCCCTGGGCACCAACAAGGGCCAGGCGGTGTTCGGCGCGGTCACGTCCGCGGCATCGTTCTGGGGGCGGCGCGCGCTGGACCGCGAGCGCGCCCTGCTCGGCTTCGCGGCCGGCTTCGCCGGTTCCTGGCTGGGCGCCCGCGCGGTGCTGGCCGTCCCGGTGCGGCCGCTGCGGATCGTGATCATCGTTCTGCTGCTGGTGGCGGTCACGGTGGTGCTGCTGCGGCGCAACGTCCGGCCTCGCCCTCACAGCTTCACGCCGGGGCAGGCCCGGGCCGCGCTGATCGCGATCGCGGTGGTGCTGGGCGGCTACGACGGGTTCTTCGGACCGGGGACCGGGTCGATGCTGGTCATCGCGTTCGCGACCGTGTTCGGCGACTCGCTGACCCGCGCCTCGGGGAACGCCAAGATCGTGAACCTGGCCTCCAACCTGGCGGCGTTCACGCTGTTCGCGTGGCACGGCACGATCCTGTGGCGCGTGGCGATCCCCATGGCGGTCGCCAACGCGACCGGGGCCGCGACCGGCGCGCACCTGGCGGTCCGCAACGGTGACCGCCTGGTCCGGGCGGTGGTCGTGGTGGTCGTGCTGGGGGTCGTCGTCAAGCTCGCAGTCGATCTACTGCGCTGACGTAGTCGCGGATCGCACTCTTTCGTTCCAGGCCCGACGCCGTCATGCAGCGAACGGTGCCAAAGACCGGACGCTCGGGCCAGGGGCGGTCGTGCAGGCCGAAGATCCAGGCGACGTTGGCGAACGACGACGGATCGCGGCCGTCCAGCAGGTAGCGGTTGTTCAGCGCCAGCGCGCTCGCGTGGGCCACCTCGGGGTCGGGCGTCCACTCGAGGATCTTCTTGCCCCAGTACATCCGCATCTGGTTGTGCAGGTAGCCGATGAGGCGCATCTCGCGCATCGCCGCATTGAAGTACGGATCGGCGGTGGCCCCCGCCTCGAGCTGGTCGCGCGTGTGGGTCGCCGGCCGGCGGTCACGCGCGTGCCGCTCCAGCGTCGCCCGAGCCCAGGCGGGCACCGCCCGCCAGCCGTCGTAGTCATCGGTGTACGTGACGAAGTTGATCGCCAGCTCGCGGCGAACGATCAGCTCCTCCAGGAAGACTGCCGCGTCGCCGGCCCGCCGCGCCGCCAGCGCCACCTCGATGGCCGAGATCTGGCCGAAGTGCAGGTACATCGACAGGTGCGAGACGGCCGCCGCCTCGGGCTTGGCGCGCTCCGCCGCGTAGCGCGGGATCACCCCGCGCAGGAAGGCCCGCAGGCGCTGGCGCGCCGCCGCCGTCCCGCCGCGAAACAGATGCGACACAGGCGGGACCGACCGATCGATCCGCATCCCTCCGAGCAGCGCGTCCAGATCGTCCAGGCCGACGCCGCGGGCCTGCGCGGCCCCACCCCGGATCGCCAGCGGCGTCTGCCGGAGCGGCACCAGGAACTCGTCCAGTCGGCGCGACAGGCGCGGGCGCAGCGTCCGCGCGCCGATCTCCGCCCGCGTCGACGCGACCGCCACCGGCACCACCGCGTCGGACTCAACCTCCGTGACCGAGCAGGCGGCCGCGCCGGCCAGCTGGTGCCGCCAGCGTCGCTGGTGGCGCAGGTACCCCTTGTCGCAGACGATCTCGGCCGCGCCCCGGGCCAGCTCCAGCCCAACCTCCGGCGGCGACCCGAGCCGCATCACGAACGGAATCCCGCGCCCGGCCAGCGCCGCCGCCGTCTCGGCCAGCCCCTCGAGCATGAACCGGTAGTGACGCCAGGTCGCCTCGGGATAGTCGTCGGTCAGTCCGAAGCCGACCCGCAGCGGCAGGCGCAGCGCGTTCGCCCGCTGGACGGCGTACTCGAGCGCGTGGTTGCCGGCGGCGCGCTGGCTCTGCTGCATCCAGTAGAGGACGAACCGCCCGCGACGCGCGGGGCGCTCGACCAGCGGCCGCACGCGCGCGTCGTGGATCCGGGACGAAGGCGCCGGAATCAAGTGGCAGGCGTGGCGGCTGCCAGCCGCCCGGCGGCTTCGCGCAGCGTCTCGTCCCGCTTGGCGAAGCAGAAGCGCGCGAAGCGCGGCGCCGCCGCCGGCTCGGCGTAGAAGACCGAGGTCGGGATCGCGGCCACCCCGACCTCGGCGACCAGCCGGCGGCAAAACGCGACGTCGTCGGAGATCCCGCGCGCGCCCAGGTCGGTCATCAGGAAGTAGGCGCCGCCGATCGGCAGCGGGTCCAGCCGCGCGGCCCGCAGCGCCTGGGCCAGCAGGTCACGCCGCCGCTGGTAGTCGCCGCGTAGCCGCTCGTAGAACCCGTCGCGCGCGGCGATCGGCAGCACGTCGGCCAGCGCCTCCTGGAACGGCGTGCCGCTGGTGAACGTGACGAACTGGTGCACGGCCCGCAGCGCCGACGTCAGGGGCGCGGGCGCGATCGCCCAGCCGATCTTCCAGCCGGTGACGCTGAAGGTCTTGCCCATGCTGTCGATCGTGATCGTCCGCTCGAACATCCCGGGCAGCGTGGCGATCGACGGCGCGGCGCCTTCAAAGGTGATCTCCGAGTAGACCTGGTCGGCGATCACCGCGACGTCATGGCGGCGGCACAGGGCGGCGATCGCCTGCAGCTCGTCGCGCTCGAACACCTTGCCGGTCGGGTTGTGCGGCGAGTTCAGGATCAGGGCGCGGCTGCGGGGACCGAAGGCCGCCGCCAGCGCCGCCGGGTCGAAGGACCAGCCGGGCGGCGCCAGCGGCACGACGCGCGTCACGCCACCGGCCATGGCGACGCCGGGGCCGTAGGCGTCGTAGGCCGGCTCGAAGACGATCACCTCGTCGCCCGGATCGACCAGCGCCAGGATCGCGTCGTGCAGCAGCTCGGTCGCTCCCGCACCCACCGTGACCTCGGCCGCCGGGTCCAGGCGCGGCCGGTGCGGCCAGCGACGCAGGTAGTCGTCGGCCAGCGCCTCGCGCAGGCGGGGAACGCCGGGGCTGGCGGCGTACTGGTTGCGGTCCTCCCGCAGGTGCCGCGCCGCGGCTTCCTTGACGAAGGCCGGCGCCGGAAAGTCGGGGAACCCCTGCCCCAGGTTCACGGCCCCCAGCTCCACCGCCAGGGCGCTCATTTCCGTGAAAATCGAGGTCCCGATCCCCCCCGTACGCGCCGCTGCTCGCATCTCTTCCGTCTACCCGATTTTTGAGGAAACCTGACCAACTTTGGGCCGCGCCGGCGCACCATGAAGGTGTCCATGGGGCCGAACCCCTTCAAGATTGTCCCCTCGCCAGCCACGGCCCGCACCGACGGGGAGCTCGCCCAGGCGTTGCAGCGCGGCGAACGGGCCGCCGAGCTGGAGGCCTGGAACCGGTTCGCCCCCGGCACGGTCCAGACCCTGCGCCGCCTGATGGGCCCCGGCTTGGACCGGGAAGACCTGCTGCAGGAGGTCTATCTGCGCTTCTTCCAGAACATCCGGACGCTGCGCGAGCCGGCCGCCGTGCGCGGGTTCCTGGCCGGCATCTGCGTCCACGTGGTGCGGCAAGAGATCGCCCGCCGCCAGCGGGCGCGCTGGTTGCGCCTGACCGCGACGGGCTCGGCGCCCGACATCGGGACCGTCCACCCCGATCCCGAGAACCGGGACGTGATCGCCCGCTACTACCGGATCCTCGATCAGCTGAGCGGCCAGGAACGGTCGATCTTCGTGTCTCGAACCATCGAGAAGCTGACGCTGGCCGAGGTGGCCGAGCTGCACGGCGTGTCGGTGTCGACCGCCCAGCGGCGCCTGGCCCGGGCCACCAAGCGCGTCGCGGCGCTGGTCCGCCGCGATCCGGTGCTGTCCGGGCTGGCCGGAGGGTCGCCGTGAAGCGCCCCGGCGACCCCGTGACCGCCGGGGATCGGGCCCTGCAAGGTCAGGCCCTGGAAGATCAGGGCCTGATCGACCGGCTCTCCGATGCGGCTCGCCGGGCGGCGGTGTCGCAGAATCGCGGCGATCCGGCGCCCGGCGTCTGGCACCGCCTGGAGGCCCGGCGGCGAGACGACCAGCTTCGCCGCCCGCGCGGTCGCTGGACGTGGGTGGTGACGTGCGCCGGTGCGGCCGCGCTGGTGCTGGCGGTCCGCGCGCTGGCGCCCCTGGTCCACTCCGCGCGGCCCCTGACGTTCGAGGTCGCCGGCGGGATCCTGGAAGAAGGCGGGTACGTCCGGGGAGACGACCAGCGCGGCGGGCAGCTCCGCTTCTCGGACGGGACGCGGATCCGGCTGGCGCCCGGCGCCAAGCTGTCGGTCGGCGCGCCGGGCGCGCGGGGCGCGCGGCTGCGCCTGCAGGACGGCGAGGCCCACTTCGAGGTGATGCACCTGCCGCGCGCCGCCTGGACCGTCGAGGCTGGCCCCTACGTCGTCGAGGTCACCGGCACGGTGTTCGATGTCCGCTGGTCGGGCGCCAACGAGGTCGCGGAGGTCCACCTGCGCAGCGGATCCGTGCGGGTGAGCGGACCGCTGCTGGCGGAGCACGCGACGCTGCACCCAGGACAGAGCCTGGTCGCTCACATCGCCGAGCACGAGCTGCGGATCGAGGAGGATCGTCCGGCGGCACCGCCGGCCGGGCTCGCGACGCCGGCCAGGTCGGTCGCGGCGCCGTCGGCGCCGGTGGCCCCGGTGCTGGCGGTCCCTCCCCCGGGTGCCGCGACCGCCGCGGTGGTTCCGGCCACGCAACGGGCCAAGAAACCGCGCCGCCGGGTGGCGCTGCTCGAGCCACCGCAGCCACCGCCTCCTCGACCCGAGGCAGAGGTCCCGGCCTGGGCTCCGCACGAGTGGACCGGGCGCGTGACGGCGGGCGACACCAAGGGGGTGCTCGACGAGGCGGAGGCCCATGGGCTGGACAGCGTCCTCGCCGAGGCCGACGGGCCGGCGCTGGTCGCCCTGGCGGACGCCGCCCGCTACGCCGGCCGGCGGGACCTGGCCGCCCGCGCCCTGCTGAAGCAGCGAGAGCGCTTTCCGGACACCCCGGCAGCCAGCAACGCGGCGTTCTTCCTGGGCCGCCTGGCCGACGACGCCGGCAGGCCGACCGACGCGCTCGACTGGTACCGGCGCTGCTTCGTCGAGCGGCCGCACGGCGCCTACGCGTCGGAGGCGCTCGGCCGGGCGATGCTGGCGGTGTCCCGCATCTCGGGCAAGACTGAAGCCCGCGACATGGCCCGGATCTACCTGGAACGGTTCCCCAACGGCACCTACCTGCTGCACGCCCATCAGATCCTCGCCAACCCGTGATCCCCGCGGTCTCCGCGTTCCTGGCGCTGGCGGCGCTGGCGGCTGACGCCCCGCCCGCGCCCGCCGTGTCGATCCAGCGAGCGGACGACGACGAGGACGTCATCCTCGAGGCCAGCTTGCGCCTCAAATCCGAGCTGGCCGCCGCCGGTTTCACGGGCCAGATCGTCGCCTGCTCGGTCGATCCGATCAAAGGCCCCATCGACTGCCCGCTGTTTGGAGGGCAGGACGGCATCTCGCTGGCGCGCGTCGAGGGGGCCTCGTCGATCTTCGCGACCTCCGTGCTGCCCGGAGGCCGGCGATGGCAGCGCCGCCTGCGGGTGACCGACGCCGACGGCGGCAACGACGCCACGTTGCTCGCGGTGCGGGCCGTCGAGCTGCTCCGGGACGTACAGCTCCACCTGGTGACGACCCCCTCCAACGATCCCGAGGAGCCCATCCCGCTGGAGCCGTTTGCGCAGGCGCCGCCTCGCCGCCGCTCGGACTGGGTGTTCACGGCCGGGCTCAACGTCGTGACGATGCCCTGGACGACGCAGGTCCGCTTCGTCCCCGTCCTGGGCGCCAGCCTGGGAGCGGGCCGCCAGTTCGGATCGGGCACGCTGGTGCTGCTCGAGGCCAGCGGGCCGTACCTGACGTACCTCCCGATCGCGATGCAGTCCACCCAGGCCACCCTCCAGGATCGCCCGCTCTTCCAGGTGCAGGCGCTGGCGACCGCCCGCGCGAGCTGGTCGTCCCTGCGGAGCGGTCCGTTCGCGGCGATCCGAACGGGGCTTCGTTTCATGCACGTCCAGCTCGGCGCGGACAACCTCAGGGGCCCGTCCGACTCGACGGTGCGGGCGATGGCCGGCGCCGGCGTCGGGTGGGCGTTGCCGCTGGGCCGGCGCGTCTTCGGGACCCTGGAAGCACACCTCGACATCAGCCCAAGCGTCCAGATCGTCGACAACAACGAGACCACCCAGACGGTCCTGGATTCGACGGGCATCTGGTCGGGGGGCCTGGAGCTGACCCTGGCGATCGCGGACCCCTGAACGCTCAGGGGGCGACGACGGCCTGGAACAGACGATCCAGCGCGGCCTGCGGTTCGTCGCACAGGCCGGCGTGCGCCGCCGACGGCTGGACGATCGTGCTGCGGGGCGCGCAGAGCCAGTGGAACCGCTCCGACGGAGACAGCGCGGCGATCGGCCCGGCTTGCGGGTCCCCCTCGACCACGGCGCGGATGGCGTCCAGCTGCCGCGAGACCCCCGCGACGTCGACCTCGGGCGCCAGCGCGCGCAGCCGGTCGGCGTCCAGGTGGATGCGGCAACCCAGGAACGCCGCCGCCGGACAGAAGAGGATCACGCCGGCGTTCACCCGTTCGTCGCGCTCGACCCGCGGCACGACCTGCACGACGACGTAGTCAAACGCGCGGCGGTCGGACACGCTCCGCCTCGCTGAGGATGTTCGGCAGCGCGGCGCGCCGCGCCCGCAGCCAGGTCACGTACGCCGGGCGCAGCGACGGGATCGCCTCGGCCAGCCAGGCGTCCGGCACGGTGGCGACGATCTCCTCCAGGCGCGCGTCGTCCAGCGCCGCCGCCAACCAGGCCGCCGCCTCGGGAAGCCGGTCGGCGAACGGCAGCAGCACGTGGTCGCGGGCGCGCGCGAACGGGCGCTCGGCCGCGGCCACCAGATCGGCGGCCGTCGCGCCGCCGTCCCAGCCGTGATGCCAGATCAACGAGGCGCCGTTGTCGATCAGCCACAGCTCATCCCCCTGCCACAGCAGGTTGGGGTTGCGCGCCGTGCGGTCGACGTTGGTGACGTAGAGGTCCAGCGCCACGATGCGCGAGGCCAGTTGCCCGTCGACCGGCCGGCGCGCCGCCACGTCGTAGCCGATCGCTCCCGCCAGGTAGCCCATCGCCAGGTTGGTCCCGGCGCTGCGAACCAGCAGCTCCTGAATCTCCTGGTGGGGCTCGCTGCGGCCCAGCGCCGCGTCGATGTCGATGAAGGCCAGCTCCGGGATGCGCAGGCCGGCGGCCCGGGCGATCTCGCCCGCGATCAGCTCGGCGGCCAGCGTGAGCCCACCCTGCGCGGCCGCGCGGAACTTGGCCACGAAGAGGGCCGCTTCACCGCGCCGCGCCTGGTCCTCCGCCTCGACCAGCGCAGGAACCGAGCCCCCTTCGCGCAGGGCCGTGACGTATCGGGTGGCGACCAGGTGTCGGAGCGGAAGCATGAGCGCGGACGTCAGTTTGTCACGAGGCCCATCGACAGCTGGCTCTCGAAGTCGGGGTCGCCGGGATTGCCGTAGTCGGACACCAGCATGAACGCCTCGCCCCCGAACTGCTGATTGGCGCTCTTCGGGACGATGGTCAGGTGCAGGACGTCGCCGTTGCGCCCCGACGCCTGGTCCAGCGACAGCGACAGCCCCGGCGAGCGGGCGCCCACCACGGCCGACTGGTAGTCGTAGACCTGCACCGTCCAGGTGTTGTCGGTGGCCGCGGCGCTCGACAGCTTGATGTCGATGGTCTTGGACTGCCCGATCGGCACGTTCAGCCCCTGCGTCCTGAACCCGGGCGCCAGCGTCGCGTCGGTGATGGCGGTCAGGGTCGGGTAGCTGTTCAGGTAGGGCGTCGGCGTCACGACCGGCACGCAGGGGTTGTCGCCGCGGGCCGCGGCGGCGTTCGACCACGAGCGCTGGATCATGTACGTCGCCCCCATCGGGACCGCGTTGGCGTCGTCGTTGAATTCGCACATGTCGGAGACTTCACCGTCGGTGACGATGGTCCAGACGATGTCGTCGTCGTCCTCCTGCGCGTAGGCCGGATTGGTGTTGGGGAACGGATCGGTCGAGGCCTCGAACAGCTCGTGGCTCATGTCGATCGTCCGCTCCTGCAGCGTCGTGTAAGACGGACCGTCGAAACCGGGACAGGTGCAGCTGACCGCGTAGGAGACGCTGGTCGAGCCGACCTTGGTCTCGTCGTGGTAGCCGTCGTACTCGTTGCAGCAGGCCCCGTACGAATCCTGTTCGATGGTCCCCTGCGGCAGCACGAACAGGTAGATGGTCTCCGGATCGGCGGCGCCCCAGGGCGCCGTCGCGCTGCTGGTGTTGCTGGCCACCATGGACTGCAACCCGCTGTCGCTGATCGACTGCGGCGCGTCCGTGACGGTGACGGCGGGCAGGATCGTGAGCGGGCCGACGCCATACTCGGACGTCGCGCTCCCCCAGGCGGGCGTCCCGGCCAGCTCGGTCAGGAAGCTCTGCACGTCGCCGGCCCCCGAATCGCCCGCGAACATGATGGGCAGGACCTTGGGGTGGACCATCACCGGGCCGCCCAGCGTCACCACCCGGGGCAACGCCGGGTGCGACGCGGGCTGGAACCCGCTGTTCGAGACGGGGCCGGTGCCCATCCCGCCCCCACCACCACAGGCAGCCAGCAGGGTTGCGACGAACGACCAGGGTGCCAGGCGCCGGATCCCACGGCGCGCGTGCAAGGACTTCGGGGGGGCCAAGCGGACCCCTAGAATACAGCGTCGCTCGTTCAGTGTATCGAGATCGGGCGCACAACCACCGGCACCGGTTGCTGCGGCTCCTGGAACGGGCCCACACGCTCCGGGGCGGGCGTCAGCTCGGGGTCGCGCGTGCCGTCCAGGGCCGGGTCGCCCGGGCTGGCCAGCGACGAGAGCTCCTGCGCCGCGAAGCTGCTCCCCAGGGAGCGACGGCGGCGCAGGTACTCCCGCGGCGTGACCTGCCGCTGGGCACGGAACACCCGGTGGAACTGGGCGTAGCTGCCGAATCCAGCGGCCAGGGCAGCCTCGAGCAAGCTCGGGCGGCCACCGTCCACCAGGATCCAGAAGCGATCGAGCCGCAGGCGGTTGCGGTACTCGACCAACGACATCCCCATGTCGCGCTTGAAGACGCGCGCCAGGCGGCTGACGCTGATTCCCAGCTCCCCCGCGATCTGCTTGCCACCGAGGCTCGGATCCTTGGCAAGCATGGTCACGGTGGCGTGAACCGCGCGGTGCTTAGAGGGACGGACCATTGTGGGGGCAATTTGTCGACGGGTTAGCACGGTAATCCCCCTATTCCCGACAGTGGCCAGATCGGTCACGGCCGGATGATGGAAGCCAAAAATGAGAAGGCCTTTTGACCGCCCACCGCACTCGCGGCGAAAACGATCGAAGATCTCCCCGACCTCGTGGAGAGCCCACTCAAGGGCTCGGATTCATTGCGATTAACGCGCAGTACCGGGGCGCGTCCGGCCCGGTGAACGGCCTGCGAAACCCCGCCGCCGCGGGCCGACCGCGGTGGGGGGGGCAAAAATCGAGCGATCCCCGTCAGCCCCGAACAGGGGCTGGCCTGGCATGCCGCGGCTCGTAAACGCCCAGCCTGCCGCCGCCCGGAAGGGTCACCTGAGTTAGACGTCCCCATCCCTGATTTTGAATGGGTGTGTAGGTAACCTTCCTTCCCTCCATGTCGGCAATAAATGCGTGAATGTCGTCGCACATCAGAAACAGCTCCTGCCGGCCGCCCTGATCCCCGGGGTGAACGGCCATCTCAGCCGGGGGCAAACCGAAGATCAGCCAGCCGCCGCCCACGTCCACGTGCGGCAAACCCAGGACATCACGCAGGAAGGCGCGGTCGGCCTCCGGGTTGGTGCTGTAGATGATGGCGTGCGCCCCGGTGATCATGTGTCGCCTCCTGATGAGCCGGCGAGCAGCTTAGACACGATTGCCGCTCACTCCCAGCGTCGCGGCGCCATGCGCAGGGTGGTCGTCCCGACGCGGTCGCACCAGGCCTCGAAGGGGCCGCGGGGAACGCCCCGGAAGCAGAGGTCGTCCAGCGTCTCGCGCAGGGGCACCGTGTCGACCAGCGTCGCCAGCGTCCGGTACAGCTGGACCTCGTCGCGGTGGGCCGCCAGCGTCGCCGCCAGCTCCTCGGCGCGGCGCGGCCGCACCTGCCAGGCAGCCGGATCGTCCGGAATGTCCTCCAGGCGCGGGTAGACCCCCAGCAGCATGCCGGCGCTCTTCTCGCCGAACCCGGACAGCCCGGGGATGCCGTCGGCGGTGTCGCCCGTCAGCGCCAGGAAGTCGGGCATGCTGGCGGGCGCGAACCCCCGCGCCGTCCGGAACGCCGCCTCGTCGGTCAGCTTCTTCTGGCGGCGGTCGATCTGCACCACGCGCGCGCCGCGCAGGCACTGCCCCAGGTCCTTGTCGGGGGTCAGGATCCGCACCTGCCCCACCTGGCCGGCAAAGGCTCGCGCGCCGGTGGCCAGCGCGTCGTCCGCTTCCCATTCGTCCATCGACCAGACGGTGACCCCGAGGGCGCGGACCGCCTCCTCGACCGGGTCGAACTGCGCGCGCAGGTCGGGGTCCATCCCCTCGTCGCTCTTGTAGCCGTCGAAGAGATCGTTCCGGAACGAGCGGATCGGGTTGTCGAACGCGACCGCCAGGTGGGTGACCGCCTCTTCCGCCTCGTGCAGCAGCGCCAGCAGCGACGAGACCACACCCACCGTGGCCTTGCGGTCGGCGCCCGACGGGTCGCGGTGATCGGGCCGCTTGGCGTAGTGCGCCCGGAACAGCTCGTAGGTGCCGTCGACCAGGTGCAGGCGGGCGGGCTGCATCAGGCGGACCGGATCCAGTCGAGCAGGCGCTGGGCCGGCCAGCAGTTCGCGATGCGCGCTGGGTCGACCCAGGCGCGGGCGGCGTGCAGCGCCGCGTAGCGGGCGCGCTCGAGCTCGTCGGTGCGGTGGGCGTCGCTGTCGAGCAGGTAGGTGACGTTGCGGCCGCGCAACCGGCGCAGCGCCTCTTCGGACAGGTCCAGGCGAGGCAGCGCGCCGTTGATCTCCAGCGCGGTCCCGGTCTCCTCGGCGGCGGCGCCGATGGCGTCCAGGTCCAGATCGATGGGAGGCCGGCCGCCGATCATCCGCGCCGACAGGTGGCCGATCATGCGGACGGCCGGGTCCTGCATCGCGGTCACCACGCGCCTGGTCTGGGCGGCGCGATCCAGCTCGAAGTGATCGTGCACGGAGGCCAGGCACCAGTCGAACTGCCGCCGAAACTCGAGGTCGTAGTCCAGCTCGCCCGCGGGGCCGATGTTCAGCTCGACCCCGTGCAGCAGCGTGAACGCGTCGCCCAGCTCGGCCTGCAGCGCCCGGAACCGCTCGCGCTGGGCCAGCAGCGTCTCGCGCGGCACGCCGGAGACCGTCCCCTCGGCGTGGTCGGTGACCGCCAGCACCCGGTAGCCCCGCTCGATCGCGCCGGCGACCATCTCTTCCAGCGTCGAGCGACCGTCCCCCGAGACCGTCGTGTGCAGGTGGAAGTCACCGGTGAGCGCCGGGATCGGGGGTGGCAGCGCGCCCCGCTCGGCCGCCTCGATCTCGCCCGCGTCTTCGCGCAGCTGGGGCGGGATGAACGGCAGGTCGAGCGCGCGGTAGATCTGCTCCTCGGTCTCGCTGGCGATGACCTTCCCGCCTTCAATCTCCGACAGGGCGTACTCGTTCAGGGTCAGCCCGCGGGCCAGCGCGCGCACGCGCAGCTTGATGTTGTGCCCCTTCGAGCCGGTGAAGTAGAGCAGCGCGGCGCCGATCTGGTGGGGAGCCACGATGCGCAGGTCGACCTGGGTCCCGCGGCGCGTGACCACCGTGGTCTTCGACTCACCCTGCCCCAGCACGCGGTCGACGAAGCCCATGCCCAGAAAAGCCTCGGTCACCGGCGCCGGCGTCTCGGACGCCACGATGATGTCGACGTCGCCGATGGTCTCGCAGAAGCGGCGCAGCGAGCCGCAATACTCGGCGTGCACGACGCCGGGGAGCGCACGCATGGCCGCCACGATCCGCTCCGCCAGCGGCAGCGCGACCGAGATGGGCGTCCGCTCCAGCGGGCCCTGGGCCTCGAGGCGTGCCAGCGAGGCCGCCAGCTTCTCCTCCGACTTCTGTCCGAAGCCGGCCAGGGTGCGCAGCCGCTTCTCGGCCAGCACCCGGCGGAGGTCGTCGATGGACTGCACGCCCAGCTCCACGCGCAGCCGCTGCAGGGCCTTGGGGCCCAGCCCCTGGATGCGCAGCAGCGCCACCACGCTGGGCGGGTGCTTGCCGCGCAGCCCCTCCAGCTTGGCGACCTTGCCCGTGTCCAGCAGCTCCCGGATCTTCTCGGCGGTGCTCTTGCCGATCCCCTCGATCTTCTGCAGCTCCTTGGCCGAGAGACCGCCGACGTCGCCCGGGTACGCGGCGATCGCCTGCGCGGCGCTCTCGTAGGCCCGGACCCGGAACGACTGCGGGTCCTGCTCGTCGAGCATGGTCAGCTCCCCCAGCTCGCGGAGCATCTCGAGAACGTCGTTTTTGCGGTCGGCCATGCGTGAGTTGTAGCCTTCGGACGATGGTCGGCAAAGGGGCCAGCAAAGGACAGAAGAAAGAGGACGTCGAGGTCCTGACCCTGGGCGGCCGGCCGGTGCGGATCACCCATCCGGCGAAACCCTACTTCTCGCGCGAGGCCAAGCTCAGCAAGCTGGACATCGTCCGCTACTACCTGGCCGTCGCCCCCGGCGCGCTGCGGGGCATTCGCGACCGTCCCCTCGTGCTCAAGCGCTTCGTCGACGGCGCCGAGGGCGAGGCCTTCTACCAGAAGCGCGCGCCCACCCAGCGGCCGGACTGGCTGCGCACCGTGACGCTGGCTTTCCCGTCGGGGCGGACCGCCGAGGAGGTCCTGGTCGACGACGACGCCGGCCTGGCCTTCGTGGTGAACCTGGGCTGCATCGAGCTGCACCCGCACCCCGTGCGCGCGAACGACCTGGATCACCCCGACGAGCTGCGCGTCGACCTGGATCCGGGCCCGGGCGTCGCCTGGGCCGACGTGCGGCGGGTCGCCTTGGAGGTGAAGGCGCTGCTGGAGGACGTGGGCCTCACCGGCTGGGCCAAGACCAGCGGGTCGCGCGGCATGCACGTGAACGCGCGCATCCACCCGCGCTGGACCTTTGACCAGGTCCGGCGCGCGGCGCTGGCGCTGTCGCGCGAGATCGAGCGCCGGGCCCCGGCGCTGGCCACGTCCAAGTGGTGGAAGGAAGAGCGCCACGGCGTCTTCCTGGACTACAACCAGAACGCCAAGGACCGCACCACCGCGTCGGCCTACTCGGTGCGCCCGCTCCCCGACGCGCGGGTCTCGGCGCCGCTCGACTGGAGCGAGGTGGCCGATTGCGAACCGGCCGACTTCACCGTGGCGACCATGCCGGCCCGGTTCGCCGCCAAAGGCGACCCGCACGAGCGGATGGACGAAGCGGCCGGCAGCCTCGAGGGGTTGCTCGAGCTGGCGGCGCGCGACGAGGCCCAGGGGCTGGGCGACGCCCCCTGGCCGCCGCACTTCCGCAAGATGGAGGGCGAAGCGCCGCGCGTCGCGCCGTCGCGCGCCAAGCCGAGCACCGCGACCGGAACCGGGCGCCGCGCGCCCAAGATGCCGTTGATCGTCGTCGCCAACTCACCCGACAAGGACGCCGCGCTGGCCGGACTCGAACGGTGGAAGGCGCGCCATGCCGAGGCCGCCGGTCATCTGGCCGTTGACGACGTCCTGGTCGATTCCATGCGCGGCCGC
This sequence comes from Polyangia bacterium, assembly GCA_035578045.1. GTDB lineage: Bacteria > Myxococcota_A > Polyangia > Fen-1088 > Fen-1088 > JADGRB01. The sequence continues at coordinate 262 of DATJWP010000144.1, read as the reverse complement.
TCGTCGACCTGGACGCGCATCCGCCTGAACCTGCGCCACGTCCCGGAGGACATCCGCCCCAAGCAAGAGACGCCCGACCCCGACGACGACCCGACGCGCGAATGGCGGCAAAGATGGCGGTCGCAGCGCCACATACGTAACTGACCTACGACGGTTCGAGGTCGTTCCGGGCGCATAATGCGCGCCGAGGGAGGTGCGTCATGGCGATCATCGCGCGTTTCTGTTTCGACGTTCCGTTCGGCAAGAAGGGCGAGTTGTTGCA
>DATJWP010000143.1:0-60999 GCA_035578045.1 Polyangia bacterium | reverse complement strand
GGCGGAGGCGCTGGCCGCCAAGGGCGAGACCGACCTCATCCTCTGCCGCCACGAGACCAGCCCGGAGGACATCCGGGGCATGAACGCGTCGCTCGGCTTCATGACCGCGTTCGGCGGCATGACCAGCCACGCGGCGCTGGTGGCGCGGCAGATGGGCAAGGTCTGCATCGTCGGCTGCGACGCGCTGGCGTTCGACTATCACGCGCGCGTCATGCGGGTCGCGACCGCCAAGGGCGAGGTCGTCATCAAGGAAGGCGACTGGATCTCGATCGACGGCTTCACCGGCGAGGTGATCCAGGGGCGCGTCGAGACGACGCCGTCCGAGGTCATCCGGGTGCTGATCGAGAAGAACCTCGATCCCAAGGAGGCGCCGGTCTATCAGCGCTACGCCAAGCTGATGTCCTGGGCGGACGCGGCGCGCAAGCTGAAGGTGCGCGCCAACGCCGACCAGCCCGACCAGGCCGAGGCCTCGGTGGCGTTCGGCGCCGAGGGGATCGGCCTCTGCCGCACGGAGCACATGTTCTTCGGCGAGGGGAAGATCGGCCCCATGCGCGAGATGATCGTCGCCGAGAACGAGGCTGACCGCCGCAAGGCGCTGGACAAGCTGCTCCCGCTGCAGCGCGAGGACTTCCGCGGCCTGTTCGAGGCGATGCAGGGGCGACCGGTCACCATCCGGACGCTGGATCCGCCGCTGCACGAGTTCCTGCCCCACGACGAGGCGGGCGTGGCCGATCTGGCGCGGGCCACGGGCAAGACCGTGGACGAGATCCACGCGCGCATCGACGAGCTGAAAGAGTCGAACCCCATGCTCGGGCACCGGGGCTGCCGCCTGGGGATCACCTACCCGGAGATCACCGAGATGCAGGCCCGCGCCATCTTCGAGGCGGCGTGTGACCTGGCCGCCGAGGGGCACAACATCTACCCGGAGATCATGATCCCGCTGGTCGGCACCAAGAAAGAGCTGGACCTGCAGGCCGAGGTGGTCCGCCGGGTGGCCGGCGAGGTCTTCAAGGAGCGCGGCAAGAAGCTCAACTACACGGTCGGCACGATGATCGAGATCCCTCGCGCCGCGCTGACCGCCGGCGACATCGCGGAGACGGCCGAGTTCTTCTCGTTCGGCACCAACGACCTGACCCAGACCACCTTCGGTCTGTCGCGCGACGACGTGCCGCGCGTCCTGGCCGCCTACCTGAGCCACGACATCTACGCGGTCGACCCGTTCGTCAGCGTCGATCGCAGCGGCGTCGGCGCGCTGATGAAGATGGCGGTGGCAGCCGGGCGCGAGAAGAAGCCCAAGCTGAAGATCGGCATCTGCGGCGAGCACGGCGGCGACCCGTCGTCGGTCGAGTTCTGCCACCAGATCGGCCTCGACTACGTCTCTTGCTCCCCCTACCGGCTGCCGATCGCCCGGCTGGCGGCGGCGCAGGCAGCTCTCAAGACAACCTGATCGCTCGGGGCCGAGTCTCTACACCGGAATGAAGCACGCGTCGCAGTCGAGTCGCTGGACGCGTGCCTCCGCCCTGGCGGTCGCCTTGACCGGCGTCGCGGCGTGCTCGCTGAGCCAGGAGGGGGTCATGCCCCCGCCTGACACCTTCTTCTTCCCGTCGAGCGGCCTCATGACGCCGGCGGGCGGGTGGCTCTACGTGGCCAACTCGAACGCCGATCTCCGGTACAACGACGGCACGCTGGTGATGGTCGACACGACGGCAGCGGCCGTCGACCGCGACCCCACCCAGAAGTCCTGGCCGGCCTGTCCGCAGGTCGACTACGTCAACCCGTTGCCGCGCACCGACCCGCCGACCTGCTGCTGGGACGCGCTGGACAGCAACATCCTGAACTGCGACGAGCGGCTCTACATCCAGTCCGACGCGACGGTCCGCATCGGCAGCTTTGCCGCCGGGATGGTCTGGCAGGACTCCGGTTATTGCACGCCGACCGTCAACGGCTCGGGGCGCATGTTCATCGGGGTCAGGGGCGATACGTCGCTGACCTGGGTCGACGTGAACCAGGACCCGAGCCTGGCGCACCCGACCCTGAACTGCAGCGACCAGCCGGGCCCGCTGGCCGAGTGCACCCAGAAGGTGGTCGACACCACGTCGGACCTGGGCAGCGCGGTGACCGATCCGAATCCGCCGCAGATCGGCCTGCCGGACGAGCCGTACGCGCTGGAGATCGACCAGGGGCTGGGGCTGCTCTACGTGGGGCACCTGGTCGGCAACACCTCGGTCGCCGATTCGGGGGGGATCTCGCTGTTCAAGGTGGGCGGCGCGATGCCGCAGTTCGTCGGGCCGTTCTCCAGCCCCTTCCCGGCGAACAGCGCCGGGGCCTTCGGGGTGACGGCGATCAACCTTCACCCGTCGTACAGCGGTGGCTCGAGCCACGAGATCTTCGTCAGCTCTCGTTACCTGCCGCTGGTCACGTCGATGGTCCCCTACGTGCCGGGCGATCCCCCGTTGCTGACGACCTTCACCTGCGGCGGGCTGAACGACCTGGTCGTGCTGCCCGCGGGTGAGACCCTGAGCTCGGGGCTGACTGGCTCCGAGATGCGCGGCGTGGAGTTCCTGGATCCCACCACGTCGGGGACGCCCCAGCGGGCCTTCGCGCTCCAGCGCGTGCCGCCCGATCTGGTCACGTTCGACATCACCACCACCGAGTCGGGCGGGACCATCCCGGTGGTCTCGAGCGTGGTCGAGACCTGCTCGAGCCCGACGTTCCTCTACAAGCACCAGATCGGCAACAGCACGCGCCTCTACGTGAGCTGCTTCGACACCGGCGAGATCTACGTGTTCGACGTGAATGGTCCATCGCTGATCACGTCGTTGCAGGCGGCGCGCGGGCCGGCCGGCATGGTGTTCGATCCGCTGCGACCGGTGGCCTACGTCCTGGACTTCTCGCATAACGATGTCGCGGTCGTCGATCTCACCCCGGGCAGCCCGACCGAGGATCACGTGATCCAGCGGCTGGGATTCCCGAGCGTGTCGCCACGATGAAGTCCCTCACCCTCATTCTGCTGGGAACGACCCTGGCGGCCTGCAGCGCCACCCCGAACCTGTTGCCGGTCAACGACCTGAACCGGCCGACCGACATGACGTTCGGTTGCTTCAGCACCACCGGCGATCAGGGGAGCCTGGTGGTGACGGGGCGGCCCATGGAGGCCTGCCACCCGCAGGACCTCTACGATCCGGCCGCCTCGACCAGCTCGCGCACCTTCGCGTTCATGACCGAGAGCGCCAGCGGCGGCCTGACCGTCGTCGACGCCGACCACTGGAAGCTGGTCGACCTGGATCCGTTCACGGCCGGCTATGGCCAGGCTCCGCTCGGCGAGCTGCCCAGCCAGATCTCGGCCAGCCAGGACGGCTGCCGCCTCATCACCGCGAACCGCGGCTCGTGCGACCTGTCGTTCGTCGACCCCTCCGTGCTGGTCACGCCGACGTTCGCCGCGCTGGACAGCAGCGCCCAGTTTGCCAATCCGCCGCCGTCGCCCCGGACGGCCACGCTCACGATCCGGCCGGTCAAGGGGGACGGGACCCTGCTGGCCGCCGCGCCGTACGAGGCGGTGTTCCTGCCGCAGGACACGTCGTCGTTGTTCGACATCACCTATCCGCAGGCGACCTTTCAGGGGTGCTCGGCGGACGGCGCGATGGTCGATCCGGTGGGCTGGCCGGCGCAGGCGAAGCCCGCCCCCTGGTACGCGATGGTGACCTACCCGTCGTGTGACCTGGTCGCGGTCGTGGCCCTGCCGGGCGGCCAGATCGTGAGCTCCGCGTTCGTTCGCCCGACCGCCGACGGCAAGAGCGTCACGCTGGTGGACGCCGGGCAGTCGCCGAGCTGTCCCGTCGATTGCGTCGGGCAGGCGCTCGCCCCAGGCGCCGGCACCGCCGACGCCTCCAGCCCGGACGCTTCGGTGGCCGCGCCAGAGGCTGGCAGCGACGCGGGGGGCGCCGGCGGCGCCGATGCGGCGCCCGACGCCAGCCCGTCGAGCGACGGGGCGGCCGGCGCTGCGGGAGGCGCCGCCGCGATCGACGCGTCCGCCGCCGACGCCTCGGGGGCCGCGGGCATGCCCGGGTCTGGTGGGATGGCCGGGATGGCGGGCACGGGCGGCACGGGCGGCACGAAGCAACCCGGCATCCAGTACGCCGACAATCCCTACGTGGCCAGCAGCGGGCCGGTGGGCCCGAGCGGCATCGAGATCCTGCCCGACGGCAGCCGCGCCTATGTCGCCCTGGCCAACGCCTCGTACGTGCTCTCGATCGGGTTGACCAGCAGCGGCCTGACGCTGCCGGCGAACCCGATCTACCTGCACGAGGGCGCGCTGGGCTCGACGCGCGTGCGCCTGAACGTCGACCCCTACCGCCAGAAGACGGCCGGGACCCAGGGTGTGTTCGTGGGCGCGGACATCGCGGCGACCGGCGAGGTGCAGGACGAGCTCACGCACGGTGGGGCCATCCCGGATCCCGAACACCGCCAGTACCTGTACGCGATCGCGCGCGACGGCACCGTGCGGGTCATCAGCGTCTTCCTTCCCGGAGCCGAGACCGAGTGCGAGGCCAACCTGGATCCGCTGAACCTTCCGGCGGGCGTGTCGGGGACGACGGCCTGCTATCCCGTCGACCAGGACCCCGACCATTTGCACCGGCGCCCGTTCAGCGTCGGTCCGGGGATCCACTTCCCGGCCCTGCCGATCGACATCGCGTCGGCCGACATCCGGACGGCGCCGACCGAGGACACGAGCGAGCAGTCGGTCAACGGCGCGCACGCCTGGGTGATCACCGACTCGGGCGTCGTCTACCTGGTCAACATCAACCCGGTGCTGCGCCAGTACACGGCCGCCTACGAGACCGGACCGATGAGTTACCAGTTCACGTCGCGGTCCGTGCAAGAGCCCGAGCCGTTCGTGAACACGCTGCGCGATCGCAACTACATCACCTACTCGCTGACGCTGGATCCGTCGTCCGGGCCGCCGCGCCTCGACGTGCTGCCCAGCATCCCTGCCAGCGGGCCGTACATCGAGCCGTTCTGGACGCAGGGGGCGGAGGTGAATCCGACCGCGACCAGCAACCTGTTCGTGGCGACCGCCGCGTTCTTCCCCGACCGTCCAGACATCCCGGAGGGGAGCGGCCTCGATCCGGTCGACCGGCGCGCCGTGACGCCCCAGACCTGGACCGTCGCCTGGGAAGGGTCGCTGACCGGCAACCGCGCCACCGCGGTCCTGCTGGGGACCGACACCAGCGCTGGGCGGTTCCCGCCCGGCGGGCAGAAGCTGCTCGCCAACGGCGCGTCCAGCGGGGTCGACTCGCTGCTCTACGACGGGGGCACGAACTACTGCTCCGCCGGGGTCGTGGCGGGCGATCTTCTGACGCTGACCGGGTGCACGGGGAACGGGCAGTGCGGGCTGGGCGAGGAGTGCTGGTTCGACACCAGCGTCTCGTCCGCGGGGGCCGGTTTGCCGGTCAACGGTCTATGCGTCGATCCGAACCTGGCCGACAAGCAGGCCAGTTCCTGCGCACCTTTCCTGCAGACCGTTCGGCGGTACACCGTGGTCGCCGCCTATCCGAACCAGGTCGTCATCCGCCCCCACCTCGACGAGCTGGCGCGTCCCGCGATGACCGCCTGCGATCCGAGCGCGAACGGCAGGACGTCGATGGACGTCGCGATGGACCCGGCGTATCAGCAAGAGTACGCGCCCGGCTCCCCGACGCTGGCCTTGTGCCCGGATCCCAACGATCCCACCACCAACAAGTTCACCTGCGTGTCGGACCCCGAAGGGGGCACGGCCCCGCGCTGCCTGCAGGCCTGCGACTCCATGACGCCGTGCCGAACCGGCCGGATCTGCGTCAGCCTCAGCTCGGGCGCGGCGCCGCCGCTGGCCACGGACTGCGCGAAGAGCCAGGACTGCTATTGCGCCGACGCGCCGCCTCTGACCGACGACGCCAAGAATGGCTGCTTCGACCAGTTCACCAGCTACCAGGTTCAGGTCGGTGGTGGCTTCCTGGTCGGGGGATCGCAATCCGGCGTCATGACGACCGCCGCGCTCCCGCCGGGGGATCAACAGTGCTCCTCCAATCCGTCGGCCGACCCGCGCTTCACGTTCCGGATCCCGCTGACCGCGCCGCTCTGCACCAACGTCCCGGACGTTCACGCGATCGACGGTCGGATCAGCCCCGATCTGGTCGACACCGCCCAGATCTCGAAGGACACCGCGCAGATGAACGCCCGGACGCTGTCGGCCATCGCGCAGAGCACGCCGACCCCCAGCGACCCGTGCCTCTACTGGGGCGGGCCGGTGGCCGGCGATACGGCGACCAGCACGACCGGGCACGTGCGGGCGCTGTTCCGGAACTCGCAGGTCAGCTTCGTCCTCGCCAACCTGGATCGCGGGCCCAGCAGCCAGTTCACCACCAGCTTCGACGTGAACGGCGGGTTCGGCGCCACGATCGTTCAGGACCCTGCGACGATCGAGGTGTCGATGCCCGCGCGCATCGTGCTGGGGCCTGTCGATGCCGAGCCGCAGCTGACCGCCTACACGGCGACGTCGACCGAGCAACGGTATCTCTTCGTGATCGATCAGCGCCGGTTGGGCCTGGCGCAGGGGGGCGGCCCGACGCGCGGCCAGCTGCTCCGGATTCACCCGCTCGGCTACACCTCGACGGTCGGCAGCGCGACCGGGACGCAGCCGATCTTCCAGGACTACACGGCCAGCGGCGAGCTGTTCCCGATCCAGTAGCCAGGGGGCCGATCCGGGCCCAGCGCCCGGGGCCCGCTCCGGGGCGAAACTTGACGTGCCCGGGGTGTGCGGAGAGACTACATGTAGGTCTCTGTCGAGCGAACCGAACGCGCGCGGATTGCGGGGATTTCGCCTCCACCCACGAAAGAAGACGAATCATGAGCGTGCGGTACACTGCGATGCACAGCATGGATGCCGCCGCGATCGACGCACGCGATGACGCCGATGGGGCCGACCGCAACGTCGAACGCTGGCGCGAGAAGATCGAGGTCCGCCTGGACAACCGCCAGGTGTTCTTCCTGTTCTTCGGCAGCGCCGTGGTGGCCTGCATGCTGTTCGTGCTGGGTGTGATGGTCGGCAAGCGGATCGAGTCGCGCGGTCAGGCCGAGGCCGCGCCGATGACCGACCCCCTGGCCGCCCTGGATCGCGTCCACCAGCCGCCCCCGGGTGTCGCCGCCCCCGAGCCGGCCCTGACCTTCCCGCGCACGCTGGCCGGCTCCCAGGCCGCCGCGCCACCCAAGGCCAAGCCCGTGGTCCACGCCACCCTGGCCGCGGCGACCCCCATCGCCAAGGCAGCGGCGCCCAAGCCGATCGCGGTGAAGCCTCCGGTCGCGCCGGCCCCGCCGGTCGACCCCGCCAAGACCAAGGGCAAGTACACCCTGCAGATCAGCACCTTCACGACCTCCGCCGAAGCGGACGCTTTCGCCCAGCGCTTCCCCGGCGCCTTCGTGATCTCCGGACCCGTGCCCGGCAAGGGGATGATCTATCGGGTTCGCTACGGAAACTTCGCTTCGTTCAAGGAAGCCGCGACGGCCAAGGACGGCTTCGAGAAGCAGCACAGCATGATCGCCCTGGTCGCCGCCCGCTGAGCCGCGAGGGGCGTCGCCCCTCGGGCGTGTGCGGAAACGACAGCGCCACTGCGAAAATGGCAGCTCCGGGCGACCGGCGTGGCTGCGCGGCGGCGCAACGCCGCGCCGGCGCCCACGGCATCTCCGATGCAAGTCCCGTCGGTGACCTTGAAAGGAGGTCGACCGATGAACCAGGCTCTCGCGAAGCAACATGAGCTCCGAGCAGCGACGGGGTCGCTGCGGATCCTGCTCGCCGAGGGGGACGGCGAGCTCCGGCGCCTGCTGTCGCAAGCGCTCGAGCGCGACGGCCACCAGGTGGTTTCGGTGCGCGACGGCGGCGCGCTGCTCGAGGAGCTCGCCGCCACCATCGTCGAGCGAACGCGGCCTCAGTTCGACCTGGTCATCTGCGAGCAAGGCCTCCCCGGCATCCAGGGAATGACGGTGCTGTCCGGCCTGCGCGCCCGCGACAACGAGATCCGCTTCGTCCTCATCTGCGCCGATCCGGTGATGCAGGAGCGCGCTCGACGCCTGGGCGGCGTCGTCCTGGACCAACCCGTCGACGCCGAGGCGGTCCGCGGCGCCGTCAGGCTGGCCACATTCGCGGGCGGGGAGTCGAAGCAGGGGTCCGAGCCCACGTTCTGATCGCCTCGCGGCAGTGTAGCTGGAAGATCAGCCCCACTTCCGCGTCACGATGACCGAGCCGCCAGGCCGGCGCGCGCCTGGCGTGGGTCTGCGGGCGCTGGACGAGAAGCTGAAGCGCTACGGGCCGGCCTGATCGGGCGGTGGCCCGGGCGGGGGCTGATTGGGGCGGCAGGCGAGCTTGCCGGTCCCGTCGGGGGCGGCCGCGCAGGTGCCGTCGATCGTGTGATCGTGGATGGTCACCTGACAGCTGTCGCCGGCGCTCTTCTGCGCGCAGGCGGTGAACGCTTCGGGCGGCGGCCCGTGAGGCCGCGGACAGTTGTCGTCGGCGCGCGCTGCCGCGCCGGTGATCGTGAGGAGTGCCAGCAGGACCATCTTGTTCATGACGGAGGTTCCTTTCTCGCGTCGCCGTCATCGGGACGCGAGCGCTGCTCATTGCACCAGCGGTGCCAGCCCAGAGCGCGCGCGCCCTCGCGGATTCGCGTCGCGCGGTCCTGCGGAAACCACAGCCTGGCTGCGAAATCCGCAGCCTCCTGCCGATCACCAGCAACGGCGCCGCCAGCGACGCCGGCGGTCCGCCGGCCGGCGGGCCGCCTCCCTAGAACATCAACCCGACGTTCACGTGCAGCACCCCGATCCGCGTGTCGCCGGGGCCGGGGTCGAGGGGCCAGCCCCAGGCGAGGCTGACGTCGCCGATGGGGAGGCGGATCAGCAGCGGCGAGACGCCGACGCCGTGGCGGAACTGGCGGAGGCCCAGGCCCTGCAGCGAGTCGGCGACGACGCCGTTGTCCATGAAGACGGAGCCGTACCAGGGGGGGATGATGGGGATCTGCAGGTCGATGTTCTGCAGGATGCGCAGGTTGCCGCCCAGGGGGCGGTACTCGACGGCGTAGAAGCCGGGCCCCAGCGGCTGCTCGACGATCTCGACGCGCGCGCGATCCAGCTGGTAGCCGCGGATGGTGGTGTCACCGCCCGCGAAGTAGCGCTCGACCTTGGGGAGCAGCGCCGCCCCGCCCAGCGGCAAGCCCTGATCGTAGCGGAAGCCGTGGCGCAGGTAGATGTGGCGGCCGAGCGGGATCACCGACAGCGAGTGCACGCCGACCTTCAGGAAGCTGTCGTCGCCGATCGCGAACGGGAACGGGCGCAGCGGCAGCGAGAAGACGGGGAGGGCCAGCTCGGCGACGGCGTCGATCCGGAAGCCGCGCGTGGGCAGCAGCCGGTTGTCCATGCGCAGCCACTCGATGTTGGCGCTCAGGCTGCCGACGGTGGTCCCCAGGGTGACGTCCGTCGTGGTCTCGTTGGCGCCGGATTCGCGGATCAGCGGCTCGGTGTGGGTGGTGTTGCGCAGGTTGTAGTGAAGGCCGGCGTCCACGCCGGGATACAGCTCGCGCGAGAGGCCGATCGATCCACCCCCCGAATGGATGTCGCCCAGGCGCACGGTGGCCTGATTGAGGTAGGTGAACGACGCGTCCAGCCGGAACAGCGTCCCCAGGAACCGCCGGTCGAAGAAGCCGACGTTGCCGCGCAGGATGGCGGTGCCGTACGTGAAGGAGCTGGTCAGGGTCCAGCCCCGCCCCAGCAGGTCCCGGTTGTCGTACCCGGCGCGCGCGTAGACGCCCACGGGGAACGACGAATCGGGCGGTTTCTGGTCGGTCGACGCGCCGACCCCCAGGTGGACCACGCTGTACTGCTCGTAGCGCTCCTCGACGTTGACCAGCATCGGCTGGACGGGCCGCCGGCCGTCCTTCTGCGGGAACGAGATGGGCGACGCGTTGTTGAACAGCTGCATGAACCCGATGTCGCGCTGGCTGCGCTCGATGGCGGTGGTGTCCATGGTGTCGCCGGGGCGCAGCCGGATCTGCTCGAGGATGGTCTGCGCGCGGGTCACGAAGTTCCCGCGCACGAAGATCGGTCCCACCTCCATCTTGGGCCCCAGGGTCAGCTTCCAGACCAGCGCGACGGCGTTCCCCTGGCGGTCGACGTCCGGCTCGACGGAGGCCAGCGGGAACCCGGTGTCTCCCAGCAGGCGGACCAGGCGCTTGGTGTCGGCCTGCACGGCCGGCGGCGCGTACGGCGCGCCCGGGCGCAGCGCCACGCTCTCCAGCAGGAACTGGCGCGGATAGGGGAGGGGCGCTCCGTCGGTGGTCCGGAAGTCCTCGGAGGCCAGCACCACCCGCGGCCCCTCGTCGATGGTGAAGCGGACGTACAGCGCGCCCGCGTCGCGTGAGGTCGTCTCGGCGGCGGCCGCGACCGCGCCCACCTGCCCCAGCGCCGCCGGCGACGTGGCCGCGTCGACGCGGGCCTGCGCCTCCAGGAATCCCTTGCTGCGGTAGTGGGCGATCAGCCGCTCGACATCCTGGTCCAGCTGCTTGCCGGTGGCGTAGCCGCCAGACCCGATGCCCCAGAAGGGGTAGGGGCGCGTGGTGACGACGTCGGCCAGCTCTGCTTTCGACAGGGCGCCCGCGCCCGCGAACTCGACGCCGCGCACCTTCAGCACCGGCCCCTCGTCGATCGTGAAGACGATCCGCTCTTCCTCGGCGGACAGGCGCTCGCGGCGCCAGTCGACCCGGGCCAGGAAGTGGCCGTCCTCCTGATAGTGGTGCTGGATGGCGTCGGCGCTGGCCCCGACCTCGTAGTCGTCGTACGAGCCCCGGGTGAACAGCGTGATGACGTCCGTCAGCGAGCCGACCGACTGGCTGCTGTTCCCCTCGAAGGCGACCACGATGCGCTTGCGCTCGTTGACGGCGATGCCGATGCGGACGTTCTTGGCGTCGCGGTCGACGCTGCGGCCGACGCTGAAGTCGGTGGTCACGCGCACGCCCGCATATCCCAGCGCGCGGTAGCGCTTGACCAGCGCGTCCATGTCCTCGCGCAGCTGCTTCTGCGTGAACGGCACCGGCGTGTTCCAGAGCGTCAGCCAGTCCGCGTGACGGAACATCGGATCCAGCTCGTCGGAGCGCAGCGCGTGGTTGCCGGTGAACGCGATCGGTCCCACCGGGTAGGCCGGCCCCAGCTTCACGGTGACGTAGAAGTCCAGCGCCCCCGCGACCGTGCCGGGACGCGCGTCCAGCCGAACGTTGGCCTCGAAGTAGCCCCGGCTGCGCAGGAAGTCGATGACGTGCTCGCGCTCGCGCTCCAGCACCGTGTTGCGCTCTGGCCCCTCCGGCGGCAGCGGCTGTCCGGGCCGGATGGTGATGCGGCGCTGGATCTCGTCCTGCTGGATGCGCCGGTTCCCGGTCACGAACACGTAGCGCAGGCGCTCGTAGGGGAGCAGGGTGGCCACCAAGGTCAGGCCGCCGCCCGTGGGCCTGGTCGTGACGGCCGCCCGGTAGCCGATGGCGTCGAACGCCTGGACCATCCGCGCCACGGTCCCCAGCGGCCGGCCCACCTGGTCGCTGGGACCCGACGGCACGAACGCGTCGCCGACGGCGGCGACCGACGACATGAAGTCGCGCAGCCTGTCGTCCGGGTCGATCCGGGTCCCGCCCAGCTCGTAGCCGACCACGGTCGCGGCGGGCGCAGCGCTGGTTTCCTGCGCGCGCGCCGGCGCCACCAGGGCCGCACAGGCCAGGGCGATGCCCAGGCTGGTCGAGGCGCTCCGGAGGCTCACTGGCAAAAGGTTCGTGGGCTGCGCGCCCGCATCACCTTCTTATCGCGTAATCCAGCCGCAGCTCGAAATTGTAATTGAGGGGCAGGGTCTCGGGGACGCCCTGCTCGGACGAGAGGCGGATCTGCTCGATGCCGCCGCCCAGGCTCAGGTAGTCGACCAGCCACAGGTTCCCCTGGCCGTTCCAGTGACTCTGGTTCTGGAAGCCTTGCAGGTAGTCGAACTGCAGGTCGCCATAGCGGCTGACTCGCTTGCGCAGGCGCCCCTCGAACCCGTCCGAGCCGACGGTCAGGCGCAGGTTCAGCCCGGTCAGCCGCTGGAAGGTGTCGTCGATGTACGGCTCCATCAGGTTGGCGACGGTGTCGCGGGTGGCCTGCCCAGCGATGTCGGCGCCGGTCGTCAGGTTCGCGCCGACCGTCGCGTTCTGCGTCCCGAACGGCGACGACGTCGAGGCCGACGTCCGGCCGGTCAGCAGCAGGAAGGCCGTCTGGTTGCGATCCAGCCCGTCCTCGCTGGACAGATCGATCTGCGCCTCGCGCAGCGGGCCGCTGATCCGCATGTGCACCGTGTGGTCGGCGCCGTTGGCGTCGGTCACCAGGTTGGTGGCCTGGATGTCGATGTCGGGCGTCTCGCCGTCCGCGATCGACTTGGTGGCGATGAACGTGACGTGGTTGACGTTGGGGACCAGGTCGAAGTCGCCGCGCATGAACGGGATGTTGAACCGGCCGTCGGTGGGCCGGATGTCCCCGGCCAGCTGCGGGACGGCCAGCGTCCCCCCGACGTGCAGGATGATGTCGGCGTGGATCTCGGGGGCGATGTTGTTCTGGACCACGAACCCGTCGCCCACGGTGCGCACCGACAGGTCCAGCTTCAGCTGCTCCAGCAGCGGCTTGCCGTCGTAGAACGGTCGCACCGTCGACTCGTCGACGCGCGGGCTGATCGCCAGGTTCTGGACCTTGAACGACTGCAGGTAGCGCCCCGAGACCAGCCGGACCTCGCCGCCCAGGCCGAACCCGTCCTGCAGGTTCCCCTCCAGGTCCAGATCAAAGGCCAGGTCGTCCATCTCGAACGTTCCGGGGCTGCGGTAGGTCAGGCGCTCGCCGTGCAGCGGCAGGTCGAACTCGCCCGGCTTGAAGGGGAACAGGTTGGTGAACTGGACGCGCCCGGCGCGCACGCCCGAGTCGCCGATCACCAGCATCCCCTGGTCGTCGAACAGGACCTTCACGTTGTGCAGGATGACGCCGTCGTTGCTGATCTCGACGATGCCGCTCTGGACCTGCACGACCGTCCCCAGGTCGCGCAGCCGGAAGTCGATCGCTTCCAGGTCCAGGCGCCCGCGGATGTCGGGGTGCAGCAGCGTCCCGCGCAGCTGCCCGCGCAGGTGGGCCTTGCCCTGGGCGTCGGAGATGGCGTCGGGGACCGCCTGGGCCAGCAGGCGCGCGCTGACGTCGCCGATCACGTCCGCCTGCAGGTTCTCGGGGACGAAGCCGGGGCCCAGCGTGGCGTGCCCGGACAGCTTCATGGTCGCGCCGTCGACGGTGACGGCCAGGTTCTCCAGCCCCACCCGCCCGCTGCTGGAGAGCGTGAAGCGCCCCGAATCGATGCTGACGTCGCGATCCAGCGCGCGCGGCCGGAGCCGCACCGGGTGAACGATGGCCAGCTCGCCGCGCACGTCCGGCTGGTCCAGCGTGCCCCCCGCGGTCAGCTCGGCGCGCAGGTCGCCGCCCAGCCGCTCGAGCGGGCCGCGGGTGAACGGCTCGAGCAGCTCCAGATCCAGGTGGCCCGACACGGCGCCCGAGATCGCCCGCCCGTCCAGGCGTCCCTGGATGCGCAGGTCGCCGCCGTCGGTGGCCAGGTGAGTCTCGTCGAGGAGCACGTGGTCGCCGTCGACGTGGACGTGAATCGGCCGCGCGGCCTCGACCCGGACGCGCTCGACGGTGGTCTCGCCGTTCGCCCCCTCGACCGGGCGCGCGATCGACAGCCACAGCTCGGGGAGCAGCACGTCGACCGAGGGCGGGTGGCCGGGGTCCAGGTCGAAGGCCACCCGTCCCGTGGCGATGCCACGGCCGTCGCCCAGCGCCGCCAGCTCGGGCGCCAGCGCGTGCAGCTCGAGGCGGCGGAACGCCACGCGGCCGTGGACCGTCGGGCCGGCCGGCGACAGCGCCGCGTCGGCGTCGACGTCGAATCGATCGAAGAGCTGCCCGTGCACCGTCAAGCCCGGCAGGCGCGCCCGCCCGACCGCGGCCGGGGTCAGCGCCAGGTGGCCGTTCCCCATCGCCACCCCGCGCGCGGTGACGTCGCGCAGATCCAGCTCGCCGGCGACCTGCGGCCGATCGACGCGCCCGCCCAGGTGCAGCCGCGCCGCGGCCAGCCCCGTCAGCGCCGCTCCCGACGCGCCTGGGATCGCGGCCAGCGGAAAGCCGTCCAGCGCCACGTCCAGGCTCAGCGCCTGGTCGGCCAATCCGAGGCGGCCGCGGACGTCGGCCGTGCCGCCGCCCCGGTGCGCGACGTGCAGGCTCTTGATGTCGGCGGTCTTGCCGTCCAGCGCGACGGCGACCGGGCCCAGCGAGAAAGCGTCGCCCAGGATGCGCAGGGGCGTGCCCCCGGGGATCTCCAGCCGGGCGACCGGCGCGTCGGCCGGGCCGTGAGCCTCGGCGGAGACCGTGACCCTTCCCGTCACGCCCGCGCCGGGCGCGACCTCGGCCAGGTCGATGTCGCGCGCGTCCAGCCGCAGGTCCAGGACCGGCGCGCCGGTGCGGCGCCCGCGCTTGTCCGCCGTGCCGGCGAGCTGCACCGTCCCGCGGGCGTCGATCTTGCCGCCGAACGCCGGGCCCTGCAGGTGTTCCAGCCGGAGCAGGCCGTGCTCGAGCGCGACGCGCGCGTCCAGCCGCCGGACGCGCCGGGTACCGGCCCCCAGTCCCTCGACGACCAGATCGGCGCTGGCCGTCGGATCGGCGATCGCGCCCGTCGCGCGCGCGTCCAGCCGCGCGGCCTGGGCGAGCGGCGGCAGGTCCAGGTCGTGGAGCAGGCGCGCCAGCGCGGGGGCCGAGACCGCCAGCCCCACGTCCAGCCGCTGGCGGGCCAGGTCGACCGAGCCGCGCACCGTTGCCTCCGCGCCCGGGACGGTGACCGTGAGCCCCTCGGTGCGCGCCAGAGCCGGCGACGCCTCCGCCCGTCCACGCAGGCGGAGCTCGCGCGGCAGCCCGCCCGTCCCGCTGCGCGCCAGGCGCAGATCGATCCTGGGCAGGCGAACCTTGCTCTTGCCCAGGTCACCCAGCGCCTCGATCCGCCCGTCCAGCCGGCCGGCCCCCATCGCCCGGACGTCCGGCGGCAGGTAGCTGTCCGTCCGGAAGCCGGTGAACGCCAGCTTTGCGGTCAGCGCCAGGCGCTGGGTGTCGAGCTGCGCATCGCCCCCCAGCTTGCCGCCGCCCGGCGCGCCCAGCGACAGCCTGGACACGTCGACCCGACCGGCGCCGCCGTCGAACGCCAGCGCCAGCCCCAGGTCCTCGGCCCGATAGTCGCCGTAGCGCACGTCGAGCCCGGCGAGCTGCGCCGCGACCTTGATCTTCTCGAACGGCTGCGTCAGCTCCGCCGTGATGCGGGCCGAATCGCCGCTCACCTTCAGGTCGGCCAGCCCCTTGCCGGCCGCCACCGCGGTCAGCGCGTCGCCGGCGTGCTCGAAGGCGATCCGCAGGTCGATGCCGGGCGTGTCGTTGGGGCCGTAGATGCCGGTGAAGGCGCCGCGGCCCGAGAGTTGGCTGCGGCCGGTGTCGGCCTCGCCCAGGTTCAGCTGGATGTCGTCGGGGCGGTCCTGGGTGGTGGCGATCCGGTTGATCACGACCCGATCGAACGGGAGCACGTTGTCGCCCAGGATCCGGAGCGCGCCGCCCCCCTCGGCCACAACCGAAGTCGCGTCGAAGCCGAAGACCGGGTGATGCGGATCGACCGTCGACTGCAGCAGCGAGACGTGGCCGTGGGCGTGCCGCAGCTCGAGCCCCCAGACGCCCGGAAAGTCGAACAGCGCGGTCAGGTCGCCCAGCTCGGCGTCGGCGATCGCGAACGACGAGCCCGGCTGGTTGGGGTCGGGCGGCGGCGGGGCCGGCGTGGTCGGCTTGGGTGCGAGCGCCGCCAGAAAGCCGATGCCCTCGCCGTGCTTGAGCTGCGAGAAGCGCCAGAGCGCCTGCGGGACGCGCAGCGTCTCGATCGCGAAGCTCCCCTTGAGCAGCGTGCGCAGTCGCACCCGCGCCTCCAGATGCGGCACGTCGAGCACGACGGTCCCTTCGGGGTCGGTGATCCGGAGGTCGTCGACCGTGATGGGCGTCGGCTCGTCGGTGAGCAGGTCCCCCAGCGCGCGCAGCCGCCAGGTCACGCCGCCGATGTGCATCTTGCCGGCGAGCGGCGGCAGCGCCCCCTCGATGAGGTGCCCCAGCCGCGGCCCCTGCAGGATCGCCGACGCCGCCAGGACGGCCACGACCACCGTCCCGGCCAGGCCGCCCAACACGGCGCGGGCTATGCGGATTCCGGCCCTCGGCAAGGGAGGACCATTGTGTCATAAACGGCCAGGGCCGCGCCCATGACGGATGCCACGCCTTCGCTCAAACCGAGCCTCTATATCCTCGACGCCTACAACTTCCTGTTCCGGGCGTTCCACGCGCTGCCACCCCTGACCACCACCAAGGGGCTGCAGACAGGGGCGATCTACGGGCTCTGTCAGATGATCTTGCGCATCGAGCGCGAGCAGCGGCCGACCCACCTGTGCGTGGTCTACGACGCTCCCGGCGACAACTTCCGCAACGAGATCTTCCCGGCCTACAAGGCCCACCGGCCGTCGATGCCGCCCGAGCTGGCGGCTCAGCTCGAGCTGGTGCGGCGCGTGGTCGACGCCTTCGGCCTGGCCCAGGTGCAGGTGCCGGGATTCGAGGCCGACGACGTCATCGCCACCCTGGCCAAGGTGGCGAGCGCCGCCGGGATGGAGGTGGTCATCTGCTCGTCCGACAAGGACCTGATGCAGCTCTGCGGCGGGGACGTGTTCGTGCTGGACACCATGCGCAACCGCAAGTTCGGCGCCGCAGAGGTGCGCGAGAAGTTCGGCGTGGGTCCCGAGCAGGTGGGCGACGTGCTGGCGCTGATGGGCGACAGCATCGACAACGTCCCCGGCGTCGCCGGGATCGGCCCGAAGACCGCCGCCGAGCTGATCAACAAGTTCGGCACGCTGGATTCACTGCTCGAGCGCGTGGCCGAGGTCAAAGGGAAGCGCGGCGCCTCGATCGCCGAGGCGCGCGACGTGATCCGGGTGTCGCGCGAGCTGGTCCGTCTGCGCGACGACGCCCCGCTGCCCGGGACGCTGGCCGAGCTGCACCGGAGCGAACCCGACCAGCAGCGGCTGGGCGCGCTGTTCCGCGAGCTGGAGTTCTCGCGGCTGGCCGAGCAGCTCGCCAACGATCACACGCGGAACCCTGGGAGGGTTCCGAACCTCCCGCGAGGGACCTCGCCGGGCGAAGCCCAGCTCCGTCCACGCGATCACGCGACGGCCGCTGTGACGCTCCCCGTCCCCGAGCCGGCGCCCCTGCTGCCGGCGGACGTCATCACCGATCGCGCGGCGCTCGCCGAGCTGGCGCGCGAGGTCGAGGCGGCGCGCGCCGTTGGGATCTCGGCGCTGTGGGACGGGGTCTCGGCCGTGCGCGCCGATCTGGTCGGGGTGGCGCTGGCGCTGCCGGGCGGGCGGCGGGCCTACGTCCCCTTCCACCACCGCTACCTGGGCGCACCGACCTGCCTATCGGAGGCGGCGCTGGCCGATCTGGCGCCGGTCCTGGAGTCGGCGGAGGTGGCGCGGCACACCCACGACGCCAAGACGCTGGAGGTGCTGCTCAGCCAGCGCGGCGTCGCGCTGGGACCGGTGGCCTCGGACTCGATGCTGGCGGCCTACCTGCTGGACGCGGCCCGCACGCACTACGACCTGGACGTGGTGGCGACCGGCGAGCGGGTGCCGCCGCCGCCGGCCCGCGGCAGCTGGATGGGGACGGGGGCCTCGGCGCGCCCCGGCAGCGACATCGAGGTTCAAGAGATCGCGCCGCGGCTGGGCGCGGAGGCGGCCGCCTCGCTGGCCCTGGCCGAGAAGCAGGGGGCCGGCCTGATGGGGGCCGGGCTCGATCCGCTGTACCGGACGCTGGAGTTGCCGCTGGCCCGAGCCCTGGCCCGCATCGAGTGCCGCGGGATCACGCTGGACGTGGCCAAGCTGCGCGAGATCGGGCACGAGGTCGGCCAATCGCTGGTCGCGCTGGAGGCCGAGATCCACGGCCAGGCCGGCGGCCCCTTCAACATCGCGTCGAACAAGCAGCTGGCGGACGTGCTGTTTGGCAAGCTGTCGCTGCCGGTCATTCGCCGCACCAAGACCGGGCCGTCGACCGACGCCGACACGCTGGAAGAGCTGGCCCGGCTGCACCCGGTGCCGGCGAAGATCGTCGAGTTCCGCGCCCTGGCCAAGCTGCGGGGCACGTACATCGACGCGCTGCCCGCGCTGGTCAACCCGGCCACCGGCCGCCTGCACACGTCGTTCAACCAGGCGGTGGCCGCCACCGGACGCCTCTCGTCCAGCAACCCGAACCTGCAGAACATCCCCATCCGGACCGAGCTGGGCCGTCGCATCCGGGAGGCCTTCGTCGCCAAGCCGGGCCACGTGCTGGTGTCGGCCGATTACTCGCAGATCGAGCTGCGAATCCTGGCGCACTTCTCCCGGGATCCCGCCTTCCTCGAGGCCTTTCGGTCCGGCCAGGACATCCACCAGCGGACCGCGGCCGAGGTCTTCGGCGTGCCGGCGGAGGCGGTCACGGCCGAGCAGCGGCGCATCGCCAAGGCGATCAACTTCGGCCTGGTGTTCGGGCAGTCGGACTTCGGGCTGGCGCAGGTGCTCCGGATCCCACGGACCGAGGCGCGCACCTACATCGACAGCTACTTCGCGCGCTATGCAGGGGTCCGGGCGTACATGGAGCGGGCCATCGCCGACGCGCGCGAGGCGGGGACGGTGTCCACGCTGCTGGGGCGGCGGCGGCCGCTCCCCGAGATCCGGGCCACCCGTGCCCAGGACCGCGCCTACGCCGAGCGCATCGCGCGCAACACCCCCATCCAGGGGTCGGCCGCCGACATCCTGAAGCTCGCCATGATCCGGATCGATCACGCCATCGAGAGCGGCGCGGCCCCGGTGGACGGGGCGGGGCTGCTCCTGACCGTGCACGACGAGCTGGTCTTCGAGGTCCCGGAAGCAGGCGCGTCAGAGCTCATGCGATGGGTGAAGAACGAGATGGAAGTCGTCTACAACCTGGAGGTTCCGCTGGTCGTGGACGTGGGTTCGGGCCTGACCTGGGGAGCCGCTCACTGATTTCCGAGCCGGGCCAGCCCCCGTGCTTCAAACTGAGTTCGCGAAAATGGGCGCCGACCTCGGGTATGATGAGGGACGTCGATGAAGCTGGGCAGTAGGGCCAACGGGTGGCGCTTCGCGCTGGCACTGGCGACGTCCGCCGTGACCCTGGTTGGCGCCGGCTGCCGGCACCCGTCCCGCGCGCCGCAAGCCGCCACCGGCGCGCCGGTGGCGCCCGCTGCGCATGCCGGGGCGGGCGACCACGATCCCGCCGAGCCGCCGCCGCGCCCGTTGCGCCGCTGCTTCACGGAGCAGCCGGCCTGGGTCGACGCGCCGGTCGCCGATCTGCTGGATCGCGCCGCCGATCTGTTCGACAAGGGTGACTACACGGGCACGCTGGCCTGCGCCGAGGAGGCGGCCCGGCAGGCGCCGCGCTCCGTCGAGGCGCACCACAATCGGGCGATCGCGCTGATGCGGCTGGATCGCCTGGACGAGGCGCGCGACGCGCTGGAGCTGGCGCTGGCGCTCTCGCCCGAGGACCCCGAGACGCTGGAGGCCGCCGCCGACCTGCAGATCAATCAGCTCCCGGCGTCGGCTGACCGCTCGGCCATCGGGCTCGAGTATGCGCGCCGCGGCAGCCGTCACGTTCCGCGCCGCGACCTGGAAGAGGTGGCTCGTCTGGCCCTGCTCGAGGGGCAGGCCCTCATCGATCTCGGGCGCGCCAGCGAGGCGCTGCGCCGGATCGACGCGGCGCTGAGCGTCCAGCCCCGCTTCGCGGCGGCCATCTACGAGCGCGGCGTGGCCCTGTTCGAGCTGTGCCGGTTCGAGGATGCGCGCCACACCTTCGAGAGGGTCCTCGCCGAGACGCCCGATCACGCGCACGCGCTCTATCACCTGGGGCTGATCGAAGAGCGGATGGGCGACCAGGTGGCCGCCGCCAAGCATCTGGCCGCGGCGACCTCGGCCGACCCGAAGGCGTTCCCGCCGCCGCCGGACATCCCCGCGTCCGACTTCGCCGCGCGCGTGCAGCGGGCGGTGGCCGCGCTGCCGTCCGACTTCCGGCGCGACCTGGGCGGGGTGAAGGTCGAGGCGGCGGACCTGCCGGCGATTGACGATCTGACCGCCGAGAAGCCGCCGCTGTCCCCGACGATCCTGGGTCTGTTCCGCGGCCTGCCGCTGGACTACAACGACGAGGCCGCTGCGCCCAGCCCGTCCGGCCGGTCGCGCAAGGGGCGCTCGGCGCCGCCGCCGCCCAGCACGTCTCCGCTCCAGTGCGACTCGGGAGACCGCACGATTGTGCTCTATCGCCGTAATCTGCTGCGCACCGTTCACGACGGGGCCGAGCTGGACCAGGCGATCTCCCGGACCCTGCTCCACGAAGTGGGGCACCTGCGCGGCGAGGACGACGGCTCGCTGCGCGACCGCGGCCTGGAATAGGGCCTCAGGCCTCAGGCCTCGGGCCTCGGGTCGGAATACACTCGACGGGTGATTCGCGTCGAGGGTCTGACCAAGACGTACGGGCGCGTGGGGGACGGGCGCCCTGCGGCGCTGGACGGCGTTTCGTTCGAGATCGGGCGGGGCGAGGTGGCGGGCCTGCTGGGGCCCAACGGCGCCGGCAAGTCGACGATGATGCGGATCCTGACCTGCTTCCTGGCGCCCACCCGCGGCGCCGCCATCCTGGCCGGGCGATCGATCGCCGACGATCCGCGAGGGGTGCGGGGGGCGGTCGGCTACCTGCCCGAGGCGGTGCCGCTGCCGCCCGAGATGCGCGTCGACGAGTACCTGGGCTTTCGCGCCGCCCTGAAGGGGGTGAGCCGCCCGGGCCGGCGCGCCGCGATCGACGGCGTGGTGGGCCGGGTCGGGGTGGGCGATCGGCGCCGGCAGATCATCGGGACGTTGTCGCGCGGATACCGGCAGCGGGTCGGCCTGGCGGACGCATTGCTCGGCGATCCACCCATCCTGATCCTCGACGAGCCGACCGCCGGCCTGGATCCGAACCAGATCCGCGAGACGCGTTCGCTGATCCGCGAGCTGGGGCGCGACCGGACGGTGCTGCTGTCGACCCACGTGCTGTCGGAGGTCGAGGCGGTGGCGACGCGGATCCTGATCCTGAGCCGAGGCCGGCTGGTCGCGGCGGAGACGGCGGCGGCTTTGCAAGCCCATCTCGCGGGCGCGCGCCGTCTGATCGTCGAGGTTCGGCCTGGCCAGCAATCGCGGGCCGAGGAGCTCTTCGGGCGCCTGGCCGGGGTGGCCTCCGTGGCGCGGCTCGACGGAGAGCGGCTGGCGCTGACGCTTGGCCCGGCCCCGCGCGAAGGAGACGAGATCCGGGATGCGATCTTCCAGGCGGCGGTCGCCGCCGGCCTGACGCTGCGCGAGCTGCGCCTGGAGCTCCCCTCGCTGGAGGAGCTCTTCGGGCGCGCGACCGCCGAGGGGCCGCCGGCGTGAACCGGATCCTGGCCATCGCGAAGCGGGAGTGCGCCGCCTACTTCCGCACGCCGGCGGGCTGGGCGGTGCTGGCGCTGTTTCTGTTCCTGCAGGGCCTGGTGTTCTGGATGTTCGTGCAGTTCCTGGGGCGCCCCGACGCGCCGCCGGGTGGCGTGATGGAGTTCTTCTTCGGCGGGACGATCCTCTACTGGATCGCGGTCGGGCTGCTGGCCACGGTGGTGCCGATGCGCCTGGTGGCCGAGGAGCTGCGCACCGGCACGATCGAGCCGCTCATGACGGCGCCGGTCTCGCCGGCCGAGGTCGTGCTGGGCAAGTGGGCCGCGGCGGTCGGCTTCTACGCGGCGGCCTGGGCGCCGACGGCGCTGGCCATCGTGTACCTGCGCGCGATCGGCGGCGCGCTCGATCCAGGCCCGGTGCTGGCCGGCTATCTGGGAACGATGCTGCTCGGCATTGCGGCGCTGGCGGTCGGCTTGCTGGCCTCGTCGCTGACGCGGAACCAGCTGGTGGCGGCGACGCTGTCGTTCGTGTTCTTCCTGGCGGCGCTGCTGGCCGGGGCGCTGGAATCGGAGGTCCGCACGCCGGCCCTGGCCATGGCGTTGCGTCGCTACAGCCTGTTCCGGACGATGGAGGACTTCGGCCACGGCATCGTCGACTCCCGGCCCATCGTCCTGCTCCTCAGCGTGACGGCCCTGGCGCTGGCCGGCGCGACGGTGCGCGTGGCGTCGCTGCGGGGGCCGGCCCCGCAGGAGACGTCCCGGCCCCGGAGGCTCGCGCCGCGCGCCGCGGCGCTGCTGGCGGTGCTGATCGCCGGCATGGTCAACGTGATCGCGGCCCGGCACTTCGCGCGGGGCGACTGGACGCGCGGCCGCCTCTACGCGCTGTCGGACGAGACCGTCGCGCTGCTGCGCAACCTGCCGCGCCCGGTCGAGGCCACGATCTTCCTCTACCCCAAGCGCGACAGCGAGCGGGCCCGGACGATCGCCGGGCTGGTCCGCGAGCTGGCCGAGCGTTGCGCGCGCCAGGCGGGCGGCCGGTTTCGCGTCGAGATCGTCGATCCGGACCGAGCGCCCGAGCGGGCCGAGGCGGCGGCGCGCAAGTACGGCATCGGCGCGTTCGATCTGGGGCAGGGCGCGATCGTGTTCACGTCGGGTGGGCGCGCCAAGGTGGTGACCGAGGCGGACCTGGTCGAGCCCGAGGTCGACGCCGAAGGGGAACCGGGGCCGGCGCTGCGCACCTGGCGCGGCGAGGCGGCGTTCGTCTCGGCCATCTTGACCGTCACGGACGAGCACCCGCCGGTGATCTGCTTCGGCAAGGGGCAGGGCGAGCCGGAGATCGATTCGCAGGCCGACGGCGGCTACGCCACGTTCGCCGAGGCGCTGCGCGGCGACGGCTACGACGCCAGGACGCTCGAGCGCGTCGCCGACGCGCGAGGCAGCGGTTGCTCGGTGGTAGTCGTGGCGGAGCCGACCAGCGCGCTGCCCGGCGCCGAGCTGCGCGCGCTGGACGCGTTCGTGGACGGTGGCGGCTCCGTGCTGGCCATGCTCGGCCCGGTGTTCGCCCCGGGCGGCGCCTCGTTCGCGCACGTCGGGCTGGAGGACTGGGCCGCGCGCCATGGGGTGCGCCTGGGCGACAACCTGGTGGTCGACCCGGCGCACGCCAGCGACGTCGAGGGCCCCTCGGTCTGGGCGGCCGGCCCCGACAACTACGACCGCCACCCCATCACGGATCGCCTGGGGGGACGGTTGACCTTCTGGCCGCGCACGCGCGAGGCAGCCCGCCTGGACCCGCCGGTGTCGGGCTGGACGG
This sequence comes from Polyangia bacterium, assembly GCA_035578045.1. GTDB lineage: Bacteria > Myxococcota_A > Polyangia > Fen-1088 > Fen-1088 > JADGRB01. Next base: position 37,576 of record DATJWP010000143.1, on the reverse strand, counting down.
TCTCGCCGCTGGTTCACAGCAGCGTCGAGGGGTGGGGCGAGACCGACCTGGCCACCATCCGGGGCGAAGCCGACCTGACCTTCGACGCCGGCCGCGACCGGAAAGGGCCCGTCACCGTCGCGGTCGCCGCGCAGTCGAGCGACAGATCCCACGGCCGCATCGTCGTCCTCGGGACTGGCCGGCTGGTCATGAACGTGCGGCTCTCCGGCGTCACGTTGCGCGACTACGACCAGGACTTCGTGCTCTCGGCGATCGCCTGGCTGACGGGCCGCGAAGGGCGGGCGGGCGTGGGGCCCAAGAACGCGGCGCGCGTCGCGCTGGCGCCGACGGCCGGGCAGGTGGCGGGGGCGTTCCGGCTGTTCGTCATCGTGCTGCCCCTGGCGGCGCTGGCGGCGGGCGCCTGGGTCTGGCGGCGGCGGCGGATCTGATGCGCGCGCTGGGCGTTCTGGGGGCCGTCGCGGCGTTGCTGGCGGCGTACCTGCTCTTCTTCGACCACGATCCGCGCGGCGCGGGTTCGGCGGGGGAGGGGGCACGCTTGCTGGCGAGCTTCGATCCGGCGGCGCTGAGGCGCGTGACCATCGCCCGGCCCGGCGAGGCACCGTTCACGCTGGCCCGCGGCGCGGGCGGCCCATGGCGGATCGAGCCGGGCGACCAGCCCGCCGATCAGGCGGCGGTCGAGGATCTGGCGGGGGCGCTCGATCAGGCAGAGAGCGCGCGCGTCGCCGACGTGTCGCCGCAGGCGGCGGGCCTCGCCCCGGCGCGCGTGATGCTGACCCTCGACCAGGGGACGAGGTCGACGGGGCTGTGGCTAGGGCGCGCGGACGCCACCGGCCGCGGCGTGTTCGTCCAGAACGCGGTCGGGGGGCCGGTCCGGGTCGGGCCGCAGCGGCTGCTGCAGCTCGCGGATCGCCCGGCCACGGCGTTTCGCGACCGCCGGCTGGTCCCGTTCGAACCCGATCAGGTGGCGCGCCTCTCCTGGCGGGCGGGGCCGGACGACCGTGAGCACCGCCTGGAACGACAGGCCCCTGGGTGGCGGAACGCGGCGGGCGAGCGGGTCGCCGAGGAGCGCGTCTCGGCGGTGCTGCGTAGCCTCGGGCAGCTGCGGGGCGAGCGCGACGCGGGCCCCGCGGCGGGCACGCCGGGGTGGATCGAGGTGCGCGATCGCTCGGGGGCCACCGCGCGGGTGACCGGCGGTGTCTCGCGCGAGGCCTGGGACGAGGTCTGGCGCCTGCTGGGCGGCGCCGAGGCCGCCGACCGGCGCCTGCTGTCGGCGCCGCCCGATCGGGTCCACCGGGTCGAGCTGCAGGATGGGGCTCGCCGGCTGGCGCTCGCGCGCCCCGGCGCGGGCAGCGCCTGGACGCTCGAGGGGCCGGCAGGTCACCCGCCGGCCGAACAGGCGATCGTGAATGACTGGCTGGCCCGGCTGGCCCACACCGAGGTGACCGTCCCGACGGCTCAGGGGCGACGCCTGACCGTCGACGGCGGCGACGCGGTGACGGTTGGCGCACGCGACCCGGCCTACGCTCTGCTGGACCCCGATCCCGCGCGGTTCCGGGCGCGCAGCGTGCTCGACTTCGCCCACTTCGACGTGCGCGAGCTGAGGCGGATCAGCGCGCAGGGAACCCTGGACGTCACGACCCACGACGGCGAGATCTGGGCCAGCGCGCCGCCGGGCGCCGCGTTCGACCAGGCGGCGGTGGGCAGGATCGTCAGCGCGCTCGGGAACCTGCGCGCCGAAGCTTTCGTGTCACGCCCGCCGCCGGGACGGCCGGATCTGGTGCTCGAGGTCCAGGTCCAGCCTCCGGGCGAGCCGACACCCGTGCGGCACACCGTCCAGCTCTGGGCATCGTGTGTCGGGCAGACGGACGATGCGGGTGCGTTCCGGATCCCGCGCGCCGCCTGCGACCAGCTGCGCGCGGATCCGACGAAGCACTGAAGGGCTACTTGCCTTCTTATTTGCCCTTTTTGCCGGCCTTCTCGGCGTCGATGCGGGCGCCGCCGACCTTCTCGGCCGGCTTGCCTTCCAGGTTGATCGTCTGCGCGTCGGGCGGGAGCACGGCGTTCCCCTCGGCGATGACCTTGCCGTCGGCGCCGTCCTGCAGCTTCTTGTGGATGATCAGGCCGTCCGAGGCGGCGAACCCACCCATCGAGTTGATCGCGAACGTGCCGGTCACGATCACCTGCGTGCCGTTCTTCACGACCAGCGGCTTCGGCTTGTTGTTGCTCCAGTCCTTGACCGGGTAGTCGGCGACCAGCAAACCGTGATCGATCTTGGTCGTCGGCGTGTCACCCAGGAAGAAGTGCGGCTGATCGCAGGGGCGACATCCGCCTTTCATCTGCGCGGCCGCCGGCGGCGCGCCGGCCTTGCCGGGGAGGCCGCCCGACCTCAGCTCCTTCTTCTTTTCCTTCTTGGTCTTGGCCGCCAGGTCGTCGTTGCACTTTCGCTGCTCGGCCGGACACTCGTAGATCTCGAGCATGTACGCGCGCACCTGGACGTCCTTGTCCAGGTACTGGTTCATGTGCTTGCGCAGGCCATAGATCGACATCTCGCCGCTCGGGTACTTCTCCGGCGCAGTCTGCACGTTGAAGTTGGGAGGCGGCGGCAAGTCGACCTTGACCGGTGGCAGCTCCTGCCCCTGGCCGTAAGCTAGGCGCACGCCGCTCGGCGCGAGCAGCAAAACTGCCAAAGGAATAGTCCGGTGATATACGGTCGGCAGTCGCTTCATGGACGAGCCCTCCACCGCGCGATGCGGGTGAACCTGAATAACACAGTGATTTTTCTCGGGCAAGCACGCGAAACAGCTTGGGCGTTGCTGTTTTCGACACTCATTTGCCTGGGGGGCGGCTGCCGGCACAAGAAGCCGCCGGCTGGGCAATCGAAGACGGCGACTGCCACCGACTTCTCGCCCGGGCGCGCGCCGCCGCCCCCGGCCGAGACGCTGCCTTCTCCGGCTGAGGTGCCGCCGCCGGCCCGGCGGGGGGGCTCGTTGCGCGTCCACCTGGACGCGGAGCCGACCACGCTGCTGCCGCTGGCCGACGGCGACGCCGCGGCCGCCCAGGTCACGAACGGGCTCATCTACGAGACGCTGCTCGACTGCCGCGATGGGACGTATCGCCCGGGGCTGGCCGACAACTGGGACGTCTCGAACGACGGCATGCGCATCGCGGTGCACGTGCGCAGCGGCGTGCACTGGCACGACCATCGAACGTTCGGCGTGATGGACGTGCAGGCCACGTTCGAGCCCTTGCTCCGCAACGGCACGGACGCGCCGGTCCTGCGGGCCGAGCTGGCCGACGTCGCCTCGGTCGAGCTGGTGACCGAGCGGACGGTCCGCCTGGTGTTGAAGCGCCCGTCGAACCTGGCGCTGCGCGCCTTGTGCGACGTTCCGATCCTGCCCGACCACCTGGTGCGCGACATCCGCGTCGAGTCGTCGCCGATCGCGCGCGCCCCCGTCGGCACCGGCCCGTACCGCTTCGCCGGTTGGGAGCGGGGCAGGCGGATCCGGCTCGAGCGGGCGCCCGAATACTGGGGCGACGCCGGCGGCGTCGACGAGATCGTCTTCGATCTCGATCCGGACGCCGTGCGCGCCCTCAACCGCACGCGCCGGGGCGAGATCGACATCCTGTCGCGCGTGATCGACGCGCACTACCCGGATCAGGTCGAGCCGACGACGCTGCACGGCGCGACCAAGCTGCTGAGGCTGCGCTCGCGCCGCTACTCGTTCCTGGCCGTGAACCACCAGCGCTACCCGCTCTCGGACCCGCGCTTTCGGCGAGCCCTGGCCAGCCTGTGGGATCGGAGCCGGTTCGCCGGTGAGCTGCACAACGACCTGGCCACGCCGATCGGCGGTCCGCCGCTGACCGAGGATCTGCCGCCGCCGCCGTTCGACCGCAAGCTGACGGCCGCCGCGCTGGATGACGCCGGCTACCGCGACACCGACGCCGACGGCGTGCGCGATCACCTGGGTCACCCCATCCGGGTGACGCTGCTCGAACCGGCCGGCAACCGCCTGTTCCACGTCGAGGCCCACGCGTTCGCGCTGGAGGCCCGCAAGGCCGGAATCCTGGTCGACCTGGTCCCGGCCGACGCCGCCACGATCCTGCAGCGCCTCAAGCGCGGCGAGTTCGACCTGGCGCCGCTGATCTGGGAGGGCGCGCCCGACGAGAACCCGCAGCCGCTGTTCGGGACGGGTGGGGCGTTCAACTACGGCGGCTACCGGTCCACGGCGCTGGACGCGCTGATCGACGAGGCGCGCACGGCCCAGGGGCCGGCGGCGCGCGCGCCCATCCTGTCGCGCATCGCGCACCTGCTGGCCGACGAGCAGCCGGTGATCTTCCTCTACCGCTACGACGTGCCGGCGCTGGAGGCCACGCGCGTCCACGGCCTGGCGGCGGTCGGCGATCGGTTCCAGCTGCAGCGGGTCTGGCTGGATCCGTGATCGCGCCGGTGGTGGTCGGGGCCGTCCTGGGCGCGGCCTGTTTGCCATCGCCGCCCGCTCCTGGTGTCGGGGTGGCCGATCCCTTCCGGCCGCCGGCCCCCGAAGCCACGCAGCTCAACGCCGACGCGAAGGTGGTCTACCGCCAGGGCAAGTGGGACGACGCGCGCGCCAAGTACCGCGCGGCGGAAGAGGCAGATCCCGAGTTCCTGGCGCCGCGGCTGAACATCGCCTGCTCGTTCGTTCGCCAGGAACGGTTCGACGAGGCGGTGGCCGAGGTGCGCGGGCTGCTCGATCGCGCCTACATGCCCTGGTCGCGCGAGGTGCTGGAGGCGGCCGACCTGGGCGCGCTGAAGGTGCAGCCGCAGATGGCCGAGGTGAAGCGCGCCCTGGCGAAGGCGGCAGAGGCCTGGGGCGCGGGCCTGGAAGACGCGGTCATCTTCGTCGGCCGGTTGCGCGAACCGCTGCACATCCCGCCGGCCAGCAGCGGCAGGTTCATCCTCAACCTGCACCAGGAGGTATTCGCTTACTTGCCCCAGACGGGACGCTTTCGGCAACTCACGGCCGAGGACGGGCACGTGCTGGCCGTCGCCCGTTCGAGCGATCGTCGCCGGCTCCTGGTCGTGACCGCGCAGACCCTGATCAAGGGAGACAAGACGGGCCTCGATGGCGTGGCGGTTCGCGAGCTGACCCTGTCGACAATGAGCCTGTCGCCGCCGGCTTCGGTTCCCGGCCCGCTCGAGGTTCTGCAGGTGCACCAGACCCTGCCCGGCCTCGTGTTGGAGGTGAACGACGGACAGACCAAACGGTGGTTCGCTCTGGGAAACAACGGCACTCTGGTGCCGGCTCGGTCCGCCGAGCGGGATCTCGTCCTGGCGTCGCTGAGCCCGTCGGGCGCCAACTTCGTCCAGTACCGTTCGATCGGCGGGCCCTGTGGCGTCGTCGCAGGCGACAGCGGCGGTGCTGGCAGGCGCGGTGCCCCGCGCGTCATCGAGGTCCGGGCAGGCCGCCAGGTGCGCACCCTCGGCATTCCATTCGGCGCCGGCCTGGCTGGGATTCCGCTGCCGCGATGATTACCTATCCCAGTCGATGATCGAAAAATTGCCATCGACCAGGGGTGGGATAATGTACGACCATGTCGTCAAAACGTCGCGTTCTGTTCATGGTCCCGGCGGTGCTGCTCGCCGCCTCGTGGATGGCCGTTCGCTCGCTGGCGGCGGCGCCGACCCGCGGTCTCGACGAAGATCCGCCGCTTCAGGTCGCCACGGCGTCGGCCGAGATTCCCGATCCCGTTCTGGGGCATCTCATCTCGCAGTTCGCGGCGCAAGCCCGCGCACGGCGCTGATCGTCACCTTCGGAGGTCAATCGTGAGCCTTTGCCTGGTCACTGGGGGAGCCGGGTTCATCGGGTCGTCGCTGGCGCGCGCGCTGCTCGCCCGGGGCGACAAGGTCCGCATCATCGACAACTTCTCGTCGGGCAAGCGCGAGAATCTGGCCGACATCGCCGACAAGGTCGACCTGATCGAGGGCGACATCCTGGACGACAAGGCCCTGGCGCGCGCCGTCGAGGGGACGGAGCTGATCTTCCACGAGGCGGCCATCCCCTCGGTGCCCAAGTCGATGGCGGAGCCGATCGAGAACCACGCGGCCAACGCCACCGGCACGATCCGGGTGCTGGAGCAGGCCCGGCGCGCGCGCGTCCGGCGCGTGGTCTACGCCGCCTCGTCGGCCGCCTACGGCGAGGATCCCGTCCTCCCCAAGATCGAGACGATGCCGCCCGCGCCCATCTCGCCGTACGGCGGGTCCAAGCTGGCGGGCGAGCAGTACATGCAGATCTACGCGCGCGCCTACGGGCTGGAGACGGTCTGCCTGCGCTACTTCAACGTGTTCGGTCCGCGGCAGGATCCCCAGTCCGAGTACGCCGCGGTCATCCCCAAGTTCATCACCGTGGCGCTGGCGGGGAAGCAGCCGCGCATCTTCGGCGACGGCTCGCAGTCGCGCGACTTCTGCTACATCGACAACGTCGTCGAGGCGAACTTCAAGGCCGCCTCCGCCGACGCCCGGCAGGTCTCGGGCGGCGTGTTCAACGTGGCGTGCGGTCAGGCCACCGACCTCAATCGCGTCGTGGCGCTGATCGGCGACTACCTGGGGCGCAAGATCGCCCCGATCTACGAGGACGAGCGGGCCGGCGACATCAAGCACTCGTGGGCCGACATCAGCGCGGCGCGCCAGCGCCTCGGTTACACGGCCGCGATCTCGTTCGCCGAGGGGCTCGGCCGCACGATCGAGTTCTTCAAGGCCCTGGTATAAACGCGCGGAGGTGAGCTTCCACAGCATGACCGGGTTCGGGCGCGGCTCGGCGGACGCCGGCGAGCGGCGGCTGCGCGTCGAGATCCGGTCCGTCAACCACCGCGGCCTGGACTTGAAGATCCGCAGCCACGATCCGGACGCCTATTGCGACGCCGAGATCTCGCGGGCGGTCCGGGCGGCGGTCGAGCGCGGCTCGGTCATCGTCAACGTCCGGGACGAGTCGGCCGAGGCGTCGAGCGGGGTCGACGAGGCGCGGGTTCGCGACGTCTACACGGTGCTGGAGCGCCTCCGGCAAGAGCTGGAGATCGACGAGCCGGTGACGCTGGGGACGGTCGGCGCCTTCATGGAGTCGGCCCGCGGCGGGGGCCTGGCGGGCGAGGCGCTGTGGGAGGCGCTGCGCCCGGCGGTCGCGGAGGCGCTGCGCCAGCTGGGCGCGATGCGCGCGCGCGAGGGCGAGGCGCTGGCCGCCGACCTGCGCAGCCGCCGCGAGCGGTTGGTCGAGCTGGCCGCCTCCCTGCGGGCCGGCGCCGAGAAGTTGCCCCAGAAGTTCGCCGAGCGCCTGCAGGACCGGTTGGCGGCCCTGGTCCGGGACGTCGCCGTGGAGGCCGGCCGGCTGGCCCAGGAGGTCGCCCTGATGGCCGAGCGGCTGGACGTCACCGAGGAGCTGGTCCGTCTGGACACCCACCTGGAACACCTGGGGGCGCTCCTGTCGGCCCAAAAAGCGACGACGGGCGAGAGGGCCGTCGGCCGCAAGCTCGACTTCCTGGTTCAGGAGATCGGCCGCGAGCTGAACACGATCGCGTCCAAGGCGCAGGACGCCGGCATGGCGGCTCTGGTCATCGACGCCAAGGCGGAGCTGGAGCGGCTGCGCGAGCAGGCCCAGAACGTGGAATGATACAATGTATGGTGAATGACCGACGCTGACCTGGGGGCGCACCGGGGCATCCTGCTGGTGATCTCGTCCCCCTCTGGGGCCGGCAAGACGACCCTTGCCCACCTGCTGGCTGAGCAGGAGCGCCTCGAGTTCTCGGTCTCCTACACGACCCGGGCCCCCCGGGCCGGTGAGCGGGAGGGGGTCGACTACAAGTTCGTCACCGAGGACGAGTTCTCGCGGATGGTCGACCGCCACGAGTTCGCCGAGTGGGCCGTGGTCCACGGCGCCCGCTACGGGACCGCCATCCACACGGTCAACCGGGCCCTGGAGGACGGCAAGGACTACCTGTTCGACATCGACTGGCAGGGCGGGGCGCAGATCCGCCGGCAGTGGCCGGAGGAGAGCGTGCTGGTCTTCATCCTGCCGCCGTCCATGGCCGAGCTCGAGCGCCGCCTGCGCCGCCGGGCCACGGACGCGCCCGAGGCCATCGACCGGCGGCTGGTGACCGCCACCCGCGAGCTGGAGCACTTTGCGGACTACGATTACCTGGTCGTGAACGACAACCTCGAGACCGCGCTCAAGGAGCTGTCATCCATATACGTGGCTGCCCGCTGCGCGCGGGGGCGGCGCGGGCACTATGGGTCCGCGTTGCTCGCCGAGGCGCGCACGCGGGGGGCGCCTTAGAAGCAATGACGGAAACGGTTCAGGACATCTGCGCGCAGGTTCGGGGCTACGACCCCGGCGCGGATCTCGGCCTCATCGAGCGCAGCTTCGCCTTCGCCGCCGAGCGGCACGCCGGGCAGAAGCGGCGCTCGGGAGAGCCTTACGTGGTGCACCCCGTCGGGGTGGCCCGCATCATCTCCGAGCTGCGGCTGGACGTGCCGTCCGTCTGCGCGGGCCTGCTGCACGATTGTGTCGAGGACACCAGCGCGACCGCCGAGGACATCGGCCGCCTCTTCGGCACCGAGATCCAGTTCCTGGTCGAGGGGGTCACCAAGCTCGGCCAGATCCCCTGGACCACCCGCGAGGAGCGCCAGGCCGAGAACTTCCGCAAGATGCTCCTGGCGATGGCGCGGGACATCCGCGTCATCCTGATCAAGCTGGCCGATCGCGTCGACAACATGCGGACGCTGGGGCACATGCCCCGCGACAAGCAGGAGCGGATCGCGCGCGAGACCATGGAGATCTACGCGCCGCTGGCCAACCGGCTCGGTATCCAGTGGATGAAGGTCGAGCTGGAGGACCTGGCGTTCCAGTACCTCGAGCCGACCGAGCACGGCCAGCTGGTCGCTCGTCTGGCCGAGACCGCCAGCACGCGGGCCGCCTACATCACGGAGGTCGTCGACCGGCTGAAGACGGTGATGACCGAGGCGGAGATCAACGTTCAGGTCTCGGGGCGCGCCAAGCACCTCTGGTCCATCTACCAGAAGATGAAGAAGACCGGGCGCGACGTGGAGCAGATCTACGACGTGCTCGCGTTCCGCGTGATCACCGAGTCGGTGCGCGACTGCTACGCGGTGCTGGGGGTCGTCCACTCGAACTGGACGCCGGTCCCCGGCCGCTTCAAGGACTTCATCGCGCTCCCCAAGCCGAACCTGTACCAGTCGCTGCACACGACGGTGATCGGCCCGCGCGCCGAGCGGATGGAGGTGCAGATCCGCACCCAGGAGATGCACCGGATCGCCGAGCAGGGCATCGCGGCCCACTGGAAGTACAAGGAGCAGAAATCGGTCGCCGCCGAGGAAGGGAAAGCCTTCGCCTGGCTCCGCCAGCTGATGGAGTGGCAGCGCGATCTGAAGGACCCGACGGAGTTCATCGAGACCGTCAAGATCGACCTGTTCCAGGACGAGGTCTTCGTTTTCACGCCCAAGGGGGACGTGAAGGCGCTGCCCAAGGGGGCGACGCCCATCGACCTGGCCTACGCGATCCACTCGCAGGTCGGCGAGCACTGCTCCGGCGCGCGCGTGAACGGGCTCATCGTCCCGCTGCGCTACGTGCTGCGGAACGGCGACACGGTCGAGATCCTGGCCTCGGCCAACCAGAAGCCGTCCAAGGACTGGCTGAAGTTCGTCGTCACCAGCCGCGCCCGCACCAAGATCCGGCACTTCATCCGGATGGAGCAGCGGGAGCGCAGCCGGCAGATGGGGCGCGACCTGCTGGGCCGCGAGCTGCGCAAGCAGGACGCCGCGCTGGCCACCGCCGAGCGGGAAGGGTTGCTGGACGCGGCCGCGCAGCGGCTGCGCCTGGGCACGGCCGACGATCTGCTGGTCGCGGTCGGCTACGGCAAGGTCAGCCCGGGACACGCCGTGGACGCGGTGCTGGCCGACCGCGAGGCCGCCAACGGCGCGGCGGCGCCCGCGGCGCCGGTCTCGGAGCCTCCATCGGCCGCGAGGCGGATCGTCCCCAAGCGCTCGATCGGCGGGATCAAGGTGCAGGGCGAGGCCGACATCCTGGTGAAGTTCGCCAAGTGCTGCACGCCGGTCCCGGGCGACTCGATCGTCGGGTTCATCAGCCGGGGGCACGGCGTGGTCATCCACACCCGCGACTGCCCCAAGGCGCTGGACCTGGACCCGATCCGCCGCGTCGACGTGAGCTGGGACGACGAGTCCAAGACGCTGCGCCCCGTCGCCGTGCAGGTCACCTGCTCGGACCGCCCGGGGCTGCTGGCCGCCATCTCGAAGTCGTTCACCGAGCACGGCGTGAACATCTCGCAGGCCAAGTGCCGGACCACCGAGGACGGCCGGGCCGTGAACACCTTCCAGGTCACGGTCGGGCACGTCGACCAGCTCAAGACCGTGCTCCGCAGCCTGGAAACGATACAAGGGGTGGTCTCCGCGACCCGGCTGTGATAAAAGCCGGCCGCCATGGCCTCGAACACGCGGAAAACCTGGAAGCGCCGGACGCGCAAGCACAGCAACATGGGCAAGAAGCGGAAGGCGGTCGACTCGAAGCGCTCGACCCCCTCGGCTGAGAAGCTCTTCGCCGATTTCGGCAAGCCCGGCCAAGACTAACCTCAGCAAAAAAAGCCGTAATAGTGACGGCTTTTTGCCTCGTAGGCATTTGATTTTCGGGGGGAAGTGTGCGTTAAGTATGGCTTGACGTCGCGCGACGATCACCCGACCTCGGAGCCATCAGCCCAGGTCGCCAGGCCAGGAGCCGGATGAAAGTCTGCCCCAACTGTCAGACGAAGTATCCCGACGACGCGAACTTTTGTCCGCAGGAGACCTGCGCGACGCCCGAGGGGCCCCGCCGCCTCGACATGGTGGCGTCGGACGAGTCGCAGGGTGGGGCGCGTTACACGCTGGAGGAGCAGATCGCCGGACAGCGCAGCGGCGAGGTGTTTCGGGCGCGTGACAACCAGAGCGGCGAGACCGTGATCTACAAGCGGGTCGCGCGCGCGGTGTTGACGTCGCCGGCCGTGATCGAGCGTTCGCAGCGCGAGCTGAAACAGCTCCAGCGGGCCCAGACGCCGCGCATCGCGAAGATCCTCGACTTCGGCAAGGATCCCGAGGGACGGCTGTTCGTCGTCAGCGAGCTGTGCGACGGGCAGCCGCTGGACCAGCTGGTGGCCGGCAGCGGGCCGTTGCCGCTGGAGCGCGCCAAGGCGATCGTCGCCCAGATCGGCGAGGCGCTGCTGGACGGTCAGAAGGTCGGCGTCGTCCACCATGACCTGGCGGCCAAGAACGTCCTGGTCGGCCCGGGCGACCAGGTCAAGGTGATCAACTTCGTGGCGCCCGTTCCGGTCACCGAGACCGTGTTCGGCGTCCCCGAGTACCTCTCGCCCGAGCAGGCCGAGGGGAAGCTGGTCGACCAGCGCTCGAACACCTACAGCCTGGGCGGCATCCTCATGCTGATGCTGACCGGGCGCCCGCCCATCGAGGCCGTGACGCCGGCCGGGGTGCTGGAGCAGGTGCTGAAGGCGACGCTGTCGCCGCCGAGCGCGCGGATCGACGGCCTGAACGCCGAGATCGATCGCGTGGTCATGAAGGCGATGGACCGCAGCCCGAACCGGCGCCCGCTGACGCTGCGCCAGTTCCTGACCGAGGTGGCCAACCTGTCGCTGGGGCCCGCCGCCCAGCCCGATCCGGGGCGCCTGGGCGTCGCCAAGACCATGATGTTCAGCGGCGCCACGCCGGAGATGCAGAACCTGGTGAACCAGGCCATCGCCGCCCGCGCCCAGGCCAACGGCGCCGGCTCGCCGCAGGAGCGCAACGCCAACCTCACGCCGCCCATCGCGGTGGTCGCTTCGGAGGCGCCGTCGCCCAAGGCGCTGGATCCGAACGCGACGCCACCGCCGGTCCGCACGACGGCGCCCGAGGCGCCGCGGCGAACCCACGGCGCCGCGATCGCCGCCACCATGGTGGCGATGCCGGCGGCCGCCCCGCGCGCGGCGGGAACGTCGCCGCCCGCCGCGGCCGCCCCACCGCGGCCGGACAGCACGATGGACAGCATGCAGGCGACGCCGCCGCCGGTCGCCGCGACGCCGCCGGGCGGTTCGCCGCCGGTGGGCGCTCCGCCGCCGGCCGCCGCGGCGGGTACGCCGCCCAAGTCGACAGGCCCGGCCGCATTTCGCGAGACGCTCTGGTTCAAGCAGGGCGACGTCGACCAGATGGTGGCCGATGCCCGCGCCAAGCTCGAGTCGAACCGCCCCAAGGGGACACCGGCGCCCGAGCCGGAGCCGGTAGTGGCCGAGACCAAGCCGCTCGAGGAGCGCTACGTCGACGACGGCTCGGTGTCGGTCGAAGACCGGAAGAAGTACTCGTTGCGCCAGGGGGCGACCAGCTCGTCGATGCCGACCGTCGGGGGCAAGGTCCCCGGCGAGCGGATGAGCGCCGAAGAGATGATGGGCGAGATTGGCGGCGGCAAGCGCTTCGCGATCGTCGTGATCGCGGTGCTGGTCGTCGCTGCCGTGGTGCTGGTGGTCGTGCTCGGGTTCCGCGGCAAGAAGGTCGCGACGAACGCCGCCGCGCTGACCCCGGTCGCCGTGCCCAGCGAGCCCGCCGCCCCGGCACCGCCCCCGCCGCCCGCTCCGGCTCCAGCCGCCGCGGCCCCAGCCGCCACGCCGCCGGCTCCTGCCGCCGCCGCGCCCGCGGCTCCTGCTCCCAGCGCGCCGGCCGCTGCGGCCGACGACGACGATCAGGCCGCGCCCGCTGCTCCGAAGGCTCACTCGCACCACCACGCCTCTGCCAAGAAGCCCAAGGGCAAGAAGCACAAGTGAGGGCCAGGGGGGATCGCCCCCTCGGCACCCAGGGCGATCCCGGCGACGCTTCTCCCGCCGGGCCGGAAAGCCGGAGTCAGAGGAGCGGGCTGACGTGACCCACGATGGCGGCGGTCACTTCGTCGATGGTGCCCGCGGCGTCGATCAGCACGGTGTTCGGCGTGGTGGCGGCCAGCTCGCGGTAGCGGGCGGCGATGCGCGCCTGCATCTCGTCGGCGTCGTAACGCTCCTCGGGGCGGCCGGCCGCGCGCCGGCGGGCGGCGGCGACCGCCACGGGCACGTCCAGGAGCAGCGTCAGGTCGGGGACCCGCAGATCGCGGGCCAGGGTGCCGACCCAGGCGCGATCGGCCTCCTGCGCCTGATAGGCCAGGGACGACAGCAGGTACCGATCGGACACGACGTCGGCCCCGGCTGCCAGCGCCGGCTCGATCTCCCGGCTCAGGTGATCCCGCCGATCGGCCGCGAACAGCAGCGCCATCGCCAGCCCGTCGACGCCGGCCCCGCCGGCCAGGCGGTGGCCGCCCAGCAGGATCTCGCGCAAGAGACGCCCGATCGGCCCCTGGCTCGGCTCGCGGGTGGCGTGGGCGCGCCGGCCGCGGTCGGTCAGGTGACGGGTGAGGCGATCGAGCTGGGTGGTGGTGCCCGACCCGTCTATTCCCTCCAGGACGATGAAACGCGGCTTTGACATGCGGCTTGAGTAAAACGCATCTCCGATCTACACGGTGGGGGCGGGTGGCGAAAAGAACGATTGCGCTGCTGTTCGTGGTGGCGGTCCTGGGGCTGCATGCCGGCTGCCGCCGATCGCGCGGCCCGTCGGCAACGCCCTACACGTCTGCCTCCACGGCCGACTCACGCGACGTCCGCTGCGTGGAGCGGCCGGAAGGGTGCATCTGGTGCGAGGGGCGGGGTCCCACGCCGCCGCTCATCGAGCCGGACGCCATCCCGCCGTCGCTCTGCGACCCCAAGAACCCGGGTGACTGCGTCGACTTCTGCTCGCGCCTGGCCCCGGACTGCGCGGTCCCCTGGCACACGACCCCGAGCTGCCTGCTCCCGAACGAGCAGGAGTTCCGGCGGGAGCTCTTCCGGCGGGACACCGCCGACCGTCCGGAGGCCGTCGTCCAGGGGCGCATCACCGACGACGCCGGCCGCCGCATCGACGGCGCCAAGATCCGCGTCTGGTTCCAGGGGACCGAGATCCTCGACGAGCTGTCGGGCAAGGACGGCAGCTATCACCTGCGCCTGCCGGCCGGCGCCTGGACGTACTCGGTCCGGGTCAGCCACCCGGGGCAGGCCACCGAGATCGCCGACCTGCGCATCGATCGCGCCGGGAACACCGTTCGCAACTTCCGCCTGTCCCCCGAGTCGTCGATTCGCGGGCGCGTCACCAGCGCGACCGGCGAGCCCATCGCCGGCGCAACCATCCACGCGGTGCGCAGCCCCGACGACCTGGTCGACGCCGGCGAGGCGACCAGCGGCCAGGACGGCACCTACGTGATCGGCGGGCTGGACGTGAAGCGCTACTTCCTGCGGGCGGCCAAGTTCGGCTGGCTGCCCGAGATGTTGAAGTGGGGCGTGAACGCGCCCGGCACCCGCATCGGGTTCAAGCTGGTGCGCACCGGCGTCATCGAGGGGCGGGTGGTCGACGCCGACGGCGAAGGGCAGGCGAACGCCACGGTGGTGGCGCTGCCGTCGGCCGGCCTGGGCAACGCCGGGTCGCCCATCATCTGGGCGGCCGACGGTGACGGGAAGTTCGCCCAGGATCGGTTCGAGCCGGGGACGTACTACCTGTGGGCCCGGCGCGGCGAGATGCTGGTGTTTCCGCCGGAGAAGATCGAGATCAGCGGGGGCAACCTGGACGCGCAGATCGAGCTGAAGCTGGGGCACCGGGGCGCTCGGGTGCGGGGCCGGATCGTCACGCGCGGCGGGTCGCCGCTGGATCCGGCCACGCGGGCGGTGCTGTTCGGGCTGTCACCGCTGGCGCTCCCGCGCAAGGCCGTGGGCGAGATCGATCGCGACGGGGCGTTCGCGGTCGGGGCGCTGCTGCCGGGGCGCTACGAGATCTCGGTGCGCGTCGGGCCGCGCGTGCTGTCGATCGTCAGCGGACCGCGCGAGATCGAGATCCCCATCGAGCCGGGTGCGACCGTCGATCTGAACGAGACGATCGTGGTCAGGCCGCAGGCCGAGGAATGATCGCGCGCTCAGTGTAAGACGCGCATACGGGACAGGCAGTCGGCCAGGACGTGGGCGCTCTCGTTCTCGAACGAGGTGAAGCGGACGGCCATGCCCGAGACCGCGCGGGTCGCGCCGGCCTGGGTGTAGTTCATGAAGTAGTGGTTCTTGACCTCGCCGGTCGCCACCACCTCGCCCGAGTTGTCGGGCGCCAGAAAGCAGACGCGAACCGACGCGCCCAGGGGCAGCGGGTCGCGGACCTCGAGGAAGATGCCGCCGGCGGACACGTTCCGCGCCACGCAGTAGCTCTCGCCGAAAAGCGGAGATTCGATGCGGACGGTGAACATCTTGTCGAAACGCAGATGAGCGCGCTGGTCGCGCAGCGACTCGTCGCCTGGGCCCTCTGAGGCGGAATCGAAGGTGATCGACATGGGACCATCGTACATTGTCGGCGTATGAAGTCAAAAAACATACATGTAGGATAACCGCCGCCACCGCGACCGTCAGGGGGCCGGCGGGGCTGGCGCCGCGGAGCAATAGAGGAAAACCACGCGTTGCTCTATGATGATCGCGGGCCGCCTGTAGATGCTCTCGGACGAGAGGACCACTCACCGCCACGAGCTGCCGCTCCCCAGCGATGCCGAGGGGCTGATCGTCGCGCCGGATCGCGCGGTGGCGCGTCCATTGGTGGCGTTCCTGCGCTCCCAGGGCCTGATCGTCCGGACCGCCGACGACGCCGACTCGGCGTTCGAAGAAGCGCTGCTGCACCCCCCCGACGTCGTGCTGGTCGACGATCGGGTTCCGCCTTCGGGCGCCATCGACCTGTGCACGCGGCTCAAGGACAACGTCCGCACCCACTTCGTGCCGGTGATCATCTTCGCGCTCTCGGACCTGCGCAGCTTCCGCATCCGGGCGCTGGCCGCGGGCGCGGACGCCATCTTCACCCCTTCGACCGACGCGCAGGAGCGCCGGGCCCGGCTGTGGGCGTTGCTGCGCACGCGGGCGCTGCACCGCGAGGGTGATCGACGCCAGCGCACGCAGAAGAGCGAGATCGTCGAGCGCCGCAACTGGCTGTCGCACTTCCTGCACGATCTGACGGGTCAGGTCGCCGCCCTGGCCGCGAACGTCGATTTCCTCTCGAAATTCGCGCCACCCGCCGATGATCCCCGCCGGCGAGACTTCGACGACAGCGTGTCGGACGCGCGGGGCGTGTTCGAACGCCTGAAAGCCACGATGCGGACGGTGATCGACTACGACCGGTTCGAGACAGGGCAGCTGGCCCCGCGGGAGACCCGCTTCGTGCTGGGAGATGCCGCGGCCGAGGTCGCCGAGGAGCTGCGGCGCCACGCGGCCGTGGCTGACAAGTGGGTGACGGTCAAGCGTCCCCCCAGCGAGCGCCCCCTGCACGGCGACCGCGACCTGCTGGCCGCGGCGATGCTGAACCTGGGTATGGGCGCGCTGCGGCGGATCCCGAGCCGGGGGACGCTGGGCATCGAGGTCATCGAGACCGACGCCGGCGTCCGCTTCCGGGCGGTCGCCCCAGGGGCGCCGCTGGTGTCGTCCGAGCGGCTGCGCATCTTCGAGCCCTACGGCCGTCGGGCCGGTGGATCCGCGACGTACGGGATGGGCCTGGCCCTGGCGCACGCCGTGGTCGGGCTCCACGACGGCAGCATCTGGGTCGAGGAGCTGGAGGGGGGGCAGGGGTGCGCTTTCGCGTTCGAGCTGGCCTGGCAACGGGCCGGGACGCGCGCGAAGCGAGGCGGCGACACAGGTCGCGCCGGGGCGCCGGCGGAGCGTCCGTGACGCGGCGACTGGGCTGGACACGACACCTCTGGATCGCCTGTCTGGGCGTCGCCTTGTTGCTCGCGGGGCGGGTGCGGGGGGCGGACGTGCGGGTGGCGGACCTGTGCAAGGCCGTCGTCGAGGACCCGAACTACAAGATTCGCGTCCAGGCCGCGCTGGTCCTGGGCAAGGTGCGGGACGCCTCCGCCGTGCCCTACCTGATCAAGGCGCTGTCCGACCCCAACGCCACGGTGCGGGGCATCGCGGCCGGCGCGCTGGGGGAGATCGGCGACCCGCTGGCGGCCGACGCGCTGCGGGACCTCTCGCGGCGCGAGACCGACAGCTTCGTGAAGTCGCAGGCCGGCAAGGCGCTGGCGGCGCTCAGCGGCGGGGGCGCCGGCAAGCGGGCCAAGATCTACCTGGCCTTCGGGCCCTTCACGGGCGGCGTCAAGTCGGCCGGGCCGGACGCCGCCAAGATCATCGCCGACGCGCTGGCACACGAGCTGGGGAAGCTCCCCTCCATCACTTTGACGCTGAGCCCCAACGACCAGCACAATTTTGCGAAGTCGGGCCTCCTGGGCTTCTACATCGATGGGAACATCACCCGGCTCGAGGACGTGGTCGGGGGCGGGACGTCGGAGACCAACTGCGACGTGAAGGTGATGGTTGCCCGCTGGCCGCAGAAGAGCATCATCAGCTGGACCAACGCGGGGGCGAGCTTGCAGTCGGGCTCGCGCCCGCGCGACAAGGAGGGCGCCCGGCGGGATTGCCTGGAGGCGTCGGCCGGCCAGTTGAGCGAGGAGCTCGGGCATTTCTTCAAGTCGCAAGGCGGATAGGGGACAATGAGCAACAGAAAGCGCGGATCGGGAGGGTGTCCATGACCACCACGGAAGCGGCAGCGGCGCGACCGCCGTACAAACGCAAGGTCCGGAACTACCTGCTCGATGTCGGGCTGCAGCTCCGGTACACCTTCACGATCGTGGTGGTCGCCATGTTCTTGACGGCCGGCCTCGGCTTCAAGATGTACCAGGCGACGCGCGAGGTCTCGCGCATCATCCTGTTCACGGGGCTGGCCGACCCGGCCACTGCCCAGGAGCTGCAGGCGCAGTTCGCCAACAGCGACCGGGTGGTGCTGTGGGGGATCATCGGGTTCGGGTTCGTGCTCATGCTGTCGATCACGGCCGTGGGCATCCTGATCACGCACAAGGTGGTGGGGCCGCTCTACAAGATCTCCAGCTTCTTCGCGCGCGTGCGCGACAACCGCATGGGACCGGCGCCCGCCGGCCTGCGCAAGGGGGACGAGCTGCAGGAGTTCTACTCGTCGTTCCGCGAGATGCACGAGGCGGTGCGCGAGCGCGTCGTCGACGACGTGCGGGTGCTGGGCGATGCGGTGGCGGCGATCGAGTCCAGCGCCGACGGGCGGGCCCCGGCGGTCCAGCGCGCGCTCGACGAGCTGCGGCAGCTCCGCAAGCGCAAGGAAGAGAGCCTGGAGACGACCGGCGACACCCAGCCCTGAGGGGGCTGGCGGCCTGTCAGCCGCGGCGGGTTTGCGCCGCGCTGACCAGGCAGAGGCCGTGCAGGAACAGGCCGGGCAGGAAGCAGCAGGCGTAGCCCATCAAGGTCGTGGCCATCCAGGCCACACCGGCGCCGGCGCGGCCAGAGTAGATGTGCCCCGCGCCCGGAATCAGCATCGAGAGCATGACGGCCGTCACAGGGCTGGTCCGCGGCCGCAGCGTCAAGAAGAAGGAATCGCCGCTGGAGATGGGGGGCGGGCCGATGGCGGTTTCCGCGGCCCCGACGCGCGTCGCGATGGGTTTGCGGCCCGGGTAGATGTACTCGATGACGCCGGCCGCGTTGGTCCGGACGTTCAGCGTCCCATGCTCGACCATCCGCGCCAGGTGCTTCTCGGCGGTGCGCACCGACACGCGCCCCAAATAGGCGACGTGGGCGGCGGTGACGGGAACGTCGGTCTCGAACAGCACCTTCAGAACCAGCTGCTCGAATTCGTCGAAGTCCATCGCTCTCGCTATTCAGGCTAGCACAGGCGACCAGCGGCGCGCACGACGTCTTTCGTCTGAATTTACAGCACCGCGGTCGAGGTGTATCGTCGAGGCCCCGACGGGCGCGACCTGGCGCTCGCATCGGGGCCTGCAACACCAAACCACCCAAAAGGAAACACGCGTGAAAGCAAGCAGACTCGGCTCGTGGGGACTGACCGCAGTTCTTCTCTCGTCCATCGCCTGCGGAAGCAGCGGCGGCGGCGGCACCGGCGGTAGCGGCGGCTCGCCCGCCACCGGTGGCCACGCAGGCAGCGGGATGGCTGGCAGCGGGGGCGGTGCCGGCGGTGGCACGGCGGGCGCGGGCGGTGGCACGGCGGGCGCGGGCGGTGGCAGCGCCGGCGCGGGCGGTGCGCTGGGCGGTCACGGTGGGCAGGCGGGTGGCGGCGGCGCGGGCGGCGGCTCGATGGGTGGCGCGGGTGGCAGCTCGAACGGCGGCGCGGGTGGCGCGCCGCAGTCCACGAACTTCCATATGAGCTTGACCCCCTCGTCGGCGATGGTCGCGCAGGGCAGCCCGCAGACGGTCACGGTGACCATCGATCGCAACGTCGGGTCCACGGCGTTCACGGGAACGATCGCGCTGGCTCTCGAGGGCGCTCCCACCGGGGTTACCGGGGTCTTCGCGCCCACCTCCGTTCCGCAGGGATCTTCCTCCGACACGCTGACGCTGAACGTGGCCTCGACGGTCGCGACCGGCGCCTACTCGCTGTCGGTGGTCGGCACCTCCGGCTCCGACACGTACAGCACGCCGTTCTCGCTGACCGTGACGGTGCCCGCGACGCTGGCGCTGGTCGACGACGACAGCAGCGAGAACAACGATTCCGGCAACACCAACCCGACTCTCTCGGCTTCGGACAGCGCCTTCGCGAACTGGCTGCAAACCGAGTCGATCACCAACTACGTCACCAAGGTCTCGCAGAGCGCCACCAGCCCGACGTACACGGAGCTGCAGAGCTACAAGACGATCATCTGGTACGCCGGGGACTCGACCGACACGCCCAGCTCGTCGAAGAAGCAGACCATCCAGGACCTGATCGACGCCGGGGGCAAGACGGTCATCATCTTCAACGAGAACCTGTACTACACCCTCGGTTACGGCGACTGGACCGGCTCCACGAACGGGTTCGTCACCAACTACATCGGTGGCGTCGGGGAGAGGGCCGATCTTCCGAGCGACGCCGCGAACGACTACGTGGCCTCCACGAACTTCGTGGGGACCGGCGTCACCGGGCCGTTCAACGGGCTGACGTTCAAGTTCGACCCGGACGTGAACATCAACAGCTCGGTCGACGCCACCAACCCGGCGACCGGGACCGATGTCCTGCTGACGGCGGTGGGCGACCCCGACACCAACGGCGACGTCGCGACGCCGGTCGTCGTCGGCCACAAGAACGCCGGCACCTTGGGGACCTCGACGGTCATCTACGTCGGCGTTCCTGTCGAGAACATTCACGGCGCCCCGACCAGCACCGCGCAGCAGTTCTTCCACGCGATCCTGGTGTACGCCGGCCTGAAGTCCTCCTGATCGACCGCTGACCAGGCGCCCCTCGTGCCTTCGGGCGCGGGGGGCGGTACCCTGCCGGCATGAGCGCTGCCGGGCCGCCCTCCGATCCGATGACCCTGCCTGGCCCGTGGAACGCGGTGGCGGAGGCCTACGACGAGGAGTTCTTCGCGCGTACGCCGGAGCTGGTGGCGCGCGCGCTGGAGATCCTGTCGGTCTCGCGTGAGTCGCGCGTGCTGGACGTCGGGGCGGGGCCGGGGGCGCTGCCGGTGGTCCTGGCGCCGCGCGTGGCGCGGGTCGTGGCCGTCGACTTCGCCGAGAACATGGTCGAGCGCTTGCGGCAGCACCTGGCCGCCTGCCAGTTGACCAACGTCGAGGCGCTCACCATGGACGGGCAGGCGATGACCTTCCCGGACCAATCGTTCGACACGGTCGTCTCGATGTTCGGCTGGTTTCTGTTCGCCGACCGCCGGGCGGGCCTGAACGAGTTTCGCCGGGTGCTGCGGCCAGGGGGACAGGTCCTGGTGACCAGCTGGTCGGCCATCGATCGCAACACCGGCCTCAACGCGGCCATGGACTCTCTGCGCGCGGCCGTCCCGGACTTGCCGCGACCGTCCGGTCCCTTGCCGACGCAGCAACCCGAGGTCTGCGCCGCCGAGATGCGGGCGGCCGGGTTCCGCGACGTCGTGGCCGATGTCCTGGACGTGCCGATGCGCATGGAGTCGGTGGACGAATACTGGCGCGTCTTCGAGCGGGCCGGCGCGCCCATCGTGCTGCTCAAGCAAAAGCTCGGCGCTGGTTGGTCAGGCGTCCGCCAGGACGTGCTGGCCCGCCTGCGCGACAAGGCCGGCGGCGGCCCCGTGGTGGCGCAGCTTTCGGCCATCTACACGCACGGGCGCCGCTAGAGTCGTTCGCACTCGCGTATCCACGATCCGGGGTGGGGCCCGAGCTGATCAACCGCTACGGCGCCGGTCCTGGCCGAGAACGAGTCGCAGTTAACAGAATATTTCTTATCGGACACAAATTAGCCTTGCGCAACAGCAGTCCCGCGCCTTGTCAGCGATTGGGCGGCCGTCCGCTGCCCCGAGTGCGATCAGAGGCGGCCGACCCCTCAGTTCTCCTGTATTCACTGCCATCGCGCGATCAAAGCTGGACTCCGGTCTCTGACGCTTTCGAAGACAGCCCCTGAGCCGCGATTTCAGAGGTGCAGACCCGGCGGGATCAGCTCGCAGGGGAGCTGGCCATTCGGCGGCGTGGGCAGCGCGTTCGGTTGATCCAGGCACGCCGATCGGCCGTTTCCGGCCAGGCCCCCGGTTCCGATCGCCTGACCGCCCGAACCGGGGGACCCGCCGGCTGCGCCGCCGGTGCCCTGCGCGGCATGCGGCGTGCTGGAACCGCAGCCGCCGGCCGCCAGCAGTGCCACCACCGGAAACGACAGGAGCGCGACCTTGACCGGTCGGCGCATCAATAGCGCACCCAGATCTGATCGTTCGCCGCCAGCGAGGACAGCGCGCTGGCGCCGGGCGTGGCGGCGATGAGGCTGGTCGTCGCCATGTTGACGCTGTAGGCGGCCGAGTCCTTCCAGACGATCAGCGCGTCGGGAAAGTACGTGCTGAGGCTGGAGACGGCGACCGGCACGGTGAAGTTGTTCCATCCGGGCTGGCGCGCGGGCACGATGACCAGCGCTGGTGCCGGCTCGGCCGCCGTTCCCCCGTCGACCACCGGATCGGTCGGCAGCCCGACCCAATCGACGGTCGAGGTGGCGCCGGCGCTGGTCTTGCAAGTCTGGTGCGCCCTGAAGTAGAGCGTCGTGAACGGCGCGTTGGGGATCTTGATCCGGACGACCAGCTTGTAGTACGCGACGTCGCTCGCCAGCAGGTCGCTGTCAGGTTTCTGCCAGTCGACGGCCGTCACGACGCCGGTGGCGTCGGTCTCGACGCTGACGGCGCCGAAGTCGCTGTGCTCGGCGCGCACCGACGTCACGGCCGCCGGGATCTCCAGGCGAACCGACGACGTGTCCACCCCCGAGCACCCGTGGGCAACTCCGAAGGTGACCTCCTGCGTGCCGTTGGCGAACGCCGGCCCCGAGATGACGGTGATGTGGGCCTGCGCGGGCCGCGACCAGAGGGCCAGGCCGGCGATCGATGCGGCCAGAACGACAACTGAGATGTTTCCTTTCATTTCAAGCTCCTTTGGTAACGATCGATTTGAAGATCAGCAACGAAATGAACTGTGACGCCTATAACAAGCGCCCACGCGGAACGGGATGCATCAAATCTTCGCAGCGCTCACTTTGAGGCCAACGTACCCAGGACCGCTGGCTAGACTGGCAGGCGTGAACTCCCCTCGACGATCGCTGTTGCTGATTTCCGCCGTCCTGACCGCGGCGGCCTGCAGCAGCGGTCCCGGCGCCCGAGGCTCTTCTTCCGACGGGGGCGGCATCGGCGCCGCGGTCCCCTGCTCGGTGACGGCGCCGACCTCTTGTCCAAGTCCCGGCCCGAGCTTCGCGGATGTTCAGCCGATCATCCAGCAGAACTGCGCGGGTCCCTGCCACTCGGGCATCCCCGGCGGCCCCTGGCCGCTGACGTCGTACGAGCACGTCGCCGACTGGGCCGACGTGATCCGCAGCGATCTGGTGGCGTGCAACATGCCGCCCGCCGACGGGGGCGTCTCCCTGGACGATGCCGACCGCCTGGCGATCCTCACCTGGATCCGGTGCGGCTACCCGGAGTAGCCGGGCGGTTTGGGCGGCGCCCGCGTCGGCCGCCGGGCTGTCCTGAGCGCCGCGGGCGAACCAGGTGCGAAAATTTTATCCAGAGCCCATTGATTCAAAGACTGTACCTTGCGTCGCAAGGGAGAAATCCATGGCGACGTCCTCGACGAGAAAGTTGGTGGTGGCCCGAGCGATCCTTCTGGGGACGACGGTCCTCGCGATCGGTTGCAGCAGCAGCAGCAACAACGGCGTGACCGCCGACACCCCGGCGGGGGTCGTCTTGGGCCCGCTCGACAATCATTGCACGTCGCCCGACGGGGGCCTGATGGTCCAGACGGTCGGGGTGTGCGAGGTGATCGACACCAGTGCGGTACCCAAGGACACCAGCATCTGCGCGCCCGTGACGTTCGGCGGTGCCAGCGCCGATGACACCTCCGGCGACGACAGCTCCGATGCCGGCGCCAGCGACGCCGCCGCGACCAGCGACTACGGCGCCACCATGTATGGTTCGGCCGGCAACGACGACGACTGCAAGTACTACGTCAGCTGGGTGTCCACGCCCATCCAGGAGAATGCCGACACTTACTTCACGGTGACCGCGCTCCGGCTGTCGGACATGCAGCCGGTGCGGTGCGCGGGGATCCGGCCGGACACCTCGCTCAGCCTGACCCACGGCGTCCCAGCGCCCTCGCAGCCCGCGACCGAGATTTCCCCCGGCGTCTACAAGGTGGGCCCGATCCGCTTCGACGCCCCCGGGACCTGGACCGAGCGGTTCCACCTGTTCGAGGAGTGCAGCGACGACCCGGACGACTCGCCCCACGGGCACGCCGCCTTCTATATCAACGTCCCCTGATCGGGGGTGTCTAGTCTGTCGGCCGTGTCCGGTCAGACCGATCCGGCCAGGCCGTCCACCGGCCGGTCCGTCTTGCTGGTGGACGATGACGGCGTCTTTCGCGAGCGCCTCGCGCGGGCCTTGCGGGAACGGGGCTTCGTGGTCGCGACGGCGGACGACCACGAGCAAGCGCTGCAGCGCCTGGACGGCAACCGGTTCGACTACGCCGTCCTCGACCTGCGGATGCCGGGGCCTTCCGGTCTCGACCTGCTCTCGGCCGCCCGGCAGATCGACGGCGCGATGCGCGTCGTCATCCTGACCGGCTACGGGAGCATCGCTTCGACCGTCGAGGCCATGCGCCTCGGCGCCTGGAGCTACGTCGCCAAACCGACCGACGCGGATGAACTCATCGCGGTCCTCGAGGGTGAGCCCGCCGCGCCGCCGGCGCCGGCGGAGGTCGCGGTGCCGACGCTGGCGCGGGCCGAGTGGGAGCACATCCAGCGGGTGCTGGCGGCCCGCGGCGGCAACAAGTCACACGCCGCGCGCGACCTGGGCATCACGCGCCGGACGCTTCAGCTCAAGCTGAAGAAGTACGCGCCCCGCCGGTAGGCCGCCCGGGCGGCACGTCGCCGGGCCTGGTGCGCTTCGCTGCTGCCCAGAGACGAGCTCGGTGCGCCGCCGGATCCAACGCAGGCGCAGACCCTGGTGGTGGTACCTAGCCGTCGCTCGCGGGTTTTGGTAGCGTCCGGCGCGTGAGTGCCGCGTCTCGGCGACCGGCTGCGCGTCGAAGGTCGCGCCGCGCCGAACGCCGGGCTGCCCGCATGCGCTCCGAGCTGGTTCGGGCACGCGCCGAGCTGGCTCGCGGAGCCGGCCAGACCGCGCGGGAAAACGAAGCTGCCGATGAGCGCGCGCGACGCCCGCGGCGCCAGGTGTCGCGTACCGCTGCTGGGCTGGCGATTGCCGTCGCCGGTCTGGCGGTGGGCATCACCGCCGCGGTGGTGGCGTCGTCACGCGTCCGGGACGCCCGCGCGAGCGGCGCTCGGATCTCGCTGACCGCGGCCCAGGCCGACTTCGAGCTGGCGCAGATGCACCTCGAGGATGACGAAGCACCGGCCGCCCTCGCCTACCTCGCGCGCTCCCTGCGCGCGCGTCCCGACTACTGGCCCAGCGCCACCTTGCTTCGAAACTTGCTGGTCAATCACCGGTGGAACATCCAGACCTCGGCGCTGGCCCACGACGGTCCGGTGGTCGCGGTGGCGTTCAGCCCGGACGGTCGCCGCGTGGTCACCGGTTCCCTGGACAACACCGCCCGCGTCTGGGACGCGGTCTCGGGCCAGCCGCTCTCGGCGCCGCTGCGCCATCAGAACGGCGTGATTGCCGTCGCGTTCAGTCCCGACGGCCGCCAGGTCGTCACCGCCTCGATGGACGGCACCGCCCGCGTTTGGGACGCCGCCTCGGGCCTGCCGCGCTCTGATGCTTTGCGCCACCAGGGCGCGGTGTTTGCCGCGGCGTTCAGCCCCGACGGGCGCCGCCTCGTCACCGCCTCCCAGGACGGCACCGCTCGCATCTGGGATACCGCCTCCGGCACGGAGGTCTTCGATCCCCTTCACCATCGGGGCTGGGTGGTCGCCGCCGCGTTCAGCCCGGACGGGCGCCGGGTCGTCACCGCGTCTGCCGACGACACCGCCCGGATCTGGGACGCCACCTCGGGGAAGCCGGTCGGCGCCCCTCTACGTCACGAAGACAAGGTGGTCGCCGTCTCCTTCAGTCCGGACGGTGGCCGTGTCGCCACCGCTTCCCACGATGGCACCGCGCGCATCTGGGACGCCACCTCCGGCCAACCACTCGCCGGCCCCTTCCGCCACGACGCCCTGGTGTTTGCCGCCACGTTCAGTCCCGACGGCCATCGCCTCGTCACCGCCTCTTCGGACGGCACCGCGCGCATCTGGGACGCCGATGACGGCAAGCCGCTGGCCGGGCCTCTTCGCCATGGAGAGTCGGTCAATTCCGCCGCGTTCAGTCCCGATGGCCGCCGCATCGTCACCGTCTCTCATGATGACACCGCCCAGGTCTGGGACGCCGATTCGGGCGAGCCTGTCTCCGAGCCGCTTCGCCATGAGGGCTGGGTGGTCGCCGCCGCGTTCAGTCCCGACGGCCGTCGCGTCCTCACCGCTTCCTACGACGGCACCGCGCGCATCTGGGACGCCGGCGTCGGCGCCCCGCCCTTTGAGCCCCTTCGGCATCAGGACTGGGTGGTTGCCGCTGCGTTCAGTCCGGACGGTCACCGGGTCGCCACCGCCTCCAGCGACAACACCGCCCGCGTCTGGGACGCCGCCTCTGGCAAGCCGCTCACCGAGCCCCTCCGCCATGAAGGCCGGTTGTTCGCAGCGACGTTCAGTCCCGATGGCCGCCGCGTCGTCACTGCGTCGTTTGACGGCACCGCCCGCGTCTGGAACGCCGATTCCGGCAAGCCCGTCTGTGGGCCCCTTCGCCACCACGCCCCGGTCACTGCCGCCGAGTTCAGCCCCGACGGGCGTCTGGTGGTCACCGGCTCGGTGGACGGTTCGGCTTTCATCTGGGACGCCCAGTCCTGCGAGGTCGTCTCCGGGCCCCTTCGCAGTTTCGGCGTTCTCAACTCCGTCGCGTTCAGTCCGGATGGCCGGCGCATCGTGACCGCGTCCGATGACAAGACCGCCCGGGTCTGGGACGCCACCTCCGGCAAGGCTCTGTCCGAAGCTCGCCATCGCGCCTCGGTGGGCTCCGCCGCGTTCAGTCCCGACGGCCGCCGCATCGTCACCGGTTGTGACGATCACACCGCCCGCATCTGGGAGGCAGACTCGGGCAAGCCGCTCTCCGAGGCCCTTCTGCATCAGGACCGGATCACGGCCGTCGCGTTCAGTCCCGACGGCCGCCGCGTTGTCACCGCCTCGCACGACAAGACCGCCCGCATCTGGGACGCGACCTCCGGCAAGCCCCTCTCTGCCCCCCTGCAGCACGGTGGCTCGGTGCTGTCCGCCGCCTTCAGCCCCGATGGACAGCACGTCGTGACCGCCTCGCGCGACGGCACCGCCCGCATCTGGGACGTGCAAGACCCGGCGCTGCCCTGTCCTGGCTGGTTCACATCCTGGACCGAGGGCTTCGCCGGCACCGCCATCGACGAGAGTGGCTTGCAGGTCCCGCGCGCGTTGAAGGCCAACGAGGTTGCCGGCACGGACCCGGGCGATCCGTACCACCAGCTCGCGGCGTGGGCGCTCGGCCGCGGCCCGCACAGACCGGCCTGGCCCGGTTCCAGCCGAACCGTCGGCGATTGGATCGACGGACGGGTCGCGGAAGGGACCGAGGACGCGATCGACGACGCCTACGACGCCCTCCCTGGCGATCCGCTGGTGCTGGCCTCCTCGGCCAATCTGCAGGCCGGCAAGACCGACATGGCGATCTTCGAGGCTCACTACGCGGCCCACCACGCCACCGTCTACGCCGAGACGCCAGACGGGCGCTTCGACACCGCCCGGATTGCTCGCGTGTGCGAGAGCGCGCGCGCCGCGCTCACCCGGGCCGGACTCAAACCCGACGTGGTCGCGTCGCTGACCTCAGGGTGCGGTACGCCGCCGTGAGCGCCGGGCGGTGTCAGCGCAAGCTGAAGGGGCCGCGCAGGCCCCGCGCCGTCGTATCACCGGGGCCATATCGCCTTCATCGTTTGCGTGGGACCCGGCGGCGGAGTGACCAGACCATCGTCATGGCTTCGGTCACGATGAGGCCGGACATCTTGGACTGGCCGACTCGACGGTCGACGAACTTGATCGGGACCTCGACCACCCGGAAGCCGGCGGTCACGACGCGATAGCTCATCTCGATCTGGAAGCCGTAGCCACGGGTCGTCACCGCGGCGAGGTCGATCGCGCGCAGCGTCTCGACCTTCCAGGCCTTGAACCCGGCGGTCAGGTCCTGGATGTCGACCCCCAGCACCAGGCGCGCGTAGGTGCCGCCGCCGCGGCTGATCACGCGTCGCGCGAAGTTCCAGTTCTCGGTGCTGCCCCCCGCCACGTAGCGCGACCCGATGGCCATGTCGGCGCCTTCATCCAGCGCTTTCAGGAGGCGGGGCACGTCCTTTGGATCATGGGAGAAATCGCAGTCCATCTGGACGATCCGGGCATAGCCGCGCGGGGCGGCCAGCGCCCGCCGGAAGGCGTCCAGATAGGCTGCGCCCAGCCCCTGCTTGCCCGGCCGGTGCAGCACCTCGACCTGGGGATCGGCCGCGGCGATCTCATCTGCCAGGGCGCCAGTGCCGTCGGGCGAGTTGTCGTCGACGACCTGGATGAACGCGCCCGGGACGGCGGCCCGCACGGCCTTCACGATGTCGGGGAGGGTCTCGCGCTCGTTGTAAGTGGGGATGACGACCAGCGTGGGTGCGTCCATTGACTTCGCGCCTTATTGCACGAAACTCGCCGTCGATGAAGGTGCTGGTGACCGGCGGCGCCGGGTTCATCGGTTCGGCTTACGTGCGCATGGCCCGTCGCCGCCGCCCCGGTGACCTGGTGGTCACCGTCGACGCGCTGACCTACGCGGGCAACCTCGAGAACCTGGCCGAGCTCGAGCGCGACCCGGGCCACCTGTTCGTCCACGGGGACATCCGGGATCGGTCGGCGATGGAGGGGCTTCTGCGCGCCCACGCCGTCGAGGCCATCGTGAACTTCGCCGCCGAGAGCCACGTCGACCGCAGCATCCAGTCGGCGGCGCCGTTCCTGGACACCAACGTGGGTGGCACGCTGGCGCTGCTGGAAGCGGCGCGCGCGGCCGGTGTCCGGCGGTTCCTGCAGATCTCGACCGACGAGGTCTACGGCTCGGCGGGCCCGACGGGCAGCTTCGACGAGGGGGCGCCGCTGGCGCCCCGCAGCCCGTACGCCGCCAGCAAGGCCGCCGCCGATCACTTCGTGATGGCCTTCCACCACACCCACGGCCTCGACGTGGTCATCACCCGGTCCTCGAACAACTACGGGCCCTACCAGTTCCCCGAGAAGCTGATCCCGGTGATGGTGCTGAGCGCGCTGGAGGGCACTCCCCTGCCCGTCTACGGCGACGGCCAGTTCGTGCGCGCGACGAGTCGCTGATCCGCCACGTGCCGGACCGGCCGGGCCACGACCGCCGGTACGCGCTCGACACCCGCAAGCTCCGCGAGGAGCTGGGGTGGCGACCGCGGCGCGACTTGGCGCAAGGGCTGGCCGAGACGGTCGACTGGTACCGCGCGCATGGCGACTGGGCGGCCCGCGCGCGCGCCCGCGCCGCCCGATGACCGAGCTACGGGGCGCGGTCCTGGCCGGCCGCGCCGGTCGAGGCCAGCGACGAGCGGAGGCCAGCGTCCCAGCGCGATAGTGTGTCCAGGCCCAGGGCTTGGAGCGCCCGGTTGTCGAGCAGCGCGCAGCGCGGGCGCGCAGCCCGCAGCGCCAGCTCGTCGCTGCCCACGCTCTGGATGCGGGCGTCGCGCAGCCCGAGCAGTTCGGCGACCCGGCGGGCGAACCCGGCCCAGGTGGTCTCGCCGTGCGCCATGCAGTGGAAGAGGCCCTGGTGCTCGGTGCGGGCCAGTCGGGACGAGACCGCGGCCACCTCGCGGATCCAGGTGGGGGCCACGCGGCGCTCGTCGTCGGCACGGATGGTCTCACCGGCGCGCAGCCGGGCCGCGACCCGGGAGGGAAAGTTGCGGCCGCCGTGCTGGTACAGCCCGCCGACGCGAAGGATGACGTGTCGGGGCGACGCGGCAGCCAGGCGCGCGTCCCCCTCTGCCTTGGTGCGGGCGTAGGCGCATAGCGGGGACGGCCGGTCGCCCTCGTGGTACGGGCGGTCCAGCTGGCCGTCGAACACGAAGTCGGTCGAATAGTGGACGATCTTGGCGCCGGTGTCGGCCGCGACGCGGGCGACGGTCTCCGGAGCCTCCGCATTCACTGCGCGCGCCAGCTCGGGCTCGAGCTCGGCGCGGTCCACGTCGGTGAAGGCGGCAGCGTTGAAGACGACCGCCGGACGCGCGCCCTCCAGCAGCGCCCGCAGCGCCGCCGCGTCGCGAATGTCGCAGGCGGCGTGCGGAGCCGCGACCAGTCGCCAGCCGTCGGCTGGGAGCTGCCGGCAGAGCGCGCTCCCCAGCAGCCCACCCGCCCCCAGCACGACCGCGACCGGCGCGGCTTCGTCCATCAGGACGTCGGCGCTCGCCCCGAAAGCGCGAGTCGGACGTCCTCCTCGTCGGCGCGGACCATCATCTCGATCAACCCCTTGAAGCTGACCTTGGGCTTCCAGCCGAGCACCCGGCGCGCCTTGCTGGCGTCTCCGTGCAGGTGATCGACCTCGGTCGGCCGGAAGTAGCGCGGATCGATCTCGACGTGCTTGCTCCAGTCCAGGTCCAGCGCGCCGAACGAGATGTCCAGCACCTCGCGCACGGTATGGGATTCGCCGGTGGCGACCACGTAGTCATCCGGCTTGTCCTGCTGGAGCATCAACCACATCGCCTCGACGTAGTCGCCCGCGAATCCCCAGTCACGCTTGGCGTCCAGGTTGCCGAGGTACAGCTTCTTGTCGAGGCCGTGGCGGATGCGGGCCGCGGCGCGGGTGATCTTGCGCGTCACGAACGGGATGCCCCGCCGGGGCGACTCGTGGTTGAAGAGGATGCCGCAGCTGATGAACATCCCGTATGCCTCGCGGTAGTTCTGGCACAGCTGGTGCGCGAACACCTTGGCGCAGGCGTAGGGGCTGCGCGGCTCGAACGGGGTCGCCTCGCTCTGCGGCGGCGCGGCCCCGCCGAACATCTCGCTGGACGACGCCTGGTAGAAGCGGACCACCTTGTCCAGGCCCGACTCGCGGATCGCCTCGAGCAGGCGCAGCGTCCCCAGCGCCACCGTCGACGCCGTGTACTCGGGCACGTCGAAGCTGACGCGGACGTGGCTTTGCGCGCCCAGGTTGTAGATCTCGTCGGGCTTGACGGTCCGCAGGACCCGGTTGAGCGAGCTCGCGTCGTCCAGATCGCCGTACACCAGCCGCAGGCGATAGTCCGAGACGTGGGGGTCCTGATAGATGGGATCCAGACGCTCGGTGTTGAACGAGCTGGACCGGCGGACGACCCCATAGACCTCATACCCCTTCGACAGCAGGAGCTCGGCCAGGTACGACCCATCCTGGCCGGTGACTCCGGTGATCAAGGCTCGCTTCGTCATCGTTTGTCGATCTCCTTATGGTTCTGTTCGTAGTAAGCGACGGTCGCGGCAATCCCGGCGTCGAACGGAGTCTTGGCCGTGAAGCCAAATCGCTCGCGCGCGCGGGTCACGTCCAGCTGGCGGCGCGGCTGGCCGTTGGGCTTGGTCGTGTCCCACACGAACCGCCCCTCGTACCGCGCGGCCCGCGCGATCTTGGTGGCCAGGTCGCGGATCGACATCTCGAGGCCGTTCCCCAGGTTGACGGGCTCGCTCGAGTCGTAGCGTTCGGCCGCCAGCAAGATCCCCTCGGCCGCGTCTTCCACGTACAGGAACTCGCGGGTGGCCGTGCCGTCGCCCCACAGCACCACCTCGGGCTCGCCGCGCAGGCGGGCGCCCACGAACTTCCGGATCATGGCCGGGATGACGTGCGAGGACTCGAGGTCGAAGTTGTCGCGCGGGCCGTACAGGTTGACGGGGAACAGCACGACGCTGTTCATGCCGTACTGCTCGCGGTAGCCCGCGGACTGGACCGCCATCATCTTCTTGGCGATGCCGTAGGGGGCGTTCGTCTCTTCGGGGTAGCCATTCCAGAGGTCGTCCTCTTTGAACGGCACGGGCGCGAACTTCGGGTAGGCGCAGATGGTCCCCAGCGCCACCAGCTTGGGGACCCGGGCCAGCCGGCACTCCTCGAACATCTGCAGCCCCATCATGGCGTTCTCGAACAGGAAGCGCCCCGGGTTCAACCGGTTCGCGCCGATCCCGCCGACGCGCGCGGCCAGGTGGAGCACCAGGTCCGGGCGCCCGTCCGCGATCAGCCGCCGGCAAGCGGCGCGATCCACCAGGTCGTACTCCGCCGAGCGGGGCGCGAACACCGACGCGCCGGCCTGCTTCAAGCGGTCGACGACGAAGCTGCCCAGGAACCCTGCGCCCCCGGTCACGACGACCCGCCTTCCGGTCCAGAAGTTGCTGCCGTTGCTCATATCGAACCGCGGAATCTACTGCGAGGATGCCGCGCGAAGCGAGAGCTTTCCGGCGGCGACCTGGGCCGCCAGTGCCGTCAGCTCCGGGAGCGCGGCGCCGGGGTCGGCGGCGGGGATCCGCACCCCGCCCCGACGCACCGTCGCCCCGAACGTGGTGACCACGAAGATCCGGATCACCTCGGCGCGCTCGGCGGGCAGCGCGCGGCCATAGGCCTCGACCAGCTCCGCGATGTCGTGGGGCGGATTTCCCTCGAGCACGGCCCGCCCCCAGGCTGATAGAAGCTTGGCCTGGAAGTTACGAAATGGACCGAGGACGGCCGCCGGGCTGACACCCGGCGGAATCCGGTCCGTGACAAACGGCGCGTAGACCTCGGACGGGGCGACCTTGCGCCCCACGGACTTGGACTGGACCAGGCGGTAGAGCACGGTCGCCGCGACGCCCGGGTCATTCAGCAGCTCCTGGGCAGGCCGGGGCGCCCCGTCCGGGCCCGTCACGTAGTGGTTCTCGCGCACGGCCGCGAACAGCTCGCGCTGAGCGGCGGTTCCGGCGTCGGGCGGGACAGTCCCCGAGACGCCCTCGCCCACCCGCCACTCGCGAGCGATGACCTCCAGCGCGCGGGCGTACCCGTTGATGAGCACGGCCGGCGGGTCGGCGCCGGCGCCTTCGGCCACGCGGCTGGCGATCGCGCGCCCCAGCAGGCCCGCCAGCGTCTGCGGGAGCGCGCGGTCGTGATCCGGATAGCTGGGGAGCCCGATCCAGACCACGTCCTTGTGCTGGTCGGAGCCGCCAAAGGTGGTTTTCAGAGCCAGCCCCCGCCCAACCTCCGTGGTCTCCGGCGCGCCGACCACGAAGACGGTCGGTTCGGCGGCGCCGGCGCGCGCCAGATCCGAATAGCGGCGGCCGGCGGTCCCGGCATCGCGCACCAGTTGCTTGGCCAGGTAGTCGGTGCGGAGCACCTCGCCCGGGAACCCGACCGCCAGCTGCTTGTAGAGCGGCTCGGCCCGCGGGTCGTCGGGCGCCAGCGCCGCCACCACCGGCCCGATGCCCGGCGGCGGGGCGCCCCCACCCTCGGCCGGCGCGTACACCAGGAAGGAGTCGGGAGGCCCGAGCGATCGGTCCCGATGGCAGCCCGCGGCCGCGGCCACGAGGGCCACGGCGATCAGTGCATGCGGGCGGGGGAAGTGGGGTCGCAATACCTGTGCAGGAGCTGGGTGAGAGCGTCGAAGTCGACCGGCTTGTAGAGGACCGTCACGTCCTCGCGAACGCCGATCATCTGGTCGTTCGCGGCCGTCATGATGATGCGCGGGATCGCCGACAGCTTGGGGGATTTCTTGATGACCTTCAAGAGCTCGACGCCGTTCATCACAGGCATGAAGAGGTCGATCAGCAAGAGCGCGGGCGTTTCGTCCTCCAGCCGTGCCAGCGCCTCCCGCCCGTTCTCGGCGCCGATGGCCCGGTAGCCGCGGTCTTCCACCACGTCGATGATCGTCGCGGCCATCTCGCGGTCGTCCTCGACGATCAGCACCGCCGGACGCTGTTTCTGGTTGGCGGGCCCCTGGCCGCTGCCCGGCCCGGCGGACGAGGTTTTCGAGGACATTGGGCTCACTCGGACGCTCTCGAGGATTCTATAGATCCGAGAACACGCGGGGGCAATCCTCGCCGGCATGAAAAGCTGATCCGTGTCGACGCGACTCCGGCAGAGCCGCGCTGCGCTCGCCGCGCTGCGGTCGCCGCGCTCGTCGTGACCCCGGCCTGATTCGAACAGGCGACCTACGGTTTAGGAAACCGCCGCTCTATCCACCTGAGCTACGGGGCCGTGCTTTTTTTGTTTCGCTAACTTACCTGACGTTCCTGATCTGGACCCTGACCCCCTGCACCCGAGCCGCACCTATCGGCCGGCTATCGGCCCGCAGTTGTAGCACCTGGCCGCCCGGCCTCGAAAGATCCACCGCGCCGGCGCGAAGGTCCGACTCCCGGAAGAGATCCGTCCGGAGGTGGGCGCACCGCTCCGTCGTCGTAACAGATGCGTGACCGAGGACCTCGCGCAGCTTCTCGATCGAGCCGCCGCCGAGGACCCACTGCGCGGCGAATGTGTGCCGCGTCGCGGAATAGACCGTCATCGTCTCGGGCGGGCCGCACGACCGCAGTGCCTTGCGGAGCTGGGCCCGGAGCGTGTGGTCCCGCACGAACCGCGGCGGGCTGCCAGGGCGACCGCCGCGTGTGCCCGGCGCGAAGAGCAACCCCGTGCCTCTGGTCAGGAGCCGCCACTCGGATAGGACAGGGGCCGGCGGCGGCAGGATCGGGACGATCCGGCTGTCGTCGTCCTTCACCGGCCGGAGCTCGCCGCGGTGGACCTGCTGCCGCACCAGGATGCGGCCGGTCGCAAGGTCGACGTCCCGCCAGTCTAGGCCGAGCACCTCGCCAGGCCGCAGCCCGGCCAGCGCGCCCAGCGCGAACGCCACCCCGTACCGCTGGGGCAGCGCCAGGAACACCCTCCGGATGTCGTCCAACCGTTCCAGGGCGGGCGGGTGCCACTCGGCCCCTCGCACCCAGAACTGGGTGTGGACCGGGTCCAGCCCAGGCGGGAGCAGGCCGTCGTGCCCGAGGATGTACCGCAGCTCGAGGTCTGTCGCCTCGCGCGCGCCGGGCGGCCGGCCATCTTCGTCGTCCGGCACCTCCGAGAAGGTCTCGAACGCGGCCGCAGCCATGCGAAGGGATTCGATCAACAACCGCCCGCGCTTCGTATCAGCTCGCCGCGGGGCAACCGCTCGCGTCACCCTCAGAATCGCGTCCGGGATGTCGTTTCTGTGTTCGATCGTCCCGATGTTGAACGCTGCGGAGGCAGTCGCCGCCGGCGTGGTGCGCTACGAGGGCCGCTTGTGCGCCGTCGCCTTCGCGGCCCCGCCCCGTGCCCGCGCAGCCGAGCGCGCTGTGGCGGTCGCCGGGTCGTGGATGAAACACAGGTTGGACCCCTTCCGAGCCGCAATCCCGCACCGCCACCCCTTCGCGTTCACGACCGTGCAGAGAGCCACGAATCGTGATTAGCGCATTACCTCCAACGCGGGGGGGGCGAGGGCTCGAAGAGACGGCGAGGGCCGGATTTTGGGCCTGGCGGACCAGCGGCGGCACCGCCAGCAGGTGTCTGTGGTTGAGCTAACTTCCCCGCATGGCTCAGGACCCTTCCGCGTCGGACCTCCGGAAGCTGAACAAGGAGCTGACCGTCGCGATCCTGAAGTACGCCGTCCCCATCGTCTGGCTGGCCGGCGACACCGTCGGTGGGATGGACGACAAGGTCAACAGCGGCACGACGTTCTTCCTCGACAGCGGAAAGAAGGTCTTTGGCGTCACCGCTGGCCACGTGTACGCGGACCATCGGGACCGCGCTAACGCGAGCGGAGTGCTGTGTCAGATCGGACTCGGCCCACGCGGGCGAAACAAGCACATCGACCTCCGCGAGCGGATCATCACGCACAGCGCTTGGCCGGACATCGCGACCTACGAAGTCTCGCGCGAAGAGATCGACCGCACCGGCGCTCAGGTCGTGAAGGAAACCGCTTGGCCGCCGGCGTCGTTGAAGGAGGGCGAGGCCGTCGTCTTCACCGGATTCCCAGGGGTCGATCGGAGGATCGAGGCGCCGGGCCTGCTGTCCTTCGAGCACTTTTGCGGGGCAGCTCGCGTCGACAACATCAATGCCGCCTCGATCTCGTGCCTCAGGCCCGACGACGCGATGCCGATCGCGGATTTGCGATTCCCTGCTCCCTACTACGACACCCGCGGAATGAGCGGTGGGCCGATGTTCTACGTGGACCGAGGGCCGATCTTGTCGTGGCACCTGGTCGGGGTGATCGGCGAAGGGGGAGGCGGCAAGTACGAGGGCGAAGGCGGACCGTTGCTCGACATCGTGACCGCCGGCCGCGCCGACCTGATCAACGCCGACGGTACGATCAACGAGATCCCGCGCGGTCGACGGCGCGACGACCCCAGATAGCCCGGTCGCACCCCGCTGGGCCCTGTCGGCTACTCCGGCCGGAAGAAGGCCGCCCGCCGCGCCCGCTCCGACTCCAGAAGTTCGCCGGAGGGACCGAGAAGGCCGATCGTGAAACCCGTGGGCAGGTTGGTAGCGGTCGCGTCATTGTTCGTGGCGAGCTGTGGGGGGGACGGCGGCCAAGGGGGGGCCGGCGGGTCCTCGGGCGCGGTGTGCGTCGCGGGCGCGTCTGTGTCCTGCACCTGCACCACGGGCGCGATGGGCGCCCAGGTCTGCAACGCGAGCGGATCGGGCTACGGCTCCTGCATCTGCAGCGGCGCGGGGACCGGTGGAACGCCGGGCAGCGCCGGAACCTCCGGTTCGGCGGGGACGTTAGGCGCCGCAGGGTCGACAGGAAGCGGGGGCATCGTCGCGACCGGAGGTACTGCGGGGACCGGTGGAACGCCGGGCAGCGCTGGTTGGGGCGGGACTTCGGGGGCTGCTGGCCAAGCTGGAACTGGCGGGACGGCGGGGGGAGCTGGTGCCGGAATCGGCACCGGAGGGAGCGTCTCTTCTTCCGGCACCGGAGGTAGCTACAGCGGCCGATGGGTGAGCGTGCAGATCGTCGACGCGATCATCGCCCCGGGAAAGGCAGACGGTACGGCTTGGGACGGGACCGTTACCATCCCGAATTCGGTATTGAACGCGCTAGGGACCGCGCTCGCGGGGGGCGACCCCGTCGGCGGATCGTTGGCCGTGTTGGCGGGGCCAGACCTCAACAACGCCATCAGCTCACTGGACAAGCCAGATGCCTACGGTTGGGCCCAAGCGACGACCTTCGGCGTTTCAGGCGACGAATACTGGCTGGCGCAACCCAGCGAAGCCGTTCAGGACAACTACATGCCAACCTGGCCTGAGACGTGGCGGTACGTAAACATCCCGATCGATAGTGACGTGCGGATCCTCGTGACCCTCACCGATTCGGACCTCGTGAACGACGACCCCATCGGTGCAGCCGAGATCAATTCGACCCACCTCATGAGCGCCCTCGCAGCGCAGACGAAGTACGAGGTCCGCGTCGACGACCAGACGGACGGCCAGATCCTCTTCATCGGGATCAGCGTCGTCCAGCAGTCCGGCCTGATGTAGTCGCGACGGAGCCGCGGGCGAGCAATCCGGCGAACGCCTGGCTTGCGCTCTGTAAGGCGATCTCGGGCGGTCGGCTCGGGCGCTCGGCCGCGGGCTTCCGCGCTCGCTGGAGGCGCAGTGGCTACGTCAGGCGCGGGTTTCGGGGGGAGCGCCACCCTGCCCTCCATGATCTCGAGCTACCCTGCCTGCACCTCAGCTGCACCCAAGCGCACCGCCTGAGGGCGCTCTCCAGCGCTCATCCACGCTCGCGCTGGCTCAGGTTCGGGCGAAATTTTGCGGGCGTGAGCGCTACACTGGATGCCAGCGCTCACGCCGACCGAATTAGGAAACCGCCGCTCTATCCACCTGAGCTACGGGGCCGGCCCGGGCCGTTGTAGCACGAACCCACCGGAATCCATCCCCTTCAAGTCCCGTACCCA
>DATJWP010000142.1:0-4484 GCA_035578045.1 Polyangia bacterium | reverse complement strand
GCCACCCCGGGCTCCCCCGTCGCCACGTCGTCGGTGTTCACGATGACCGCCTCGGGCGCCAACTGGGTGTTCTCGCCGACCAGCAACTCGGCGATGTGCCTGGACGCCACCAACGGCGCCAACGGGACCGACCTGGTCCTGGCCGCGTGCAGCGGCGCCGCGTCGCAGGCGTTCAGCATCTCGCCCGACTCGTCGAGCGGCAACTTCATCATCAAGGCGTCGAGCGGCCGCTGCGTGCAGGCGCAGGGCAGCTCGGGCTCGGCCGGCGCGGCCGTCGAGTCTGACGACTGCGTCTCGGGCTCCGCGGCGCAGCTGTTCGTGATCCAGGCCGTCGGCACGACGGGCACTGGCGTCACGAGCACGGTCTCCAGCTCGGGCGGCTCGACCGGCACTGGCGGCTCGACGGGCGGCTCGACCGGCACCGGCGGCACGACCATGACCTACTACCGCATGGTCACGCAGCAGAACACGACCCAGTCGCTCGAGGTCGACTCGGCCGCGACCGGCACCAGCGTGTACATGTGGAACACGCTGGCGGTCGACACCCAGGCCTTCGCGATGCTCGACGCCGGCAACGGCAACGTCAAGCTCGCGCTGAAGGCCAACACCGCCGCCTGCATCGGCCCGATTGGGCACAGCACCGCCAGCGGCACCAACCTGGAGGTCGAGGCCTGCGACGGTTCGAGCAACCAGGCCTGGACGAAGGTGCAGAACTCGGGCAAGCCCGGCTACTGGTTCAAGAACGTGGCGTCCGGCCTCTGCATGGACGTCCACGGCGGTGGCGTGACCACCGGCGCACTGGTGCAGATTTACACCTGCAACACCTCGCCCTCGAACCTGAACCAGTACTTCATGCCGACCGCGATGTAACCCACAGCCACTGAAACACCGACGGCCGGTCCGCTCCCGCGGGCCGGCCGTTTTCTGTTGTGGGCTCAGCCCGCGTTTCGCAGCCCGGCGGCGATGCCCAGGATGGACATCATCAGCGCGCGCTCGAGGCGGCTCCGATCGGGCGCGTCGGGCGCCGCGGTCCGGTAGCGCGAGAGCAGCTCGACCTGCAGGTGGCTGATCGGATCGATGTAGGGATCCCTCAGCTCGATCTGGCGGGCCAGCATCGGGTGCCCCGCCAGCAGCGGCGCCTCGAACGTCTCCTCCAGCGCGGCGCGCGCGCGCGCGTGGGCGTCGAGCAGCATCGGGAAGAACCGCTCGCCCAGCCCCGGATCGACCAGGCGCAGGTACAGGCGGGTCACCTCCGGGTCGGCCTTGCCCAGCGCCGTCGCGGCGCTGTCCAGGGTGGTGGCCAGCACCGGCCAGTTCCGGAACAGCTGGCGGCGCAGCGCCAGCGGGATGGTCTCGAGCCCCTCGCCCAGGCCGAAGAAGGCCGGCACCGGCAGCCGCACCTGGGTCCAGGACATCACCCAGGGGATGGCGCGCAGGTCGGTGATCTCGCGAACCCGCCCCGAGCGGTAGACCGGCCGGCTGGCGATCTTCAGCGCGCCGATCTCCCGGATCGGCGTGAGCTGCTCGTAAAACTCGAAGAAGCCGGGCTGGGCCAGGAGGGCGCGGTAGGCCGCCGTCGACGCCCGCGACGCCTCTTCCAGGGCCTCGCGCCAGGCCCCCTCAATGGGCGCCGCCTTCCCGCGGGTGTCGCGCGCGGCCGCCTGCCCCAGGTGGAACAGCAGCTGCTCCAGGTTGCGATAGGCCAGGTCGGGCTGGCTGTAGCGGTCGGCCAGCGCCTCTCCCTGCTCGGTCAGTCGGATGCGTGAGCCGACCGTGCCGGGCGGCAAGCTGGCGATGGCCCGGCCGGCGCTGCCGCCGCCGCGGGCGGTCGACGTGCCGCGTCCGTGGAAGAACCAGACCGGCACGCCGAAGGGGCGCGCCGCCGCCGTGATCGACTCCTGGGCCTGGTAGAGCGCCCAGTTCGCTGCCAGGAAGCCGGCGTCCTTGTTGGAGTCCGAGTACCCGATCATGATCTCGAGGCCGCCGCGGCCGCGCACGTGGGCCAGGAAAGCCGGGTTGTCGAGCAGCCGCGAGACCACGGCTCCCCCGCTCTTCAGATCGGCCAGCGTCTCGAACAGCGGCACCACGTCGAACGGCAGCGCGCCCCCCGGGCGATAGAGGCCGACCTCGCGCGCCAGGACCATCACCTCGAGCAGGTCCGAGGCGGCGTGCGTCATGCTGACCACGTAGGCGCCGCGCGCCCGCCAGACCCGCAGCGCGCCCAGCGCCACCTCCAGCGCGCGGGTGGTCGGGCGATGTCCGATCGGCGCCAGCGGCCGCGCCGAGGCGAGCTCGCGCACCAGCAGCGCCTCGCGGGCGGGGCGGTCCAGCGACTCGTAGTTGTCGGTTACGCCGCCGACGCGCATCAGCTCGGCCACGGCGGCGCCGTGGGCGCGCGACTCCTCGCGCAGGTCCAGCGCCACCAGATCCAGGCCGAACACGCGGGCGCGCAGCTCCAGCGGCCGCACCTCCGTGGCGGCCGCCTCGGGCAGCCCGATCCGCGACAGTCCCTCGCTGACCGTCCGGATGTCCGACAGGAAGTCGCGGATGTCGTGATAGCTCGGCGCGTCCTCCTTGGGGTTGGCGACGGCGGCCAGCTTCTCGCGCATGCCGATGCACAGGCAGCGGAACGGCTCGGTGCGCAGCGGCGCGGGGAGCGCGATGCCCGACAGGACGTCGTCGATCTCCTGCCGCAGCGCCTCGGGGAAGCGCACCTGGTGATCCGACACGGAGAGATCGCGCGTCAGTCGATCGATCTCCGTGGTGTACTGCGCGATGGCCTCGCCGCGCGCGAAGTCCTGGGCCCAGCGGGTGACGTCGGGGAGAACGTTCGGGTTGCCGTCACGATCGCCGCCGATCCAGCTGCGGAACACCACCGGCGGCGGCAGCGCCGGCCGGCTGCCGTAGTGGACCTCGACGGCGCGTTCCAGCTCGTCGACCACGCGGGGGATCACGGTCCAGAGCACCGTCGGAAGGTAGGCCAGGCCTCCGCGCGCCTCGTCCTCGACGGTCGGACGCGCGCTGTGCAGCTCGGACGTGCCCCACAGCAGCGCGACGCGGGCGTGCAGATCGCGCCGGGCGCTGTCGACGGTGGAGCGGGAGCGCGGCGGCGCCCCGGGAGCCCCGGGCGTCAGGTGGTCCAGATCGGCGGCAATCTCGTTCAGGTGGTGGCGGACGGTGCGGCGGCGCGTCTCGGTCGGGTGGGCCGTGAACGTCAGGTGCAACCGGAGCGAGCCGAGCAGGCGGACCACTTCGTCCAGGGCCCACCCCTCCTGCTTCAGCGACGCGACCAGCGCCGGGATCGACTGCGGGCGCGGCGCGTCCAGGCTGGCGCTCTCGCGCGTCGCGTTGACCCGCATCCGGTGGCGCTCCTCGGCGGTGTTGGCCAGGTGCAGGTACAGCGAGAAGGCGCGAACCAGCCCCTCGGCGTCGTCCAGGGAGAGCGCCGAGATGCGCGCCCGCAGGCGATCCCGCGCGGAGGCGCCGCCGCTGCGGCGGGCCTCCTTGGTGAGCGCACGGACTTCTTCCTCGCTGTTGAACAGCGCTTCCCCCGAGAGCGCCACGATCGCGTGACCGAGCCCGTGTCCCAGCTCGTTCACCTCGCTGCGCAAGATCGCGAACAGATCCTGGGACCCCGACGCCCCCGGCGTATCGGCCATGACACTGAAATGGCACGAACGGCCGGGCGGCACCAGCGTCCGTTTGTAAATTCCGTGTCAGTGACGGATGGCCGCCCAGGCCACCCCCCGGTGGCCGGGGGCGAACCGGTCCGGGTGAAGCATCTCGGCCAGCAGGTTCGGGGTCTCGAAAAGCGTGGGGCTGGATCGGTTGAAATACAGGTTTCCGTCGGCGGCGTAGGCGCGGCCGTCGCGGACGGCCCGCAGGGCCCGCCATTCGGGACGGCCGGTCAGCGTCCCCAGCTCCGCCACCGTCCGGCGCAGGTCGTACCCGCAGGGGGCGACCACGATCACGTCGGGATCGGCGTCGGCCAGGGCCTGGAAGGGGACGGCGGTCGAGTGTTCGCCGGCGATGCCCATGACGCAGGCGCCGCCCGCCGCCTGGACGATCTCCGGCCCCCAGTTGCCCATGGCGAAGATCGGCTCGATCCACTCGAGGCAGGCGACCCGGGGTCGGGGCAGGTCCGCCGTGACCGCCGAGATCTGCCCCAGCCCGGCGCGCAGGCGGCTGATCAGGGCCTCGCCGGCGGCCGGCACGCCCAGCACGCCCGCCACCCGCCGGAAGCCGTCCAGGATGCCCTCGACGCTGCCGCTGGTCAGGGCCACCACCTGCCGGCGCTCGAGTCTGCACGCCCCCTCCAGGTTGGCCGGGCTGACCGCGCACACCTCGCAGTGGGTCTGCGTCAACACGAAGTCGGGGGCCAGCGCCGCCAGGGCCGCCTCGTCGATCTCGTACAGCGGCTGGCCGGCCGCCAGCCGCTCCCGCACGCGGGCGTCGATCTCGGCGCTGGTGCCGGTGATGTCGAA
>DATJWP010000141.1:0-5587 GCA_035578045.1 Polyangia bacterium | reverse complement strand
CGCGAGCGGAGCTCGCGCTCCCCCACGCGATGGTGTTCGGGACCCTGGGAGGGTCCCGGGCTCCCCGCGAAGGGCTCGCGCGAGCGGAGCTCGCGCTCCCCCACGCGATGGTGTTCGCTCTTGAGGGTGCGCAGGCCCAGGACTATGTCTCGCTGGCCGTCGGCGTGATAGCTGGAACGGACCATCGGTCCGGACTCGACGTGCGGGAACCCGAGCGCCAGCGCCTCGGCCTTGAGCGCGTCGAACTCGGCCGGCGGGACGAAGCGGGCCACCGCCAGGTGCCGGGGCGAGGGGCGCAGGTACTGCCCCAGGGTCAGGATGTGGACGCCCAGGCCGCGCAGCTCGCGCATGACCTCGCGCACCTCGTCCAGCTCCTCGCCCAGCCCCAGCATGAGGCCGGTCTTGGTGATGGCGCCGCGCTCGGTGGCGTGCCGGAGGACGGCGTACGACCGCGCGTAGCTGGCCTGGACGCGCACCTGGCGCGAGAGGCGGGGCACGGTCTCCAGGTTGTGGGCGAAGACGTCGGGGCCGGCCGCCAGCACGGTGTCGACGGCGGCGGTGTCCCCCTTGAAGTCGCCGGCCAGCACCTCCAGCACCATCCGGGGGCTGCGGCGCTTGACCGCCCGGATCGTCCGGGCCCAGTGGTCGGCGCCGCCGTCCGCCAGGTCGTCGCGGTCGACGCAGGTGATGACCGTGTGGCGCAGGTCGAGCTCGCCCAGCATGGTGGCCACGTGCTCGGGCTCGCCGGGATCGGGCGGCAGCG
Organism: Polyangia bacterium; assembly: GCA_035578045.1. Lineage (GTDB taxonomy): Bacteria > Myxococcota_A > Polyangia > Fen-1088 > Fen-1088 > JADGRB01. Next base: position 4,824 of record DATJWP010000141.1, on the reverse strand, counting down.
GGCGCCCGGTCGGCACGTCACAGAACTGACACGAGCGGGTGCAGATCCCGCCCAGGATCATGATGGTCAGCGAGCGCCGGTTCCAGCACTCGCCGATGTTGGGGCAGGAGGCGCTCTCGCAGACCGTGTGCAGCCCCAGCTCCGCGACCCGCTGCTTGAGGTCGAAGAAGACCTCGCCGCGCGGCATCTTCATCCGGATCCACTCCGGCTTGGGCTGGAACCGCGGGCGCTCGACGGGCGCCGCGCCTACGGCCTCGCGCTCGGCCTGCAGCACGCGCAGCTTCCGCGAGCGCGTTTCGACGATCCTTTCCGACATCGGGTTGGCCTTCAATTTACCCGATTCCGGTGCGGGGGGCCGCAACCGGGCGCCGCCGCCGGCCGAAGACGCCGTGGTACCCTTGGTGTGTTGCCCGGCCAGCCCCATATCGAAGACCTCGTTTCGACGGAGCGGCTACGCCCGTTCCGTCGCGCGGAGTATGAATGGATGGTCGGCCAGGGGTTCTTCGAGGACGAGAAGGTCGAGCTTCTCGAAGGACTCATCGTCGAGATGAGCCCCCGGGGGATTCGCCACGCGGCCGCGATTCAGCGGCTCAATCAGCTCTTGGTGCTGTCCCTGGCCCCGCGCGCCGGCGTGCGCCCGCAATTGCCCTTCGTCGCTTCTGAGATTTCAGAGCCCGAGCCCGGCGGGTGAAGACCAGGATCTATGCCGAGGTCGGCGTTCCGGAGTACTGGCTGGTCGACCTGGTCGCAAGAACGATCGAGGTTCGCACCGATCCCGGTGATGACACCTATCGGCAGGTCAGGCTGGCCCGTCCGGGCGAGACGATTCGACTGCAGGCGTTTCCGGACGTCGAGATCGCGGTCAGCGACGTCGTCCGCTGACCGCGCCGTGGCCGGCCGTCCACTCGACGGATGGCGATGAGGGCGCGCGGCGTTTCGATTCCCAGCTTCCCCGATTTGGTGGCGACCTCGAGCTTGTTGCGGCCGGTCACGACGAGATCGTACCTGTCCGCCACACATGTGGGATATCACGAATTTCGTCGACGGACCCGGCTGTTTCCGTGATCGATTCGTCGGAGAGCCTGCATTATTGAAGGTGCAGGGCCCGTGCAATGACCGTGTCCGCCAAGCGTGCAGCTTCTTCCCAGGTGGACCGCGGTCGGCTCGAGCAGATCTTTAACACCCACCATGCCACGGTGTGGCGCGCCCTGCGCCGGCGGGGGCTGACGCCGGAGGCTGCGGAGGACGCCGCCCAGGAGACGTTCCTGCTGGCGGCCGAGCGGTTGGACGACATCCCGCCCGAGAGCGAGCGCGCGTTCCTGCTGGGGTCGGCCCTGCGCGTGGCGCACACGCTGGGGCGAAAGACGGTGCGCTGGCAGCTGGACGACGAGATGGATCAGCGGTCATCGGAGCTTCGGGACACCAGCGACGCCCACGCGGACGGACAGATCTGTGACCTGGTGCTGTCGAAGATCGACTCTGATCTGGTCGAGGTATTCGTGCTCTACGAGATCGAGGGGCTGACGTCGCCGGAGATCGCCAGGCTGCTGGAGATCCCGCTGGGGAGCGTCGCCTCGCGCCTGCGTCGCGCACGCGAGCAGTTCCGCTCCGCGGCGGCGCGCATCGAGAAGAGTCTTCAGAAGGAAGGGGAGTCATGAGCCGGGGGCCAACCGATCTGCCTGAGCGCCTGCTCGCCGGCGATGCGACCGACTTCGAGCGGCGCGTGCTGGGCGCCGCTCGCGACAAGGGCCCCTCCGCGGCGGCGTCCGCGCGGATGGCCAGGGCGCTGGGCGTGACCGCGACCAGCATCGGCGTCGCGACCGCCGCGAAGACGCTGGCCGCGGGCGCGACCGCCACGAAGGCGACGGCGGCTGCGGCGACGTCGACGGTTTGGACGACCTGGCCGTGGGTCTCGGCCGCGGTATTCGGGCTGGCGGTGGCGGGCGCGGTGGTCGGCGTCCGCTCCTGGCGTACGCCCTCATCCCAGCCGGCGCGGATCTCTGCGCCCCAGCCTGCACCCGAACAGCCCGCGCCGCTCCAGCCGGCGCCCGGCGAGCCGCTGCCGGCGGCCGCCGCGATGCCGGCCGAACGGACCTCGGTCGGTGTCGCGCCACGGCGCCATGGTCACCCCGCGGTGGCCGAGGGCGACCTGCGCGATCAGATCGCGCTGGTCGATTCGGCCCGGCAGGCGCTGACGACCGGGTCGCCGGAGCGCTCACTCGAGCTGCTGCGCCGATACCAGGACCGCTACCCGTCGGGCAGCTTCCGCCCGGAGGCGTCCGCGCTGGCGATCGAGGCGCTCATGAAAGCGGGCCGCGAGGCCGAGGCCCGCGCGCAGGCCACCCGCTTCATCGGCGAGCATCGGGGCAGCCTGCTGGCGAACCGCGTGTCGGAGCTGGTCGGGCTGTCGGACCGGCCGGCGCCTCGGTAGCCCGCGGTCAACGCCAGCTCGTGCCCACCCCCAGCGTGGCCGACAGGGTCACGGGGGCGGCGCGATAGAACACCGACGCGAGCGCGTACGAGTCGCGCAGCAGCGTGACCCCGAGGCCCAGCCGCGCGAACAGCTGCCAGCGCGAGCCCCAGGTCGCGGAGAGCGCCGCGCCCGCCGCGCCGAACGGCCGAACCGCGCCGGCGGCCTGTGCGGTCTGTGGGGTGTTCGAGCCCTGGCTAGCGAGGCGGGCGATCAACCCGGACGCGCACGGCCGGGCCGCCAGGCCCGACCAGCGCAGCAGCAGTGGGCAGGCGTCCAGGCTGAGCGCGTCGAGCGTGAACGACGCGGCGCCGCCGTTTTCGTCGAGGTCTGACCGCCAGGCGTGCGCCAAGCCCAGGACGAGCGCAGGCGACCACAACCCCTGGCGGTCCAGCCCCGCCGTCCCGTACAGCGCAACCCCGGGCAGAATCGCCGAAACGGCTCCGGAGATCGTCTGTGCGCCCAGCGCGGCGCTCAGCTCGCGCCGGCTCGCGGGAGGCGGAGCGATCGGCGGTCGAGGCGCCGTCACCGCCGCCACGGGCGGGGGCGGCGGCGGCAGCAGGGGCGGCGCACGCGGGGCCGGCGGTGGCGGGGGCGGCGCACGCGGGGCCGGTGGTGGTGCAGGGGCGGCGGCAGGCCCTGGTTGAGGCGGAACGGCCGGTGTCGCGGCTTCGCCGGCGCTCCGGCGCGCCTCGGCGTGGCCCGGCGTCGACTTCCGCCTCAGGAGTGGATCGAGCGTGACCGCGATGATCAGGGCGGCGCTGTCGGCCGCCTCGGCACAGGAGCGGGCCACGACCCGCCGGGGTGTCTGGTCGGTGCCGGCGGTCCCGAGCACGATGTCGGCGACCGCGCCCCCGGCGCGCGGCGCAGTGATGACGACCTGCGCGACGATCGGCCCGTCGTCGGCCACCTCGATGCGGGGCGAGCGGGCGGTGATCCGGGCGGCCAGATCGGCGCGCGACGTACAGTCCGCGGGCGCGCGGACGTTCAGGCTCAGCTTGGTGGGCGCGGACTCGGGCGGCGCGCCGCTCGGCGATTGGGATAAGAGCGCGACCAGCAGGGCGGCGCCCGGCGTCATCGCGCCGATGGTAGCATCGTCGGATGGCTCGGTCGGTTTTGGTCGCGTGCATTGCTGGCGCCCTGGCCGCAGCCGCGGCCGCGACCGGGTGCGGCGGCGAGCTGATCCACCTCAGCAACGTCAGCGGCGGCAACGGCGGGAGCGGCGGCAACGGGGGCAGCAGCGGCAACGGCGGCGGCAGCGGCAACGGCGGCAGCAACAACCCCGACGGATCCTGTCCCCACGCCCAGGTCCCTGCCAGCCAGGTCGTCTGGATCGGGGATGGGTGGGTCACGATCCCCGGCAGCCAGGTCCCCGCCGTTCAGACCCTGGCCCGGCAGGCCGGGGCCATCGGCGCCAGCGACACTTACACCGTCGATGCGCAGAACGGCAAGTTGATCGCGGCGATCGAGACTCAGTACGTCGACCAGGAGGCGATGGCACCGGCCAAGGTCCTGATCATGGACGGCGGCACGCTGGACACCTACGCGAACAACTCACAGGCGACCTACTCTGCCGTCGCCAGCACCTTCGATGATCTTTTGACGAAGGTCGCCGCCGACAAGACGGTCACGCAGATCATCTACTTCCTCGTCCCGGAGTTGCCCAACATCCCGGGCGTGGCGCAGCTGCACCCGCTTCTCTACCAGGAGTGCATGGCGAGCGCCGTGCCATGCCACTTCATCGACCTGCAGCCGCTCTGGTCGGACGCGTACACCAACCAGGCCAGCGGCGGCATCTTGCCGAACGACATGGGGGCTCAGGTGATCGCCAACGCAGTCTGGTCGGTCATGCAGCAGTACTGTATCGCGCAGTGAGCTGCTGCTCGATGGCCTGCAGCGTCTCGTAGCACGGGAGCACCTGCGCGACGCTGGCGTTGGGCTCGCGTCCCTCGGCGATGGCGGCGAAGAACTCGCGGTCCTGCAGCTCGATTCCGTTCATCGAGACCGCGACCCGCGAGACGTCGATCTTCTCCTCCTTGCCGTTGAAGAGGTCGTCGTAGCGGGCGATGTAGGTCCCCGTGTCGCCGATGTAGCGGAAGAAGGTGCCCAGCGGCCCGTCGTTGTTGAACGAGAGGCTGAGCGTGCAGATGGCGCCGTTCTGGGCCTCGAGCAGGATCCCCATGTCCATGGCGATGCCCAGCGCGCCGTTGATGGGCGCTGTCCGACAACGCATCCTGCCAGGCGTACCCGACCTGCGGCGCCGGTGTCGAGACGGCGCTCTGCAGCGTTCAGAACGGGACTCATTGCGGCAACTATCAGTCGTTCGGGATCGTGAACATCGCCTGGGGAATGTT
>DATJWP010000140.1:0-2246 GCA_035578045.1 Polyangia bacterium | reverse complement strand
TCGGGCGGCATCCGCGACGTCGAGATGGTGGTGCAGGCGCTGCAGCTGCTGCACGCGGGCAAGCGCCCCGACCTGCGCGAGCGCAACACGCCGCGCGCGCTGCCCCGGCTGGTGGTCGCGGGCCTGCTGGGGGCGCGCGAGGCGCAGACCTTGCTCGACGCGTATCGTTTCTGGCGGCGGCTCGAGCATCGGGTCCAGGTCGCCACCGGCGCGCAGCGCCACCGGCTGCCCGGCGAGGACGCCGCGCGCGAGCGCTTCGCGCGCGGGCTGGGTTACACGGACCTTCGCAGCTTCGACGCGGACGTCGCCGCCACCCGGGCGGCCGTCGAGGCGATCGCGGCGACCCTGGGCGAGGTCCCGCCCGAGGCGCACCTGGAGGCCGCGCGCCTGCTGGACCCGATGCGCGACCGCGCGGAGCGCGAGCGGCGCGCCCGGGCGGTCGGGTTCCGCGACGTCGAGACCGCCGCCGACACCCTGGAGCTGGTGGGCGCCCGCATGCCGGTCCCGTTCCTCGAGGAGGCGATCGCCTCGCCCGATCCCGACCGGGCGCTCCACCACTTCCGCGACCTGGCGCTGCGCGGCTCGGTGGGGCTGATGGCGCTGCTCCGCGATCACCCCCGGCTGGTGCGGATGCTGGGGACGCTGTTCGGCACCAGCGACCGTCTGGCCGACCTGCTGGTCCGCCACCCGGAGATGTGGGAGCCGTTCCTGGACGGCCTGGGCGAGCGCGTGCGGTCGGGCGACCAGCTGCTGGCCCGGCTGGAGCGCCGGCTGGCCGAGTTCGAGGCAGGGGACGAGGAGCGGCGGCTGAACGAGATCCGGCTGTTCCAGACCGAGGAGATCCTGCGCATCGGCATGCACGACGTCGCGGGCAGCCTGGCGCCGGGCGAGGTCTGCCAGCAGCTCAGCGATCTGGCCGAGGTCTGCCTGAAGGCGGGGATCGAGGCGACGCTGCCGGCCCTGGTGGCGCGGCTGGGTAGGCCGCGGACGGCGCTGACGGTGCTGGGCCTGGGCAGCTTCGGCGCGCGCGAGATGCGCTACGGGTCGGATCTGGACCTGGTTTTTCTCTTCGGCGGCGCCGGCGAGAGCGACACCGGCGTCGACGACCGCGAGTGGTTCGCCCGCGCGTCGGTGCGCTTCATCGCCGCCATGGAGGCGATGCTGGAAGAAGGGCGGCTCTACTCGGTCGACACGCGCCTGCGGCCGTCGGGCGAGCAGGGGCTGCTGGTGACGTCGTGGGAGTCCTTCGGCCGCTACCACCGCGAAGAGGCGGCGGCCTGGGAGCGGGTGGCGTTGCTGCGCGCGCGCGCCGTCTGGAGCGGCGAGCCGCCCGGTGCGCGCCGGGAGCGGGATCGGGAGCTGGAGGCGCTGGCGTTCGATCTGCCCTTCGACGACGAGACGTTCCGCGCCGAGCTCCGCCGCCTGCGCGGTCGCGTCGAGCGCGAGCGGGGCAAGGTGCCGGAGGGGTCGCGCCACCTGCACTTCGATCCGGGCGGCATCATGGACCTGGAGCTGCTGGCCGCGCTGGGCCAGCTCCGGCACGCCAGCGACCCCCAGGTCCGCACCACGTCGACGATGGACGTGCTCGACCGGCTGGTCGAGCTGGGCTGGCCGGGCACGCTGGCCCAGGACTACGCGGCGCTGCGGCGGGTGTCGCTGCGGCTGCGCCTGCTCATCGATCGCCCGCAGGCGGTGATCTCGCCGCGCGACCTGTCACCGCTGGCCCGCAGCTTCGGAATCACGGCCGACGCGCTGGCCGCCGACCTGGACGAGCGCATGGCCCGCGTCCGGGGTCTGTTCGCCAAATCGTTTTGAAGGCGAAGGACCGGCCGGCCGGCCACCATTCGGTCACATGAGGCGTCTGCTCGGGCTGGTTGTGGTGGCGGGTGGCGGGCTGCTGGCGAGCCGGGGCGCCCAGGCGACCTGCTGCCAGACCCAGGCGGATTGCCCCAGAGGCTTCCTCTGCTCCGAAGGGGCGTGCGACCCGATGTTCGGCAATTGCGGGTGCGATGCGGACTGCCCCCCTCGTCTGGCTCTGCTCCGCACCTCCGCGCGCAGCGGGGAGGTCGGCACCGTAGGTGCCGGGAGAGGTCAGGGCTGGCGCCCTGCGGTCAGACGGACGCCGGCGCGTGGCTCGTCCTTCTCACCCTCGTCTGGCTCTGCTCCGCACCTCCGCGCGCAGCGGGGAGGTCGGCACCGTAGGTGCCGGGAGAGGTCAGGGCTGGCGCCCTGCGGTCAGACGGACG
>DATJWP010000139.1:0-9668 GCA_035578045.1 Polyangia bacterium | reverse complement strand
TCCGTTCCCCTCTCCTCCGCGAAGCGGAGGGGAGGGTCAGGGAGGGGTCCGCCTCCGCTGCCTAGCGCTCCAGATACGCGGTCGTGAAGTACTCGTCCTTGGTGTTCGGCGCGAACGCGATCTTCGTCGACTCGAACACCGACTTGCGCCCGTTCTGCTTGTTGACCATCTCCATGTGCATGGCCCGGTAGCGCTTGTTCTTCGGATCGAGCAGCTTGATGTTCTCGGCCACCAGCTCTTTCAGCAGCTTGCCGTCCTTGTCGTAGTACAGGCCGCGCATCACGGCGTACTTGTCCTTGCTGACCCAGTAGGTCTTCTTCGAGTAGCCCTCGCTGTCGGCCACGTCCTTGCTCTTGGGGGTCAGGTCGATGACCCAGCAGGGCTCGCCCTTGACCGCCTCTTCCTTGACCAGCTTGTAGTCGAAGTCGTCGAGGGCCGGGATGTTGAGGTCGCCGTAGGAGAACTCGCTCCCCATGAAGCTCTGGGCCTTCTGCGAGCTCACCACCCGGCGGGTCTTGCGCAGCGCCGGGAGGTAGATCCAGACGTCGTCGGGCTTGGCCTCGTAGTCGTAGACCAGGATGCTGGTCCCCTGCACGTCGGCGGGCGACAGGAAGCGGTAGACGCGCTTCTCGGTCTTGCCGCCGTCGTACAGCTTGGTCGCCATGCTGAGCTCGCGCTCGCGCGACTGCCCCTTGTCGTCGATGGTGGTCATCTTGACCTGCGCCTCGGAGCCGTCGAGCTTTCGCGTGACGGTCACCTTGTCCATGATCTCGCGGGGCGACGGGGCGGCCGCCGCGGTCGATCCCGCGGCCAGAAGGGTCGTGAGGGCCAGGAGTGCATGCTGGGTGCGACGCATTGGGAAATCCTCCGTTCAGAACGTGTAGCGAAGCTCGACGTAGCCGGCGCTCAGCTCGGCGTCGATGAGGCCGAACAGGGTGTCGGGGGGACCATGAAAGACCTGGGCGCCGACGTAGGCCATCACCGCGTCCGAGAAGTGATAGCCGATCCGGGGTGTGACCACCCACTCGTGCGTCGTGAAGTTGTACATGCAGAGCGACGAGATCGACAGGGTGTCGTGGGCGCCCAGCCACTCGAACCGCAGGGTCCCCAGGTGCTGGAGCTTGGCCGTCTGCGAGAACAGGATCTGGTTGGTCTTGGCCAGCTGCGAGTCGACGATCTGCGCGACGGGCTTCTCGTCGCCCGGCGGCTGGGTGGCCAGCTTGGCGGCGTCCAGCGGCATCTCGGGGCCGGTCTGCTTCTGATAGTCGCTGGCGGTCACGTACCGCCCCATGTACTGCACGATGATGCTCAGCGATCCGAAGTTGTGATCGGCGCCGAGCACGTACTGCAGATCGGGGTAGGCGACGTGGTGGTCGTTGATGTTGGAGAAGCTGTTCGGGATGTTGTAGCCCTCGGGCAGGCGGTAGGCGGCCTCACCGCGCAGGGTCGCCACTTCACCCAGGGCCGTCGAGAAGTCGAAGCCGAAGACCTGCTGGTGATACGCCGTCCGTGAGATCAGCACCGACGGCGGCTCCGTGCCGGGCGTCATGTCCGGGTTGGCCGTCAAGGTGAGCCCGGTCCGCGTCAGCCCCGGCAACAGCGCCCAGCCGTAGACGTAGGAGACCGACATCTCGATGGCGGGCAGCTCCAGGTGCAGGCGCGCCCCCTCGGTGGCGTTGCGGAGATCCAGCGACGGGTAGACCGGCGTCGTGAAGTAGACGTCCTGGGGCAGCGCGACGGCCGGCAGCTCCGTCGGCAGGTAGATCGGCATCCAGACCCCCTCCAGCCGGAACGGGGCGAACTTCAGGAAAGCGCGCGCCCCGGGGTTGCCCAGGCGGATGTCGTCCTCCAGCGGCGACTTGACCCGGAAATCGACGGGGGTCAGGTTGCTGGTCGGGTTCAGGGCGTCGGCGCGGCCCCAGACGATGATCTGCTGGCCGAGCCGCAGCGAGAACGGCCCGGCGTACACGTTGGCGTAGGCCTCGCGCAGGTCGACGACCGTCGCCTGGGTTCCGTCGCCCTGCAGGCCGTACCGGATGCGCGCCTCGGCGAACGCGTCCCCGAACGACTCTTTCGGCGTGCGCGCGATGATCGCCAGCTCGCCGTAGCCCGACTTCAGCTCGGCCGCCTGCACGTCCGACACCTTGCCGGCGAACATGTCGCCGCGCACGTAGCCGTGAAGCTGGAAGCCGGACGGGCCGGCCAGCGGCGCACCCGAGCTGGCCGCCGGCGTGGGGACGGCCTTGGTGGCGTCTTCGAAGAGCCCGGGGCTCCCCTCTGACGGCTCGCTCCCAACCGCGTCGGATGACGGGGTCTCGGTGCTCGGCGCGCCGGCAGGCGGCGTGCCGGGCGGGTTGTCACCGCTCGGCACGCCGCCTGCCGGCTGAGCGCTGGCGCGACCGCCGCCAAGGGCCACCAGCAACGCGGTGGTCAGACCGGCGCAAAGCGCGGTCATGGTGGTTGGATGTCGGAGGGGGCGAGGGTGCAGGAACGGAGTAACGACGGCCTGTCTGGACATGTCTCTCTGCGCTCAGCTCTGCGAGCTGGTCCAGGTGCCGGTGATCATCACCATCGAGTACCCGGCCGCCGCGCTGCCCAGCACCAGCTTGTCGCCGAGCTTGACCGGGCGGTCTTGCAAGAGCTGCCGGTACGTCACGCCGACGCTGGCGCTGGCGGTGTTGCCGTACAGCGCGTGGGTGTAGACGCCCCGGGCGGGGTCGACGCCGATGTCCTCGAGGATCTTCCGGACCATGATCTCGCTCGGTTGGTGAAAGACGTAATGGTCGATGTCGTTCGGGGTCATTCCCAACGCCGCCAGCCGCTCGGCCACGAACGGCGGAATGTACTTTCCCAGACGCATGAGCTCGACGGAAGAGGAGACCAGTGTCCCGTCGATGGGCACCTGACAGAGGTGCCAGTGATCCGGCGCGGTGAACGTGTGGATCGCCTGCAGCTTGATCCCGCCGCGCTCGAACGGCGTTCGCCGCAGCAACACGCAGGCGGCGGCGTTGCCAATGGTCAGGCCCGCCGTCTTCATTTGCAGGTCGCGGACGGTCTGGATGTCGTAGCTGAGGAAGTGGTCCGACAGCTCGGACGTGAACACCAGCGCCGTCCGGTAATTCGGGTGCAGGCTCAGGTAGGCGGCTGCCGTCTGGATCGCTTCCAGGTGGCCGACGCAGGCGGCGGTGACGTCGAACGCGTGCGTCTTCTTCAGGCCCAGCTTGGCGGCGACCTCCATCGACGTCGCGGGCTCGAAGTACTGGCGGGCGATGCTGCCGCAGATGACCAGGTCGACCTCGTCCAGCGACACCGCGTTCTCTTCCAGGCACGCGTTGACCGCCTTGAGGCCCAGGTCGGCGACGCTGCCGGGGCGCACGTTGGGCTCGATGTACCGCACCTGCGTCTTGCACAGGCCGAGCACGTGCTCGATGGCAGCGGCGACCGGGGCGAACTCGTCGGAGTTGCCTTTGAAGCGCGCGCGGACGCGACGAATGGTTTCGGCGTTGTCGACCCGGTGCTCGGGAAACGCAACGCCCGGGCGGGAGAGATACAGTTCGGGCAAGCTCAAGAACAGCCTCGGGGGGGTGGACTCCAAACTAGCACACCCCAATCCGTTCGAAACCAGCGATACAGCCCGAAAATACAGGAAAAAAACGACGCGTCAGGCACGATTTCGTGAGCCGGTTTTTCAACCTCGCGGATCTGAACGGCACGCACGAAATGGCGTGCGATTCTGGAGGAGTTCCGACGACATTCGGTTGTAAGGTCGGGGAATGACCTCCACCTCCCCCTTTCTCTCCTGTCTTCGGTTCGCGCGGCGTTTGGCGGCGCCCGTTCTGGCCGCTTCGCTGGTTGCCTGTGGCAGCAGCAGCAACCCAACGACGACCGGCACGGCCATGGTCGACGCCAACAACTACACGGCGACGAGCCAGCTGAACATTCCCGTCATTCCGACCGCCAGCGGGATGGACGTGACCCTCGACTGGTCCACCATCCAGAAGGACCTGCTCTGTCACCCAGCCACGGGAATCCAGAGCGTGACGCTCGCGGCGTTCCGCAACAAGACGCAGGCCGCGCTGGAGGCCGATCTGGCCGTCGGGGTCTTCAACGCGAACGAGGTCTACAAATACTTCGTTCAGGACTTCGTGACCATGCCCTATCCGACGACGACGATGCTCTCTTCGCTGGGCCCGAGCCCGAAGCTGAGCCCGATGACCGACTATGTCGAGTCATCCAGCACGCTGTACCTGCTGCTGTTCAGCAACACCACCAAGCTCGGCCAGGGCGCCGAGTCGATGGCGATCCTGCAGCCGATGGCGTCGAACAGCGCCACCACGGTCAGCGCCCCCGACGGCTGCGGCCCGCTGAACTTCTCGGCCACGCTGGGCACGCCGATGAACATCCCCAAGGCGGGACCGTCGTACCCGGTCGATTGGGGCAAGCTCACCAAGGACGGCTTCGGCCAGCCGATCCAGTTCGGGAACATCGACGGCATCGAGGTCGGCTACTACCAGTCGATGTCGGCCTCCGATCTGCAAACGCACTTTCTGGACGTCGAGGTCAACGCCGACAAGCTGTACCAGGCGACGTTCTCGGCCGGCACGACGTCCTTCGATCTGACCGGCGCCAAGCTGACGGACGGGACGGTGTTCTCGGGCTTCGGCGACGCGGGAACGTACGCCATGGCGCTCCGCTGCAGCACTTGCTCGGTCCCGGCGCCGCTCGCGTTCACGATCCTGAATCCGCAGTAGCCTGTCGTTTCCCCGTTCACCCTGGAGCCCCCGAACGTGAAGAAGTGGATGCTGGGCGCCGCCCTGGCGACCGTCCTGTCGAGTACACCCGTGCTGGCCGACGGCGGCTACTATGGAGGTGCGCTGGGCGCGCGCGCCGCCGGTCGGGGCGGCGCGTTCGTGGCCCGGGCCGACGATCCCACGGCGATCAGCATCAACCCGGCCGGCCTGGCCGATCTGCGCGGCTGGCGCCTGGAGGTCGGCAACCAGTTCTCGTACAACAGCTACGCGTACACGCGCGCGCCGACGCTGGATTGGGGGCAGGAGATGAACGGGACGGCGCCCACGGTCGCGTTTGCGCGCGTGACCAACGGCGCGCCGGCTCAGGCCGCCGATCCATTCATCGGGGTGACGACCGACTTCGGCCTGCAGGACTGGGGGTTCGGTCTGGCGGTCTACGCGCCCTCCGGCATCGCGCAGGAGCAGTTCCCCGTGACCGGCGGGCAGAACTACATGATGACCCAGCGGCAGGCGATCATCCTGGACTACGCGGCCTCGGCGGCCTGGAAGTACCGCGAGCTCTTCGGGCTGGGCGTGACCGCCGACGTGGTCAGCGTGCCGCGCCTCGAGTACTCGCTGATGATCAACGGCAACCCATTTCAGGGTGGGATCAATCCGGTGTCCAGTCCCTATGATCTGCTCGCGCAGACGAAAGGGTCCGACTGGTTCACGATGAACGCGCGGGTCGGGGCCTGGTTCCGGCCCGAGCCCTGGCTGGAGGTGGCCGCGTCCGGTCAGGTCATCCCGACGGACATCGTCACACACAGCACCCTGGCCGTCAGCCCGCAGGACCAGAACCTGAACCCCGTCCAGCTGAGGCGCGGCGCGACCGGACCCAACGCGAACGACGTCACGATCCGCCTGCCGCTGCCGATGATGGCGCGGGCGGGCCTGCGCTACATCAGCCTCGATCAAGGGGTGGAGCGCTGGGACCTGGAGGTGGACGTCGAGTACGAGACCTGGTCGCGGGTCAACCAGTTCACCGTCGACACGAATGGCCTGGTCGCCCACGCCGCGACCACGAACATCAACATCGGGACGATCGTGGTGCCCAAGCAATGGAAGAACGTGCTCAGCGTGAAGCTGGGGGGCGACTTCGCGCTGGTGCCGGATCGCTGGAAGCTGCGGGCCGGCGCGTATTATGAGTCTGCCTTGGCAGCGCCGGCCTACGCCAACGTCGACTTCGCGGGTGGCCCCCAGGTCGGTGGGGCGGTGGGCGGCTCGTTGCTGGACGGCGCCCTGGAAGTGGCGCTGACGTACCAGCTGCGGTACATGCTGACCCAGACGGTCTCCGAGGCCGACGCGCGCGTTCCTCAGCAGGTCCCGGCCAGCCCCTGCGTGGCCCCCTACACCGATCCGTACAACTGCAGCAGCCACCTTCCGCCGGGACTGCCGGGGCCGGTCATCAATGCCGGCACGTACAACGCCATGTCGCACCTGGTTTCAGTGGCGTTGATCTACCGCTGGGGGGCCGCGCCAACTCCGGCGCCGTTCAAGCAATCCGAATCCGAGAGCCAACCATGAAACACCACCGCTCGTTCCTGGCCGTCGCCCTCGTCTCCTGTCTGGCTGCCTCGGCCGCCCGCGCCGACGGTCCGCCGCCGTCGCTGAACGCGCCGGACCTGGGGCAGGGGCCGTACTCGCTGATGCACATGCGGCTGCAGAAGACGCTGCTGAAGATCAACGTGGCCGACATCGACGTCCGGGTGGACAAGCCGACGCAGGCCAAGCTGGCCCAGACCGCCGCCGGCCAGGCCTACTCGGAGGCCCTGGATTACCAGCTGGCGCCCATCGCCATCGCCGCGCCGCACGCGGTGGTGCAGATGCAGTTCGTGCGCGACGTGCCGCTGAACCGCTGGATTGGCGTGGTGCGCGACAACCTGGAGCAGGCGCGCGAGGCGGGGCTCATCACGCGGGACGTCGAGCGCCGCGTCGGTGACGCGCTGCCGAACTGGTTCGCCCCGCTCAAGGATCGGGGCTACCTGAAGGGCGATCGCGTGCTCTACTCGGTCAGCCCCCAGGCGCTGCGCACCGTGGTGGTCTCTGAAGGCGGCCAGGTGCTACTGGATATGACGGAGCACGAGGAGGGGGCGCGCCGGGTGGTCCTGGCCAGCTACTTCGCGCCCAAGAGTGACACGCGGGAGCCGCTGCTCCGTTCCCTGGTCTCCTCCAAATAGCCGTACCAAACGAGGTCGTTCCATGTTGCGTCGTTATGTGACCGCGGTCGTCCGACACCCCAAGCTGGTCATCGGGCTGGTCGCCCTGGTGACGGTGGTGCTGGGCTTCTTCACCACGCGGCTGCACGTCCTGCTGGACGTGGACGCCCAGCTCCCCTCGGCCAACAAGCTGGTCATCGTCGGCCAGCGGATCGAGAAGCTGTTCGGCGGCAAGTACATGACGGTCATCGGCGTCTACCCGAGCGAGGGGACCGTCTACACGCCGTCCATCATGGCCAAGGTCAAGCGGATGACCGACGAGCTGGAGAAGCTGCCGGGCGTCAAGCCGGGCAGCGTGCTGTCGCTCATGTCACCGCGCGTGAAGGACGTCCACAGCTCCGATGACGCCCTGGAGATCACGCCCCTGGCGCCGAAGGTGCCCGAGAACGACGCCGAGATGGCGGCTTTCCGCGAGCGGGTGAAGGCCAACGCTTTCTTGACCAGCCTGCTGGTCAGCGACGACGGGCGGGCCACCGCGCTGATGGTCGACTTCGACGACTTCGAGAAGGCGGGAGGCGCCAAGCACCTGTACGACAAGCTGGAGGCGATCGTCGCGCCCGAGCGATCGCCTGAGCTGGAGATCCGCGCGGCCGGCGCGCCGACCATCATGCACTGGCTGCTGGTCTACACCCGGCGGGTCGGGCTGCTGTTCGTGCTGGCGCTGGCGATGATCGGCTACCTGCACTACCGGGCGTTCCGGACACTCCAGGGGATGATCGTCCCCCTGGTCACGGCGGTCATGGGGGTCCTCTGGGCGCTGGGCCTGATGGGTTTGGTCGGCGCGCCGATGGACCCCTGGAACATCATGACGCCGATCTTGCTTCTGGCGATCGGCGCGGGGCACTCCGTCCAGATCCTCAAGCGCTTTTACGAGGAGTACGCGCGGGCGCAGGCCGAATGGCCCGAGCTGCCCGGCGTCGAGCAGAACCGTCTGGCCGTCATCGAGGCGACCACCAAGGTCGGCCTGGTCATGCTGGCCGCCGGAACGATCGCGGCGCTCAGCTTCGCGTCGCTGGCCACCTTCGGGCTGCCCACCATCAAGAACTTCGGCCTCTGCACGGCGTTCGGCATCGTCGCGGCGCTGACCGTCGAGATGACGTTCATCCCCGCCATCCGCGTGCTGATGTCGCCGCCGGACCAGAAGCAGACCGAGAGCGAGAAGAAAGAGGAGTTCTTCGACCCGATCCTGGAGAAGCTGGCGCTGGTCATCCGAACCGGACGCGAGCGTCCCATCCTCTGGGTGTTCGGCGGCATCCTGATCGTCGCGCTGATCGGGGTCACCCGTCTCGAGGCCGGCAACAGCCTGAACGCGCAGTTCTTCGAGGCCAACGCCCCCGTGCGCGGGTTCCGTCTGGCCGACGCCCGTCTGGCCGGGACGCGCGTCATCCAGGTGCTGGTCGAGGGGCAATCGCCCGACGCGATCAAGAAGCCGGACGTGCTCCGGCGGATCGACGAGCTGGCGACGTTCATCACGCACCAGCCCCTGCCGATCGGCAAGGTCGTCTCGATCGCCGACCTGCTCAGGCAGATGAGCCTGGTGATCGACCCGTCCGCCGGCGGCAAGCTGCCCGACACCGAGCAGGGGGTGGCGCAATATCTGCTCCTCTACGGGATGGGCGGTGACGAAGAGGATCTGGCCCGCCTGGTCGACCGCCCCTTCCAGCGCGCCGTCATCACCGCCTACGTCAGGACCGACGACTTCCGGGCCATGAAGGCCATGACGGAGGCGACCCAGGCCGCCGCGGACCGAATCTTCGCAGGCACCAACGTCACGGCCAACGTCGGCGGCGGCGTCACCAACGCGATCGCGCTGAACGAGACCATGGTCCGCGGCAAGACCATCAACCTGATCCAGATCTCGATCTTCGTCGTCGTCATCACGGCGATCCTCTTGCGCTCGCTGACGGGCGGCGTCCTGGTGTTGCTGCCGCTGGCCACGTCGGCGTTGATCAACCTGGGGTTGATGGGCTGGACCGGGATCCTGCTGTCGATGGGGACGGCGGCCATCTCGGCGATGGCCGTCGGCATCGGCGCGGACTACGCGGTCTACTTCATCTTCCGGGTGCGCGAGGAGTTCCAGCGCACCGGCGATCTGCGCCGGGCGACGGCGACCGCCATGACCACGTCGGGCAAGGCGATCGCCTACGTCGCCAGCGCCGTCGCAGGCGGCTACCTCTGCCTGGCGCTCTCGCTCTTCAAGGTGCACGTCCTTCTGGGCGTGCTCGTCGCGCTGACGATGGTGACCAGCAGCGCCGCGACGGTGGCCTTCCTGCCGTCAGTCCTGCTGCTGGTCAACCCGAAGTTCCTGCGCATCCGCCGGCCCTGAGAACAAAAACGGGCCCGCCGGGCGATCGGTGGGGCTGCCCGACTCTTCGGCGCGGGCGGTCGGCCTCAGGCCGACGGTCGCTTCGACGGTCCGGTAGACGCCCGCTTGATTGGGGGATGATGCGTGGCCGGCCCGCGGACGTCCACGCGCAGGAAGTCCAGGTCACCATTCGGGCGATGCCGGGGCTGCCGTCGCTGCGCTCGCCCCGGGTGTTCGGGGCGCTCCGGCAGGCCATCGCCAGGGCGTCGGTCGATCGCTTCCGGGTGATCCACTTCTCGATCCAGCAGGACCACGGCCACTTCATCGTCGAGGGGGACGAGCCGCGCCGGGCCGCGG
>DATJWP010000138.1:0-6517 GCA_035578045.1 Polyangia bacterium | reverse complement strand
TCCAGCGACTGCCACAGCTGGGTCTCGGCCAAGTCGTACTCCGCGATCAACGGCACCACCGGCGGCGCCGAGGCGCCCACCGTGTTCAAGGCCGGCAGCACCTACTACTGGATCGGCTCGGACAAGACCGGCTGGCGGGCCAACGACGACTTCTACTCGACGGCGCCCGCGATGAACGGTCCATGGACCTACCAGGGCTACCTGGCGCCGCAAGGGAAGCTGACCTGGATGACCCAGACCACCTGGGTCATGCCGGTGGCCGGCACGCAGTCGACGACCTACGTGTACTGGGGCGATCACTGGTACGGCAACCAGGACACCACCGCGCCCGGCAAGCACAACGATCAGACCACCTACGTCTTCCAGCCGCTGGTGTTCAACGGAACGCAGATCTCCCTGCCGACCTACCAGGTCAGCTGGAGCCTGGACATCGGCGCCGGCACCTGGACGTCGAACAACTGAAGCTCACCCGTGGTGGTGGGGGCTCTCGCCGGCCAGCTCGAACAGACCCGGCCAGGGGCGGATGGGGAAGTTGGCGGGCAGGACCATCTGCCAGATATCGAGCCAGCGCGCGGCCAGCAGGAGAACGGCCACGGCCCATCCGAGCGCGATGTTCGCGAACAAGATCGGCATCCAACCCCCCTGCCAGCGCAGCTCGACCCGGGGAGCGCTCGCCGGCAGGACCTGCAGTTCGTCGCCCCATTCGTTGAACCGGCCTCGTCGCGCCATTGCACCCGAACGTCCGTGGCGGCACGGCCGGCGGCGGCGGGATCCTGCTGCCGCTCGTCGGAGGCCGTCGATCGAGGGGCGGGTCAGGGCAGTCGTGCGACACTAGCGGCTGTGAATCGGTTCGCCGGGGCGATTCTGGTGGCCACTCTCGCGCTCTCTTGCAGCAGCTCGGAGCCCGACCACCCGGGGACCGGCGGTTCCGGTGGTGCCTTGGCTACCGGCGGCCAGCCGGGGACCGGCGGGCTGGCGGGCTCGGCGCCGGGTGGGGCCGGCGGGGCGACCGCCGGAGCGGCTGGCCTGGGTGGGATCGGCGGGGCAGCGGGGCGAGGCGGCCAGTCCGGTCACGGCGGCGCCGGAGGGGGACAAGGCGGGGCGGGTGGCGCAGCCGGCTCTGCGGGGCAAGCGGGCGCCGGCGGCGCTGCGGGTCCGCTCCGCCTGATGGCCATCGGCGACTCGATCACCCGCGCGACCTGCTGGCGCGACTTCCTGTGGCAGACCCTGCAGCCCGGCAACGCCGGTCGCATCGACTTCGTCGGCACCCTGCAGGCCGACTACGGCTGCGACGTCATGGGGTTCGATCAAGACAACCAGGCGTACAGCAGCTCGCTGATCACCGAGGTGGTGGCGGGGGTGACCAACGCCCGGACCTGCGATCCGTTCTGTCCCGCGCTCAGCGACCTGCAGACGGCGTTCGCGGCGACCAAGCCGCAGGTGGTGCTGATGCACTGGGGCACGAACGACGTCTGGAACGCCAAGACGACCTCCAGCATCACCAGCGCCTATGCGACGATCATCGACGCGCTGCGCGCCGTGAATCCCTCGGTCGTCGTCCTGCTGGCCCAGATCATCCCGATGAACGTCACCTCGGCGACCTGTTCGGGATGCAGCTGCTCGGGGTGCACCACCGCCGTTCCGGCGCTGAACACGGCGATCGCCAGCTTTGCGGCCAGCAAGAGCACCGCGGCGTCGCCGGTGATCGCGGTCGACCAGAACACCGGGTTCGACGCCACGATGGACACCCGGGACGGAGTCCACCCCAACACGCAAGGCTCCCAAAAGATGGCCGCCCGCTGGTATGCCGCGTTAACCGCGAATCACCTGGCCCAGTAATTGGAAGCAGCACCCGCGTTATCTCAATGAGAGGGCGCGGCGCGGCACGAAGGTGGCTTCAGAAGCGAGAACATTTTTCTCGGTTTCGGGAATTCTGGTGCATGGTCACGTTCTCAGGTCGTAGCTAGGTAATCTGGGATGCGCGATTTTTCGACGCGGTCTGGGCGGGCCCAGCTGGATGTCCCGGTGGAGGTCATCGCCGGCGACGATTCCTTTGGCGCGTCCTGCAAGAACATCGGAACCGGGGGCCTGTTCGTGGCGACCGAGCGACCCTGCCAGATCGGCACCCAGCTGGCGCTCAAGCTGACCTTGCCGGCCCAGCCCCGACCCATCTCGGTCGGGGCCGAGGTGCGCTGGACGCGCGAGGGGGAGCCGAGCGAGTCGCAGCCCTCGGGCATGGGCCTGCGGTTCGTGAACCTGCCGGTCGGTGCGCTGATCGCCATCCACGAGCTGCTGCTCGGCGAGTGACCTTCAGTCCCCGGCGCGCGAGAACTGGAACGGGTAAGAGACGATCGCCAGGCCGCCGCCGCTCGGTTGCGGGAACTGCCAGCGGCGCACGGCGGTCGCGACGCATTCGTCGACAGAGGGCATTCCCAGCGTCGAGCTCTGCGGCACCGCCACGATCACCCGGCCGGTCGGCGCGATCGTGAAGTGCACGACCAGCCGCCCCTCCAGCGCCGGCCTTCGCGTGAGGCCCTCGTTGTAGCAGTAGCGCACCTCGTTCATGTGCCGCCGCACCTCGCGGCGGATGATCTCCTTGTCCAGCCGCCCGGTCACCGAGCCATCCCCGGGGATGACGTCGGGCGGGCGCGCCGTCCGGGTTCCGAGCTTGCCGGCCGCCCTTCCGTAGTGGTTGTCGCCGCCGGGCCCCTGCCCGAAACGCCCGAGGGTGGGCAGGGCGCCCGTGCCCAGGATCGGGTCGCCCGTGCCGGCGCCGCCGCTTCCCGTCCCCGTCGTGCCCAGGCCGCCCACCCCGTCCGCGCTCCCGATCGTCGTCGCGACCAGGTTGCCGAGCACGTCCTGGGCGTCGGCGCCCAGGACGGGGCCGTCCGCCAGCAGGTCGGTGAGCGGGCTGGATCGGGCGCCGTTCAGGACCGCCAGCACCCCGGTGGTGCGGACGCGCGCCGCCGCGTCGCGCGCCGTGGCCGGCGTGGCGGCGCCCCGGATGGCCACTCGCCGCTCGGTCTCGCGTGACAGCTTGTCCCCGGCCTGGCCCGACGGGCCGCGGGCCGCCGCGGCGCCCCCGCCCGCGGTGCCGTGCGTGGTGGCCAGCACCCGATCGATCACCGGCTTGGCGACATCGAGCGGGATCGTGATCATCCGCCCGGTGCGGTGATCGACGCCGAGCACGTCCAGCGACAGCGCTCGCGGATCCTGCGGGATCATGTGCGCGATCCCCAGCAGCGCCGCCAGCACCAGCGCGACGCCCAGCGGATACCGCAGGTCCGTCTGCCAGCCGGGCGGCAGGCGAGGGCGAGGCAGCAATGGCGGCGCCTCGACCGCCCGCAGCTCGAACGTGACCTCGCCGCAGGCGATGCGCAGGTGCGCTCCGGCCGGCAGGGCGAGTCGCCGATCGGCCTTTCCAACGTCGGGCGGAATGGGCAGCCGCTGCGTCGGTGTGCGCAGCTCGGCGCGCATGGCGGGCGCCAGGTTCAGCGCCAGTCCGGCCGGCGTCTGTTCCACCAGCACGTGCCCGGCGGTCGCGTCGGGCAACCAGGCTGGGTTCACCGGCGCGTCGGCGCGGCGCGCAGGCCCGATCCAGAAGCGCCCGGGACAGTCCGCCCTCATCAGGCGCGAGGCGATGGTGATGTCGCGGAAGCACGCCTCGACCAGCAGCGTCGCGGCCTCCAGGTGGATCTGGGCCGGCGCGATGGCGGCGCCGACCTGCGGTTCGTCGGCCGGCGGGAAGAACCCCAGGGCGGCGACGGCCGGTGGCTGCCGGGCGGGTCGGGCGCTCGGGTGCGGATCTTCTGGCTGCATGATCGGAAGGACAAGGAAGCGCGCGCGCAGTTCCACGGAACTTCCGGCGGAATCAGGTGTCTCAGCCGCGGATCTACGGGACATCCGCGATCCGGCCGATATATTTGCGGCCGCCATGACGACCGCCGCCGAGACCGCCCTGCCGGTCGTCGCCGAGACCCCCGTCGAGACCGAGGTCCCCGAGGAGCTGCCGCGCTCGATCGTCCGGCTGTTCTGGCTGTTCGCGCGCCCCTACCGGACCACGGTCGTCTGCATGATGCTGGCGTCGCTGTCGCTGCGCGCGCTGTCGGTGATGCAGTTCTACGCGATGAAGCGGATCGTCGACACGGCGGTCCGCGCCAACCTGCGCGCGCCCGGGGCCTGGGGGCTGCTGCGGCCGCCGCTGCTCGCGTTCTTTGGGCTGGTCGGACTGTTCATCATCGTCGAGTGGGCCTCCTGGTTCTGCTC
The DNA here is from genome assembly GCA_035578045.1 of Polyangia bacterium. Classification (GTDB taxonomy): domain Bacteria; phylum Myxococcota_A; class Polyangia; order Fen-1088; family Fen-1088; genus JADGRB01. The sequence continues at coordinate 2,251 of DATJWP010000138.1, read as the reverse complement.
CTACTCCAGCCGTATCCCGGTGCTGGCCCGCGCGCGCCAGCTGGTCTTCACCTATGCGCAGCGCCACAGCCCGACTTACTTCGACAACATGCTGACCGGCAAGGTCGCGCACCGGGCGATGTTGCTGCCCGAGCAGACGGTCACGCTGTTCGAGCGCACCAACTGGGACTACGTGCCGCTGGCCGTCCAGTGCGGGCTGCTGCTGACGCTGTTCTTCCGCACCCAGCCGACGTTCGCCGCGATCCTGCTGGCCTGGCTGGCCGTCTACGTGCTGGTGACCACCTTGATGGGCAAGCGGATCGCGACGTTCGGCGCGGCCCACAGCGAGGCCAAGGCCCAGCTGACCGGCCGAATCGTCGACTCGATCACCAACATCAAGAACGTCATCTTCTTCGCCGCGCACGAGAAAGAGGACCGCATCGTCGGCCACTCCGTCGCCGAGACCTTCCAGGCGCAGCGGGCGCAGTACCGCGCCTTCGTCCAGATGCGGATGGTCCTGCAGGCGCTCAACGTCCTCATCTATGCGCTGCTGCTGCCGCTGGCGCTGCACCGGCTGATCCGGGGCGCCATCACGGTGGGCGACTTCCTGCTGATCTCCACCCTGATGATCCAGCTGATCCGCAACGTGTTCGACATGGCGAATCAGCTGCCTGACACCTACGACACCGTCGGCAGCATCCGCGATTCGCTGGACATGCTGATCGTGCCGCGCGAGATCCGCGACCGGCCCGGCGCGGCCGAGCTGCGGGTGGCGCGGGGCGAGGTCCGGTTCGACGGGGTGGTTTTCCACTACGACCGCAAGAAGCCGGTGTTCGACGGGCTGGACCTGACGATTCCGGCGGGGCAGCGGCTCGGCCTCATCGGCCACTCGGGGGCGGGCAAGACCACGCTGGTCACGCTGCTGATGCGCCTTTACGACATCCAGCGCGGCGCCGTCCGGATCGACGGGCAGGACATCGCCGCCGTCACGCAGGCCAGCTTGCGCCGGTCGATCGGGCTCATCCCGCAGGACGTGATCCTCTTCCACCGGACGCTGATGGAGAACATCCGCTACGGGCGGCCGAGCGCGACGGACGCGGAGGTGGTCCAGGCCGCGCGGCGGGCCCACGCGCACGAGTTCATCCTGAGCTTGCCCGACGGCTATCAGACGCTGGTCGGCGAGCGTGGCGTGAAGCTCTCGGGCGGCCAGCGGCAGCGGATCGCGATCGCGCGCGCCTTGCTCAAGGACGCGCCGATCCTGGTCCTGGACGAAGCGACCTCCGCCCTGGACAGCGAATCGGAGGCCTTGATCCAGGCCGGGATGAACGAGGCGATGGCCGGCAAGACGGTCATCGCGGTCGCGCACCGGCTGTCGACGCTGGCGCACCTGGACCGGCTGCTGGTCATCGACAAGGGGCGCATCGTCGAGGACGGCACCCACGGCGAGCTGCTGGCCCGCGGTGGCATCTACGCCGCGCTCTGGCGGCGGCAGGTGGGCGGCTTCCTGGTGGATCATCCACCCGCTCCGGCCGCGCTTTGACGGCGGGCGCGGCGGGCGCTATCTCGACCGGATGCTCTTCCAGCCGTTCACGCTCCGCGGGGTCACCTTCCGCAACCGCATCGGTGTATCGCCCATGTGCCAGTACTCCTGCACCGACGGAATGGCCGACGACTGGCACCTGGTGCACCTGGGCAGCCGGGCGGTGGGCGGCGCGGGACTGGTGATGGCCGAGGCGACGGCGGTCGAGGCGCGCGGGCGGATCAGCCCGCAGGACCTGGGCCTCTGGAAGGACGAGCAGATCGAGCCGCTGGCGCGGGTGACCCGCTTCGTGCGCGCCCAGGGCGCCGTGCCGGGCCTGCAGCTCGCCCACGCGGGGCGGAAGGCGTCGACCATGCGTCCGTGGGACGGGGAAGGGCCGATCGCGCCGCCGTCAGGGTGGAGTCCCATCGTGGCCCCCAGCGCCGTCCCGTTTGCCGACGGATACCAGACGCCCGTCGCGCTCGACGGCGCGGAGATTGCTCGCGTCATCGAGGCGTTCGCCGCGGCGGCCCGGCGTGCCGTCACGGCCGGCTTCGAGACGCTCGAGGTGCACGGCGCGCACGGCTACCTGATCCACGAGTTCCTGTCGCAGGTGACCAACCGCCGGGACGACGACTGGGGCGGCACCTTCGAGAACCGGATCCGGTTTCTGGTCGAGGTGGTGCGGGCGGTCCGCCGCGCCGTCCCCGACCGGATGCCGCTGCTGGTCCGCCTGTCGACGACCGACTGGCT
>DATJWP010000137.1:0-7346 GCA_035578045.1 Polyangia bacterium | reverse complement strand
ACGTCGTATTGCTCGGCCACCGAGAGGCAGCAGTCGATGGCGGCCGGCGTGGTCCCCCAGTCCTCGTGCAGCTTCAGCCCCACGCAGCCGGCCAGCACCTGCTCGACCAGCGCCTCGGGGCGGCTGGCGTTCCCCTTGCCCAGGAAGCCCAGGTTCATCGGCAGCGCGTCCGCCGCCTGCAGCATCCGCGCGACGTTCCAGGGCCCGGGCGTACAGGTGGTGGCGTTGGTGCCGGCCGCCGGGCCGGTGCCGCCCCCGATCATGGTGGTCACCCCCGACATCAGCGCGTGCTCCACCTGCTGCGGCGAGATGAAGTGGATGTGCGTGTCGATCCCGCCCGCCGTCAGCAGGCACCCCTCGCCCGCGATGATCTCGGTGCCGGGGCCGATCACGATGTCGACGCCCGGCTGCACGTCGGGGTTGCCGGCCTTGCCCAGGGCCATGATGCGCCCGTCCTTGACGCCCACGTCGGCCTTCACGATCGCGTCGGCGTTCATCACGACCGCGTTGGTGATCACCAGGTCGGCCGTCTCGGCGCTGGCGCGCTGGCTCTGGCCCATGCCGTCGCGGATCACCTTGCCGCCGCCGAACTTCACCTCCTCGCCGTAGATCGTGTGGTCCTTCTCGATCTCGATGACCAGGTCGGTGTCCCCCAGCCGGACGCGGTCGCCCGTGGTGGGGCCGTACATCTCGGCGTAGGCGTGACGATCGATGGTCTTCATAGCGGACCCATCACGTCGCCCCGGAAGCCCTGGGCGATGCGCGCGCCGTCATAGGCGACCAGATCGACGGTGCGCGACTGACCCGGCTCGAAGCGGACCGCGGTGCCGGCCGGGATGTCCAGGCGGAACCCGCGCGCCCTGGCCCGATCGAACGCCAGCGCCGGGTTCACCTCGGCAAAGTGGTAGTGCGAGCCCACCTGGATCGGGCGGTCGCCGGTGTTGGCCACCTCCAGGCGCAGAGTGGGGCGATTGTCGTTGAGCGTGATCGTGCCGGGCGCCGCCTGCACCGCGCCGATGCCGATCGGCCGGCTCACGAGGATCGGCTGGTGCACCGTGACCAGCTTGGTGCCGTCGGGGAACGTCGCTTCGACCTGCACCTCGGTGATCAGCTCGGCGACGCCCTCCATGACGTCGTCCTCGCCGAGCAGGCGGGTGCCCGCCTCCATCAGCTCCGCGACGGTCCGGCCGTCACGCGCCCCCTCGAGGATCGCCGCCGAGATGTAGGCGACGGCTTCGGGGTAGTTCAGCTTCAGGCCACGCGCCTTGCGCCGCTCGGCCAGCAGCGCGGCGGTGAACAGAAGCAGCTTGTCCTTCTCGCGAGGGGTCAGCTCCATGTTTGCGCTCCGGCGGCTAAGTAAACCAGATGCGCGGGGCGACGGGGGCGCGATCGAACAGCGCCGGGCGCAGCGCCGACCAGACCGCCTGGACGAAGCTGCGTGCCCGCTCGGCCACGCTGGTCAGGTGGCGCACGACCAGCGCGCCTCCGTCATCGACGATCGAGAATCCTGCCTGATCGCCGCCCGCGAGCGCCTCACGAGCCCGATCCAGCACCCTGGCCTCGGGCGCCGGCGACGCCGCGATCAGGGTCAGCACGCTCGAGCCGGCCAGGCCCCAGCGCGCCTGGTGAACCGGCGCTCCGCCGTCGAACCGGCCGCGCTCGATCAGCAGCGGCACTCCCGCTCGCCGGAGCTCGAACGCCTGCCGGCACGACCCGCGCGCGAACCGCTCACCGCGCGCGGGCAGGCCGAAGCACAGTGTCTCCGCGCCGAAGAAGCGGGCCGACGGCGCCAGGTCGACGGTGGTCGTGAGCTCCACCGAGGCGCCGTCATAGAGGATCGTCTCCTGCGGCAGCCACTCCAGCGCGGCGCCCTCGCCAACCAGGAGCGCCTGCGTCTGCCGCGAGACCGGCCCCAGCGTCCGGTAGGCCTTTCCCGCGGCCGGCGTGGTCACCAGCGCGCGCGCCTGCTCGCCCACCCGGAGATCCAGCCGCAGCTCGTCGCCGCCGACCAGCCCGCCCGGCGGGTGCAGCAGGTAGACGTGGCAGACCTCGCGCCCCTCTGGAAAGAACGGCCGTTGCACCAGGAACGGCCCCCTGTGCGCCCGCCGATCCAGCCGGGTGGCGCCGCTGGCGTCGGCCGCGAAGCCGAGCTCGAGCGACCCGGCCCACCCGGCCCCGGCCGGTCGTTCAGCGGTTGCCGTCACCGACGAAGGTGTTGTGCTTGCGCCAGATGAGGAGAGCGACGCAGCCCTCGACGCTCTCGACGGTGTGGGCCGAGCCGGCCGGGTTGAACACGTGCGAGCCGGCCCGGTAGGTGCCGCGCTCGTCGCGCTGCGAGCCCCGCAGCACGTGGATCTCCTCGACGTCCTCGTGCCGGTGCAGCGGCACGCGCGCGCCCGGCGCGTAGCGCAGCAGCGCGCTCGACGCGCCGCTCGGATCGCCCGAGAGGCGGTGGATCTCGACGCCGGGCTGAAAAGGCTCCCAGGTGAATTCATCCCGCTCGAGGCGGGCCAGGATGTCGGCGATTTGATGCTGCATGGAGCGCGAACCGTACCACGGTGGGCCTCACCCATGGCCCGCCATGTGCCGCCCGATCACCCCCAGGTCGGCCTCGGCGATCGGCGTCTCGTGCACCGCGCGCCCGTCGCTGATCACGACGATGCGGTCGGCCAGCGCGAAGACCTCGTCCAGGTCGGCGCTGATCAGCAGCACCGCCGCGCCGCGGTTGCGCGCGTCCATCAGGCGCGTGCGGATCTCGGCCACCGCCGCGAAGTCCAGCCCGAAGCAGGGGTTCGACGCGATGAGCAGCGCGACGTCGTCGGCCAGCTCGCGCGCCAGCACCGCCCGCTGCACGTTGCCGCCCGACAGGCTGCCGATGGGAGCATCGGGGCCGGGCGTGCGAATGCCGTATGACGCGATCAGCCCGACCGCGTTCTTGCGCAACGAGCGCCCGCTGACCAGCGCGCCTGCCCGCGTGTGCGGATGGCGATCGAAGGTCCGGAACCCGATGTTCTCCGCCACCGACATGGTGGGGACGCAGGCGTTGCGCAGCGGCTCGTCGGGCAGGCAGCGCACCTTGAGCGCTCGCATCTCGCCCCGGCTGGCCCGGAAGGTCGCCCCCGAGATCACCACCTGGCCGCCCGTCGCCTCGCGCTGCCCGGCCAGGACCTCGACCAGCTCCTCCTGCCCGTTACCGGACACACCGGCGATGCCAACGATTTCACCCGCCCCAACGCTGATGGAAAAGTCGCGCACCGCCGGCGTACCCAAGTCGTCGACCGCCGACAGCCCGGTGATCTTCAGAACCACGTCGTCGCGCGTGCGGGCCGAGCGCGTGTTGTTGGCGCGCGGTGGCTCGTCGCCCACCATCATCCGCGCCATCGCCTCGGGCGTCAGGTCCTTCACCTGCCCCTGCCCCGCCGGCCGCCCGCGCCGCAGCACGGTGACCTCGTCGGCGAACGCCATCACCTCGCGGAACTTGTGCGAGATCATCAGGATGGTCAGCTCGCCGTTGGTCGCCATCTGGCGCAGCAGGCCCAGCACGTCGTCCGCCTCGGCCGGCGTCAGCACCGACGTCGGCTCGTCCAGGATCACGATCTTGCTGCCCAGGTAGAGCTGCTTCAGGATCTCCAGCTTCTGTTTCTCGCCGGCGGCCAGCGTGCGCACCGGCCGGGTCGGGTCCAGCCGGAACGGCATGGTCGACATGAACTTCTCGACCGCGGCGCGCTCGCCCGCCCAGTCGAACACGAACGGGTGGTCGCGGCGCGACAGCACCAGGTTCTCGGCGACGGTCATGTTGTCGACCAGCGTGAAGTGCTGGTAGACCATGCCGATCCCCAGGCGGGCGGCGTCGCGCGGGCTCTTGATGTCGCCCGCCACGCCGTTCACCAGCACCTGACCGGCGTCGGCGCTGTAGTAGCCCATGATGCACTTGACCAGCGTGCTCTTGCCGGCGCCGTTCTCGCCCAGCAGCGCGTGCACGGTCCCGCGGTGCAGCTTCAGCGAGACGTTGTCCAGCGCGATCAGCGGACCGAAGATCTTGGTGACGCCGATCGCCTCCAGCGCCGGCGTCGCGGCGTCGACGACGGCGGCGCTCGCGCCGTCGTAGGTATCCAGGCTCAAGGCAGCGCCTCGAGCAGCGCGCGCGAGTTGGAGATGCTGCCGAACACGCCGTTCTGCATCTTCACCATCTTGACCGCCGCCGCGTGGTTGCCCATGTCGGTGGCGGCGCAGCAGTCCTCGAGCAGCAGGCACTCGTAACCGCGGTCGTTGGCGTCGCGCATGGTCGTGTGGACGCACACGTCGGTGGTGATGCCGGTCAGGATGATGTTCGCGATCCCGCGCTGCCGCAGGATCATGTCCAGGTCGGTCGCGTAGAACGATCCCTTGCCCGGCTTGTCGATGATCGGCTCGCCGGCGACGGGCGCCAGCTCGGGGATGATGTCCCAGCCCGGCTCGCCCCGCACCAGCACCCGGCCGGCAGGACCGCGGTCGCCGATGCCGATGCCCTCTTTGGTCTGCCGCGACCGCCAGCGCTTGTTGGCCGGCAGGTCGGACAGGTCGGGCCGGTGCCCCTCGCGGGTGTGCAGAATGAAGTAGCCACCGGCCCGCATCTTGTCGAGCACCGAGCGGATCTGAGGCACCACCGCCCGCGTGACCGAGATGTCGTAGCCGAGCAGATCGATGTACCCGCCCTTGCCACAGAAGTCGGTCTGCATGTCGATGATGATCAGCGCGGTGTTCTCCGGACGCAGATCGCCATTCCAGGGCCACTTGTAGGGATCAGCAGGAACGTATTTCATCGTGCCACCCGCAGCTCGGCCGGCTGCCCGATCAGCGCCCGATCGCGAGAGCTGGTCATCACGATGATCACCAGCGTCAGCGCGTAGGGCGCGGCGTTGAAGAGATAGTACCCCGAGGTCACCCCAACCGACTGCAGCGCCGGCCCCAGCGCGCTGGCGCCGCCGAACAGCAGCGAGGCCAGCAAGCAGCGCACGGGATCCCAGCGGGCGAAGATCACGAGCGCGACGGCCATCAGCCCCTGCCCGCTCGACAGCCCCTCGTTCCAGCTGCCCGGATAGAAGAGCGACAGGAACGAGCCGCCGATGCCGGCCAGGAAGCCCCCCGCCATGGTGGCGCGCATCCGGACGCGGTTGATGTCGTAACCCATCGCGCGCCCGGCGTCGGCGCTCTCGCCGACGGTGCGGATGATGAGGCCCCAGCGTGTGCGGTCCAGGACGAAGCGAACGACCACGGTGGTGACCAGGCCCAGGACGAACAGCGCGTTCACCTGCAGCGCCGACTTGACCTGCTCCGAGTGGCTCCACCAACCCAGCGACACGGACGGCAGGTGGGGCGCGGTCGGTCCCACCAGCGGCTTGCCCAGGAAGAAGGCCAGCCCCACGCCGAACAGCATCAGCGCGATGCCGACGGCGACGTCGTTGACGCGCGGCTTCGAGCAGAGCCAGGCGTGCAGCGCCCCCAGCACGATCCCGCAGCCGCCCGCCGCCAGCACGCCCAGCCAGGGCGAGTTGGTCAGGTACGAGACGCCGTAGGCCGCCATGGCGCCCATGACCAGGGTCCCCTCGAGCCCCAGGTTCACGCGGCCGCTCTTCTCGGTGATGCACTCGCCCAGGCTGACGAACAGGAACGGCGTGCTGATCCGGATCGCCCCGCCCACCAGCCCCAGGGCCACGCCCCCGGCCGCGCTCACGCCGCCACCGCCTTCACGGGCTTCCAGCGCCGGCCGTACAGCGAATCGGAGAACAGGATCGCGATGAAGATGACGCCCTGAAGCACGTTCACGCTGGCGTCGGGCAGCTCGAACACCCGTTGCAACAGGCCGCCGCTGGCGCCGATCCCGCCCAGCAGCAACGCGACGGGGATGACCGCGATCGGGTTGGCGCGCGCGATGAAAGCCACCAGCACGCCCGTGTAGCCGTAGCCGGTCACCAGCGAGGCGTTGGCGTTGCCGTGGATGGCCGCCACCTCGACGGCGCCCGCCAGCCCGGCCGTCAGGCCGCCCAGGAACGTCGCCACGACGATCAACCGCTTGACCGGCAGCCCGTTCAACAGCGCGGCGCGGACGTTGCCGCCCACCATGCGGGCCGAGAAGCCGAACGTGGTCCGCTGCATCAGGAACCACGCCACCAGGCAGGCGATCAGGCCGAACCCCAGCCCCCAGTGCACGTCCAGCCCGGGGAAGTTGCCCAGCATGTTGTCGTCGCCGATCGGCAGCGTCGACGGCTTGTTCAGGCTGGACGGATCGCGAAACGGCCCCTCGACCATGTGGTTGAGGAGCGCGATCGCGATGTAGTTGAGCAGCAGCGTGCTGATGGTCTCGTTGACGCCGCGATAGGCGCGCAGCGCCCCGGCCCCCGCCATCCAGAGCCCGCCCATCACCGCGCCGCACACGAACATCCCGATCTTCACCGACGCGGGCGAGTGCAGGTGGATCCCCACCACCGCCGCCGCCAGGCCGCCCAGCACCATCGCCCCCTCGCCGCCCAGCACCACCAGCCCCAGCCGCAGCGGGATCGCCGTGGCCAGAGCCGTCAGCATGATCGGCGCCGCGCGCTGCAGAGTGTTCTGGAACGAGAACCAGGTGCCGAACGAGCCGCGCAGCATCTCGCGGTAGACGGCCAGCGGGTTGCGCCCGGTGATCGCCACGAAGATCCCGAACAGGAGCAGCGCAGCGACGATCGCCCCCACCGGGATGACGACCGTCTCGATGGACTTTCGCCACCGTTGCGCCCACGGAACCGGGGCCGCGACCGCCGCGCCTTTCGCGGCGGCCGCTTCCGGCTGAGAAATCGCACCGATGGTCACGCCGACCCCCATGGTGAAACGACCGGTGGGATCAGTGGGTCTTCCCGACGACGCCCTCGACCAGGTAGTCCATCTTCTCGAGCGCGATGTCGGTCTGCTTCTCCTCGGCGCCGGCCGCGATCACGACCTTGCCGGTGTTGTCCTTCAGCGGGCCCTTGTAGATGACCATCGTCCCGGCCATGAACTTGGCCTTGGCGGCATCCGCCTTCTTCTTGGCGGCCGCCGAGACCGCCTTGCCATAGGGCGAGACCGTCACGAAGCCTTCCTTCAGGCCACCGCGCAGGAGGTGCGGGTAAGCCTTCCCCTCCTGCATCATCTTCACGTAGTCGGTATAGACCTTGCCCCAGTTCCACTCGGCTCCGGTCAGGTAGCCCTTCGGGGCCAGCGCCGACTGGTTCGCGTGGTAGCCGGTCACGTAGACACCGCGCCGCTCGGCCGTCTCGACGATGACCTTGGGCGAGTCGACGTGCATGGTCAGAACGTCCACGCCCTGATCGATCAGGCTGTTGGCGGCCTCG
>DATJWP010000136.1:0-68906 GCA_035578045.1 Polyangia bacterium | reverse complement strand
GCGCGCCGCCACGCCGCCGACGCCCGCGCCGTGATCGACGACGCCGCCCGGCACCCCACGGCCGCGCCCGGCGACGCCGTCGTGCTGCTGGACCGGCGCGTCGTGCGCGTGCACGGCAACGGCCTGGCGCAGACCTTCGCGCAGCGCCTGGTCGCGATCCGCACCGAGCACGGCGCCGAGGAGAACAAGGAGTTCGACGTCCGCTACACGCCCGGCAGCGAGGACGTCGAGATCCGCCAGGCGCGCGTCTACCGCCGCGGCAACGGCGGCCCCGACGCGCCCTTCGAGGTGCTCGAGGCCGCCGAGCGCGACGACGTCGATCTCTCCGAGCCCTGGTACGGCCTCTACTACGACAACCGCGCCGAGGTGATCCGGTTCGAGGGGCTGCGACCCGGCGACGTGATCGAGATCCAGTACCTGGTCGACGACGTCGGCACCGAGAACCAGATGTCGGACTACTTCGGCGACCTGCAGATCGTGGCCGAGACGATCCCCAAGCAGCGCTGGGACTACACGCTGCTCGCCCCCGCCAGCCGCCCGATCCACAGCAACGTGCCGCGCGTGGCCGGCCTGGAACAGTCGACGTCGCTCGAGGGCGACGAGCGCGTCTACCGGTTCGCGGCGCGCAACGTGGCGAAGATCGCCAGCGAGCCGGCCATGCCAGGCACCGCCGAGGTCGCGCCCTACCTGCACGTCAGCACCTACGCCAGCTGGCAGGACGTCGCCGCCTGGTACTGGCACCTCATCGAGGACCAGCTGACCGCCGACGAGGAGGTCCGGCGCACGGCGCTGTCGCTGGTCACGCCGGGGATGAGCGAGCGCGACAAGGTGCGGGCCGTGCACGACTTCGTGGTCGAGAACACCCGCTACGTGGGGCTCGAGTTCGGGATCCACGGCTACAAGCCCTACAAGGTCACGCAGGTGCTGGCCCGCCGCTTCGGCGACTGCAAGGACAAGGCGTCGTTGATGCTGTCGCTGCTGCGCGAGGTGGGGGTGCCGGCGGAGCTGACGCTGGTCCGCACCCGGCGGGGCGGCCGCCTGGATCCGTCGCCGGCCTCGCTGGCCATCTTCGATCACGCGATCGTTTACGTCCCGTCGCTGGACCTGTATCTGGACGGCACCGCCGAGTTCTCGGGCATTTCCGAGCTGCCTTCCGAGGACCAGGGGGTCATGGTCCTGCGGGTCGGACCGCCGGGGGACGCCGCCGCGGGCACGCTGGCCGAGACGCCGCTCCTTCCCGCGTCCACCAGCCGGGTGGAGCGCCGCTGGGAGCTGGGCCTGGACACCAGCGGCGACGCCCGCGTGACGGAGACGCTCTCGATCCGCGGTCAGGCGGCGGCGAACTGGCGCGAGCACTACCAGTCGGCGGGCGAGCGCGCCGACCGCTACGGGCGCGTCTGGAGCGGTCGTTTCCCGGGCGCCCGGCTCACGTCGGTCGACATGCCCGGCATCGACGATCGCGAGCAGCCGGTCACCGTCCGGTCGACGGTCATGGTCCCCAGATTCGGGCAGCTGCGCGGCGGGCGTTCGGTCGAGCTGCCGGTGAGCGGGCGCGACGCCGATTTCGTCCGCACCTACGCCCGGCTGTCGGAGCGGCGCGACGACCTGGTGCTGGCTTACCCCTGGCAGCATGACGAGGAGCTGACCTACAAGCTGCCCGCCGGCTGGAGGCTGCTGGGCGGCGGGTTGGCCGACGGCGCGGCGCGCGACGTCGAGAGCGCGTTCGGCCGCTTTCATCTGGACGTGCGGGTCGACGGCGGGCTGGTGCGGGTGCGCTCGTTCCTGGACGTCGAGCGCGCGCGGATCGCGCCCGACGAGTACGCGCGCTTTCGCGCCTTCCTGGGTGAGATCGACGCGACCTTGCAGGAGCGGCTGCTGATCGGGTCGGGAGAAGCCGGCTCGTGAAGCGGCTGGCTGGTTTGATGGTCCTGGCGGCATCCGCCTGCGCCGCGCTGCCGCGGCCGGCGCCGGCGCCCGAGCCGGCCCTGGCGGGCTGGACCGCGCTGGCCGAGGGGCGCCGGGACGAGGCGGGCCGGATCTTCGCGGCGCGGCTGGCCCAGGCGCCGGCCGATCCGATCGCGCTGTTCGGGCGCGCCACGCTCGCGCACGCCCGCGGAGACGGGCGCACGGCGCTGGCCGACGACGTTTCGCTGCTCCAGGCGCTGGCGGCCGCGCCGGGGAACCCCTGGTCCGACGATCTCGCGCCGGTCGCGGCCGGACGGCTGCGAGAGCTGTTCGACGAGATCGGTCCGGCCGAAGAGGCGCGTCTGGGCGCGACGCTCCGGCCAGTCGAGCTGGCCCGCGTCCCGGCGCTCCCCTGGCTGGCGCGCGTCGAGCTGGCCCGGCTGGGCGAAGAGCTGGCGCGGCGGGCGGGCGACGGCGCCGCTCTGGCCAGGGAGGCGGCCAGCGACGGCTGCGTCCCCGCGCTGATCGACGCCGGCCGGCTGGGCCCGCTCCCGCACCTCGATCTGCAGGCCGCGCGCGCGCCGTCCGGGTGGCGGTCGATCGCCGCTTCCGGTTGTCACGTCGACGTGCCGCCGCCGGTCGACGGGCGGCCCGACGCCAGGCTGCTGCGCGCGGCCGTCGAGGTGGCGGCGGGGGCTTACGACATCGTGCTCGACGATCCCGGCGAGGCCTGGCTGCAGGTCGACGGGGCCGCGTTCGCGCACGGCTCGCCGCGGCGCTACGGCCCGCGCCTGGGCGTGACGCGCCTGAACCTGTCGGCCGGTCGCCACGAGCTGTCGATCCGGGTGGCCACCTCTCCCGGCGAGACCAGGCTGGGGCTGTTCGTCCTCCCGACCGCCGCCGCCGGGTCGGTCCGGTTCGTCGACCCGCGCGCGGCCGCCGCGCCCGGCGCGACGGTGGCGGCGGCGGCGGGGCTGGAGACCAGCGCCGCGCGCCTGAGCGGCGCGGGCCAGGATGTCCTGCAGGCGTATTGCCGCGCCTTCGCGGCCCAGCTCGCCGGGGAGATCGACCAGACCGCGAAGCTGGCGGAACGGCTGAGCGCCTGGCCGCGGTTCGCGGTCGGCTGGGCGCTGGCCGGTGAGATCGCCCGCCACGATCCGACGGTCCCCGCGCCCTTTGCCCGGGACGCCGCGCGCCGGGCGCTGCGCGCCGCGGTGGGCGCCGACCCCGGGCTGGCGCGAGCCTGGGAAGCGCTGGCCACCGTCGAGCTGGACGACGATCGGCCGCGCGACGCCATCGACGCCGCCTCGCGCGCGCGGGCCGCCGCGCCGGCCTGGTGGGCCCCCGAGCTGATGCTCTCGCGCGTCCTGGCCCAGCGGGGACTGGACCACGACGCCCGCGCGGCGCTGGCCCGCGCCGAGACCCGGGCGGCCGGGCAGGGCGCTCCCTGCGTGTTGATCGAGGCGCTGCGCCGGGACGCGGAGGAGCGCCGCGATCTGGCTCGCGAGGATGGCCTGACCGGCGCCTTGCGCAGCTGCGGCGGCGACGTCGAGGCCCTGGTGGACCGCGCCCGGGCCCGCGGGGACACGGCGACGGCCCTGTCGTTGCTCGAGACGGCGCTCGCGCTGGATCCAGAGCGCGACGATCTCGGCACCGACCACGCCCGCCTGCTCGCCTCGGTCGGGCGCTCGGCCGACGCTGTCCGTGAGCTGGCCGCCTGGGCCGCGCGAGACGCCGGGGATCCGGTGCGGAGCGTCCGGTTGGCGGACGCCCAGGTGGCCATCGGACAGGCGGACGCCGCTCGCCAGACGTTGCTCGCGGTCCTGGCGACCCGGCCCGACGTGCCCGAGGTCAGGCGGGCGGCGCGCGCGCTGGGCGTCCCGCTGCCCCTCGACGGTTACCGTGTAGACGGCCGCTCGGCGATCTGGTCCTTCGAGCACCGTCGGCCAGGACGCGGGGACGGAGCTGGGCTTCGCCCGGCGGAGTCCCTGGCGGGAGGGCTCGGGAACCCTCCCAGGGTTCCCGAGGTCGATCGATTCGGTCCCAGCGCGCCCGCCGTCGTGGTTCTGGATCGGGACGTGACCCGCGTGTTCCCGACCGGCGCCACCATGACGCTGACCCACGAGATCGTTCGCGTCGACAGCAAGGACGCGATCGACCGATTCGGCGAGGTGTCGGTCCCGCCCGGGGCGGAGATCCTGACGCTGCGGACCCACAAGCCGGACGGCACCACGCGCGAGCCGGAGGACATCGCCGGCAAGGACACGGTCTCGGCGGCCGATCTGCAGATCGGCGACTACGTCGAGTGGGAGCTGCTGGAGACGGGCGCGCCCGCGGCGGCGTTCGCCCCCGGCTTCCTGACCGATCGCTTCTTCTTCCAGTCGTTCGACGCGCCCATGGCCCGCAGCGAGCTGACGCTGATCGTCCCCCGAGGGCTGGCGGTCGCGATCGACCGGCGCGCGGGCGCGCCCGTGGCGACCAGCGCCGATGGTCCCGACGGCACGCGCGTGCTGGCGTTCGTCGCCACCGACGTCCCGCAGCTGTTCGCCGAGCGATCGGCGGTGCCGGCGATCGAGTACGTCCCCTCGGTCCGGTCCTCCAGCGGCGTCGGCTGGGACGGGTGGGCGCGCTTCCTGACCGAGGAGCTGCACGAAGCGGTTCGCGCCTCGCCCGCCGTGGAGGCGCTGGCGGCCAAGCTGCGCGAGGCGTCGGGTGGTTCCCGGGCGCGTGAGGCCGCGGCCATCGTCGACTGGGTCACCGAGCACATCGAGGCGACCGACGAGCTGGCGGTCCCGGCCGGCGTGACGCTGGCGCGCGGGCGGGGGAGCCGCGTGGCGCTGGCGCTGGCCCTGGCCGCCGAGCTGGGGGTGCCGGCGCGGCCGGTGCTGGCCCGCTCGCGCCTGCTGGCGGACGCGACCGCGCCGACGCCGCCGCAGGAGCTGGACGACTTCGCCGACACGTTGATCGAGATGGACCTCGGGAGGGACTCCGTGGCGGCGAAGCCGGCGCCGGTGTTCGTCGATCTGCGGCTTCGCCACGCCCCCTTCGGCTACGTGCCGCCGGGGCTGGACGGGGCGCGCACGCTGGCGCTGGACACCGGCGGGTTCGGCGTGGCCCGCAGCGCCACGGCCGACCGCCGGACCATCGACATGACCATCCAGGTCGACGAGCGGGGCTCGGGCGTGGCGGTCGCCACCGAGGACCTGGCCGGCTGGCCGGCGCTGGAGTGGGCCGAGCTGATGGACCAGTTCGGCGCCGACCGCGATCGGCTGCGCGAGGACTTCGAGCAGCGCTGGCTGGGCGTGCAGTTCCCCGGGGCGCGGCTGCGTGACCTGGAGGTCGAGCTCCCGCGCGACGCGGGCGGGCGCGTCGGCACGGCGCGCGTGCGCTACTCGTTCGTCGCGTCGCACCTGGGCGTGGCGGTCGATCGGCCCGGCGGCGGCGGGCGCGAGATGCGGATCGCGCCCACGTTCTTCCGGTCGCAGCCGGGGCGCCGCTTCGCCGCCGAGCCCCAGCGGTCGACCGCGCTGGTGCTGGGCTTCGACGTGCCGACCCGGATGACCGCGGTGGTCGAGCTGCCGGGCGCCGCGCGGCTGGACGCGCCCGGCGTCGACGGGGACCTGGTGGTCTCGCGGGCGGGAGGGTATCGGTTCCTGGAGGCTCGCGACGTCGAGCCCGGTCGCCCGAACGTGATCGTCCTGCGCCGCGAGTCGCTGCTGCCGATCATGCGGGTGGCGCCCGATCAGTACGCGGGCGTGGCGGCCGATCTGCGCCGCGTGGACGGGGCCGAGCAGGCAGAGATCCGGATCCGACTGGGTGGCGGCGGCGGGCGCGGGGCGGCCTCGCGATGACCGCCGGCGTTCGCGTCCTGCTGGCGATCGCGCTCGTGGCGGGCTGCCGTGGCTCGCAGAAGGAGCCGGCGGGGCCGGCCGACCGGCTGGTGGTGGCCCGCTCGATGGACGCCGTCAGCCTGGATCCGGCGCGGACCAACGACCTCGAGTCGCTGGAGGTCGCCGAGCAGGTCTATGGCCGACTGGTCCGGTTCGCGCCCGGGCGCCTCGAGCCCGAGCCCGACCTGGCGACCAGCTGGACGGTCAGCGCCGACGGCACCATCTGGACCTTCGAGCTGCGCCCCAACGTGCTGTTCTCGGACGGCACGGCGGTCAACGCCGACGCCGTGGTGTTCTCGTTCGAGCGCCAGATCGTCCCCGAGCACCCGTACCACGAGGCCGACTTCGTCTGGACCCGCGCCTACCACAACATCCGGCGCGTGCGCGCCGACGGACCGCTGCGGGTGCAGTTCGAGATCGACCGCCCCTACGCGCCTTTCCTGGCGAACCTGGCGATGGGGCCGGCGGCCATCGTGTCGCCGACGGCGGTGCGGAAGTGGCGGCACGACTTCGGCCGCCACCCGGTCGGCTCGGGCCCCTACCGGTTCGTCGAGTGGATCCCGGGCGACCGGATCACGCTCGAGCGCAACCCGACCTACTGGGACCAGCCGGCCCGCACCCGCTACCTGGTGCTGCTGGCCATGCCGGACTCCAAGCAGCGCCTGCAGGCGCTGGAGTCGGGCGCGGCCGACGTGATCCAGCAGCTGGCCCCCGACGATCTGCCGCTGGTGCGCCTGCACCCGGACCTGCGGCTGGCCATGGCCCCGGCGGCGCTGGTCTCTTACCTGGCGATGAACACCCAGCGCCGGCCGCTCAACGATCCGCGCATCCGCCGCGCCATCGCCCACGCCATCCGGACCGAGGCGCTGGTCAAGCTGGTGTACCAGGGGGTGGGGATCCCGGCCATCGGCCCCTTGCCGCCGAACGTCTGGGGCGCGCGGTCCGACGTCGTGACCTACCCGTACGATCCGGCGCGCGCGCGGGCGCTGCTGGCCGAGGCCGGCTGGCAGGGGGCGGAAGAGCCGCCGCTGAAGCTGTTCGCGCCGTCGGTGGCCAGCCAGTACATGCCCGAGCCGGCCCGGGTGGCCGACATCATCAAGCACTCCCTGGCCGCCGTGGGGATCCGGGTCGACGTGATCCTGAGCGATCCGGCCGACCACCAGCGCGCGCTGTGGGCCGGCGAGCACGACCTGGCGCTGCACGGCTGGTTCAACGACAACGGCGATCCGGACAGCTTCCTCTACACGCTGCTCGACTCCGACAACACGACCGGCAGCCGCCCGTCCAACGTGGCGTTCTACAGCAACGGGTGGTTCCACGACGTGATCGGGATGGCGCAGCGGACCACCGATCGCACCGAGCGCGAGCGGCTGTACTCCGAGGCGCAGGCGATCCTGGCCATCGACGTCCCCTGGGTGCCGCTGGCGCACTCCAAGGTCGTGTTCGCCGAGCGCACCAACATCCGCGGCCTGGTGGTGCAGCCCTCGGCCATGGGCCTCTACCGCTGGGCGGAGCACGTCGAATGAACTCGCCTCCGCGGGGCAACCGCACCGGCAAGCTGACCGGCACCACGCCGTTCGCGGAGCGCCGCCTGAAGTCGTCGAGCGGGAACATCCGGGCCTCGGCGATCTACCGCCCGGCCGAGTGGTTGGGGAAGGGAAGCGCGAACTGGTCGCTGCAGGTCCCCGTTGCCATGCACCGGCGGGGCCTGCGGCGCCGGCTGTCGGTCGCGCTGATCGCGGCCGCGCTGGGCCCCGTCATCGCGGTGTCGGTCGTGGCCACCGTCCTCATTTTCTCGAGCGTCGAGCAGGGGATCCGGTTCGAGGCCGAGCGCGGCCTGCAGGTGGCGCGCGGGATGTTCCTGCAGCAGGTGCAGGAGGTCGCCGCCGGCGCCACGGCGCTGGCCGCGGACCCGGCCCTGCTGGTGGCACGGGCGGCGGGGAAGGGCGAGCTGGCCCGGCGCCGCCTGGGCGAGCTGTCGCTGGGCATGCCCAACGCGCTGTTCGAGATCACCGACGGCACCGGCCGCATCGAATCCCGCTGCGCCCGTGGCAGCTGCGACGAGCTGGCGCCCTTGAACCGCAGCGGACTGGAGCCGGCCGGACGCTCGCCGGTCATCCTGCGCGCGCTCGACTACGAGCGCACGGTCAGCATCGAGAGCGCGCGCGATCGGCTGGTCGTGCGCGCCGCGCTCCCGCTGACCGATCTGGCGTTGCGCCTGCTGGGCGCGGTGGTGGTGACCGTGCCGGTCGACTGGACGGTGGTCGACCGGTTGAAGGCCGCCCTGGGCGCCGGCCGCGAGGTGGTGATCTACGTCGGCCGCGAGCCGAACACGTCGACCTTCACCGCCGCCACCGGGGCGCGCCTGGTGGGACCCTTCTTGCCGGCCGACCTGCAGCTGGCCGGCCTGGGCACCGGCACCATGGTGGAGCCGCTGGAGGTCGACGGGCACGAGTACTCGATCGCGTTCGGGCAGCTCCAGGACGTGAACGCCGCCGGGGTCGGCCTGCTGGGCGTGGCCGTCGATCGCGAGCCGCTGGCCGTCGCCCGCCGGCGCGCCGTGACCACGCTGGTGTCGGGCGCGCTGCTGGCGCTGCTGCTGGCGATCCTGCTGTCCAACCTGCTGGCGCGCCGGATGACGCGGCCGCTGCAGAACCTGCACGCGGGCGCGCTGGCGATCGCGCGCGGCGACCTGGACACCAGCATCTCGGTCGACACGCTGGACGAGATCGGCGACCTGGCCGAGGCGTTCCGGATCATGACGCGCAGCTTGAAGGAGAATCAGGAGGGGCTGGCGGCGCGCGTGCGCGAGCTGGTGACCGTCCACCAGGTCGGGCGCGCGGTGAGCACGGTCGTCGACCTGGGTCAGGTGCTGCGGTCGGTGGTGACCGAGGTGCTGAACGTGCTGGGGGGCAAGACCGCCGCGATCGCCCTGGCGGTGGGCGCCGATCCCCCCGAGTTCGTGGTGCGCGCCGTCGCGGGCGAGCCCGTCGGCGGGCAGCTGGCCCCGCTGGCGGCCGCGGTGGCGCGCCTGGGCCGCGCGCGGCGGACGGCGGCCGTCGAGGCCGACCCGCAGCTGATGGACGCCTCGAAGGGCGCCGGGCTGACCGGCCCCGTGATCGCGGCCCCGCTGACGCTGAAAGAGCGGATGGTCGGCGTGCTGGTGGTGGGCCGGTTGACCGAGGCGCCGTTCGGCGAGGCCGACCTGCGCCTGCTGGTGACGTTCGCCGATCAGACGGCGACCGCCATCGAGAACGCGCGGCTCTACACCGAGGTGCGCGCGTTCTCCGAGGTGCTGGAGGCGCGTGTGCGGGCCCGCACGGCCGAGCTGGAGAAGGCCAACAACGAGACCGAGCGGGCGCTGCGCGAGCTGGGCGAGGCGCAAGGGCAGCTCATCCACTCGGAGAAGATGGCCGGGCTGGGCATGCTGGTGGCCGGCATCGCCCACGAGGTGAACTCGCCGGCGGCCGCCGTGCAGGGGCTGGTCGACGCGCTGGCCGAGACGGTGCGCAGGCTGGGGCACTGCGCCCAGGCGCTGGCCTCGCTGGGGCTGCCCGCCTCGTCGATGGCGCGCTATTTCGAGCTCATCGACGGCCTGCTGCCCGAGATGAGCGCCGCGCCGCTGCTGACGTCCATCGAGGCGCGACAGCAGGCGCGCCGTCTGAAAACGGCGTTCTCCGGGAACGACGGCGCCGGTGAAGCCGCGGCGATGCTGGCGGAGGTGGGACCGCTGGGCGAGCGGATCGCGCCGCAGCTGCGGGCGCTGGCCGGGGACAAGAACCTGGCCCCGCTGGCGGGCTACCTGCGCGAGGTCGCGTTCCTGGCGCGGACGGCGGGTACGATACGCACCGCCATCGGCGCCATCCGCCGCATCGTCGGCGCGCTCAAGCGATACTCGCGACTCGACGAAGCTCCGCTGGAGAGGGTCGACGTGCAGGCCGGGATCGAAGACACCTTGGTCATCCTCTCCCATCAGTTGAAGTACGGAGAAAATAGCGTTAATGTGAGAAGATCATTCGGATCCCTGCCGGCGATCAGCGCCTACGTGGGTGAGCTCAATCAAGTCTGGACGAACTTGATTCACAACGCGACACAGGCCATGGACGGGCGGGGAGACATCTTGATCGAGACGAAGGTGGAGGATCGGGACGTGCTCGTGGCGATCGAGGATACTGGACCCGGAATTCCTGCCGACGTGGCTGCCCGCATCTTCGAGCCGTTCTTCACGACCAAGGCCAAGGGCGAAGGGACCGGTCTCGGCCTGAGCATCTGCGCGCGCATCGTCGAGAAGCACGGTGGCACCATCCGCGTCGACAGCCGCCCCGGCCGTACGCGCTTCGAGGTTCGGCTGCCGATCGATGGCCCGCCGCCGGCGCCGTCGCCGCTGCGTGAATCGCCGGTGGGCGCCTGGCCGTCGTGGAGCGCCAACCCGGCGACGTCGGCGCCCGGCGCGCAGCCGCCGGCGAAGGAGCGCAGGTGATGACACCGACCGCGGTGCTGCGCGAGCACATCGTCTGCGTCGACGACGAAGAGGGGATCCTGGCCGCCCTCCGCCAGCAGCTCTCCGCGCGCTTCGGCGGCGAGTGCGACATCGCCGTCGCCAAGAACGCGCGCGAGGCGCTGGACCTGATCGAGGACCTGCAGCAGGACGGCGAGCAGGTCGCCGTCGTCATCGCCGACCAGATCATGCCCGGCATGAAGGGCGTCGAGCTGCTGGAAGAGGTCCACCGGCGCAGCCCGCAGACGGTCAAGATCCTGCTCACCGGGCAGGCCGGCCTGGACGCCGTCGTCTACGCGATCAACCGCGCCGGCCTGGACCAGTACATCCCCAAGCCCTGGGACGAGCCGGACCTGCGGCTCACGATCCAGAGCCTGCTCTCGCGCTTCCGGCTGGAGCGCGAGCGGGCCGAGCTGCTCGAGGAAGTGCAGAAGAAGAACGCCGAGCTGGCGTCGCTGAACATGTGCCTGGAAGAGAAGGTGGTCGAGCGGACCCGCGAGCTGGAGAAGTTGAACCAGCGCCTGTCCGAGCTGGCCATCACCGACGGGCTGACCGGGCTCTACAACCACCGCCACTTCCGCGAGCGGCTGTCGCTGGAGATGGAGCGCAGCAACCGCACCGGGCTGCCGCTGTCGGTCCTGATGATCGACGTCGACCACTTCAAGGGCTACAACGACCGGCACGGGCACCTGGCCGGCGACAACGCGCTTCGCGGCGTGTCCAAGATCCTGCAGCACGGGCGCCGGGCCAACGACCTGGTCGCGCGTTACGGCGGCGAGGAGTTCGCGATCATCCTGCTCGACGTCGGCAAGCCGGCTGCGCGCGAGGTGGCCGAGCGCATCTGCGCCCAGATCGCCGCGTTCCCCTTCGAGTTCGGCGGCACGCAGCCGCTGGGCCGGCTGACCATCTCTGCCGGCGTGGCCTCGTTCCCGGACGACGGCGCCGAGCCGGCCCTGGTGCTGGCCGCCGCCGACCGGGCGCTGTTCGCCGCCAAGAACGCCGGCCGCAACCGCGTTCGCATCGCCGGCAGCGATTAGGAGCGTTCGGCTCGATGAGGGTGGCGGTCCTCGGTGGCGGGGCGTGGGGCGGGGTGCTGGCCGCGCTGGCGAGCTGGCGCGGGCACGACGTCGCGCTGTGGGAGCACGACGTCGGCGCGGCGGCGGCACTGGCCCGCGATCGGCGCAACGAACGTTCGGTGCGCGGTTTCCGGCTGCCGGAGGCGATCGCCGTCTCGGCGGTCCTGGCGGCCAGCGTGAGCGGCCGCGAGATGCTGGTTGTCGCGGTGCCGTCGCAGGTGGTCGGGTCGACGCTGCGGGCCGTGGCGCCCGCCATCGCCCCGGGGACGACGGTCGTCTGCGCCGCCAAGGGGCTCGAGCCCGGCAGCGGCGCGACCATGGCCGACACCATCGCCGCCGCCGTCCCCCAGGTCGACCCGGTGGTGCTGTCCGGCCCCAGCTTCGCCCAGGAGATCGCCGACGGTCTCCCCGCCGCTCTGGTGGCTGCGTCCCGATCGGCGGACGCCGCCGGACGCGTGAAGGCCGCGCTGGGGGGCGAGCGGCTGCGCATCTACACCAGCGACGACGTGGTCGGCGTCTGCGTCGGCGGCGCGCTCAAGAACGTGGTCGCCATCGCGGCCGGCTGCTGCGACGGCTTCGGTCTGGGCGCCAGCGCCCGCTCGGCCCTGATCACGCGCGGCCTGGCCGAGATGGGGCGGCTGGCCGAGAGTCTGGGCGGCCACCCGCTGACCATGGCCGGGCTGGCCGGCCTGGGCGATCTGGTGCTGACCTCGACCGGAGATCTGTCGCGCAACCGCCAGGTCGGCCTGGGCCTGGCGCGCGGCGAGAGCGTCGAGCGGATCCTGACCGACCTCGGCCACGTCGCCGAGGGGGTCGGCACCTCCCGCACCGCCCGCGAGCTGGCTGACCGACTGCACGTCGACATGCCCATCACGCGCGAGGTCGCCGCGGTGCTGTTCGACGGCAAGCCCGCGCGCGTCGCCCTGAACGATCTCCTGGCCCGCGACGTGGGCGCGGAGCGGAGCGGCGCGTGAACTGCGCCGCCTGCGGAGTGGTCATGGACGGCGTCCAGACCGGCGAGGGCAGGCTCGAGGTCTGCCGGGCTTGCTCCTGCATGCTGGTCCCTCAGCGCCTGCTCGCGAGGCTGCTCGAACGGGCCAGCCGGCGGCTCCGAGGCAAAGTCGATCCCAACGTCCCGATCGAGCCGCTGCCCGCGATCGCCGAGCACCCGGGCTGCCCGGCCTGCCACCGCTCCATGAGCCGCGACGACTATTGCCAGGCCGGCGTGGTGAGGTTCTCGCGCTGCGACCGCTGCGAGCTGCTGTGGCTGCACACCGAGCAGCTGGCCGTCATGTCGGTGATGTGGGCGCGCATGGACGGGCGGCTGGAAGCGCTGCAGGCGGCCGACCGCGCGATGCTCGCCGAGGTCAGCAGCTACGTCGACTGTGTCCTGTGGGGCCGGGCCGTCTCCGACCTGATGTTCGACGAATACTGGATGGTTTGATTCGGGCCGCGAGGGAGCCGCACGCGGCCCTCCATCCTGACCGGACGACCAGCGCGGTCGCGGCACAGCGACGAGAAGAGCGCCGCGCGTGAGCATCACGCAACCGCGCTGGCGGTGTGACGCTCAGGCCGTGCGGCCGAGGGCGATGGCGACGAAGAGGACGGTCAGGTAGACGAGCGAGTAGAAGAACAGCGAGCGGGCCCAGCGGGCGCTGGCGGCGCGGCGGAAGCCGGCGGCGGTCCAGACGATGAAGGCGATGCCCAGCCCGGCGGCGCAGGCCAGGTAAGCGGTTCCGGCGACGCCCAGCGGGCCGAGCAGCAGGGTGGCGGCGACCAGCCCCACCGAGAACGCCACCATGGTCACCAGCGTGGTCCGGGTCGAGACCCGGGCCGGCAGCACCTTGAAGCCGGCGCGCGCGTACTCGCCGGCGCGGTAGATGGCGATCGCGCAGAAGTGCGGGACCTGCCAGAAGAACAGGATCGCGAACAGCGCGACGCCGGGCGCATCCAGGTGGCCGGTGACGGCGGTCCAGCCCATCAGCGGCGGCAGCGCGCCGGGGACGGCGCCGATGAACAGCGCCGCGGCCGAGTGCCGCTTGAGCGGCGTGTAGATCGCCACGTAGCTGCCCAGCGCCGCCAGGCCCAGGATCCCGGTCAGCAGGTTGCTGCCCAGGAACACCAGCGGGACGGCGAAGCAGGCCAGTAGGGCGCCGAACACCAGGGACGTCTCGGGCGACAGGACCCCTCGCGGCAGCGGCCGGTCGCGGGTCCGCTCCATCAGCGGATCGACGTCCCGCTCGAGGTACATGTTGAACGTGTTGGAGGCGGCGACCAGGAACGCGGTCCCGAGCAGCGTCATGATCGCGCGCCACCGGGCGATGGGCCCCGGCGCCAGCCAGAGGCCGCCCATGAAGGTGACGACGACCAGCCCGGTGATGCGCGGCTTGCCCAGCGCGATCACCCCGCGCAGCCAGGCCAGCCCGCCGAACTGCGGCCGGAGCGCCGGGCGCGCGCTGAGCGCGATCAGGATCAGCGTCGCCAGGAGCGCGGTCGCCACGGCCAGGTGGCTCTCGACGGTGGCCAGGTCCAGGAACGATTGCACCGAGCGGATGCCCAGCCAGATCTGCACGCCCACCAGCGCCGGCGCGACCAGGGCCAGGGCCCGCGTGATCGCGCGCGGAGCCTGCCGGAACGCGACGATCGCAGCCGCGAGCACCAGGCCCGCGACCGCCATCGCGTTCAGCCGGTGCAGGGCCTGGATGAGCACCGTCGGGTGCGCGTCCGGCCAGAGCGAGCCGCGGCACAGCGGGACGTCGACGCAGGCGAGCGCGGCGCCCGAGTGCCGGACCAGCCCGCCCAGCACCATCTGGACGTAGACGCCGACCGCCGCGATCAGCGCCGCGCGCGCGACCAGGGCCGGCGCCGCCACCGGGGGCGCGGCGCGCTCGGGGCGCGAGCGGACGGCGATGTACAGCACCGTCATGAAGAACAGCAGCGAGGTGGCGGTGTGCGCCGTCGAGATGGGCGTCGGCAGCCGCAAGAGGACGGTGATCCCGCCCAGCAGCGCCTGCGCGAACACCAGCGCGACCGCCAGCCACCCGAAGGGGCGCAGGCGCCGGGCCAGAACGTCGCGCCGGCCCGCCACGCTCAGCGCCGTGGCCAGCACCAGCGTCAGGATCACGACGGTCCCGGCCGCCAGGCGGTGGCTGTGCTCGACCAGCACGCCGCCCTCCATCTTGGGCATGAAGGTGCCGTAGCAGGTGGGCCAGTCGGGGCAGGCCAGGCTGGAGCCGGTGCCGTGCACCAGGCCGCCGATCAGGATCAGCAGGTAGGTCGCGATCGCGGTCGTGACGGCCAGCCGGTGGATCCAGGGACGCCCGGCCGGCAACGGGTCGGGAGCCACGATCCGCCGGTCGCGGGTTTCGGCGCGTTCCAGCTGCGCCGCGCTCAGATCATTTGGCATCGTAGGCGAAGCTCACCTCGGCCGGTTTCCCCTCGGCGACCGTCACCTGCGCCGTCTTGGTCCCGTAGCGTTCGTGCCACGCAGTCAGAGTGTACGTGCCCGGTGGCATGTTCCCGATGCGGAACCAGCCGTCGTTCCCGGTCACGGCGAAGTAGGGGTTGCCGTTCACGACGACGTAGCCGGTCATCCAGGGATGGACGTCGCACTTGAACTTGAGGATGTCGCCGGCCGCGCCCAGCTTCCTGGTGATCGCCGGCAGCCCCGGGATCTCGGCCTGGTTGAACAGGGTCGAGGGCCCGTTGTAGCCGTGGACGTTGTGCAGGGTCTGATCGCCGTTGCGGATCGCCAGCGCTTGACCGGCCACGATGGCCTGGACGCGCGGCCGGTACATGCAGGCGCTCTGGTCCAGGGTGGCGGGCGTGGCGGGCGGATCGTAGTGCCCGGACGCCCCCTCGGTCACCCGGACCACGACGTTGGCGAGCCCACCGCCGGGGCCGACCACGACCTCTTCCTCTTTCATGGGTGTGGCGGCGCAGAAGGGGTCGGCGGCCCGCTTGGTCATGGCCATCTCCGGCGGCGTACCGGCGAGCTTCACGTGCCCTTCGACCGCGGCCTTTCCGGCCGCCGGGGCGGCCGCGGCCGCGGGAGCCGCCGGGGCGCCCGGAGCCGGCGCGGCAGGTGGGGTGGGGGGCGGAGGGGCCTCGGGCGCGGCGTCCTTGTGACAGCCGGCGGCCAGCAGGATCGCCCCCGTGAAGGCAAGGAGGGGGCGACTATCCCGTCTCAGCATGTGCGACGTGCTAACAGGCACGCAAGTCCACGTCAAGCGCGGCTTTTGCGTCCGTCCGGCGGGTCCCGCAAGGGCCGGCCTCGACCGCCCATCCTGACTGCCCCTGAGTCCGGTCGAGCTACTCGTTCGCGACGCGGCCGGCGGCGGCCACCAGCAGGTTGATCCCTTCGGGGTCGGCGTGGAAGTAGCCGCGGATCTGGAGCTGGCGGTCGACCAGGACCAGGTTTTCGCCGTGGAAGATCTGCCAGAACTCGCCGTTCCCGCCGTTTTCGGCGCCCGGCTGCTTCTCTTTTCCCATCCCGACCTTGAAGCCCCCCACCACGGCCGCCTCGATCGCGTCCGCCGGGCCGGTCAGGAACGACCAGGCCAGGGGGTTCGCGCCGTAGCGGGCCCCGTAGGCGGCCAGCTTCTCGGGGGTGTCACGCTGGGGGTCGACCGAGATCGAGACCAGGTGGAAGTCAGGGCCCAGGTTGCGCGTTCGCTGGCCGACCTCCTTCATCCGCTCGCTCAGCATCGGGCAGGCCTCCTGGCAGGCGGTGAAGATGAAGTCGGCGACCCAGACCTTGCCGGCCAGCTCGCGCGTCCCGAAGCGCTGGCCGCGCTGGTCGGTCAGCGAGAACGCCGGCAGGGTGCCCAGGATGGGCGGCGCGGCGGTCAGCCGCCGCGTCATCGACTTGACGATGGGCACCGCGAACAGCAGGCCCAGGGCCAGGATCCAGACGCTGGGCCGGCCGGCGAGCCGCGCCGCTGCCGTTGGCCGGGCGACGGGGACGGGGGCTTCTGCGGGACCGGTGCTCACGACGACCGTTGGTTCTTCCGTCGAGGCAGGTCGTCTGTCAAGGGGCGTCGCTTGACGGCCGCTTCAGTCTCGTTTACCTCAGAGAGGAGAGGCTCATGCGTCTGCGTGCGGGCAATCACGGCTTTTCCAGCATGGCGCGCGCGTTCACCGTCGGGGTGATCGTCGCGGCTTCGCTGGCTCAGCTCGCGTCGCTCTCGCACGAGATGACGGTCCGCCACTTCCGCTGCGCCGAGCACGGCGAGCTGACCCACGTGGCTGCCGTCGCGATGAGCGGCGTCGAGTTGCCGTCGCCCACCGGCGCGGATTCGCTTCGGGCCCAGGGCCGCGCGGCCGCCGGCGGCCACGAGCACTGCGCGGTCGCGTTCACGGTCGAGGGGAGCACCTCCACGTCCACGCCCTCGGTCACCGGCGCAGTCGCGCCGCCGCCTCCCGTCGCCGCGCCCGTAGCGCCCCGCCGCGAGCGCGGGCGCACGGTCGCGCTCGCCGCGGCACCCAAGACCTCCCCGCCGCGCGCGTAGTCCAGACTCGCGGGCTGGCCGCCGGTCGCCCGCGTGGCGCGCGATCGCACCTTCGGGGGCGCGTGCGCCGAAACCTGGATGCGTGGCGCCGGGGGCGCTGCATGCTGGTTCGAATCGGAGGTTCCGTGCGCCGTCTCGTTCCCTCTCCCTTACCGTTCCAAAACCTATCGCGCCTCGTGATCGTGCTGAGCCTGGCCGTCCCGGTCGCGGCGCTGGCCCAGGGTGAGCCGGCCGCCGGGCCGCGCGTGCAGCCCCCCGTCGTGCTCGAGGAGATCCGGCCTCCGTATCCCGCGGACGGCAGCGGCGCGCGCGGCGACGTGGCGGTCACCGCGACCATCTCGCCCACCGGTGACGTCAGCGCCGTCGAGCTGAGCAACGGGGTCGCGCCGCCGCTCGATCGGGCGGCGCTGCAGGCCGCGATGCGCTGGCGGTTCAAGCCGGCCCTGCGCGAGGGGACGCCGGTCGCCAGCCGGGTCCAGCTCCTGTTTCACTTCGAGCCACCCCCCGCGGGGCCACCGGCGGCCGCCCCACCGGCCGCTGCCCAATCGCCGGCGGCCCCGCCGGCGGCCGCCACGCCGGCCGCCCCGCTCCCTGTAGCGCAGCCCATGCCGGCGCCGCCGCCTGCGCCCGAGGCCGCGCCGGCGCCGGCCGCGAAGGGGCCCGCGGCGCTGGACGTCACCGTCGTGGGCCGCCGGCCCGCGCCCAGCCGGGGGGCGTCCGACTTCCAGATCCGGGTCGCGCAGCTCGCCGAGGTGCCACGGGCCAACGCCTCGGACCTGCTCAAGCTGGCGCCGGGCATCCTGCTGACCAACGAGGGCGGCGAGGGGCACGCCGAGCAGGTCTACATGCGCGGCTTCGACGCGCGCGAAGGGCAGGACGTCGAGTTCACGGTGGGCGGGGTCCCCATCAACGAGAGCGGCAACCTGCACGGCAACGGCTACGCCGACACGCACTTCATCATCCCCGAGCTCATCGAGTCTCTGCGGGTGGTCGAGGGGCCGTTCGATCCGCGGCAGGGCAACTACGCGGTCGCCGGCAGCGCCGACTACGAGCTGGGGCTGGAGCAGCGCGGGCTCACCGCCAACTACACGTTCGGAAGCTGGGGGACCCAGCGGGTGCTGGCGCTGTGGGGACCTCCCGGCGAGAGCACGCACACGTTTGGTGGCGCCGAGATCTACAAGACCGACGGCTTCGGTCAGGACCGCGATGCCCAGCGCGGGACCGCAATGGGGCAGTACGAGGGGCGCTTCGGGGCCACCGGCTCGTGGCGGCTGACCGGGCAGGGTTACACCACGCACTTCCACTCGGCCGGCGTGATCCGCGAGGACGACTACCAGAGCGGGCGGATCGGCTTCTTCGACAGCTACGATCTCACCACCTACGCGCACGAGGCGGTTCGGCAGGGGGGCGACTCCTCGCGGTATTCGATCGCCGCCGACGTCGAGAGCCACCCAGGCGACTCGGTGCTGGCGATGCAGGTGTTCCTCATCAAGCGGGACATGCGCCTGCTCGAGAACTTCACCGGGTTCCTGCTGGACGTGCAGGAGCCGCTGCAGTCGGCGCACGACCAGCGCGGCGACATGCTGGATCTGAACGTCCACGAGTGGACCATCGGCACGCGCGGCTCGGCGCGCTGGCACACGCAGTTCCTGGGTCAGCGGCAAGAGCTGGAGCTGGGGTACTACGCCCGCGGCGATCAGACCGACGGCACCCAGCAGCGGCTGGAGGCGGCCACGGGCGTTCCGTACAAGACCGACACCGACCTGGATTCTCAGCTGGGCGACATCGGCGTCTGGGCCGATCTGAACCTGCGCCCGGTGGCCTGGCTGTCGCTGCGCGGCGGGGTGCGCGCCGACATCCTGACCTACGACGTGCTGAACAACTGCGCGGCCCAGTCGGTGAGCCACCCGTCGCCCACCAATCTGCCCATCGATCAGAGCTGCCTGACCCAGCAGGACTTCGGCCGGCCCCGGGAGGCGGATCAGGTGAGCTCGACTTCGGGCATCGCCACGCTGCCGCGCGCGTCGGCGATCGTGGGGCCGTTCCGCGGCTTCACGCTCTCGGGCAGCTACGGGCAGGGCGTGCGCTCCGTCGACCCGGTCTACATCAGCCAGGACGTCACCGCGCCGTTCGCGCACGTCACGGCGTACGAGGTGGGGGCGGCCTACACCCGGTCGATCCGCAGCTCGCTGCTGGTCGCGCGCACGGTCGTCTTTCAGACGGTGGTCGACAAGGACCTGATCTTCGACCAGACGGCCGGGCGCAACGTGATCGGCGCCGGCACCACGCGCAGCGGCTGGCTGGGGGCGATCCGCTGGACGGGGCCGTTCTTCGACGAGTCGGCCAACCTGACGCTGGTTCGCGCGACCTACAACGACACCGGCGAGGCGGTGGCCTACGTCCCCAGCGCCGTCCTGCGGTCGGACACGTCGCTGTTCCACTCGTTGCCCTGGACGCTGCGGGGCGCGCCGATCCGCGCGTCGCTGGGCGCCGGGATCACCTTTGTCGGCCCACGGCCGCTGCCGTACGGAGAAACCAGCGACGACATCTTCACCATCGACGCGTCGGCCAGCCTGGCCTGGACCAACTATCAGGTGCGGCTGCTGTCGACCAACCTGCTCGACTCCCAGTACCGGCTGGGCGAATACAACTACGCGTCCGACTTCCACAGCCAGCCCCAGCCGACGCTGGTTCCGGACCGGACGTTCACCGCGGGCGCCCCGCGCGGCGTCTTTCTCACGCTGAGCGCGACGTTCGGAGGCGCGTGATGCGGTTCATGGCATTCATCGCCGGCGTGACCGGTCTGGGGTTGATGGGCTGCGTGGGGAACACGGGCGGGCAGACATTCACCTTCCCGGTCGCGGCCGCCGGCCCCGCGGACGCCACGGGCGGCCCGCTGGCGTTCTCGAGCGACGGGTTCGACGTCACGCTCACCCAGGCCACGCTGCACGTCGGGGCCGTGTACTTGAACCAGGCGGCGCCCGTCTCGGGCGCGCAAGCGACCGAGTGCTACTTGACCGGGACCTACGTCGCTCAGGAGACGTCGCCCCTCGACGTGAACCTGCTCGACCCGACGCCGCAGGCCTTCCCGGCGACGGCGCTGGGCGTGACCCAGCCACCCGCGCTGGTCGAGCAAGTGTGGCTGACCGGCGGTGACATCAACGATCCCAGCGACACGACGCCGATCCTGACCATCGCCGGGACGGCCACCGGCGCGGGCGGCACGTTCCCGTTCGCCGGCGTCGTCACCATCGGCCCCAATCACGCGCCTTCCGGCGCCGTCACGGGAGGAGGTGATTCGATCTGCAAGCAGCGGATCGTGTCGCCGATCCGCCAGGCCATCATGATCGAGCAGACCGGGCTGCTGCTGTTGCGGATCGACCCGCGCCTGTTCTTCGTCGACGTCGACTTCAGTCAGCTGCCCATGGATTCGACCACCGGCGGCTTTGTGTTCAGCGACGACCCGAGCGCGCCGGGGTACGCCCCGACGGGGCAGAACCTGTACGGGAACCTGCGTTCGGTGGCGCCCTACGCGTTTTCTTGGGAGGACAGTCCATGAGGAGAGTGAGCGTAACGATCGGGTGCCTGGTCTGCGGGCTGGCGTCCTGCTCCAGCAAGCAGTCCCTGGTGGTGACCTGCGCCGGAGGCCAGGCCTGCGAGACCGCGCCGGCGCCCGAGGGGGGCGTTCCGGACGGCGGCGCCGCCCAGCTGGCGGCGTTCACGCCGCCGCCGAACGATCCGGGCGCCGGGGGCATTCTGTTCGCGGCGTCCGGCGAGGTCCTGGCGCTGACGGGCTACCCGTTTCCACCGACTGGCTCGGGCGCGGCGGCCTTCGTCGACGGATGGAGCGTTTCGTTCACGCGCCTCCTGGTGACGGTCGACAACCTGACGCTCTCGGACGGACCGAACGTTTCTCCGGGCGATCAGTCGTGCACGGAGCCGACCGTTGCCAAGGTGACCGGACCCTGGGCCATCGATCTCTCCCACAGCGACCCCAGCTATCTGCCCGGCAAGGGCGGTGCAGGGGAAGAAGCGGTGCCGATCGCGGCGCTCTCGCACCAGAACTATCCGGCCGGGAACAGCGCCGCGTTCGACACCAGCGGCACCACGCCGTACGCGTTCGGGTTCGACGTCGTCCCGGCGACGACCTCGGCGATGAACGTCAACATCGACTCTGCCGGCCTGGCCGACTACGGCCGGATGGTCAACGATGGGTGCACGGTGCTCTACGTGGGGACGGCCACCTTCAACGGCAGCAGCTGCACCTGCCCGACGGCCACCGACCCCAACCAGACGTGCGATCCAAATGTCTATGGACCGGGGCACGGCTGGCCTCAGCTGGGCGACACGGTGCCGTTCCGGCTCTGCTTCAAGTCGCCCACCAGCTACCTGAACTGCCAGAACCCGGACAACAGCGGCGAACCGCTGTCCGGTGAGGAGTCGCCCCGCGGCATTTACTTCCAGAGTCATGCCTATGTGATCGCGCAGGTGACCATCCACACCGACCACCCCTTTTGGGACAGCGTCCTGCACGACACCCCGGCGCACTTCGACCAGTTCGCTGCGCGCGTCGCCGGGATGGGTCCGGCCGGGACCGCGGTGACGTTTCCGGAGGTCGACCTCGAGACCGCCAAGGGCGTGGACTACACGCAGGTCACGGACGCGCTGGGGAACCACCTGAGCTGGCGCTACTGCACGACCCCGGACATCAGCGTCCATACCCAGTTCGTGGGGCCCATGGCGTTCGACGCCCAGAGCGTGCCGCACGCGCCGGGCGGAGACCCCTGCAGCGGGCTTCGCGATTACTACGACTTTTCGACCTACGACCAGAGCACGCAGGGACACCTCAACTCCGACGGACTCTGCTATGTGGTGCGACACTACCCCTCGCCGCAATAGGTGCCCATGAGCGCGATGCAATCGGTCAAGGATGTGCTGCTGGCGTCGGGCGCCGGGTGGGTGCTCTGGCTGCTGGGCCTGCTCTCGGTGTCCAGCCTGGCGCTGGCCGCCGAGCGCTGGCTGTACCTGCGCCGGCGGGGCGGCGACCTCGAGACGCTGGCGCGCGGGCTGGACGAGCGCCTGCGCACCGGCGGCTTCGCAGACGCGCGCAAGCTGCTCGAAGCCAGCCCGGCGGTGGCGGCCCGCGTGGCCGACGCCGGCCTCCGGCTGGCTGACCGTGGCGTCGAGGCCGCCGGCAAAGCGATGGAGAGCGCTGCCGCGCTGGAGCGCGGCAGGCTCGAGCGCGGGCTGGCGTTTCTGGCGACCATCGGCAACAACGCGCCCTTCATCGGTCTGTTCGGCACGGTGGTCGGCGTCATCCATGCCTTCGAGGAGCTGGGGCACGCGGCGCCGGGGCACGGCGCGACCGAGACCGGACAGGTGGCCTCGCAGGCAGTCATGGCCGGGATCGCGGAGGCGCTGGTGGCGACCGCGGTCGGAATCGCGGTCGCGCTGCCCGCCGTGGCGGCCTACAACTTCCTGCAGCGACGGGTGGTCTCGATGCTCTCGGGGACGGACGTGCTGTCCAACCTGGTGCTCGCTTACGTGGCCGACGAGCGCAAGGAGGTGCGCGGTGGCGTCGACCGGTAACAACGACAACGGCGGCATCATCGCCGGCATCAACGTCACGCCGCTGGTCGACGTGATGCTGGTGTTGCTGGTGATCTTCGTGGTGACCGCCAAGATCATCGTGACGCCCGCGGTGCCCCTGGACCTGCCCCATGCGGCCCACGGCGAGGAGGTGCAGGTCGTCCTGTCCATCATCCTGCCGGTGCGCGGGCCGACGCTGGTCAACGGCGCGCCCATCCCGGACGACGCCACCTTCGAGGCCAAGGCCCGGGCCGCCATGGCGGGGAACTCGGACCTGCGCGCCGTGATCCAGGCCGACGGCGACGTGCCGCACCGCCAGGTGCTGCACCTGCTGGACCTGCTGAAGGGCGTGGGGATCACGCGCGTGGCGTTCGGCGCGCTGCCCGATCAGCCCGCGGCACGCGCGGCCCCCTAGCATGGCCGTCGATCGAAACAGCCCCGAGCCCGAGCGCATCGTGGACCTGGTGTTCGCGGGCGAGCCGGGGGGCCGGGTGCAGCGGCTGGCCGTCGGGGCGGCGGTGGTCGTGGCCATCTACGTCGGGGCCGTTCTGATCGCGCAGGCCGTCGGCGGCTCGGGCGCGTCGTTCGCCGCCGAGCTGGCGGCGCGGATCCACGACGCGATCGCCGCCGAGCGCTCGGTCGACGTCAAGCTTCCCCCGCCGCCTCCACCGCCGCCGCCCGCGCCCGAGACCGCGGCCAAGGCCCCCCAGCCGGTCGTGCACCAGCGCGCCCGGGCTGCCGTCGCCCACCACGCGCCCGCGGCGCCAGCCCAGGCGGGCCAGATCGCCGCGGCCACGCCGGCGCCCCTGGATTTCACGGGGTCGGCCTTCGTGGTCGGCTCCGGTTCGACCTACGCGGGGGGGACGACGACGGCGCAGGGGACCAGCCGCGCGCCCGTGACCGGCGCCGTGGCGCCCAACGCCCACGGCGACGGGCTGGCCGCCCGGAGCAAGGCGCGGGCGGTCTCGATCGACCAGGCGGCCTGGAACTGCCCCTGGCCCGCCGAGGCCGACGCGCGCCAGGTGGATCAAGAGACGGTGGTCCTGCGCGTGGCGGTCCGCGCCGACGGGCGGGTCGACCGCGTCGACGTGCTCCAGGACCCCGGGTTCGGGTTCGGGCGCGAGGCCCGGGACTGCGCGCTGGCCTCGCGCGCCTTCACCCCGGCCCTGGACGCGACGGGCGCGCCCGTGGCCGCGATGTCGCCGCCCATCCGGGTGCACTTTTACCGATGAGGCGCGCGCGGCAGATGATCCTGGTGGCCGTGCTGGCGGTGGGCGCCGGCGGGTGCCACCGCCACGTTGCCACGCAGGACGACTGCCGCGCGATCCTGAACCGCCTGGTCGAGATGGAGCTGGCCGAGTCGGGTTTTCACGATCCGGCGCTGGTCCCCCGCTGGCAGGCGGAGCTCGCGCGACGCTTCGAGGGCGATCTGCGCCGCTGCCGCGCGATCCGCGTGCGCAACGACCTGGCGGGCTGCCTGCGCGCCGCGCAGAACCCGGAGCAGGTCGCGCACCGCTGCGTCGAGTGACCACGGGCCGGCTGTGCTATCCATGGCTTCCGTGGAGACGCTGGCCAGCGCAGAGACCGAGACCCGGTCGCGGACCGGGCCATCCGGCATGTGGGCGTTCCTGGCCACCGACGCGATGGGCTTCGGCGGCCTGTTCGTCGCGTACGGGTTCCTGCGCGCCAGGGCGCCAAGCTGGCCCGACCCGCGGGGTCATCTGAGCCTGGTCGGCGCGGCGGCGATGACGTTCGCGCTGCTCGCCTCGGCGTTCACGGTGGCCGAGGCCAGCCGCGCCGCCACCCCCCGCGCCCGCACCGCCTGGCTGGCGGCGACGCTGGCGCTGGGCTCCGCTTTCCTGGGCGGCGAGATCGGCGAGTACGCGCGCCTCTGGAGGGCCGCCGTGCCCGTACGGCTGAGCGACCCATACGGCGCGACGTTCTACCTGCTGACCGGCTATCACGGCCTCCACGTCGCGGCCGGCCTGGTCTGGTTGATGGCGGCTGCGGCCAGGGGCGCTCCCCGGCGCTCGGTCGAGGTCGGGTCGCTCTACTGGCAGTTCGTCGATCTGGCCTGGACGCCGATCTTCACGTTCCTCTACCTGGTGCCGTCGCGATGACGGTCGGCGCGACCGAAAGACCCTCGCGCGCACCCAGCCTGGGCGCCTTCGCGGTCCTGGCGATCCTGACGGCCGCGGAGATCGTGGTGGCGAGCTCCGGCGTGGGCGATCGCCCGCGCGTGACGGCCCTGACCGGCCTGCTGCTGGCCAAGGCCGGGATCCTTCTGGTGTTCTCCCTGCGCGCGTCGTGGCGGCGGTCGGCGCCGCGCCTGGCCCTGATCGCGCTGTTGCTGGCGGTCGGGTTCACGATCGTCCTGATGCTCGAGTCCGTCTACCGGACGGGCGTGCGATGAGGCGGCCGATCGGGCTGGCCGCCTTCGTGGCCGCCTTCGTGGCCGCGGTCGCGGCGCCCCGGAGCGCGTCGGCGCTGTGCGCGAGCTGCCTGGGTCAAGCCTCGACGCTGGGGACGGCCCTGCGGCTGGTCGGTCTGTTCCTGCTGGTGCCGCCCGCGATCTTCTTCGCGGTGGCGATCGCCATCCGCCGGGTCACCCGCCGGCCTCAGTTCACCGGTCGGTCCCGCGCGGCGGCCAGCGACCGGACGTAGTGGGCCAGCGCCCACAGGTCGCTCTCGGGCAGCACGTTCTTCCAGGTCGGCATCGCCGTCCCGCCGATGCCGGAGGCGATCGCGCGGTAGATGTCCGCCGGCGTGTCGCCCCCGCGCAGCGGGTTGAACTTGAAGTCGGGCGGCAGGATCTTGAACCCGTAGTCGCTGTCCTTGGCGACCGGCCGGGTGATGTCGGCGCGGATCTCGTGCAGCTCCATGCCGGTCAGCTCCTTGGTGAACGCCACGATCTCGGCGGGCGTGACGTAAGCGGGATGGCAGGCGACCGCGCACTGGGCCAGGCCGTGGTAGACGCGGGTCCCGCGGGCTTGCGCCTCCGAATCCCGCCCGACCCAGGGATCCGGCGAGGGAGCGATCTCGTCGCCGGGCGTTTCGGATCGCCAGCGTGGCGAGAAAGACTTCACGTACTGGATGAGGTCGTCCAGCTGGGCGCCGGGCACCTGCCAGGCTTGCATGGCGGTGCCCTGCAGCCCCTGGCGGATCGTGCGGGCAAGGTCGGCGTCGCGCGGCAGCTGTCCCGCCGAGACGGCGGCGAACTTGTAGACCCCCAGGCGCAGGTCGCGCGGGGGCGGAACCAGTCCGACGGCGGCGGTCCCTTTGCCGTCTCCGCTGTCGCCGTGGCAGGGGCGGCAGTACTGCGTGTAGACGTTCCGCCCGCGCTCCAGCGCCGCCGCCGGCACCACCCGCCCGCCCAGCGTGACCGGCCCGGTGAAGGGCGGGGGGCCTCCGGCGGGGCGGCAGGCCCCGGCCAGGACCGCGCAAGCCAGCAGCAGCCGCCTCATACCCAGCAGACCGCCGCGTAGAGCACCACCCAGACCACCAGGACGAAGTCCCAGTACATCGCGATGAGGCGCAGCTTTCCGCCGCCGAGGGCCAGCGCCACCAGGCCACCGGCCACGTGCAGGGCGTGCAGAGCCGAGAGGGCCAGGAAGATCTGGCCCAGCAGCGCGGCATGACCGCCCGCGGGGCCCAGCCCGATCGCGATCAGGTGACGCCAGAGCACCACCTGCCCGGCCAGGAACCCGACACCCAGGGCGGCAGCGGCGGCGCGCCACCGCCGCAGCGCAAGGCTGGCCGCCACCAGCAGCAGCGTGTTCAGCCCGGCCGCGGCTCGCGGGAAGGGGGGCGCGCCGGGCGGCGGCCAGGCCGGCGCCTGCGCCCGCAGGATCGCGTACGCCAGCAGCAGGGCCGCGAACAGCATGGCCGTCGCGCCCATGAACACCAGCAGGCCGACGGCGCTGTCGGTTTCGCGGCGAACCGCGGCGGTGCTCATGACCGGCCCCGGGGGACGGGCAGCCCGGGCGCTGGCTCGTCCAGCACCTCGGTCTGGCTCAGCCAGTCGCGACCCAGCGGCCGGGCCGCCGGGTCGGCCAGCTCGTGGGGCCCGCGCACCACCACGGGGATCGTGTCGAAGTTGTGATGCGGTGGCGGGGAGGGGACCGACCACTCGAGCGTCCCCACCTCCCACGGGTTGGCGGGCGCCGTCCGGCCGCGCCGCAGGCTGACGAAGAAGTTCCAGACGAACAGCAGCTGCGCCGCCCCCAGCAGGTAGGCGGCGTGAGAGATGCTCCGGTTCAGCGGCGCCAGCCGCCGCCAGGCCTCGTAGACCGACGGATCGTAGAGCCGCCGCTGCATCCCCTCGAGGCCGATCACCAGCTGGCCCATGAAGACCAGGTTCAGCGGCACGAAGGTCAGCCAGAAGTGCCAGCGCCCCAGGCGCTCGCCGAGCATCCGCCCGAACATCTTCGGGTACCAGAAGTAGACGGCCGCGAACAGCGACAGCAGCAGCGCCGCCGCCATGATCAGGTGGAAGTGCCCGACGACGAAGTAGGTGTCGTGCAGGTACATGTCGGCGACCACGTCGGCCAGGTAGAGCCCGGTCAGCCCGCCCACCCCGAACGTGAACACCATCCCCAGGCAGAACAGCATCGGCACGCTGAAGCGGATCGCGCCGCGCCAGAGGGTGCCCAGCCAGTTCAGCACCAGCAGCGCCGTCGGCACCGAGATGATCATGGTCAGCACCATGAAGCTCTCGCCCAGCAGCGGCGACAGACCGGTGGTGAACATGTGGTGGCCGTAGACCACCGCCGACAGCACCACCACCCCGACCAGCGCGCCGACCGTCACGCGGTACCCGAAGGCCGGCTTGCGGGCGAAGAACGACAGCAGGTCGCCGACGATCCCCCAGGCGGGCAGGATCAGGATGTAGACCTCGGGGTGGCCGAACAGCCAGAACAGGTGCTGGTACAGGATCGGATCGCCGCCCGCGCCCGGCGTCGTGCCGGCCGTGAAGAACTGCGTCCCGAACAGCCGGTCGAACAGCAACAGCACCATCGCGGCGCCCAGGACCGGGACGAAGAGCGCGTTCAGGATCGACGTCAGGAACAGTCCCCAGACCGTCAGCGGCAGGCGCAGGTAGGTCATCCCGGGCGCGCGGAGGCGCAGCACGGTCGTGATGTAGTTGACCGCCCCCATCACCGAGGAGGCGCCGTTCAGGTAGATGGCGATCACCCACAGCGTCTGCCCGACGCCGGGCGCGCCCAGCGCCGTCGACAGCGTCGCGTAGGCCGTCCAGCCTGCCTGCGGTGGGCCCAGCGGCACGAAGAACGACGCGCAGAGCACGCCCGTCGCGGCCGCCATGGTCCAGTACGACGCCATGTTGAGCCGCGGGAACGCCATGTCGCGCGCCCCGATCAAGAGCGGCAGCAGGAAGTTGCCGAAGCCGCCGATCAGGATCGGCGTGACGGCGAAGAAGATCATGATCGTGCCGTGCATCGTGAACAGCGCCGTGTAGGCCGGCGGCGAGATCACGCCGCCGGCGCTGTGGAAGAACAGCCGGCCCACGACCGGCACCGGGTCGCCCGGGCGGGCGAGCTGCCAGCGGATCAGCATCGCCATGATGCCGCCCACCGCCAGGAACCCCAGTCCCAGGAACAGGAACTGGCGGCCGATCACCTTGTGATCGGTCGAGAAGACGTACCGCCGCCAGAAACCTGTCGGCGCTGCCGGCAGCGGCCCGGTCTCGGTGTCCATGGCCGTCACAGACCTGTCTCCCAGTCCCAGGCGTCGGCGGCGCTGCCGGCCGCGGGGTCGAAGCGGAGGCGGCTGTCGGTCTCGGCGCGGGCCAGCCAGCCCTGGTAGTCGGCCTGGTCGCGGGCCACCAGCCAGCCACGCATCCGGGTGTGGCCGACCCCGCAGTGCTGGGCGCAGCCGACCTCGGTGCGGCCCGCCTCGACCGCCTGGAACCAGGCGCGCGTGGTGCTGCCCGGGATGGCGTCGATCTTGAACCGGTAGCTGGGCAGGTACAGCGAATGGACCACGTCGCGCGAGCGCAGCTTCAAGTACACGGGGCGCCCCACGGGGACGTCCAGCTCGTTCAGGGTGACCACATCGTCGGGTGTCCCGAAGCGCCCGTCGGGCCCGGCGGTGCGGAAGGACCAGGCCCACTGGCGGGCGGTCACCTCGACGCGCAGGGCCGCGGGGTCGTGGTCCGGGTACCGCCAGAAGCGCCCTTCCAGCTCGCGGGTGGCTCGGACCGCCAGAGTGACATCGACGGCCACGAACAGGATGAGGGCAATCGCAAAGGTGAGCGCCCGGTCGCGCGCCCGGTTTCCGTGCGTGTGCTGCCCCCAGGTCCGGCCGGCCCGCGCGCGGTGCAGGACCAGGGCCGCCAGGAAGACCCCCAGAGCCGCCACGAATGCGATACCCGTGGCGATGGTCAGGTAGCCGATGGCGCCGTCGACGAGGTGTCCGTCGAGCGAGACGTCCCGAGGCAGCACGATGTGCACGGCCGCGTCATTCCTAGCCGTGGTGGCTGCCAAATGCAACGCGCGACACAAATCATTCGCCGAGGTTCCAATCGCAGCGTCCGGAAATATTGGTTAGGATTCGCGCGCACATGGCGAATCCCGTCGAGCTCGTCGGCCACCAGGTCGGTCGCTACGGCGTGATCCGCCATCTGGCGTCGGGCGGAATGGCCGAGCTCTACATCGCGCGCCAGGAGTCGGTCGGCGGGTTCGAGAAACCGGTGGTCCTCAAAATCCTGCAACGCCGGTACGCCCAGAACCCGCGGGTCGTGACCATGTTTCTGGACGAGGCGCGACTGGCCGCCAAGCTGAATCATCCGTCGATCGTTCACGTGTATGACGTCGCCGAAGAGCAGGGCCTCAAGTACATCGCGATGGAGTACATCCACGGCGAGACGATCGCGGACATCGTGAAGCGGGGGCTGGCGGTGGATCGCTACCTGCCGCTCGAGCACGCGATCCACATCGTCAGCCAGGCGGCGGCCGGGCTGGCCTACGCGCACGAGCGGCGCGATCCCGAGGGGCGCGTCGTGAAGATCGTTCACCGCGACGTCTCGCCGACGAACATCCTGGTCAGCTACGAGGGGCAGACGAAGATCGTCGACTTCGGCATCGCGCGCGCGCAGGACGAGATCCGCGAGGAGTCGGGAATCCTGCCGGGGAAGGCCTCGTACATGTCCCCCGAGCAGGTGCGGGGGACCGGCGTCGATCACCGGGCTGACATCTTCGCGCTCGGCATCATCCTTTACGAGCTGACGCTGTGCCAGCGGCTCTTCCGCGGTCCGGCCGAGGCGGTGATGAAGCGCATCGTGAACGACCGGATCGCGCCGCCGACCGCGATCGTGCGCGACTACCCGCCGGCGCTGGAGCTGATCGTGATGCGCGCGCTCGAGAAGCGGCCGCAGGACCGCTACCAGTCCGCCGACCAGATGCGCGCCGATCTGGAAGAGTTCCTGGACGACAGCGTGATGCGCAGCGGGAATCGCCGGATGGCGCTGTACATGAACGAGCTCTTCGGCACGGAAGAGGACGGGCGGTCCCAGGCGGCCGCGCCCGCGCGGCCGGAAGAGCTGGACTTCGAGCGCCGAGCGCCCCCCAGCATGCGGCTGGAGCCCGCGCCCGAGGGGCCATCGACGCCGTCCCGCGGGGTGGCCATCCGGATCGTGCCACCACCGGCGGCTCAGCCGTCGGTGAACCAGGCGGCCGCCAGGGCGCAACCAAAGGCACAATCTGCGAAGCAGGCACAACCTGCAAAGCGCCCGTCCGCCGGTGTCGCGATCGTGACGCCTCGGGCAGCGGCGGCCCAGGCGCCACCGAGGGAGATCGTCAACGGTCCCGCCTCCTGGTCCCGGGGGGCCTGGATCGCGATTGCCGCCTTCATCGCGGTCGGGATCGCGACGATGGTAATCCTGACACTTCGATGATAATTTCCCCCACCGGCTCGGGCCGAAAAGGCCGCGGCGGCGCGAAGCGCTGAAGACCCATGAAATTCGTCTGCGATCGCTGCCAGACCAAGTACTCCATCGCGGACGAGAAGGTCCGCGGCAAGATCCTCAAGGTCCGGTGCAAGTCCTGCGCGAACATCATCACGGTTCGCGAAGAAGGTGCCGCGCGCCGTGCTTCGGCGCCCGCGTCCCCGGTCGGCGGCGCTGCCCCCGCGGCCACCTCGAGCGGATCGCCGGCGCGATCGACGATCGTCTCACCGCCTCTGGCTGAGCAGGCTGGGCGAGCCCCCAGCGCGACCGCGCGGCCGCCCACCCCGATGGGGGCGCCGCCGATCGAACGCCGGGCCGCCGCTCGGCCCCCCGTCCCGCCGCCGGACGAGGGCGTCACCTGGTACATGGCGCTGGACGGCAACCGGACGGGGCCGTTCTCGCGCAAGCAGCTCATCGATCACATCGCGCCGCTGCCCAAGGACGCGGACATCCACGTCTGGAGCGAGCGCCTGGGCGCCTGGAAGCCGCCGATGGAGGTTCCCGCGCTGGCGAACGAGCTGCACGCCCGGCGGCGCCCCCCGGTGCCGATCCCGCCGATGCCGCCGCTGCCGGCCGCGCCGCCGGTTCCGCCGCCGTTCCCGGGCGCGCCGCGCCGGCCGACCGGCGCCGCGATCCCCGTGGCTGCGGCGCCCGCGCCCGTTCCGGTTGCCGCGCCTGCGCGGCACACCGGCGCTCACGCCACGATCCCGCCGCCCAGCGGCTCGGGCTTGGGCGCCAAGCTGCCGCCGCCGGCGAGCAGCGGGCGGCGCAGCCCGACGGGCCCGGTCCCTCGCCCGGCGGGTCTCGCGGCCGCGCCCGCGGCGCCGTCCGTCGCCAGCGACGAGCCGGAGATCGACCTTTCTTACGGCGAGACCGTGGCCGAGCCCCCGCGAGGCGGGGCGTCTCATCCGGCGAAGGACTCGGCCAGCCTGCTCGAGACGCCCGGGCCCAGCGCGGCCAATCACCACGGCCTGGGCACGAACGGCGTGGGCCACGAACCCAATGGCGCCCACGCGCTGTCGAACGGGGCCTCGACGGCCGACCGTTCCGACGGGCTGAACATCCTGAACCTGACGCCGGACGCCGGCGGAGCGGCGGCGGACACCCCGCGGCTGATGTCGTCCGAAGCGGTGGTCGGCTGGCAGCCGAGCGTCGCCGAGCCGGCGGCCTCCCGCCAGAAGAACACGCGGACCCTGTTCGTCCTTTTGAGCGTCGTCGGCGCGGCCGTGGTGGTGGCGATGTTCTTCCTGATGAAGAAGCCGAAGCCCATCGTGCCGCCGCCGGTGGCGAGCAAGGCGGCCACCACCGATCCGCTGGCCCAGCTGGTCGACAACCCGATGGCCGCGGCGCCCACCACCCCCGGAACTGCTCCCCCGGCTCCTGAGCAGCCGACCGAGCGCGGGCCGGAGCCGGCGACCAGCGCGCACAGCCGCGGCCACCACGGCCAGGCCTCGCACGGCCGGCCGTCGCCGGGGGGACCGACGTCTCCGCCGCCGTCGACGTTCGCGCAGGGGGGCCCGCCACCGCCGGCCGAGGACGCCAACGCCAAGTACCGCGGCGGCAGCGACATGAAGATCTCGCCGCAGACCTCGGCGCCGCGGCCACCGCCGTCACAGGCCGAGATCTCGCGGGTCATCAACAACAACCGCAGCGGCATCAAGAACTGCTACCAGCGCGCGCTGCTCCGGGACAGCAGCCTGACCCACGGCAAGATCACCGTGACCGTGAACATCGGCATCTCGGGCCGCGTGAAGCACACCGGCGTCGACGGCCCGACCCAGTTCCGGTCGCTCGACCCGTGTATCAAAGAGGTGGTCGGCCGCTGGGCCTTCCCGCCAGCCGGCGAAGAGTACGGCACCCAGTTCGTCTACGTCTTCCAGGGCAACGAGTAGGAAGAAAAGAGGGGCCTCGGGCCTCAGGCCTCAG
Source organism: Polyangia bacterium (assembly GCA_035578045.1). Classification (GTDB taxonomy): domain Bacteria; phylum Myxococcota_A; class Polyangia; order Fen-1088; family Fen-1088; genus JADGRB01. The sequence continues at coordinate 36,549 of DATJWP010000136.1, read as the reverse complement.
GCCTCGGACCCCGGAGGCGGAGCCGGATCAGGTTCCCTCCCCGCGGAACGGGGAAGGTCGGGGAGGGGTCAGGCGCAGGGCGCGGTCGAGAAGATAGTTGCGTTCGGGAAGGCTGGCCGTGTGACCGGCGGCCCGCGCGTAACTGGCAACCGCGCCCGCATGGTCGCCCGCGCGCTCGAGCAGGTGCGCGCGGACGGCGTCCAGGCGGTGGTGGTCGCGGAGGCGGGGATCCCGTTCGAGCTCCTTCAGGCGCAGCAAGCCGGCGGCGGGGCCTTCGACCATGGCCAGGGCGATCGCCTGGTTCAGCGCCACCATCGGGTTGTCGCCGAGGCGCGCCAGCACGGTGTAGAGCGCCAGGATCTGCGGCCAATCGGTCGCCTGCGCGGTGGGAGCCTCGTCGTGGACGGCGGCGATCGCGGCCTGAAGCTGGTACGGACCGACCTGGCCGCGCGGCAGCGTGGCGCCGAGCAACGCGACCCCCTCCTCGATCTCCGCGCGATCCCAGGTGGCCCGATCCTGCTCGTCCAGCGGGATGAGCTGGCCGTTCGCGCCGGTGCGCGCCGCGCGGCGGGCGTCGGTCAGCAGCATCAGGGCCAGCAGCCCCGCCACCTCGGCCTCGTCGGGCAGGAGGCGACGGAGCATGCGCGCCAGCCGCAGCGCCTCGGCAGCCAGGTCGCGCCGCTGCAGCTCGGGGCCGGCGCTGGCGGTGTATCCCTCGTTGAACACCAGGTATGCGACGTGAAGCACGGGCCCCAGCCGGGCCGCTGTCTCGCCGGGCGAGGGGAGCTCGAACGGCACGCCCGAGCTCTGGATGGTCGCCTTGGCGCGGCTGATCCGCTGCGCCATGGTGGCCTCCGGCACCAGGAACGCCTTCGCGATCTCGGCGGTCGTCAGCCCGCCCACCGCGCGCAAGGTCAGCGCCACCTGCGACGACGGTGACAGGGCTGGGTGGCAGCACATGAACAGCAACGTCAGGGTCTCGTCGCGCTCGGTCGGCGGGGGCGGGGCGGGCTCATCCTGGATCTCCGCGACGAGCTCCTCGCGCCGCCTCCGCGCCACCGCGGCGCGCTGCTCGTCGGCCCAGCGGCGCGAAGCGACGCGGATCAACCAGGCGCGCGGATCGTCGGGCCGCCCGTACCGAGGCCACTGCTGAGCCGCCGCCAGCAGCGCCTCTTGCACGGCGTCCTCGGCCGCCGCGAAGTCGCGGTAGCGGCGCAGGACCGCCGCCAGCACCCCCGGCGCCTGGTCGCGCAGGAGGCGCTGGTCGGCGGCGGTGAGCTCCGTCCCCGTCACAGGTTCTCGGCGGGCGGCGGCCCACTCATCACCGGGCGCACCTCGATCCCCATGTTCAGCGGCTTGCCGTTCGGTCCGGGCGCCGCGCTGACCTCGGCCGCCAGCGCGTAGGCGCGCTCGGGCCCCTCGACGTCGATGATCCAGAAGCCGGCCAGGAACTCCTTGGACTCGGGGAAGACGCCGTCGGTGACGGGCTGGCCCTTGTCGCCGGCGCGCACCAGCTTGGCCTGGTCGGGGCCGCTCAGCCCCTCGGCCCCCACCAGCTCGCCGGCCGCGCTCAGCTTCTGCGCGAAGCGTTGCATGAACGCGATGTGCGCCTGAAAGGCCTCACGCGGCCAGTCGGTGATGCGGTAGGGTCCGCCCGGAACGTTCATCATCATCATGTACTTCATGGTTCGGCTCCTCGGTTTGGGGTTTCAACCCCAGGTCGGAGCCGGGGGCTGGTTCTCGACATGACCTGCCTCAGTTTTTTGGACCTAGCGTAAACTCTGGCGTTTCCATGCGGCACCCCTACGCCGATTTTTTGAACCGGGTCGAGAAGCCCTCGCGTTACATCGGCGGCGAGTACCAGCAGGTCCGCAAGGATCCCGCGACGGTCCGGGCCCGGGTCTGCCTGGCGTTTCCGGACACCTACGAGATCGGGATGTCGCACCTGGGCACGAAGATCCTCTACGGGATCCTGAACAAGACCGACGGCATCGCCTGCGAGCGGGCGTTCGCCCCCTGGTTCGACTGCGAGGCCGAGTTGCGCGCCCGCGGGCTGCCGCTGGTCACGCTGGAGAGCGCGTCGCCGATCGGCGACTTCGACGTGGTCGGCTTCTCGCTGCAGTACGAGCTGACTTACACGAACGTGCTCACGATCCTGGACCTGGCGGGCCTGCCCATCCGCGCGGCGGCGCGGGGCGACTCCGCCCCGCTGGTGCTGGCCGGTGGCCCCAACGCCACCCACCCGGAGCCGCTGGCGCCGTTCGTCGACGCCTTCTTCCTCGGCGAGGCCGAAGAGCAGCTGCCGCCCCTGGTGCTGGAGGCAGCCGAGCTGCGGCGGGCCGGCGTGCCCCGGCGCGAGCGGCTGGCCCGGCTCGCCGCCCGGTTCCCGCTTTACGTGCCCGAGCTCTACGCGACCGAGCTGGACGCCGAGAGCGGGTTCGTGGTCGTGGGGGCGCCGCTGGATCCACGCGTTCCGGCGCGGCCGCGGCGCGCGCTGGTCGAGGACATCAACCGCTTCCCGTTCCCGGACGACTCGCCGCTTCCTTACGCCGAGGCGATCTTCGATCGCATGGCTGTCGAGGTGGCGCGGGGCTGCACCGAGGGGTGCCGCTTCTGCCAGGCCGGCATGATCTACCGGCCGGTGCGCGAGCGCGATCCGGTGGCGGTCCTGGACGCGCTGGTCGGCGGCGTCCAGAAGGGGGGCTATGACGAGACGGCGCTGACCTCGCTGTCGATGGCCGATTACTCGTGCGTGACACCGCTGGTGAAGGCGGCGATGGCCCGGCTGGCGCCGGAGAAGGTCTCGCTGTCGGTGTCGTCGCTGCGCGCCTACGGCCTCAACGAGGACCTGCTGGGCGAGATCGCGGGCGTGCGGGCCGGCGGCCTCACGTTCGCGCCCGAGGCCGGGACGCAGCGGATGCGCGACGTGATCGCCAAGAACGTGACCGAGGCCGACATCATCGAGTCGGCCCATCGCGTGTTCGGGCGGGGCTTCTCGCGCATGAAGCTCTACTTCATGATCGGCCTGCCCACCGAGACCGACGAGGACGTGGCCGGCATCGTCGAGACCGCCGCCCGCGTGCAGGCGATCGGCCGCAAGCACCAGAAGGGGGCGCAGGTCACCGCGTCGGTCTCGTCGCACGTCCCCAAGCCGCACACGCCGTTCCAGTGGGCGGCGATGGACGACGACGCGGAGATCGCGCGCAAGCAGGGGCTGCTGGCCCAGCGCGCCCGCGAGCTGCGGGTCAACCTGAAGATGCACGACAACCAGCAGTCGCACATCGAGGGGATCTTCGCGCGCAGCGATCGGCGCGCCGGAGACCTGCTGGAGGCGGCCTTCCACCTGGGTTGCCGGTTCGACAGCTGGGACGACGCCCTCCGGGCCGATCTGTGGGAGCGGGCCATCGCCGAGACGGTGGCGCGCACGGGCCTGGACGTCGCGCGGCCGCTGGGGACACAGCCGATCACGGGGCGGCTCCCCTGGAGCCACATCGACATCGGCCTCGAGCCGGACTTTCTGGCCAAGGAATACCGCAAGGCGCTCAAGGATCGGCTGTCCCCCCCGTGCGGCAAGCCCTACAAGAAGCTGCTGCACCCGAGCAGCGTCGCCGCCGCTCAGGCGGGCGCCAAGGACAAGCTGATCTGCTACGACTGCGGCATCGCGTGCGATCTGGACGCGATGAAGACCGAGCGCCTGTTCTTCCTGCGCCGCATGAACGCCTGGAGCGCGGCGGCGCCGGCCCTCGAGGGAGCGGCGGACGGACCGGTCCGGCCGCGGCCCGTGCAGGATCCCAGGCGCCCGCCGCCGCGCGCGGCGCAGGGTCAGCCGCACGGCTACCGGCTGCGCTACACCAAGCTGGGACGCGTGGCCTACCTGGGGCACCTGGATCTGGTGCGTCACCTGCCGCGCATCTTCCGGCGCGCCGGGCTGGAGCTGCACTATTCCGCCGGCTTTCACCCGCACCCCGACCTGTCGTTTGGGCCGGCGCTGGGGCTGGGGATCGCGTCGCTGGGCGAGCTGGTGGACGTGCGCCTCGTCGACGATCTTCCCGCCGACGAGCTGGCGCGTCGCCTGGGACGGGTGACGCTGGATGGGATCGCGTTCACCGGTGCCGCGCGGCTGGGACCGAACGACCGGGTGCTCGGCCGGATCATCGCCGAGGGCGAGTACCTCGCACGCCTGCCTGCCGGCCTGGATCCGCGGCGCGGGCTCGACCGTCACGCCGGGGATGACGCGCTGGTCGTCCGCCGGGAGTCCGACAAGGGGCTGGCGCGCACGGTGGACGTCCGGCGCACCTTGCGGCGCCTGGCCGCCCACGACGATCCCGCGGTGCGAGCGCAGCTCGAGTGGGAGGGTGGGGCGATCCTCTCGTTCGGGGTCTCGGTCAGCCACGAAGGGAGCGCCCGCCCCTCTGAGGTGATCGAGGCGCTGTTCGGCCCCGAGATCGCGGTCGAGACCGACCTGGCTCGTCGTGCGCTCTGGGGCGAGCTGGCGGGCGAGCGGGTCGACCCGCTGAACCTCGCGCCCTTCCGCTCCCGCCCGGCTGCGATCGGCGACGAGTTGGCGGCTGTCTCGCCGTCGATTCCGTGATCGAGACGGTCGGGCTCTGCAAGCGGTTCGGCGGCACGCTGGCCGTCGACGAGCTGTCGTTGAAGGTGGAGGCGGGCGAGGTGATGGGTTTCCTGGGGCCCAACGGCTCCGGCAAGACGACCACCATCCGGCTGCTGATGGGGCTGCTGCGGCCGACCGCTGGACGCGCCTCGATCCTGGGACGCGATTGCCACGCCGATGCGGTGGCGCTCAAGCGCGAGGTCGGCTACCTGCCCGATGAGCCCTTTCTCTACCCCTACCTCAGCGGCGTCGAGACGCTGGAGCTGGTGGCGGGGCTGCACGGCTTCGCGCCGGCCGAGGCGCGCCGCCGGGCCGACGCGTCGGCCGAGCGGATCGGGCTGGGCGCGGCGGCCGGCGCGTACACCGTCACGTACTCGCTGGGCATGAAGAAGCGGCTGGCGCTGGCGCTGGCGCTGATCCACGAACCGCGGGTCCTGATCCTGGACGAGCCGACCAACGGCCTGGATCCGGCGGGCGCGCGCCAGATGCGCAACGCGATCGCCGAGTACGCGGCCGGCGGCCGGACGATCTTCCTGTCGACCCACCTGCTCGACGCGGCCGAGCGGCTCTGCCACCGCGTCGCGATCCTGCAGCGGGGCCGGCTGCAGGCGGTCGCGACGCCCGCCGAGCTGCGCGCGCGGTTCGGCGTCGGGCCAGAGACGACGCTGGAGGATCTGTTCCTGCGCATGACCGAGGCGCCTTGACCGCCGCCGGCGTGATTGGGCCGACCCGCCTGGCCGGGCTGCTGGTGCGCGCGCGGCTGCGTTCCTTTCGCAATGGCCTGCGCGGGCGGGCGCGGGGGCCGGTGCTGGTCGCGACCGCCGCGCTGCTCATCGCGCTGGCCTACGTCGGGCTGTTCGCGCAGTCGTTCGCGGTGGTGGTGGCCACCGTCGGGCCGCGCGAGCAGGTGGCGGCGCTGTCACTGGTGGCGGGGCTGCTGGCGCTGGCGAGCTGGGCAGCCAAGGCGGCCAGCAACGAAGCGCTGCGCGCGGGCTCGCCCGAGAACGAGTTCCTGCTGACCCGACCGGTGACGCTGGCCGGCCTGGTGGCCGGCCGCGGGATCGCCGACGCGGTGACCGATCCGATGGGGGCGCTGTTCCTGTTCCCGGTGCTGTTCGCGGCGTCGCTGGTCTGGCGGCTGCCGGCGGCCGCCTGGGCGCTGGCCGCCGCCATCTCGGCGGTGGTGCAGCTCGGGACGTCGGTCACCGCGTACGCGGCGCAGGTGGCGATCGTCCGCCTGGTGCCGGCGCCGCGCCGTCGCGCCGCCTGGGTGAGCATGCGCCTGCTCTCGGCGCTGGCGCTGGCGGGGTTGTGGGCGATCGGCACCAGCGTGCTGCGCGCGCCGGCCGAGCTGGCGGTGCGGCTGGCCGGGCCGGCCCGCTGGCTGCCGTTCACGCCGGGCGGACTCATCGCGGCGCCGTTGGGGGCCTGGGCCGCGGGGGAGCCGGCGCGGGCGGCGGGCGCGTTCGGCTGGCTCGCGTTCGCCTCGCTGGCGGCCATGGCCGCCGCGGTGGCGGTGGCGCGCGGCTCGGGGCTGGGCGGCTGGGAGGAGGCGGGCGCCTCCTGGGCCGAGGCCGCCGCCGTCCCGGCGCGCGCCGGATCGATCACCGCGGGCAACAAGGACCTGCGGCTGATCGTCCGGGATCGCACGCAGCTGCTGGTGCTGATCGCGATGCCGGGGATCTTCGTCGGCGTTCAGATCTTCGGGGCGGCCGGCTGGACCTGGTCGACGTCGACGCTGGCGCGCGTCTCCTGCCTCTCGTACTCGCTGGCCCTGTACATGGCGACGATGGGGCCGCTCACGCACATGCAGGCCGAGCGGCGGGCCTTCTGGATCTTGCGCACGGTGCCGGTTGCGCTGGGGCGCCTGCTGGCCGCCAAGGCCCGCGCCTGGGCCGTCATCGTCGGCGCCGTCGCGGCGGTGACCTTCACCGCGCTGGCCTTCCTGATGCCGCCCACCCCCTGGCCGTCCCTGGTCGGCGCGGGCCTGCTGGTGACGGGCGGCGCCGCCGCGATGAGCTTCCTGGCGGTCGCCATGGCCAGCGGCGGGGCCGATCTGTCCGACGACCAGAGTCCGGCCGTCGGACCGGCCACCATCTACGCCTTCCTGCTGGTCGGCGGGCTCTACAACCTGGTGCTCACGGGCGACGGGCCGACGCGGGCGGCCGGCCTGGTGCTCTACCTGTTCACCCTGGCCGCCTACTGGCGTGACGGGGTGGCGCGGGCCGAGATCTGCTTCGACGCGGAGGCCGTCCGGATGCCACGACTGCGCCTGGCGGATGGAGCGACGCTGGCGCTGGTGCTGGCGCTGGCCTCCCGGGGCGTCGCGCGTGGGGCAACGGCCGCCCGCGGTGACCCGAGGGCGGTCGCGGTGGTGGGCGCGCTGGGCCTCGCCTTGCGCGTGGCGCTCGCCCTGGTCGGCGTTCGACTCCTGCGGCGCGCGGGGGGGCGGCGCGCCCTCAGCCTGGCCGGGTGGGGCGCCGCGCTCGCGCTCGGCGCCGGGGCGGGCGCGCTTGTGGTGTTCCTGGCCCCGGCATCTGCGACGCGGACCTGGCCGCCTCCGGTCTGGCTGGCGGCCGGTCTCGCGGCGGTGTGCGAGGAGATCGTCTGGCGCGGCGTCCTCCAGTCGGCCGTCGAGCGCGCGATGGCGGGCCGCCTTGGTCCGGCCCGGGGCCGGGCGGTCGCCTGTCTGGCCAGCACCGCCGTCGGGACAGCCACGCTGGCTCTGCTGGGTGGCCTCTCGGGCGTGGCGCTGGCGGCCCAGGTTGTCGCCGCCGCGGCGCGCGGGTTGACCGGTGGCCTCTCGGGAGCTCTCACGGCGCGCCTGGCGATGCTGGTGACCACGCTCACCTGGGGCGTTTTTCCGTAAATAATTTACCGGAATCGTTACAATGTGGCGATGCGTAGCTTGCCCTGTCTGGGCGCGGCGCTTCTCCTGGCCGTCGCCTGTGTCAGCGCCTGCAGCGTGGACCAGTCGGGCCTCGAGACGTCCCTCAAGCTCAGCCATGACGCGGGCCCGGCCGCGACCGGCGGGAACCTGGGCGCCGGTACGGGCGGATCGGCCGGCGCCGGGTCCGGTGGATCGGGTCTGGCCACCGGCGGATCGAGCGCAACCGGAACGGGAGGTGGCTCGATCGGGACAGGCGGCGGCGCGGGCGCGACCGGCGGGAGCGGGGGCACGGTCGTGGACGCGGGCGGCAGCCCCGGAGCTGGTGGGATGCCCGATGCGGGCGCCGGGGGTCAGGCAGCCGGTGGCCTAGGGGGGAGCGGCGAGGCTGGCAATGGCGGCCTGGCCGGCGCGGGCGGCAGCGGCGGTGTCCAGGGGCAGGCGGGCCAGAGCGGAACGGCGGGCGCCGGGGGCCACGGAGGTTCCGGCGAGCACTGCAGCGCCATGAACTGCACGATGGGTTGCTGCGCGGGCGATGTCTGCGTGATGCCAGTCAGCGGCAAGCAGTGCGGCGCCCACGGAGCGGCCTGCACGACCTGTGGCGCCTGCCAGACCTGCTCGGCCGCCGGGACCTGCGACATCGATCCGGGCTCGCAGTGGACGATCGTGGCCGCCGGCGCGCAGGTCGCCATGTCGCCGTCGGGCGGCGGGACGTGGGATCCGGCTCGTGGCGACGAGGGGGGGACTGCGCCCGATCTGTTCTGCGAGTACGAGAACCCGTCGGGCGACGTGACCCCCACGACCGCCGGGGTGACGTCGACGATCGTGGACGTCTATTCGGCCTCGTGGAACCAGACCATCACGCCGTCGGGGGTGACGGTGAGCGCTTCGGCCCTGACGGCAGCCAAACCGGCCTGGCGAATCTGGGTCGGCGACGAGGATTGCTCCAGGGCCGCCGTCTGCGCCTCCGGCCAGATCATCTGCTCGTACCAGCAGCCGTTCACGGTCGGTCAGCTGATGAGCGGAACCGCGACCATCACGAACCTGCAGAGCTGCAACAGCCTGAACCTGACGCTGGTCTGCGCCTCGAGCCCCTGACCGAACCTCGGCCCCGGCCCAGGTGGTTCAGGCCTTGGCGACGAGACCAGAGCGCAGGCAGCGCGAGCAGACGCGGATGTGGCCGCGCGTGCCGTTGGCCAGCCGCACGTGCACCCGGCGCAGGTTGGGGCGCTGGATGCTCTTGGTCTTGATGTTCGAGTGGCTGACGTTGTTGGCGACTCGGCGCTGCTTGGAGCAGACTTCGCAGTGCGCTGCCATTTTTCGGTTCCCTCCGGAAGGGCGGTACCTTTAGCACCCGTCGATGGAATTCGCAAGCGTGCCCCGCACGTTCCCCGCGACCTTCCGCTTCAGCCCGACACTGTGGGTGGCCCTCCTGGTAGCCGGCTCGGTCGCGTGTCGCCGCCGGCCGCCGCCCGCGCCACCCCGTCCGGTTGCCGCCCAGCTGGCCGGCCGGGTCGTCGACGCAGCCGGGCGTCCGGTTCCTGACGCGACCCTGCTGGCCTTCTCGCTGGGGAGCGAGGGCGCACCGGCGCGGGCGATCTCGGACCTGGACGGGCGGTTCTCGCTGACCAGGTTGCCCGGGAGCTACCGGCTGCTGGTCGAGGCGGCCGGATTCCCGCTGGCCACGCAGGCGCCCGTCCAGGCCCCGGCCACCGGTGTCACCATCACTTTGGCCGGCGAGGGGCGCTCGATCCTCGGGCTGGTGACGCGCGACGGGGCGCCGGTCGCAGGCGCGACCGTGCGGGTGGCGGCGGAGTCGGGTGGTCCCGGCCGCGCGACCCGCACCGGTCCCGACGGGCGCTTCCTGGTGACCGGCCTCGGCGAGGGTTCCTACGCCGCGCGCGCAGAAGATCGCGCCGGCGTATCGCCGACCGCGCGCGGGGTCGAAGCGCCGGCGGGCGCCGTCGGCGAGCCGGTGGCGCTCTCGCTCGGCCCACCCCGCTCGATGCGCGGACGGGTGACCGAGGACGGCGCGCAGCCCGCCATCGGGGTCGACGTCCGCGCCGAGGACGAGACCCTGCCGCCCGGCGAGGACCCCCTGGCCGTGGTGGCGCGCAGCGACGGCGCCGGTGAGTTCGTCGTGGCGCCGCTGCCGTCCGGCCGGTACCGCGTGACGGCCGCCCGGGACGGCTTCACCTTGCGGCGAGCGGTGTCGGTCGATCTGCGCGAGCGCGAGCCGCCCCAGGCGATCGCCCTCGAGCTGCTGCGCGGCGGGCGTCTCTTCGGCCGGGTCACCACGGCCGACGGCGCGCCGCTCGCGGCGGCACGGGTTCGCTGCGCCGGGGCCGACCTGGACGATCTGGCAGTCCGGCCGGGAACGCTTCCGCTGGCGGCCGAGGCGGCGGCGCTGCCGGCGGGCGCGGCCGTGACGGTCGGCGAGGCCCGGAGCGCGCTCACCGACGCGCGCGGACAGTTCGCGCTGGAAGGGCTGGTCCCCGGTCGTTACCGGATCGGCGTGGCCCGAGACGGCTTTCAGCCGCTGGCGACAGAGGCTGTCGTGAAGGCGGGGGAGCAGCGCGACCTGGGCGGGCTGGCGCTGGCCGAGGGCTTCCCGGTGCGTGGCCGGGTGCTCGACGAATCCGGAGCCCCGCTCGAGGGGGCGCGCGTCGCCGTGACCGGCGGCGCCACGGCTCTCCCCGGGGCCGTCACCGACGGCGCGGGTCAGTTCGCGCTGGCGCTCGCGCCGGGCCGGTACCGGGTGACGGCGTCGGCCGAAGGGCGGGGAACCGCCAGCGCCGAGGCGGTCGCCCAGGCCGGCGGCGCCGAGCCGGCGCTGGAGCTGCGGCTGGCCCGCGCCGACGCCTCCCTGGAGGGGACGGTCCGGGACGGCGCTGGACGGCCGCTGGCCCACGCCCGCCTGGTCGTTCGTCAGGCGACCACCGCCGGCGTCGCGCCGCCCCTGGCCAGTGCCAGCGCCGACGCCGGCGGACACTTCCGGATCGATCGGCTGCCGGGCGGCGAGCTGCGGATCGAGGTCCAGCACCCGGACTACCCGCGGATCGCCGCGCCGGTCACGGCCGGGCAGTTCGCGTCGATCGTCGTGCCCATCCCCGGCGGCGTCGCCGGCGAGGTCCGCGCGCGCGCCACCGGCGCGCTGGCGCTTCACGCGCGCATCGAGGCCAGCGGTCCGGAGGGGGCAACGGCCACCGCCGACACCCGGGGGACCGGGACGTTCCGGCTGCTCAAGCTCGCGCCAGGCGCGTGGCGGCTGCGGGTCTCGGCGCCGCGGATGCGCTCCGCCGAGCAACAGATCGACGTCCCCCCCAGCCCCACCATGGGCGAGCCCTCGGTGCGCGACCTGCGGATCGATCTCGATCCGGTCTAGATCCAGCGCTGTTCACTCGAGCGCCAGGACGCGGAGGTGCTTCCTGGGCCTCTCCGCCAGGGGGGGAGGCCGACGAGCCGGAGGCTCGTCGGGTGGGGCCCGGACGTCACCCCGACCGAGATCGGTGACGTCGACTGAACGGCACTGGGTCCAGATCGGCCTATCGAATGCCCAGCCGCCGTCGTGCTGCCACGAGCGCGCCCAGCGCGAGGAGCAAGGTGCTCGCGACGGCTGGCCGGGTGCCGCCGGTGTGGCAGCCGCAGCCGTCTTCCGGAACGTTGACCGCGCAGACGGCCGGCGTGGTGGTGGGCGGGTAGATCGCGCAGACGCCGCGCGCGTCGTCCGTGGTGATCACGCGCTTGGACGTGCTGTTGCGCTCGACCGTGTACCACATCACGGCGGCCGCCTCGGGAATGTTGGCGCCGTCGGTACAGTCCGGGATCGGCTGGCCCAGATCGTCCACCGGGCGCGGGAGCGGATCGAAGGTGCTGAAGCAGGTATGGGCCAGGCCCAGGAGGTGACCGAACTCGTGTGTGATGGCGGTCTGCAGATCGATGGCGTCGACATGGCCACCGCCTGGGCTCCCCGGGTCCAGGTTGGCCCACTGGAAGTCTCTGAACGGATCCACCGTGACCGGCACGGCGTTGATCTCGACGTTGGCGCTGAAGATGCGGCCGGATGGGTCGGTGTTCCTCGAGGTCAGGGCGATCGCCTCGGGCATGTCCTCGATCCAGTCGGTGGTGCGGAAGATGATCGAGTTGTTCCCGTCGGTGCTGCCGTCCAGCGACGGGACCGGGCCACCGGTCGACATCTGGGTGATGATCTCGAACGCGGGGTGGCCGGCGCCGGCGTCGGTGCCCGGGCCGGGACAGGTCACCGTGTCCGGGCTCCAGGCCTGGGCCGCCGCCCCGATCGACTTGGCGACCTCGTCGCTGGTCATCTCGGTGAAGCCGTTCATGTAGATGGTCGCCACCACGCAGGGCGAGCTCCAGTACACCGGGAGGTGGGGGGGCTGATCCGAGACCTCGCGCACGTACGCGCGCGACGGCGACGGGGCCGCGACGACGAGCGCCAGCGCCAGCGCCAGCGCTACGGCGGCGGCGCGTCCGTTCATGGCCGTCTCCTGCGGCGGCCAGCCAGGGCCGCCGCGCTCACGACGCCCGCGACCACCAGGCTCGCGGCGCCGAGCGGGCCTGAGGGTGCCGGGGACAGCGCGCAGCGCGCGCAGCCGCCGCGCAGCTGATCGGTCACGCCCGGCGGCGGGTGGTCGGCCGGGTAGATCGTGCACAGCCCGTTCGTGTCGTCGGGGGCGAGCGTCCGTTTTTGCGTGTCGCCGGGCATCGCCGAAGGGTACATCGTCGTCGCCGCCACGTCGGCCGAGGCCTGATCGCAATCGGGGATCGGGGTGCCGGTGTTGTCCAGCGGGTGAGGGGTGCCCGGCGGCGAGAGCTGGTTGAAGCAGGTGTGATCCAGGCCGATGAAGTGGCCGAGCTCGTGGGTGAGGGCATTCTGCAGGTCCATGTCCTCACCCAGGTTCGGATCGGCGGTGACGTCTGCCCATTGAAAATCGACCAGGTTGACCTCGATGTCGGCGTCGTAGATCTGCCCGGTCTTCTTGTTGGCCGTGTCCCAGGTGAAGGCCAGCGCGGACGCATCGTAGTCGACCTCGCAGCTCCCGTCGGGCGCCAGCTGGCACCAGCTGGAGCTGCGGAAGATCAGCGAGTTGTGCCCGTCGTTGGCGGCGAGCGGCGCCGGTGCGCTGGAGGTGGCCGGCAGGATCGAGAGGTAGGTGCAGCTGTTCTGGTCGGCGCTCCAGGCGGCCGCGGCCGCGGTGATGGCGCCGATGACCTGGTCGGTCGTCATGGTCGACTGGTTGAAGCCGTTCACGTAGGCGGTCACCGGCAGATCCGGCAACGCCCAGAAGAACGCGGCGTTCTCCTCGGTATAGTAGCGAACGAACGCCTGTGCGGCGCGCGGCAGGATCAAACCGCCGGCGGCGGCGGCGATGGCCAGCACCCGTGCGAAGGGCCTCATTTTGCGGGAGCCAGCGCCCGGATCCCCGTCTGGACTTGCGTCTGGACCTCCGCGCGCACCTCGTCCAGCGACCGGGTCCGCGCCTCGAGGACCGGCGCGCCCGCGGCGGCGGCGGCGGTGGGCCGCACGAAATCGGCCCCCGCCCGCTCCGGACCGGCCACCATCCAGCGGCCGCTGGCGGGATCGCGGCGCAGGGGGCGCTTGCCCTGGGTCAGTCCGACCACCGCCGAGCGAGCGGCCGGGCCGCGCAGGAAGACCAGGGCGCGCTCGCCGGGCGAGAACCGGGGCATCCCATCGACCGTCGTGGTGATGTCGCCGACGGTCCCGCCCGGCTGGCGGACGGTCAACCGCGCGCCGGCCGGCAGGGCGCCTTTCCAGCAGTCGACCACGGTCAGCTCGATCGACGTCGAGATCCGATCGTGCCGCTCGTTCCAGGCCGCGCTGACCGAGACGACGTCGACGACCGCGATCCGGTCCGCCCGCCCGACCATCGTCGGCAGATCGAGCGCCATGACGAGCGTGGCCGACGCGCGGCTCGCTGCGGCGGTCGCCAGCGCGAGGGCCAGACCCAGCGCAAATCGCATGCGGTGGTTGAATTTTATACGCAAATCCTACCCGGACGACGAGCCACTGGTCGGCGGCCCGGCCGGCCCCGTCGAGCCGCCGGTCGGCGCCGTGCTGCGAGCGATCGGCGTCACGCGCACGTGGTATCCGCCGTTGCTCCCGGGGAGCGGCGGGGCCGTCTGGGCCTTCTCGCGCGCCAGCTCCATGAAGCGCGCCTGGCTGCGCAGCGGCTTGAGCGGCGGTGGAACCCGCTCGTACGAGCCGTCGGGCAAGAGCTGCCTGGCCTTGACGTTGTCGGCCAGCGCAATCGCCAGGATCTCGTCGACGACGCGATCGCGCAGCCCGTCGTCGTCGATCGGGAACATCACCTCGACCCGGCGCTGGAAGTTGCGCGGCATCCAGTCCGCCGACGACAGGTAGACCTCGCGTTTGCCGCCGTTCTCGAAGTAGAAGATGCGGGCGTGCTCCAGGAAGCGGTCCACGATGCTGGTCACGCGGATGTTGTCGCTGGTGCCCGGCACGCCGGGCCGCAGACAGCAGATGCCGCGCACCACCAGGTCGATCGCCGCGCCCGCCTGTGACGCGCGGTAGAGCGCCTTGATGACCGGGGCGTCGACCAGCGCGTTCATCTTGGCCACGATGCGCCCGCGCGTCCCCAGCGCCGCCTCGCGTTCGATGAGGGCGATGATCTTGTCCTGCAGCCCCAGCGGCGCCACCGAGAACCGCTTCCACGACGGCGGCGACGAGTAGCCGGTCAGCAGGTTGAACAGCGCGCCGGCGTCGTCGGCGAACGGCTCGCGGGCCGTGAAGTAAGACAGGTCGCCGTAGATGCGGGCGGTCGACGGGTTGTAGTTGCCGGTCGACAGGTGGACGTAGCGCTTGATGCGGTTCCCTTCGCGGCGCACCACCAGCGCCACCTTGCAGTGGGTCTTGAGGCCGATCAGGCCGTAGACCACGTGCACGCCCGCGTCCTCCAGCGTGCGGGCCCACTGGATGTTGGGCGCCTCGTCGAAGCGCGCCTTCAGCTCGACCACCGCCGTCACCTGCTTGCCGTTCTCGGCGGCGCGGATCAGCGCCCGGATGATGGGCGAGTCGGCGCTGGTCCGGTACAGCGTCTGCTTGATGGCCAGCACGTTCGGGTCGTCGGCGGCCTCCGAGATGAACTCGACCACGTCCTCGAACGACTCGTAGGGGTGCTGGAGCAGCACGTCCCGCTGCGCGATCACCCGGAAGATGTCGTCGTACTCCTGCAGCGGCGGCACGATCTGGGGCGAGAACGGTTCGTCCTTGTACTCGCGCAGGTCGTCGCGGCCGCAGATGGGCGCCAGGTCGGCCAGGTGCAGCGGCCCGTCGGTGAGATAGACGTCGTCGGGCTCCAGCCGCAGCGCGGAGCTGAGGAACGAGACCACCTCCTGCGGGGTGTCCTGGGCGATCTCCAGGCGCACGGCGCTGCCCCGCTCGCGGCGGCGCAGCTCTTTCTGGATCGTCTTCAACAGGTCGTCGGCCTCGTCCTCGTCGATCGACAGATCGAAGTTGCGGGTCACCCGGAACGGGCTGCATCCCACGACCCTGAAGCCCGGGAACAGCTCGCCGGCGTGCATCGCGATCAGGTCTTCCAGCAGGGTGAACGAGAACCGGCCGCTGCCCGGCACATCGGTGATGCGCGGCAACACCGACGGCACCTGAACCACCGCGACCATCGTCTCGCGGCGGGCGACCTTCTCGCGCTCTCGGTGTATGAGGATGGCCAGGTTCAGGCTGCGGTTGCGCAGCATCGGAAACGGGTGGCCGGGATCGACCGCCAGCGGCGTCAGCACCGGCCAGACCTCGCGCGCGAAGTAGGCCGACAGGTGCGTCTTTTGTTCGGGGGTCAGGTCCGCCGCCCGCAGCAGCCGGATGCCCGCCTCCACCAGGCCGGGCGAGACCTCCGCGCGCCAGATGCGGTACTGCTCCGCCACCATCGCGTGCGCCCGGGCGCTGATCGCGGCCAGCTGCTCGGCGGAGGTCAGCCCGTCAGGGGGCGTCTCGGCGACGTTTCCCGAGAGCTGCTGCTTGAGCCCGGCGACCCGGACCATGAAGAACTCGTCCAGGTTGGAGGCGACGATGCACAGGAACTTCAGCCGTTCGACCAGCGGAACGGTCGGGTCGCGCGCCTCCTCGAGCACCCGTTCGTTGAACCCCAACCAGGAGAGCTCCCGGTTGATGAACAGCTTGGCATTGGCCGGATCGTTGAGGACCGGCGTCCGGACAGTGCTGTGCTGGCGGCGAGCTCTGCGTGCCACGCCTGATTTTAACAGCGAAGCGCCGTCGCGGGAACGGAGCTGGGCTCCGCCCAGCGGAGTTCGGCGCGGGAGGTGTGGAACCCTCCCAGGGTCCCACCGTAGATCAGTGGGCCGGGGTCAGGAACCCCGTTCGACGTTCGGGGCCGTCGAAGTTGACCTGGACGGCCCGGCGGTCGCGACGGTGACCATGAGCACGCAGGCGGGCGCCCTTCAGCATCTCCTCGACGAGATCCTCGAAGGTCAGGCCGGCCCCGTGGGCAATCTTGGGGAGCAGGCTGGTGGGCGTCATGCCGGGCAGCGTGTTGACCTCCAGCACGACCTCGTTGCCGCGGTCGCTGATCATGAGGTCGACGCGGCTCGCCCCGTCACAGCCCAGCGCCTCGTGCGCCAGCGTGGCCAGCCGCAGGGCCGACCGGTAACGCTCGGGCGAGAGCCGGGCCGGCAGGTGGTACTCGGTGCCGCCGCTGGTGTACTTGTTGCGGAAGTCGAAGAACCCGCGCTTGGGGACGATCTCGACGGCGCCCAGCGGCTTGCCGTCCAGGATCGCCACCGAGACCTCCTTGCCGTCGACGAAGCGCTCGACCAGCACGTCGTCGTCGAAGCGCAGGGCCTCCTCGACGGCGGCCTCCAGCTCCAGCTCGTCGCGGGCGATCCGGACGCCCAGCGAGGACCCCTCGCCGGCGGGCTTCACGACGACCGGGAACCCGAACGACCCGTGCAGCTCCAGGAGGTCGTCTCCCCCTTCCGACTGCACGACGTACCCGGGGGCCGTCGGCAGGTTGTTGAGGCGGAACACCTCTTTGGCGCGGACCTTGTTCATGGCCAGCGCCGAGGCCAGCACCCCGGAGCCGGTGTAGGGAATCCCCAGTAGCTCGAGCACCCCCTGGATGCACCCGTCCTCGCCGTAGCGGCCATGCAGCGCCACGAACGCGACGTCGATGCGGGCCTGCCGCAGCACCATGTCGACGTCCCGATCGACGAACAGAGGCCAGGCGTCGTAGCCGCGGTCGGTCAGGGCGGCGACCACCGCCTCGCCGGAACGAACCGAGATGTCCCGCTCCGCCGACAGCCCACCCATGAGCACACCGATCTTGCGCTGTCCGATCATTCTCCACGGGTAACCTTGGCTGCGTACCTCGTCAAAAATTCTTCATCTGTGATAAAGACGGGCGCCATGACTTTTTTGGAGGCGGCTTTCGAGGTCCTTCGGTGGGAGGGTCGGCCGCTGCATTACAAGGAGCTGACCGAGCGCGCCCTGGGCAAGAAGCTGCTGACTTTCGTCGGCCGGACGCCCGAGGTCACGATGCAGACCCAGCTGACCGCCGCCGTGAAGAAGGCGCCCGGCAGCCCGTTCGTTCGCGTCAAGCCGGGTGTCTTCGGGCTGCTTCGCTATCCCGAGATCCCCGCCGAGGAGCGGGCGGCCGCCGCCGCCAAGGCCGAGGAGGCCACCGCTCGACCACGCGCCGCCGACGGCGAGGCCGCGGCTCCGGGCGAGGGGGGGCGCCGTCGGCGCCGCCGCGGGTCCGGGCGCGGTCGCGAGGAGCCGCAGGAGCGTCGGGGGGCCTCGCCGGGTGCGGGGACGGCCCGGCCCGAAGCGGGCGCCACTGGCGCGCCGGACGAAGGTGAGGACGGCGAGATTCAGGAACCAGAGCACGGTGGGCTGTCGGCCGAGGCGCGTGCCGCCGCGCTGGCGGCGACCGGGGTGCTGGAGGCCGACGACGAAAACGCTGGTGACGAGGAGGTCCCACGCGCGATGGACTCCATGGAAGACGAGGCGGGCCCCGGAGCGGCGCCTCTGGAGGCGAGCGAAGGCCCCTCCGACGAGGAGATGGAAGCCGAAGGGGAGGGTGCGCCCGAAGGCGACCAGGACGAGGGGGACGACGAGGGCGAGGGCGGCGAACCCGGGGGTGAGGAGCTGGACGCTGCCGGTGAAGGGCAGCGCGCGGCCGAGCCGGAGCAGGGAATGGGTGGCCGGCGCCGCCGGCGTCGCCGCCGTCGCGGAGGACGGGGCGGCGAGCTCGAACCGTTCGGCGAGGGGCCTCGGATGACCGAGGGGCTCGCCCCCGCGGGTGGGAGCTCGAGCGGAGCGCCCGGTCTGCCCCCTGGTCTGGAGGCGGGCGCGTTCGGCGGCGAGCCGTCGTCGCCGCCGCCGGCACCGGCAGATGGCGCGGGCGGCTCCGCTGCGCCATCGGGCGACAACGGGCAGGGCCCGCGGCGGATCATGACGCCGGTCGATGCGGCCATCGAGATCCTGCGCGGGCAGGCGCCCGGGCGCGGCGTCCACGTGCGCCAGATCGCCGACGGCGCGTCCCGCCGCCGGCTGGTGCACGGCGAGCCGAACGAGGCCTGGCGAGTCATGCGCACCGCCCTGGCGGCCGAGCCGCGCGAGCGGCTGCGTGCCGGCCAGCGGCCCCGGCTGCGTTCGGCGGGAGCGGGGCTGTTCGCCCTGGCGCGCCGTCCGCCCGAGGCCGAGCTGGAGCGGGCCGAGCAGGTGTTCGGCGAGGCCCGCCGCGCGCTGCGCGAGCGGACGCTGGCTTCGCTGGAGCGCCGGCTCGCCGAGCTCCCGGCGCCCGCGTTCGAGGCGCTGGCGCGCGTGCTGCTGCAGCGCGAGGGCTTTGGTCCCGCGACCTTCGTCAAGCGGGTCGAGGGGACCGTGTACGTCGAGGCCCTGCGCGGCCGCGGCGGGCGTCCCTCTCGCTGCCTGATCGGCTTCCGCTTCGGCGGCGCCACCGCCGCGCGCGGGTCGATCCTGGAGCTGCGGTACGGCATCCGGGCCCGCGGCCAGGACGAGGGCCTGCTGATGCTGGCGGGCCGCCTGAGCGAGGAGGCGATCGCCGCCTGGAAGCAGCCTGGTCCCCCCATCGAGATCGCCGACGGCGCGGCGATGGCCGAGACCTGCGTCCGGCACGGCGTCGGGGTGATCAACACGATGGTCAGCGTGGACTTCGTCGACGCCGACTTCTTCGCCGAGATCGCCGAAGGCTAGCCGCTGACCGCCGAAGGCTGATGTCCTGACGACGGGCGACGCGATCTGGCGCTGGCTGGGGCGCGTCCCGTTCGCGCCGGTCGCCGAGCTGCAACAGCGGTTGCGGGCCGATTTGCTGGCCGGGGTCGGCCCCGAGACGCTGCTGCTGCTCGAGCACACGCCGGTCGTGACGCTGGGGCGGTCGGCGGATCCAGGAAACGTCCATCTCTCGGACGCGCAGCTGACCGGCCTGGGGGTCGACCTGGTGCGGGCGTCGCGCGGCGGCGACGTCACGTACCACGGCCCCGGCCAGCTGGTCGGGTACCCGATCGTCCGCCTGCGGGCCGGCGTGGTCGGTCACATGACCGCCATGGCCCGCGCCGCCGCCACCGTGCTGGCCGAGCTGGGGATCGACGCGCGCTGGCGGCGCGACGCCCCCGGGCTGTGGGTGGGCGACGCGAAGATCTGCGCGATGGGTGTCAACGTGCACCGCCGGGTGGCCATTCACGGCTTCGCGCTGAACGTGGCGGCGGACCTGCGCGGCTTCGATCTGATCGTCCCCTGCGGCATCGCCGGCGCCCGCACGACGTCGATCGCAGCGCTGGGGGGCGCGCCGCCGCCGATGGAGGACCTGGCCGCGCGCGTGGCGGAGCGGCTGGGAGCGGAGCTGGGTGTCCGATTTGCGCGCGAGCTCGCGCAGGTCAATTGCAATGTCGAATCAGATCACTAGAATGGATCGGGCGTGAGCTCCGCCAATCTGGCGCGCGTTTTGGTCGTTCACAACCGCGACTACGAAGGCGCTGATGCCGATCCGGAGAACCGCGCCCGCGCCGATGTGCTCTCGACCGCCGAAGGCGTGCTGGGCGCGCTCGAGAGGCTCGGGTACGCGGCAGACCTGCTCGGTGTGGGCGGAGATCTGGATGGTCTGGACGGTTTGACCGGGCGCATCGGCAGCTTCGCGCCCGACGCCGTGTTCAACCTGTGCGAATCGATCGACGGCATCGCCAGCCTCGAGCCGCTGCTGCCCATGCTGCTCGAGCGGTCGGGTTTTGCCTACACGGGCTCGCCGCCGCTCACGCTCGGGTTGGCCGTGCACAAGCACAGGGCCAAGGACGTGCTGCGGGGCGCCGGGGTCCCCACGCCCGAGGCGGCGCTACTGACCACACCTGACGTCTCCCGCGTCTCGCTGGAGTTTCCGCTGATCGTCAAGCCGGCCCGGGAAGACGCGTCGGTCGGCATCAGCCTGCAGTCGGTCGTGCACGATCGCGCGGCGCTGGAGCGGCAGGTCACCTACATCCTGGCCCACTACCGCCAGCCTGCGCTGGTCGAGCGCTACATCGAAGGGCGTGAAATCTACGTCTCGATCCTGGGACGGCCGGACGGCGGCGCGCAGATCCTCCCGCTTTACGAGATCGACTTCAGCGAGATGCCGGCGGGCGCGCCGCGCATCGTCTCGTTCGATGGCAAGTGGGTCGAGTCATCGCCCGAGTTCCGGGGGACGAAGCCGGTTCCCTGCGCGCTGTCGCCCGCCCTGATGGCGCGGTTGACCGACACCGCCGAGGCCGCCTTCGCCGCCATGGAGCTGCGTGACTACGCGCGGCTCGACGTCCGGTTGTCGGCCGACGGCACGCCGTACGTCATCGATGTGAACCCGAATTGCGACCTTTCGGACGGGGCGGGGTTTGCGCGCGCGGCCAGCGCCGCCGGGCTGGGCTATGATGAAATGGTCGGGCGAATCGTCGAGCTCGCGCTGCAGAGGCGTCCCCATGCAGACACGATTCCGTTCACCGCTCGCTCCCGCGCGCATCGCATCGGGTTGTTCGCCGATCAGCCCGAGCCGGTGGGCGCCGGGCGGCAGGCGCGCCGCGGGCTGCGTTCGGGCTGAGCTCTGGTCGGTCGCGCTGGCGGCCCTGATGGGGGCGGCCTGCCACCGCGGCGTGACGCCGGCGGCTCAGCCAGCGCCCTCGCTGCCGGTCGTCGGCAAGATAGACGTCCAGCTGGCCTCGCCCGATCAGGGGGACGAGCCGCCTCCCATCGATCCGCAGGTCGTGCGCGAGGCGGTGCGCGCCCGCCTGCTGGCCACTGGCCTGTTCGCGACCGCGGCCGCCGACGCGGGCGGTTCCATCCAGACTGACGTGGCCCTGCGCGTCGCGGCCGAGACCGTCGAGGTCGAGGCGGCGGGCGAGGCCCGCGCCCGCGTCTGGCTGACGCTGAGCTCTCGCCCGCCGGACGGGCCTGGCGCCTACTCGGTATCGCTGGACGGCGCGGGCAGCCAGCGCTACGGGACGCGCCGCGCGGGCCGGGCCCCGCGCGATGCGGGGGCGGCGCCGGGGCCCGCGGTCGAGACAGCGGTCGTCTTGCGGATCGCCGCCGACCTGATTGACGGGTTCGCCGCCCGCCGGCGGCTGCACGACGGCCCCCCCGCGGCGGTGCACGCCGCGCTGATGGCCGACGGTGGAGACCTGCGCGAGGAGGCGATCCGTGCCGCCGCGGAGCGCAAGCTGAGCGACGAGGCCCCGGTGCTGTTGAAGCTCCTGGACGACTCCGACGAGCGGACGCGGGACGCGGCCCTGGGGGCGCTCATTGCGCTGGGCGACCGCCGGGCCGTCACCGCCCTGACGCGTTCGCGTTCGCTGCGGGATCGTCGCGAGATGCGCAAGATCATCGAGGCGGTCGCGATCCTGGGCGGCCAGGAGGCCGACGACTACCTGAGCTTCGTCGCGGCCAGTCACGACGACGACGACATTCGCGTCGCCGCGGCGGCGGCCCGCGAACGGATGCTGCGCCGGCAGGGAGGTGGCGGCGGCGCCGCCGGCCCCGGGCCCTGATCGCGGCCCAGGTGCCAACCGTCGGCAGCGCTCTAGAATATTCTTGTGATTATCGTATAATGGCTGCGTGGCGGGGGTCAACTTAGTTGACGGCGGAGGCGAGCTCGGCGAGCCGGGTCTGTCGCCCCGGTATCGCGTGGGCGATCCTCTGGGCGGTGGCGCGCAGTCTCGGACGTTCCGCGTGGTCGACCAGCACGACGGCGTCGAGCGCGTGCTCAAGCTCTTCGGGCCCGGGTCGGACGGGCAGGGAACGGCGCTGGCGGAGTTCCGCAGCCTCGAATCCCTGGTTCACCCGAGCGTCGTCCGCGTGCGGGACATCGGCCGCACGGCGGACGGGCGTCTGTTCATCGTCACGGATCTCGTTCGCGGATCGGGGCTCGACCAGGTGGCCGCGATCGGCGACGCGGCCGAACGGCGAGGGCTGTTCACGCGCGCGGCCGCCGATCTCGCCTCGGGGCTGGCGCACCTTCACGGTCGCGGCGTCATCCACGGCGACGTCACCCCGGGCAACGTCCGGCTGGCGCAGGTCGGTGACGGGCCCGCGCGCGCGATCCTCATCGACTTCGGTCTGGCGGGTCCGCCGCGGGCGGGGGGCGGGGGCGCCCGCGGCACGCTGGGCTACTCCGCTCCCGAGGCGCTGACCGGCGCCCGGACGGTCGCGACCGACCTGTTCGGTGTGGGCGCGACCCTGTTCGAGGCCTGGGCCGGCACGCCGCCCTTCGGGCGCGGCCTGCTGGCGGCGCAGCGGATGCTGAGCGGGCCGGCGCCGTTGCTGTCGACGATTCGACCGGGGCTGGGTGAGGGCTGGGACCGCCTCCTCGGGCGGCTGCTGGCGGCCGAGCCGTCCGAACGGCCGGCCAGCGCCCGGTTGCTCCTGCGCGAGATCGCCCGGCTGGCGGACGACGGGCGGGCCCTGGACGCGGATCTCGAGGTGCCGCAGCCCGACGGCGATCCGCTGGCGGGACTCTTCGTGGGCCGGCGCGCCGAGCGGGACGCGCTCCGGCGCGCGCTGGAGTCGCTCTCGGATCCACCGCCAGCGAGCCCGGTGGTCGTGCTGGCCGGCGCGCCCGGCTCGGGCCGGCGCACCCTGTTCGAGGCGGCCGCGCGCGACGTGGCGGTCGCTGCCGCGGCCGCCGGCACCGTCGCGCCGGAGATCTGGCGTGGCGACCTGACCAGGCTCCAGGGATGGCTGGCGGTGCCGGACGGACAGACCGAGGAGGACCCGCGGCGCGCGCTGGAGGGCCGGCTGGCGCGGATTGCCCGGGCGATCGAGGCGCGGGCCGCCCAGCGGCCGCTCTGCGTGTACCTGGACGAAGGGGAAGAGGCGGCGGCGCTGGCGCGCTTCATGGGCGGCGCGCCAGGCTCGGCGGCGGCGCTGGTCGTGATCGCGGCGCGCGGGCCGCTGGACGCGCCCTTCGCCGCGACCATCGAGCTGCCGCCCTTCGCCCGCCACGAGGTGCTGGCGCTGCTGGCGCCGCCCCTGGAATCGGAGCCGCCGCCGGCGGCGGTGGAAGCCATCGCCAGGGCGGCGGGTGGCAACGCCACGATCGCCGCAACTTTGGTCCGGCGCTTCATCGACAACACCAGGGCGGGGCGCCCCGTGACCGTCTCCCTGCAGGCTGGCGACGATCTGGATGCGCTGCTGGCGGCGGGATGGGCGGCGCTCTCTCCGGCGGCGCGGCGGCTGGTGGTGGCGGCCGCGTTCGGTGTGGCCGGCTTCGCGGACGAGGGCGCCAGCGAGGCTCGACGGGCAGGCTGGCTGGACGTTGGCGGGGATGGCCGGCTGGCCCTGCCGGGCGCCGCCCACCGGCGCGCGATCCTGGGCGCGCCGGCCGACGCGGAGACGCGCGCCGTCGCGGCGCGGCTGCTGGCCGGCGGCGATCTGCCGGCCGAACGCCGGGTCGACGCGCTGGTGCTGGCGGGCCGCCCCGCGGACGCCGCGGGCGAGCTGCGGTCGCAAGCGGGGCAGGCTGCCGCCGCGGGCGACACGACGCGCGCCGCCGGCCTGCTCGCGCAGGCGGAGGCGCTGGCGCCGGTCGTGCTGTCGTTCGACGAGCGAATCGCGCAGGCCACGGGGCTGGGCGCGCTGGGACGCTATGACGGCGCGGCCGAGGCGCTGGCGGCCGCGCGGGCGAGCGCCGCCACGGACGTCGAGGTCGCCACGGCGCTGGAACGCACGGCCTGGCTGCTGGCCCGGCGGGGCGAGCTCGAGAAAGCCCGGGCCACGCTCGAGGAGTGCCTGCCCCGGTTCCCCGTGGAGCACGAGCCCGGGCGGACGCTGCGGGCGCGTCTGGGGCGGCTGCTGGTGACGGCGGGCCGCTATCGAGAGGCTGTCGCCGCCGTGGCGCCCCTGGCCCAGGGTCTGGTCGGGGCGGCCGACCCGGCCGCGGCGGTCGCCATCGAGACGGCGTTGCTGGCCTGCGCCTACCAGGGCGATCTGGCCGGTGCCCGCCGCTGGCTGGGCGCGCTGCCGGCGCGGCTGGGGGAGACCCGCCGGGCCTACCTGTCCGGGCTGCTCGCGCAGCTCGGGGGCGATTCCCCCGGCGCCCGGGACGCCTACCGGCGCGCCTACGAGCTGGCGGCGGGGGCCGACGACATCCACACGCTGGCGGCCGTCGCCTTGAACCTGGGCGGGCTCCTCATCGACGAGGGGCTCTACGGCGAGGCGCTGACCGCGGCGGCGCGCGCCGTGCGCGAGCTGGGGCGCCTGGGCGCCTCCGCCGAGCTGCTGCCCGCGCTGGTGAACTCGGCCAACCTGTTCGTGTCGCTGGGCGATCTCCCGGCCGCGCGCCGCGCGCTGGACCGCGCGGCGCCGCTGGCCCGCGCGTCGGGCGCCGCGGCGGCGGCCGCGACCGCCTCGTTCGTCGAGGGGGATCTGGCGCGGCGAGCCGGCGATCCGGAGGGCGCGTCGACACGCTACGCGGAGAGCCGCGCCGGCTACTACGCGGCCGGCGATCCCGCGTCGGCCTCGGCGGCCGCGGCCTCGCAGGCCGAGGTCCTGGCCGCGCGCCGTGACCTGGCGGCGGCCCGCCGGGTCCTGGACGAGGCCCGCGACCTGCGGGGGACGGCGGCCGAGACCGACGCGACGCTCGCCCGCGCGGAAGGGGTGCTGGCGCTGGCCGGGGCGCTGCCCGCGGGCACGGCCGCCGGTCCAGCCAGCGTGGGCGCGCTGGTCGAGCGGCTGGCGGGCCTCGCGCGAGCGGCCGCCGGTCAGGGGCGGCGTCCGGCGGCCTGGCGGCTGGCCGCGCTGGCCGGGGCGGTGGCCGCACGCGCCGGACTGCCCGCTGGAGATTCGTTCGAGCTCGCTCGCCGACTGTTCGAGGAGGTTCGCATGGCCACACCAGAGCATCACAGGGCCGCGCTGGCGGAAGACCCCGATACGGCCTGGCTGTCCCCCGCTGCCGCTCCGGGGGACGGCGTGCTGGCGGCGCGCGCGCAGGCGGCCGAGGCGCGCCTGCGCCGCTTGCTGCGCATCAACAAGCGCCTCAACAGCGAGCTGCGGTTGCCTCGCCTGCTCGAGATGATCCTCGATACGGTGATCGAGCTCACCGACGCCGAGCGCGGGTTCCTGCTGCTGGAGGGGGACGACCGAGAGCTGCAGATCAAGGTGGCCCGCAACATCGACCAGCGCACGCTGGAGACCGACGAGCTGGCGCTGTCGCGCTCGATCGCGCGCCAGGCCGCCACCGGCGGCGAGCCGGTGGTCACGATCGACGCGGCCGGGGACGCGCGCTTCCGCGAGGCGATGTCGGTCTCCGACCTGCACCTGCGATCGGTGCTGGCGGTGCCGCTGGTCATCAAGGGGCGCCCGGCCGGGACGATCTACGTCGATCACCGGCTGCGCAAGGGCGCCTTCGATCAAGAGGACGTGCGGCTGGTGCTGGACTTCGCCGAGCAGGCGGCGATCGCGCTGGAGAACGCGCGCCTGCTGGCCGAGCTGCGCCGGCGCGAACGCCAGGTGGAGGCGCTGAACCGCCGGCTGGAGGCGGAGCTGGCGGTCCGGCGTGAGGAGATCTCCGGCATCCAGACCGAGCTGCGAGAGAGCCGCGAGGCGCTGGCGGTCCGCTACGACTACCGGAACATCGTGGGCCGCACCCCCCGGATGCTGGATCTGTTCCGGCTGATCGACCGGATCACCGACACGACGCTGCCGGTGGTCATCCAGGGTGAGAGCGGCACCGGCAAGGAGTTGGTGGCGCGCGCGCTTCACGCCAACGGTCCGCGGCGCGACCGCGCCTTCGTGGGCGAGAACTGCGCCGCGATCCCCGAGACCCTGCTCGAGTCGACGTTGTTCGGCTACGTGCGGGGCGCCTTCACGGGGGCGGACCACGACACGCGCGGGCTGTTCGAGGTGGCCGACGGCGGTACGCTGTTCCTGGACGAGGTCGGCGAGATGTCGCCCGCCATGCAGGGCAAGCTGCTGCGGGTCCTGCAAGAGGGGGAGATCCGGCGGGTCGGGAGCGAACGCACGCGGAAGGTCGACGTGCGGATCGTGGCAGCCACCAACCGCGACCTGGCGCGCATGGTCGAGGAGGGGAAGTTCCGGCGCGATCTGTTCTTCCGCCTGAACGTGGCCGCCATCGCGCTGCCGCCGCTGCGTGACCGGCGGGACGACATCCCGCTGATGATCGATCACTTCCTGGCGAAGATCGCCGCGCGGGTCGGTCGCCCGCCCAAGCCGATCGAGCCGGCGGCCATGGCCCGGCTGCTGGCCTACCGCTGGCCGGGCAACGTGCGCGAGCTCGAGAACGAAGTCACACGCGCCGAGGCCCTGTCGGGCGAGCGGATCGGCGCGGCCGACCTGTCCCCGCGCGTCGGCGCCGCCGCCGATGCCGGCGTGATGCCGGTCGAGGACGCCGACAACGTCGCTTTGAAGCCGCGCGTCGAGCGGCTCGAGCGCGCGCTGATCCGCGAGGCGCTGGGGCGAGCCGGCAACAACCAGACGAAGGCCGCCGAGATGCTGGGCCTCTCCCGCTTCGGCCTGCAGAAGAAGCTGAAGAGGTACAATTTTGCCGTCTAGTGGTTGCCGCGGTTGCCAACCTGGTTGTCGGCCAGGCGCCGGCAGCCGGCGGCGCCCGCGGCCTTCGGGGCGGCCCGGCCGTTGCATTCTTCCAGGCGGATAACCATGACCAGGATCGTGCGCTGGCTCAGACTCGCGGTGTTGGTCCCCGGGGCCCTCGGCCTCTGGTCCTGCGTCGCGCCGATCCTGACCGTTCCGCCGCCCGCGGCCGTGACCTTCATCCCGGCCACGATCACGGATGCCGGCGGCGCCCAGCGGACGCTCTGGACCACGCAAGGCGGTCCGATCGAGCAGGCGGCGAACGCGACCTTCTACGTCTTCAACCAGCGCCTGGCGTCGGGGGTCATCGCGACCGCCCAGAGCGACGGCTCATTCATGGCGCCGCAGATGGACGGCAACGTCGACGATCAGATCCTGATCTACTACCGGACGCCCGGGGGCGACTACAGCGACTCGACCTGCTTCCTGCTGGAAGAGGGCGCTTCGCCGCCGTTCTGCCGGTAGTCGGGGAGCCGCCGGACCTCTTCGCGGGCCAGCCGCCAGGCGGCCTGCATGATCCAGGAGATGGACCGGTCCTGGCGGATCGCCTCCTGGTGGGTCTCCCCCAGGACCACGGAGCTGAAGTAGAGCGTGACCTTCTTCTTCGGGGACGCCATGCCGCCGTCTCCGTTGCGCGGGCGCTCGCTCAGGGCGAGATGCCGGGGGTTGCGGGAAGGTAGAAGACCAGCTGGGCGCCCACCGAGATGGTGTGGGTCCAGGTCAGGTCGTCGCTGGTGGCGTGCAGGTCGCCGTTGGTGTCGCGCCCGGACGGGTTCAGCTTGGCCAGGATGTCGCGCAGCTCGACGTTCAGCGCCAGCCAGTGGTTGAAGTACGAGTGGAACCCGACGCCGAACGTCCCGCCGACCTTCGTCCCGGTGACGCCGCAGTAGTACCGCGAGGGGCCGGCCGCGTCGTTGGTGCTCGCGCAGGGCGCGATCCCCGCATCGGCGGGGGCGACGTTGATGAGACCCAGGCCGCCCAGGGCGTAGAAGTCGTAGTGGGCGAAGAGCTTGCCGAACAGCGAGTACTTGCCCGCGAAGGGCGCCCACTCGAGCTGCACGCCGTACATCCCCTTGATCTTCTGCATCGACCGCTCGGCGTCGGCCCGCGTCGGCTCCGACGCCGGATGGCCCGCCATGGGCGTGTCGTAGAGCGAGTTCACCACGTTCGACTGGAAGGTCGTCTCGACGTTCGCGACGGCGAAGTCGCCGAAGCCGGAGATGGCGAGCGAGTCGAGGAGGTGAAACCCGATCCGCAGGTCGAAGAAAATGGAGTGGAAGTAATCCTGGTTGATCGTGGAGCCCATGCCGGCGCCGACCTCGAGGCGGGTGGCCCGCAGCTCGAACTTCTTGCGGATGGCCGGTGCGTCAGCGAGCGGGCTCTTGCGCTGCGCCTGGGCGGCCAGCGGCAGGGCGGTCACAACGGCCGCGACCAGGAACATCGCGAATCGCTTGCGTCCACCGTAGCGTGCTTGCAGCTTGGGCAGGTTGGTCATGGGCATGTCCTTTTCCGAGCGCCGGGTCACGAGGCAGTTGAGATCCGCGTTCTTGTGCATGGACGCCGCCCTACCGAGGAGTCTTGTACTGGAACTTCGTTGGCAGATAGATCCCGATGCCGACGGAGAACATGACGTTGTTCACCAGCGCCGATTGCGCGTGTGCCTTCGCGTCCGCCACCGTCGAGTACGTGTTTGGCTTCGGCTCGAACTTGTCGGGCAGGATGTAGTCGCGCAGCCCGAAGTTGACCGTCATCCAGTCGAGCAGGAAGAACCGGCTTCCGAGCCCCACGTTGGGGGTCAGGTCGGTGTTGGTGAAAGCGACCGCATCGTTGGCCGGGTCGCGCGCGATGACCTTGGTCCAGGTCACGCCGATGCCGGCGGAGGCCCAGATCTCCCAGCTGACGATCGACTTGAAGAAGGCGAACTTGCCGTAGACCGGGACGTACCCGAAGTTCAGGGCCCCGCCGTAGAGGTACTGGTTCAGCGTGGGAGCCAGGTTGAACTCGCTCCCCAGGAGCTCTTCCTCGTTGGTGAGCTGGTGGATGTAGTACTGACCCTCCAGCCCGACCCAGAAGACGTCGGTCAGGAAGTAGTTGATGTCCCCCCCCACCACGTAGTGGCGGATGAGGTTGTCGTTGATCGTGATCCCGGTGAAGGGCTGTAGCTCGAGCCGCCCGCCCTTCAAGAAGGCCTTGCGGGGGATGACCACGATGTCGTTCCAGCTCAAGGTCGTGGTCTTGACGGTCGCCTTGGCGCCGCCGACGTCTTCCTCGACCTTGCCAGGCTGGGCTTCTTCGCCCTCCAGGCTCTCGCTGGGTGCAGCCGAGTCCTTGCCGCCGGCCGCGCTCTGGTCTGTGGCGCCTGCTTGATCGCCAGCGGGTGCGTCACCAGCTTGTGCGACGTCGCCGCTGCTGTCCGTTCCCGTATCCGTCCCTGCCTTCCCGCCGCCGCCCTTCTTCGCGTGCCCCGTTGCGGCCCATCCGACCAGGGCTGCGCATACGAGTAGGCTGATGGCCGGTCGCTTCATGATCCCTCGCTGTCTCTGGGGGTGGGGAAAACCGCCGAAGGGGCTAAAAGCCAAAAAATTTCAAACACTTACGGCCCGGCTCGGAATTTCGCGCACTATAGCATGCGTAAAATTTTCCAAGCAACTAAAATTGCTGAGCTGCGGTGCGGTGCACTGGCGGATCGCCCCGCGAAACTAGCTGGTTTCGAGCGGGGCGAAAAGTGCCTCAACAAACTCAGCGGGATCGAAGGGGCGGAGGTCGTCGACGCTCTCGCCGACCCCGACGTACCGGACCGGAATCTTGAGCTGATCGGCGATGCCCAGGATGACGCCGCCCTTGGCCGTGCCGTCCAGCTTGGTCAGCACGATTCCGGAAACGGCCATCACCTCCGTGAAGATCTGAGCCTGGGCGATCGCGTTCTGGCCGCTGGTCGAGTCGATGACCAGCCAGGTCTCGTGCGGGGCGCCCGGCGCCGCTTTGCCGAGCACGCGGCGCACCTTCTGGAGCTCTTGCATCAGGTCGGTCTTGGTGTGCAGGCGGCCGGCGGTGTCGGCGATGGCGACGTCGTAGCCCTCGGTCGCGGCCTTCTTGACGCCGTCGAAGATCACGGACGAGGGATCGGCCCCCTCCTTGCCGCGCACGATGGAGGCGCCGGTCCGGCCCGCCCAGATCTCCAGCTGCTCGGCCGCGGCGGCGCGGAACGTGTCGCCGGCCGCCAGCATGACCTTCTTGCCGTCGGCGGCCAGCTTGGCCGACAGCTTCCCGATGGTCGTCGTCTTGCCGCTGCCGTTGACGCCGATGATCAGCAGCACGAACGGCTTGGCGGCGCCGAAGTCGATCTCCGGCGCGGGCAGCGACAGCATCTCCGTGCTGCGGCGGCGCAGGAAGGCCCAGACGGCGTCGGGATCCTTGAGCTCGCTGCGCGACAGCGAGGTGCGGATCTCCTCGAGCAGGCTCTGGCTGGTGCGCACGCCGATGTCGGCGGTCAGCAGGACCTTCTCGATCTCGTCGACGATCGAGGGGTCCAGCTGCTTCCGGCCCGAGAAGATGGCGCCCAGCCGGGCGACGAACCCCGACCGGGTGCGCGCCAGGCCGGGGGCCAGCGCGCTCGCCTCGCGCCGTTTGGGCGCGGGCGCGGGAACGGGCTCGGGCTGGGGCGCCGGGGCGGGGAACGGGATCACCTGCGCGGAGCGCGGCTCGGGCTCCGGGGCTGGGGAGGGGGGCGGTGTCGGACGCGCTTCGGGCGCGCGCGCCGGGGCGGCGCCGCTGGCGCGGGCCGGCGCCGGCCGCCCGCGCTCTTCACGCGGCTCGGCGGGGCGCTCCTGCTCGGCTTCCGGCTCGGGCGCCTGCCTGGCGGCGCGCTCCTCGGCGAGCGCGGGCGGTCCCTCGCCCGCCTCTTCGATCTGACGGCGGCGTGCGGCGCGCGCGCGGCGGACGAACAGCACGCCCAGCGTCCCGGTCACGCCCAGGCCGCCGACCACACCGATCAGCTCGTAGAGCTCGGTGGGGCTGAGATGAATTGATGAGAGGTCCATCGAGGGGGTGGGAGATTATCACGAAACGTGCGCGTCCCGACGCGGCGCCCGCGCAGCGTTTGGCGCCGGTTTCGGCCCAGGAATTTGCGCATTCGCGACAGAAGCGCGACGCTGGTAGACGCTGTTTACAGAACACCCGCTCGGGTGCTACAAAGGTTTCGCTGCCGTGACCATACATCTCACGTATGGCCGCGACCCAACGGGGCCCTGACCCAACGCGGAGGTGAGTTTGAAGATCAAGCGGATCGACATCTGCGGGTTCAAGTCGTTCGTCGACAAGACCAGCATCAGCTTTCCCGACCCCATCACCTCGATCGTCGGCCCGAACGGCTGCGGGAAGTCGAACGTGGTGGATGCGATCCGCTGGGTCATGGGCGAGCAGTCGGCCAAGCACCTGCGCGGCCGGGCGATGGAGGACGTGATCTTCGCCGGCTCGGAGAGCCGCGGGCCCGCCGGATTCGCCGAGGTGTCGCTGACGTTCGATGCGCTCGGCCTGGGCGCCGACGCGGCGCCGGGCGGCGTCCCGTGGGGCATCGCGGCCCCCGAGGACATCGTCGTCACGCGCCGGCTGTACCGCGACGGCGAGAGCGAGTACCTGCTGAACGGCGTCCCCTCGCGCCTGCGTGACGTGGTCGAGTTCTTCCTGGGCACCGGCGTCGGGTCGAAGGCCTACGCCATCATCGAGCAGGGGCGCATCGGTTTCATCGTGTCGTCGCGGGCCGAGGATCGCCGCGGCCTGATCGACGAGGCGGCCGGCATCACGCGCTACAAGGCCAAGAAGAAGGCGGCCGAGAAGCGGATGGACTCGACGCGCCAGCACCTGTTGCGGGTCTCCGACGTGGTCACCGAGATCGAGGGGCGCCTGCGCTCGCTGCGGCTGGCGGCCCAGAAGGCCGAACGCTACAAGCGCTACAAGTCCGAGCTGCGCGACCTGGACCTCTGGTCGTCGGCGCAGCGCTACCTGGGGCACCTGGCCGACGAGAAGTCGGCCAACGCCGAGCTGGCGGAGGTGCGCGAGCTGCACGACAATCAGGCCACCACGCTGGCCGCCGAGGAGGCCGCGGTCGAAGTTCAGCGCCTGGCGACGTCCGAGGAGGCCGCCGAGCTGGCGACCGCCAAGGACAACCTGTTCGCGCTCTCGAACCGGGCGCAGCTGGGGATGCAGCGGGCTGCGCACCACGAGTCCGAGGCCAGCGGCCTGCGGGCGCGGGCGGCCGCGGCGACGCAGGAGTCGCAGGAGCTGCGGGCGCGGGCGGTCGTGCGCGCCGGCGACATCGACGAGATCCGCAACCGTCTGACCGAGATCGAGTCGGACGCCGAACGGCGCGGGCAGGAGCACGACGAAGAGGCGGCGGTGCAAGAGAACCGCCGCCAGAGTCTGTCCGAGGCGCGCCGCGCGCTGGAGGCGGCACTGGGCGAGATGGGCTCCGCGACGGCGCGGATCGCGCGCATCGAGGCCGAGCGCGCGGCCGCCGAGAACCGGCGCGAGGACCTGCGAGGCCGGCTGGGCGGGCTGGCCGGTGAGGACGGCGCGGCCTCCGAGCGGCTGGCGGCGCTGGTCGCCGAGCAGACCGCGCTGCAGGAGCAGGTCGACGAGATCGCGGTGCGGGTCGAGGTGGCCCGCCAGCGCGTCACCGACGACGAGGCGGCGCTGGCCGCCGTGCGCGCCGAGCTGGGGCGCGGCGAGCTGGAGCTGGAGACGCTGCGCGAGGAGGGGCACCGGCGCCGCTCCCGGCTCGCCTCGCTCAAGGAGATCCAGGAGCGCTACGAGCGCTTCCAGAGCGGCGTGCGCGCGATCATGCGCGAGCACCAGCAGGGGCAGGGGACGCGCGGGATCGAGGGGCTGGTCGCCGACATCATGCGTCCGCCTCCCGAGTTGGAGACGGCGGTCGAGGCGGTGCTGGGCGAGCGGCTCGGCAACGTGATCGTCGAGTCGCACGAGGCCGGGGTCGAGGCGATCCAGTTCCTCAAGCGCAAGAGCGAGGGACGATCCTCGTTCATCCCGCGGGCGCTGCGCGCGTCCGGATCCGGCGTCGAGGCGGCCGGCCAGGTGGTCTACGACGCGACCGCCGAGGCGCCCCCGCTGGTCGATCCGGCGGTGGTGTCGGAGGTCTGGCCGCAGGCGGAGGGCGTTCGCGGGCGGATGCTCGACCTCATCGGCTACGACCAGAAGTACGACGCGGTCGCCACCTACCTGCTGGGCGACGTGCTGGTGGTCGAGGACCTGGAGAAGGCGCTGGCGCTGTGGCGCGAGACGCGCACCGACAAGACCATCGTCACCCTGGAAGGGGAGGTGATCGACCCGCACGGCGTCGTGACGGGCGGCTCGCGCGAGTCCGCGCTGGCCGGCGTTCTGGAGCAGAAGCGCGAGATCCGCGAGCTGGAGGCCGTGATGGAGCGGCTGGACGCCGACGTCGAGGCGGCGCTGGCCAGGCACGTCGAGCGCAAGCAGACGGCCGCCGATCTGACCCGGTCGCGCGACGAGGCGGCGGCTGCGCTGCGCAGCGACGAGATGGCGCTCCTGGGCCAGCGCAAGGACCTCGAGCGCCTGGTCGACGAGCGGCGGCGGCTGGAGTCGCGGCGGTCGGCGCTGGCGGCCCAGGCGCTGGACCTGGCGCGCGCGGCCGACGAGAACGACGCACGCGTCACGAAGGCCGTCACCGAGCTGGAGACGGTCCGGGCCGCGCAGGAAGAGGCCGAGCACCGCGCGGGCGAGCTGCGCATCCAGACCGTGGGGCTGGCCGACGAGGTCGACCGCGGGGTCGGCCTGCTGACCACGCTGAAGATCGCGGCCACGCAGGCCACCGAGCGACGGCAGAACGCCCGGCAGACCCTGGATCGCCTGCTCACCGATCAGTCGCAGGACGAGGCCCGGGCGGCCCGCCTGGAGGCGTCGGCCCAGGAGGATCTGGCCCGCGGCGAGGCGCTGGCCGCCCAGGTGGCCGAGCTGCGCGGCGAGGCCGAGCTGGCGCAGGCGGAAGCCGAGGCGATGGCGCGCGCGCACGGCGAACGCCAG
Organism: Polyangia bacterium; assembly: GCA_035578045.1. Taxonomy (GTDB): domain Bacteria; phylum Myxococcota_A; class Polyangia; order Fen-1088; family Fen-1088; genus JADGRB01. Next base: position 2,877 of record DATJWP010000136.1, on the reverse strand, counting down.
AGCGCCCTCGAGGCGCAGACTTCGGCCCTGGCTGCCCGCGAGGCCGACCTGCGCGCCGCGCGCGCCGAGGTCTCGCGGCTGTCTCAGCTCGCCTCCCGGCTGGAGCTGCGCGCGCAGGAGGCGGGCATGCGCCGGGCCGGCATCGAGGAGCAGATCGCCGACCGGTACCGCGACGTCCAGCTGGGGCTGGTGGTCTGCGACTACCACCTGCGGCCGCTGTTCGGCCCGAAGGAAGACCAGCGCGCCACCGAGCTGCGGGGGCTGATCGAGCGCATGGGCGAGATCAACCTGACGGCCATCGAGGAGTCGGAGGAGCTGCAGAAGCGGTTCGACTTCCTGACCACCCAGCGGGCCGATCTGGAGTCGGCGGTTGCGCAGCTCGAGGCGGCGATCGAGAAGATCAACAAGGCCTCGCGCAAGCGGTTCCGCGAGACCTTCGACGCCGTCAACGCCGAGTTTCAGGCCATCTTCCCGCGCCTGTTCGGCGGCGGGCGGGCCCATCTGGCGCTGACCGACGAGAACGACATGCTGGAGACCGGGATCGAGATCGTCGCGAACCCGCCGGGCAAGAAGGTCAGCCAGAACATCGAGCTGCTCTCGGGCGGCGAGAAGGCGCTGACCGCCGTGTCGCTGCTGTTCGCCATCTTCCTGATCAAGCCGTCGCCCTTCTGCGTCCTGGACGAGGTCGACGCCCCGCTGGACGAGGCCAACGTGGCACGGTTCAACCAGATGGTGCGCGAGATGACCGACCGCTCGCAGTTCATCATCATCACGCACAACCGGCGGACGATGGAGATCGCCGATCGCCTGTGCGGCGTGACCATGGAAGAGCCAGGCGTGTCGAAGCTGGTCGCCGTGAACCTGCGGAGCGGCGGGAGCACGCGCGTGGGCGGCGCCCGCGTCATCACCGAGCCCGCCCCGGCGCAGGCGTGAGAAGACGGCCTCGGGCCTGGGACCTCGGGCTCAGATCCGGCCCCGAGGCCCGACTCAGGCCCTCTGCATGATTGACGCTGCTCCCACGCTCTCCTAGAATCCGCGCTGAAATCGATGGCCACTTACATCACCGAGGAATGCATCAACTGCGGCGCCTGCGAGCCGGAGTGCCCCAACGAGGCGATCAGCGAGGGTGACGACATCTACGTCATCGACCCCAAGCTCTGCACGGAGTGCGTGGGCTTTCACGATCACGAGGCCTGCCAGGCCGTCTGCCCGGTCGAGTGCTGCCTGCCGGATCCGAAGAACGTCGAGACCGAGGAGGCGCTGATCACCCGCGCCAAGACGCTGCACCCCGACAAGACGTTCGGCGACGGTTATCCGTCACGCTTCCGCAAGAACGGCTAGTCGCGACCGAAGGCAGGCGTTGCCGACCGGCTTGATTGTCGCGATCGACGGCCCGGCCGGTGCCGGGAAGTCGACCGCGGCACGGCTGCTGGCGGCTCGCCTGGGCTACGCCTTGCTGGACACCGGCGCCATCTACCGGACGATGGCGCTGCGGGCCCGGGAGGGGGGAATCTCCTGGGAGGACGGGCCGGCCGTCGCCCGGCTGGCGGACCAGCTGGAGCTGTCGTTCCGCCTGGCCGGGGCGGTGAACCACGTGTTCGCCAACGGCGAGGACGTGACCACCGCCATCCGGACCCCGGAGATCTCGGACGGCGCGTCGCGGGTTTCGGCCCTGCCGGAGGTGCGCGCCGCCCTGCTGGGGCTTCAGCGCCGCATCGGCTCCGCCGGCGGGGTGGTGGTCGAGGGGCGTGACATCGGGACCGTCGTGTTCCCGAACGCCCAGGCCAAGTTCTTTCTGACCGCCAGCGCGGACGAGCGGGCCCGGCGGCGGGTGGCCGAGCTGCAGGCGTCCGGCCGGGCTGCCGACCTGGCCCAGACGCGGGCCGAGATCCTGGCCCGCGACGAGCGTGACTCCAGCCGGGCGACCGCCCCGTTGCGGCGGGCCCCCGACGCGGTCGAGATCGACTCGAGCGCCCTGGGACCCGACGAGGTGGTGACCCGCATGGCGGAGATCGTCGCCGAGCGCTCCGGAAACGCCTGATTTGCTCGGCCAATCCGCTGATTTCGGGCGCGTTGACATCGCGGGGCGGCAACGTTAAGTTTCGCCCCTTCTCGAGGTTTCCGCCCCCGATGGTCGGCGGGCGCGAGACCAGCAAAAACCCCGAACCCCCGCGTGCCGCGGGACATCCAAGTCATGGCCCCCGCCTGCTCGGGGCCCGGAAGGCAGAGGATTAGCGCATGGTTCCAACCACCACCCGTCAAAACACTTCACACGAGGAGGAGAGCTTCGCCGCGTTGTTCGAAGAGTCCCTCAAGCACGAAGATGTCAAAGAGGGGGACATCGTCAAAGGAAAGGTCATCAACGTCGGCAAAGACCACGTGGTGGTCGACATTGGTTACAAGTCCGAAGGGACGATTCCGCTGTATGAGTTCACGCAAGCCGACGGCGGCGTGGGCGTCCACGAAGGCGACGAGATCGACGTGTTTCTCGAGAGCCGCGAGGACGAGAACGGCCTTTGCGTCCTGTCCAAGGAGAAGGCCGATCGCCTGAAAGTTTGGGACGAGATCTCGAGCGCCTGCGAGCGTGACGAGCTCATCGAGGGGACCATCAGCGCGCGCGTGAAGGGTGGCCTGTCGGTCACGATCCGCGGCGGCGTGAAGGCGTTCCTGCCGGGCTCGCAGGTCGACCTGCGGCCGGTCCGCAACCTGGATGCCTTCATTGGCAAGCAGCACCGATTCAAGGTCATCAAGTTCAACAAGAAGCGCGGCAACATCGTCCTCTCGCGCCGCGTGCTCCTCGAGAAGGAGCGCGCCGAGCTGAAGGGGATGACGCTCGAGAAGCTGAAGGAAGGCCAGATCGTCGAGGGGATCGTCAAG
>DATJWP010000135.1:0-11207 GCA_035578045.1 Polyangia bacterium | reverse complement strand
GTGCCGTCGGCGTTCGACAGGTGCACCAGTCCGGCCTTGCCGTTCGACGCCGCGCCGATGAACGTGTTGTAGACCAGCTTCACGTTCAGGGTCAGCCCGGTGGCGCCGGCGTCGTTGTAGACGGCGACGATCTGCGACGTGTTCGACTGCCCGTCGCCCTGCACGATGACGTTGCCCCGCAACAGCATCGTCTGCGTCTCGGGGCCGTCGTTGTCGTCGTCGGTCATCAGATCGCCCGCGTACGACTTGGCGCGCGCGATCCAGTTGTATTCGATGGTCGATTGCCGGGCGCGGATGTGGAAGTTCTGGGCCTGGACCGGGTCATGGACGTACGAGTACCGGAGAGCGAACGTGCCGCCATAGATGTAGATGTTGTGGGACGGCGCGCTGTTCGAGGCCATCAGCGTCCCGTTGTGGTCGAACTCGCAGAACTCGACGGTGGCGTCGCTGGCCTGGCTGCCGCCGGTCAGCCCGTTGTCGTTGTCGTGGAAGAGCAGATCGGTCAGCATCAGGCCGGTGGTCCCGTTGTAGTACCGGATGCCGGCCGAGTTGGCGTCGGCGTTGTGGCAGCCGGTGATCACGATGCCGGACAGGTGCACGTACGCGGCGCCGGACATCTGCCAGCACCCGCGGCCGCGATCGCCGGCGGTGTAGCTGCCCGGCGCGTCCTCGACCAGCGTGTCGCCGAGGTCCCACACCGGCGGTTGCGTCGGATCTTGCGCGCGAATCACGATCGGTTGGGCCGCCGTCCCCTGCTTGGTCAGGTACACCCGGAACTTGTAGGTCCCGGGCGCGATCACCACCTCGTCGCCGGCGCCGGCGGCCTCGATCTTCTTGTAGTCGTCGCCGGGACCGACCGTGATCGTCGCGGCGTTCCCCCTTCCCGCCAGCGCCAGGACCAGCCCCGCGATGGGCGCCACCGGCAAAGAACGGCGGAATCGCATCCATCCATTGTAAACCTCGGGATAGGATAGGTGCCGGACCGATGACCGTCCGGACCAAACTCTGGCTGATCGCCGTCTCCGTGGCGTTGATGGTGTTCCTGTCGTCCGGCGTGCGCCTGTACTTGACGCAGGCGCGCATCGTCAAGGATGCGCAGACCTCGGCCGAGGAGCTGGCGCACGACATCGCCGAGGATCTGAAGAGCGTCGAGCCCGAGGCGGACGATCGCGAGTACGAGGAGAAGCTGCTCGGCTACCTGAACCGGCACAGCCGCATCGTGCGCCTGGATCTCTACATCTATCGCGAGTCGTACACGCCTTCGAGCCGCATCGCCGCCCCGCGCGGTGACCGGCCCGAGATCACGCGCTTCGCGCCGCTGGCCCGTCCGCCGCTGGGGTTCACGAAGGCCTCCGTCGGCAGCGCGCAGTCCGACCCCATCGAGCTGGCGGTCGACCTGAAGGGCCCCTGGAAGGCCACGCTGGTCATGCGGTGGACGCTGGGGCCCGTCGAATCGGCGCTGCAAACGGAACGGCGCGTTTCGTTGGTGACGGGCGTGGTATTGCTGGTGGCGTTGACGCTGCTGTCCGGCTTGATCACGAACCGGGTCATCGGCCGCCCCCTGGAGGTGCTGGCCACGGCGATGCGCGCCGTCGAGGGCGGCGACCTGTCCCGCCGCATCCCGGTGGCCACGGTCGACGAGTTCGGGCGGCTGTCGCAGGGGTTCAACCGCATGCTGGAGCAGATGTCGCGCGCCGACGCCCAGATCCGCGCCTTCAACCAGCGCCTGGCCGCCGAGATCGAGGCCGCCACCAAGGATCTGTCCGAGAAGAACGCCCAGCTCAACCAGCTCAACCGGCTGCTGGCCGACATGCGGCGCGACAACGCCTCGAAGGTGCAGCTGGCCACGCTGGGCCAGCTCGCCGCGCAGCTCGCCCACGAGATCGGCACGCCGCTGTCGTCGGTGTCGGGGCACCTCCAGCTCGCGCTGCTGCAACGCGATCTGCAGCCCGCCCTCCGCGATCGCCTGGAGGTCGGGTCGCGCGAGATCGAGCGCATCAGCCGCATCGTGCGCGACTACCTCGATTCGACGCGGCCCCTGGAGCCGGAGCGCAAGGCGACCGACCTGCCGAAGTTGCTCGACGAGGCGATCGAGCTCACCCGCGCGGTCAACCGGCAGGGCGCGCGGCGCGTGCGCGTGGTGCGCGAGCTGGACGGCGACAGCGAGGTGCTGCGGGGCCTGGTCACCGACGCCGGGCTGCTGCGGCAGATCCTGGTCAACCTGTTGAGCAACGGCATCGACGCGGTGGTCGGCAGCGGCGGCGGCGCGGGGCCGAACCCGACGCAGAACCCGGAAGGACGCGTGACCCTGGCGGCGCGCGCGGAGGAGGACCACGTCTTGATCACCGTCAGCGACACCGGCCACGGCATCGCCGCCGATGACCTGAGCCGCATCTTCGAGCCGTTCTACACGACGAAGGGACGCGGCAAGGGCACCGGCCTGGGCCTGGCCATTTGCCGCCAGCTCACCGCCGCGCTCGGCGGCACGATCTCCGTCGAGAGCACCCCCAACCGGGGCTCGACGTTCTTCATTCGCCTGCCCACCGGCGGCCCGCCCGCCAAGGCGTCGGCGGATCCGCCGCTGCGGGCCGCGGGAGGCCGGGCATGACGCGCGTCCTGGTGGCGGAGGACGATCGCGTCGCGCGCGATCTGCTGTGCGAGATCTTGCGCGCCGATCACTTCGAGGTCGACGCCGTCGACGACGGCGCGGGCGCGGTGGAGCGTGCCCAGCCGGGGCGCTACGACCTGGTCGTCTCCGACGTGCGGATGGAGCGCACCAGCGGCTTCGACGTGCTGCGCGCGTTCTCGGAGCAGTCACCCGGCACGCCGGTCATCCTGATCACCGCGTTCGGCGATGTGACGGGCGCGATGGAGGCCATCCAGCGCGGCGCCTACGACTACGTGTCGAAGCCGTTCAACATCGAGGAGCTGCGCCTGACGGTGGCACGCGCGCTGGAGCGGCGGCGGCTGGTCGCGGAGCAGAAGACGGTCCCGACCGACGGGAAGGCCACGCAGCTGCAGGACATCGTCGGAAAGAGCCCGGTGATGCTGGACGTCTACAAGCTGGTGGCCCGGGTGGCCGCGTCGACCGCCACGGTGCTGGTCGAGGGCGAGTCGGGCACCGGCAAGGAGCTGGTGGCCCGGTCGATCCACACGCACTCGCCGCGGGCCAGCGCGCCCTTCGTCCCGGTCAACTGCACGGCGCTGACCGAGTCGCTGCTGGAGTCGGAGCTGTTCGGTCACGCGCGCGGGGCGTTCACGGGCGCCGTCGCCGCCAAGCGCGGCCTGTTCGAAGCGGCCAACGGCGGCACGCTGTTCCTGGACGAGATCGGCGACATGGGGCCGAAGATGCAGGCCCAGCTGCTGCGCACCCTGCAGGACGGCGAGGTGCGACCGGTGGGCGGCAGCGAGTCGATCCGGGTCGACGTGCGGCTGGTCTGCGCGACGAACAAGGATCTGGAAGACGAGGTCAAGGCCGGGCGATTTCGAGAGGACCTCTATTTCCGCATCAACGTGGTGACGGTCCACCTGCCGCCGCTGCGCGATCGGCGCGAGGACATCCCCAGCCTGGTGGCCCACTTCCTGGCCAAGACGGCGCGGCGCGAGCGGCGCGAGGCGGCGGCGATGTCGCCCGAGGCGCTGCGCCTGCTGAGCGGGTACGCCTGGCCGGGCAACGTGCGCGAGCTGGAGAACGCCATCGAGCGCGCGGTGGCGGTGGCCAAGGGGAACGTCGTCCTGCCGTCCGACCTGCCGCCCGAAGTCGGCGGAAGCGCCGCGCTGGGCGTCCCCGGGGGCGTCAGCGTCACCGACGGCGGCATCATCGCCGACCGCCCGACGCTGGGCGAGCTGGAGCGCCGCTACATCCAGCTGGTGCTGGGCGAGTGCTCGGGCAACAAGAAGAAGGCCGCCGAGAAGCTGGGCATCGATCGCCGGACGCTGTACCGCGCGCTCGAGCGCAGCGGCGACATCACGCCCGACGACGAGGATCGATGAACGCCCGATGAACGTCCGATGAACGTCCGTTGACGTCAGTCAAACACCGACGGCGATGTTTATAATGGGGCGCTGGCACAACCCCAACCCCGTGGAGTCCAATGTCCATGAAGCTCACAGCGTGTCTGGCCGTCGTTCTGTCGTACGCATGTTTCACCACTGTCGCGCGCGCCCAGGAACATCACCCTGAGGCGCAGCACGGCAACGAGCATCACGCGGACCAGCGCCCTGAATGGCATGGGCCGCCGCCGCAGGTCCGCAACGCCGAGAAGCGTCCAGAGCCGCCCCGCTACCAGGCGCATCCGGCCGGTGTTCACCCCCACGGCCCGATGGTCCGCCCGCACAACGTGCGGGTCCTGAAGCCCTCGGTGGTGCGCTACGGCGCCCACCCCTGGCGCCGCTGGGAACACCCGGTCTTCGCCCGGCCCTCCTACTACTGGGACTGGCCGGAGGTTCGGCAGGTCAGCTGCATCGCCGAGGACTCTTACGGCGACCAGTACCCCGTGACAGAGGACACTTGGCGAGGGTTCGGATTGAACAATATGAGTGACGTCGAGGATGACGCCCTCGATCGTTGCTACCAGGAGTCGGGCGGCGACCCGAGCTGCTTCCTGGCGACCTGCTCGCATTTCTGAGCCGGGCCTGATCGGGGCGGCGGCGGTCGTCCTGGTTCTGGGCTGCGGCCATGCGTCCGGCGGCGTGCGCGATGCCGCCCCGCCGGACGCCGTCGCAGCGCCGCTGGCGACGGTCGTGGTCGACACGACCCACCCCGGCGCGCCCATCCCCGGCACGTTCCTGGGGATCTCGTGCGAGTGGTCGTCGGTCACGAAGTACCTGGGCGACGGCGCCGGCGGCGCGAACCCGGCGGTCGTGCGCCTGCTGTCCGCGTTCGCGGCCGAGGGGAACCACCCCACGCTGCGCATCGGCGGCAACAGCGCCGACGAAGCCTGGTGGAACCCAGCAGGAGCCACGCCGCGACCGGCGAACGTCACGATCGACCTCGGGCCGGCCCAGGTCTCGACGCTGGCCGTGTTGCAGGCGGCGCTGGGCGCGATGCTGATCCCCGACCTGGACCTGGCCCTGCAAGGCGCCTACACCGACGCGGCGTCGAACGCGGAGGGTCTCGTTCAGGCGCTGCTGGCGGCGCTGCCGACCGGCGCGGTGCGCGCGTTCGAGCTGGGCAACGAGCCCGACCTCTGGTCGAAGAACGGTCTGCGCCCGTCGACCTATCTCTACGCCGACTGGAAGAACGAATACGACGCGTTCACGGCAGCCCTGGGCGCGCTGGTCGTCCCGGCGCCGCCATTCGCGGCGCCGGCGTTGAGCGGCACGTCGTGGCTGTCGGACCTGGACGACCTCTGCAGCGCCGAGAAGTCGAACCTGTCGCTGGCCACGGCGCACCGGTACCCGTTCGACGTCTGCAACGGCAAGGCGTCGCCGGCGGTCGCCGATCTGCTGGCCGACGCCGCCGGCCAGACGATGGCGATGGTGTTCGCCCCGCACGTGGCCGCCGCGCGCCGGGCCGGCGTCGATTTTCGCCTGGGCGAGACGAACACCGTCGCCTGCAGCGGCGCCGACGGCGTCAGCAACGTCTACGCGGCGGCGCTGTGGGGCGCGGACGTGGCGTTCCAGCTGGCCAGCATCGGCGCGGTGGGCCTGAACTTCCACACGCCGGGCAGCTACTACGGCGTATTCACCGCGTCGGGTACCAGCGCCGGCGTGCAGCCGTTGTATTACGGGATGCGCCTCTTCTCGATCGCGGTGCCGGCGGGCGCCGCGCTGGCGGGCGCGACGGTGAGCCCGCCGCTGGATCGCCTGCACGACTGGGCGACCGTCGGCCCGGATGGTCAGACGCGCGTCGCGCTCCTGAACCTGGATCCAGGGCACGGCGGCACGGTCACGGTGAAGGTGGCCGGGGCGAGCGCGGCGACGGCGATCCGCTTGCACGCTGCCACCATCGACGCGCGTGACGGCATCACGCTGGGCGGACAGACCTGGGACGGCTCGACGGACGGCTCACCGCAGGGGATCGCCGTGACCGAGTCGCTGCCTGTCAGCCAGGGCACCAGCACGATCCCGCTGCCCCCGCTGGACGCCGTCGTTGTCACACTGCGATGACTTTCGAGCTGAACCGGTCTTGTGATCGGAGAGGCTCATCCTTACTTCGAAGGGGTGCGGCTTACCTTGCTTGTGCTGGCGGCGGTGACGGCGGCGCTCGGCGCGCAGGCGCGCGCGCAGATGCCCGCGGCCCGGACGCCCGATCGCACCGACGTCGGTCAGCCATCGCCTGACGCCGCTGCGCCGCCTGCACCACCACCTGCAACTTCGCTCGATGCCGGAGTCATCCCGCCCCCCGGGCCGCCTCTCGGCACGCCGCCGATTGCGCCGGCCGAGACGCCGGCTGTCTCGCCGGCCCCTCCGCCGGCCCCGCCGCCGACGTCCGGGCCGCCCAACCCCGATGAGCACGAAAAGCCCGAGGTCTCCGTCGAGAGCGACAAGCGCGGAGCGGTGGCCGACGACGACGAGAGCGAGACGCACGAGATCGCGCCGCGTCCGAACGCCAAGGGCGACCCGTTCGGCGACGAGCTCGAGGCGGGTCCCAAGTTCCACGGGTTCGAGTGGCGGCTGCTGCTGCAGACCCGCTACACCTACCAGTTCGACGATCCGAACCCGATCAAGGACAACGGATTCGCGCTGAACCGCGCCTTCCTGCGCGGCTCGGCGCACCCGTTCAAGTGGCTGTCGGCCAAGCTGCTGGTCGACTTTGCGGAGTTTGCTTACTCGAACCCGCAGCAAGCGCTGAAGCAGGTGTACGGCGAGATCCGCCCCTGGAAACGGCTGGAGTTCACCGTGGGCCTGATCAAGCGGCTCTACGGCCTGGTCGAGCTGCTCCCCATCGCCGAGTACGAGTTCGCCGACACCGGCGTGATCGACAACCTGATCAAGACCGTGCAGTTCGGCGGGCGCGACGTCGGCGTGCTGACGCGGATCGATCCGCTGCCCAAGCGGAAGTGGCTGCACGTCTACCTGGCCGCCTATGGCGGCGCCGGTGAGGGAGCCGACGGCGTGGTCGGCACGACCGGCACCACGCACAACGGCCCCGACTTCGCCGCGCCGTCGCTGCTGCTGGAGGGGCGGCTGGAATCGCGCCCCATCAAGCACCTGACGCTGGGCGCGACGGGGGCATGGCGTCCACAGAGCGCCGTGGACGCGGACACCGTGCCGTTCGCGCAGGTCACCACGGGCGAGGCGGTGGCCGCGGACGCCACCGTCTCGAATCGGTGGCTGGAGGTGCGGGCCGAGTGGTTGTGGGGCGACCGGACTGACGTCAACACCCGGGGAGACGCGCTGACGTACATGGGGGCGTGGGGAATGGCGGCCGCGCGCATCGACGTCGGCGGCATCGTCTTCATGCCGTCGGCGCGGTTCGAGTGGCTGAACGACGACCTGCAGCACCCCGAGGGGGACCGCTACATCCTCACCGGCGCGCTGAACGTGGACGTCGCCAGGCAGCTGCGCTTCCTGTTCGACTACTCGAACTACATCATGCGGCCCGGCGGCTGGCCGATCCAGAGCGTGCCGGGGATCTTCAACAAGTCGTTCGACGCCTTCATCGTCCAGGTCCAGGTCAAGATCTGAGCCGGCCACACGGGCGGCCGGCGCTTTCGAGTTGCACGGCCCGCGGCGTGGTTGTATATACAACCACGCCATGACCAACGAGCTCGCGGCCGAGATGGCGACCGACTGCCTGGCGTCGCGCGTGCGTCGCCTCGAGCGCGTCGTGAGCCGCATCTATGACGGCGCGTTGCGGGGAACGGGCATGACCGCGCCCCAGCTGTCGTTGCTGGCGGCCGTCGAGCTGGTCGGCCCGACCACCGCCACCTTCGTCGGCAAGCTGCTGGACCTGGAGAAGTCGACCGTCAGCCGGAATCTCGCGCGCCTGGCCGCGCTGGGGCTGGTCGAGACCGACGGCGGCCTGCGGATCACCAGCCGCGGGTCCGCGACGATTCGCGAATGTCACCCGCTGTGGCGGCGCGCCCAGCAGCAGCTCCGCGAGGCGCTCGGCCCGCGCGAGCTGGAGCTGGTCGCCGCCCTGGAACCCATCCGTCCAAGGAGGAGCAGCCATGGAAAGCGTCACAACGTCCGAAAATGAAGTCGGGGGCCGCGCCACCGCGCTGGCCACCACCCTGTCGGTCCTGGTCGCCTGGTTCCTGGTGGCGGTCTGGCTCGGGTTGCGCGGCGCCTTCGCCGGCCCTGCCGGCGGCTTGCCGATCGGGTTGGCACTGGCGCTGGTCGTGCCGCTGGCGGTGTTCGCCCTGGACAGCCGCCTCGGCGGCCCCCTGTTCGACGGCCTCCGGCGCCTGGATCTGGCCAGCCTGATCGCGCTGCAGACCTTCCGGGTCATCGGCGTGGTCTTCATCGTCGCCTGGATGGCGGGCGGCTTGCCCGCGGCGTTTGCGCTTCCGGCCGGCCTGGGCGACATCGCCATCGGCGGCGCCGCCCCGTTCGTGGCCGCCGCCGTCGCCGCCCGCCGGCCAGGGCACCGCGCGCTGACCATCGGCTGGAACGTCCTGGGCCTCGCCGACCTGGTGAACGCGCTGTTCCAGGGCGTCACCCACTCCCCGTCGCCCGTCGGATTCCTGGCCGGCAGCATCACCACCCAGGCCGTGACCCGCTATCCGATGAGCTTGATCCCCACCTTCGGCGTCCCCTTGGCGCTGATACTCCACGCCGTGGCCCTCCGCCGTACGCTCCCCTCACCCCGGCATTGAATTCTCCCCCACCACCGTGGTATCAGACCCCCTCTCGCCGTCGGCCCCTGACCGCCGGCTCAGCCCGAAAATCGAATAACCAACCACGAGCGGTCGTGGCGGAACTGGTAGACGCGCCAGATTCAGGTTCTGGTACCCGCAAGGGTGTGGAAGTTCAAGTCTTCTCGACCGCACAGATTCTCGATAGTTACGAGCGAGTCTTGCGAAGAACCAATCGCAGACGGATCGCTGCGGACACTCCGCGGACTGCTGCGGACACTTTCCCGTTAGCCGAGGATGTCCGCGACCTTGGCCGCCTTCGCGCCAGAGACGGCCTCTGGTTGCGCGTAGTGGGCCGCGGTCACCGCGAAGCTCTCGTGGCCGAGCGACGCTGCCACTGCTTCACCGCTGACCCCAGCCCCGACCGCCAGGGTCGCGTGCGTGCCGCGAAGGCCGTGCGGTGTTACGGGTGGCACGCCCGCGATCGCGCAGACTCGCGCCGCCGACCTGAGCACCCAGTGTCGGTTGGCGCCGGCCCCGAAGAGCCGATCGCCTGGCCCCTTCCCGCTCGCCAGAGCCTGCAGAAGCGGCTGGAGCAGCGCCGGCACCCGTAGCCGCCGAACTCCCGCCGCCGTCTTCGCCGCAGTGACCGCCAGAATTCGGCCGCCACTGTCGAGATCGCGAACGATCCGCTCGGCGATCTCCGACGCCCGCATGCCCAGGAGCAGTGCGGTCGCCGCCGCCGTCCCGCCGGCATCTCCACCGGTGCCCAGCTTCAACGCCGCAGCCAGAAAGCTGCGGCTCTCTTCTTCGGTGAGCTGGGGTTTCCCCCGCCTCCGCTTCCCGAGCACCTCGATGCCGTCGAGCAACGTGTCCGACTCGATCCAGCCCCGAGACCGACACCAGCGGACGAACGTCTTGGCCTCGGCCAGCGTGTTCGCCCGAGTGTCGAACGAAGGCCCCGCGCCGAATCGCGTTCGCGTCCCGACGAAGGCTCCCCACCACCGCTCGATGACCTCAGACTTGAGGTCGCCCGTTATCACGTCGAGGTCGCGAAACACAGCCCGCAGGCGATTCGTCGTGCTCAAGATGCTTCGCGGCCGATTGCCCTTGAGACCCTGGTATGCCTCGTACTGCTGCAGAGCCTTCCCGAGCGGCTCGCCGACCGGTCGGCGGTACTCGCGCCCGAGCTTCGGAATCGCGAGGCGCGCTTCCGTCTCGGTCGCGTAGATGTAGCTCTGGCGTTTCCCCGTCTCCCGATCGACGACCCTCACCCGCCATTTCTCTCTGTCCTTGAACGGTCCATCGATTCTGCACATCGGATTCTCCTTTTCCGATGCGCCGTCATCAGTTCTACCTATTCCGCTGTCAGAGAGCCCGCAAGCATTCTGGTTAGCAGCTCTCTTCTCAGCAAGGAGTTTCTCCAGGACCGCGATCTCGTCGGCCGCGCTCGTGCCGGCGCTCGAGACCGGCCGCTCCCGCGGCCGGTCGACCTCGACGATCCGATGACTGTGGCCCGATCGTTTCGTCATTTGCCTGCCCGACGCGGGCGTGAGGGCGCCCGCGGCCCGAGGCACTCGCTCTCGGATCGGTGTTCGCAGTTTCGGCGGCGTCGTTGCCAGGCGATCGGCGCCCGCGACGGACGTGTTCGTGTTCTCGCGGGCCCGACCGGCCGTTCGGTAGCCTTCGCCTCTGATTACTGTCTCTACTGCCGCGGGCCCCTTGCGTTCACCTCCCCAGATGTCTTTCGACCCGGATCGACAGCTTTCGATCGCGATCCATTGCGACGCTAACGACACGCCCCACGAGCCCCTGGGCTCCCGGCGGCTTCGGGACCAGCGTGAATCGGCCGCGGGCGGCGTCCACCACCTGCACGTATTCTCGACCTGCGGCGTTCGGCGGACAGGCGACGACACGGCCCGTCAGGCGTTCAGGTGACTCAACGTAGGTCATGCGAAGTTGCTTCGCGAGCTGTTCGCCGGTCGATCTCCGATCGATCGCCTCGGTGTCGGCAGCGCGCTCGGGGGTCGATCGCTGGACCTCGACCCGGAGACCATGCCTCGGATGACTCTGCTCTCGGACTTCGAGCTTCGCGATCAGATCGGCCGGCACGCCCCAGCGGCCATCCGGAAGGTGCGTGGCCAGACCGTACCGTTCCAGCCGCTCCAGCCGTCGCACGTTCGCCGCCACCAACTCGGCTGGGGTCGGTGCGGTAGCCGCCAGAGCGCGACGGCGGCTCTCCTCGAGTGCTCGCTGATGCGTCGCCGGATCGTAGATGCCCTCGTTCCCCTGCGCGAACCGGACGATCCGCTCGTCGCTCGGCTTTACCCATCGATCTGGCGCGCTCCCGATCGCCACCCGGTCCCCGATCCTGATCGTCTGCGCGATATCGGGTGGTACCGGGACGTACCGCGGATAGCGTTTCGGTACTTCGACAACCGCGTACAACTTGCCGCTCTGCTC
>DATJWP010000134.1:0-14179 GCA_035578045.1 Polyangia bacterium | reverse complement strand
AGGGCGAGACGCACTGCTCTGCCTGCAACTGCCCATCCTCGCTCACGCGATACATTTCGCAGGCGAAGCCGTTGATGGTCTTCTTTTGTCCCATCGACTCGAACTTCCAGACGTGCGGCTTGCCGGAGTCGGCGCCGCCGGACGGCCCCATCATCGCCTCCATCTTCGCCCGCTGCGCCGGAGGCATGTTCTTCATCCGCTCTTGCATCTGGGCCCGCATCGCGTCCATCTGCCCGCGCATTCGCTTGCGGTCCTCCTCGGTGAGCTCCGTGTAGGTCCGCTTGCTGGCGTCGACCATGACGATGTTCTTCGTCTTGGCGTCCACGATGACCGACGTGGCCGGCTCGTGCTTCGGCTCGTCGGCCTTGAACTGGTCACCCTCGATGTAGAGGGTCGAGACGGGATCGCTGCCCCGCTGAATGGTGATGGTCAAGCCCGCGTGCGCGCGCAGCGGCACGAGCAGCGCGCCGGCCAGGCCGGCGCCGAGGACGAGGTTTCGCATGCGCAGGATGCTACCCGAGATCCTGGCCGATCCCGGCCTAAACGCGCCGCCTGCCCGCCGAGAGGGCCAGGGCCACGCCGCCCAGCACCACCGCCCCCGCGCCCAGCAGCCGGGGCGACGCGTGCTCGCCCAGGAAGGCGACCGCGGCCAGTGCCGCGATGATGGGCACGGCGAGCTGTGCGACGGCGGCCTGGGTGGCGGTCAATCCTGGCAGCGCCCGGTACCAGATGGCGTAGCCCAGCCCGGAGGTGACGCCTCCCGAGACCAGCGCCAGGGCCACGCCGCCAGGCGTGGTGTGCGAGCCGCGGGCGGCCGCCGTGGTGGCGACCAGCGCGGCGGCCATCAGCGCGGCGCCGATGAAGCTGTGGGCGTTGGCCGATAGCCGGTCGCTGGCGGTCTTCCGGCCCAGCAGGGAGTAGGCGCCCCAGGCGGCGCCCGCCACGACCATCAGCGCGCTGCCAGCGGGATCGGGCCGCGCGGCGGCGGGGAGCATCAGCCAGCCGAGCCCGGCCGCGCTCAGGCCGAAGCCAACCCAGGTCCGGACCGGCGGCCGCTCGCCCTGCAGCAGCCCCCAACCGATCATCGTGAGCTGCACCGACCCGAACAGGATCAGCGCGCCCACCGCGGCGCCGATCCGGCCGTAGGCCAGCGAGAACGGCGCCGCGTAAGCGAACAGCGCGACCGGTCCCCGCCAGCCCCGGCCGCGCAGCGGGCGCCAGCTCTTCGAGCGGAGCCAGGTGAGCCCGCCCAGAACCACCGCGCCCGCTCCCAGCCGGACGCCCGTGAAGCTGGCGGCGTCGATCAGGTGCCTTCCCAGCGCCAGGCGGGTCAGGATCGAGTTCGCCGCGAACGCCAGCAGCGCCAGCGCCGTGAGGGCCCCCGTCCTCACGTGAACTGCAGCAGCTTGGCGGCCAGGTCCTTCTTCTCCATGAGGTCCGTGCCCTTGATGCGGACGATTCCGTCAAGCACGGGCGAGTCCTGCAGGCCGCGGTGGATGAGGCAGGGGGTGCATGCACTGATGATGCCCCCCTTCTTCTGAAACTCCTTCATCCGCGTTTCGAGGTCGAACGTCTCGAAGGGGACGCCGATGTTGAATCCGGCGGCCTTGCCCGGAATGGCCAGCGTCACGCCGTTGAAGATGAACACGACCTCCACCTTGCGATCGGGCTTTTCGACCTCGATGTTCGCCAGCACGAACGGGATGGTGCACTTCTCGCCGTTCTCGGTGCCGTGGCCGACCAGGAACAGGGTATCGATCTTTTGCGGTGACATGATCATTCTCCTTCAGCGGTTGGATTTTCTTGCGCGGATGAACCAGGTGCTCGATCCCATGTAGACGCCGACGCCGCCCGGGCGCAGGTTCGGGCGGAACAGCTCGGCCAGCTCGGCGCGGATCTCCGGCAGGCACAGAGTCCCCTGCAGGCCCGCTTCGCGGACGATCTCGCCCGAGGGGCCCACCAGCATCTGGTAGTCGATGGCTTCCTGCAGCGATCGGCCGACGCACATGGGCAGATCGTTGCGTTCGAAGAGGTCGATGTCCGTGAAGCCGGCGGCGGCCAGCATGCTTCTATCGGTCTCCTCGTCGGCCCAGGAGAACGGGCCCGGACCGCAGGTGGCCGCCCCCTCGCCCGGCGGGGGCAGGTAGCGGCGCACGACGTCCCTGGCGGCGCCCCAGGCCGGGTTGTCCGCCAGCCCCCGCCAGACGATCAGACAGACGGCGCCGCCGGGAACCAGAGCACGGTGGACGTTGCGCAGCGCGCGCACCGCGCTCTCGAAGAACATCACGCCAAACCGGGCGTAGGCGACGTCGAAGCTCGCGGGGGCGAACGGGTGCACCTGCGCGTCGCCCAGCTCGTAGCGGACGTTCGTGACCCCGGTCTGGTCCCGCTCTCGGTTGGCGATCTCCAGGAAGGCGCTGGTGCAGTCGAGCCCCAGCACCGAGCCGCCCGGACCCACCAGGCGGCCCAGCTCCAGGGTCGTCTCGCCGAAGCCGCACCCGAAGTCGAGCACCCGCTGCCCCGGGCGAATCCCGAAGCGGGGCATGGCCACGTCGCTGTGGAGCTTGCCGTTGCCCGACAACAGGTGGCGGAAGCGGATCCATTTGGGGGTGAGAATCTCGTTCCAGCACTCCACGAACCCCACGTTCTGGGCGGCGACGTCGGACATGGTCATGACCGGCTCCGGACCTACTTGGAGGGATCGGGACGGACGATCACCGTGTCCACCACCTGGCGCACCTCGCTGATCGCGAGCTCGGCCCGGTCCGCGTGCTTCTGCAGGGCCTCCGGGCTGACCGCCTCGTAGATGCACACCGTGCCCAGGGTTCCGTCCGGCTCGGCCATGACGTAGCTGCGGATCCAGCGCACCTCGTTGGGCATGTCGCTGTTGCCGACCTTGGAGGACCGCTCTGCCGCGGCCTCCAGGTCCTTCCCGGTCTTCCAGCCGTTGCGACGGAGAATGGCGTAGAGCTTCATGGTCGTCTTCCTTTCGCGAGGCTCGCTCGGCCGAAGTGGCCTCGCCTCACCTCATGCGACGACTCTACGGAGGGCCCCTTCCCGGAGCCTTACCGCGCCCTTACCGGGCTCAGGCCTCGATGTCGGTCGCGCCCAGGCTGGCGAACACGCGGCCGGCCTGGGCGGCCAGCGCCGCCCCCCGAGCGCGAACTTTGCCCCGGGCCGTGGTGAAGAGCCGGCTCTGCGCCATCACGCAGCGGGCGGCGTCGTAGGGGGCCCCCACGGCCTCGAAGGCGACCCGCGCGGACTCGAGCGCCTGGAACGCCGGGTCGATCTGGCCGCGCGCCGCCAGGACCCGCCCGCGCGCGTGGTCGGCCATGGCCGTCCAGGCGCGGCTGCCGAACCGCTGCGCCACCTCGTCCAGCTGCCCGGCGTACGCGTCGGCGCGTTCGATCTCGCCCCACGCAAGCTCGACGCGCACCGCCTCCGGCAGCAGCAGCGCGCTGCAGGTGGCGCAGTTGCCGTGGCGCTCTGCCTCGGCCAGGCCTTCCTGCAGGCTGGCGCGGGCCCCTTCGCGATCGCCCGCGGCCATGCGGTTGCGGGCCAGCGAGGCGTGGATCCGCGTGAGGCAGTGCGACCGCATCGCCGCGCGCCCGCCCACCACCAGCCCCTCGTCCAGCAGCCGGCGCGACGCTTCGACCTCGCCGCGCGCGGTGAAGAGCACCGCCAGCCGCTGCAGCGAGAGCGCTTCGCCGCTGGCGCTGCCGACCAGACGGAAGCGTTCGATGGCCTGGCGAAGCTGCGCCTCCGCTTCGTTCCATCGCCCGCCCTGGAAATCGAGCATGCCCGAGAAGTTCTCGCACAGCGCCACGGCCCGGGGCGCCTTCATGCGCTGGGCCTGCTGCATCGTCCGCTCCACCGCGCTGCGAATCTGCTGGGCGCTCTGCTCGCCGTAGAGGTGGTACTCCCACAGGCACAGGTGCACGTCGAACGCCTGGCCGACGTCGAGCGCGCCGTCGGCCAGCCCCTGGCGCTGCTGCTCGTGGGCTTGCCCCTCTTGCCAGGCGCCCAGCGCGTGGCAGGCGAGCGCCAGCATCTCGTGGCCCATCGCCATCGCGCGGCGGTCCTGACGCCGCTCCGCCTCATCCAGCGACTCCCGGGCCAGCTCTTTTGCCTCGGCGAAGCGCTCCTGGTGCCAGCGGAGCTGCGAGAACAAATACAGCGCGGCCGGGAGCTCCGGGTCGTCGGCGCTGTCGCCCAGGGCCCGGACGGCGTCGTCGAGCCGCCGGCCCGCCTCGTCCAGGTGTCCCCCCTGGATCAGGGCCAGCGCCGCGACGCGCCTGACCAGGGCGGTCTGCGTCGGGGTCGGTCGAAACTCGTCCACCGACAGGCCGGCGGCCGCGTCCAGATCGCGGACCGCCCCGTCCAGGTCCGACAGCGCCATGCGCATGCCGCCCATCTTGCGGAGCACCTCGAAGCGTCGCTCGCCCTCGGCTCGCCCCAGCGCGTCCATCAGGGCCAGGGCCTTGCCGAAGAAGGTCACCGCCTCACCGAACCCCAGGTGCCGCTGCGCGCGCGCGCCGGCCGCCAGCAGGTAAGGGAGGGCGCGCGACGGCTGCCCCGCCGCCTCCAGGTGAAAGGCCAGCAGCTCGGCCCGGTCCTCGCTGGCGGCGTCGCCCCTCGCCTCCAGCGCGTCGGCCACGGCGCCGTGCAGGTACGCCGCGCGCGCGCTGGTGAGCGCGTCGAGCACGGCCTGCCGCGTGAGGGCGTGCCGGAAGCGATAGTCGCCGCCGTCCTCCTCGACGATGCGCGCTTCGATGGCCAGCTCCAGCGCATCCAGCGCCGGCTCCTGCTCCAGGCCCGACGCGCGCCGCGCGACCTCGAAGGAGAACCGCGCGCCCGCCACCGCGGCGGCGCAGAGCATCCGCTCGGCGTCGCGGCCCAGTCGACGCACGCGGTGGCGCACGGTCTCGAGCAGGTTCGCGGGCACGGCGGGGCGCGCCGTCCCCTCCTCGCGCATCGCCTGCACCACCTCTTCTGTGTGGAAGGGGTTGCCCTCGGCCAGCGCGTGCACGGCGGCCGCCACGTCGGACGGGGCGTCCGGCCAGAGCTCGGCGATCAGCCGGGCCGTGGCGTCGCGATCGAGCCGTTCCAGGTCGACCCGCGTCGCCAGGCGTTCGCGCCGCAGGCTGCCGAGCAGCGTCTGCAGCATGTGGCCCACCGGCACCTCCTCTTCGCGCAGGCTGCCGATCAGCATCAAGGGCAGGGTGCGGGTCGCGCGAGCCAGGTGGTGGAACAGCAGCAGGCTCGACTGATCGGCCTCGTGCAGGTTCTCGATCACCAGGCAGACAGGGGCAGAGGCCGGCGATCGACCGGCGACCTGCTCGATCGAATGTTCGATGGCGTTGAACAGACGCAGCCGGTCCTCTTGCGCGGAGCCGCCCGAGGGCGAGAACGACGCGAAGGGATCCTGCTCCGACGTGGCGCCGGAAGTGCGCCGGTGGTGGGCCCAGGCCTCCGCGAACGGCCCGTAAGGCACGCCGGAGTCCTGGTCCAGCCCGAGCCCGGCCAGCACGACCGCGCCCCCGCCGGCCGCCAGCCGCGCGCACTCGGCCACCAGGCGCGTCTTGCCGAGACCCGCCTCGCCGACGACCATCAGGACGCCGCGCTGCCCTTCGACGAAGCTCCGCGCCGAGGATAGAGCCCGGTCGCGACCATGAATGGCGCGCCCGGCGGCCTCGCCGACCAGGTGGCGAGCCACGTCCGCGCCACCCGAGCCGGGAGAACCGGCCGGCGGCTTGGCGACCGCGATCTCCCCGCGCTCTATGGCGGCCTTGATGTCGAACGTGGCGGCGGACGGCTCCACGTCGAGGCGCGCGCGCAGCGCGGTCGTGCAGTCGGCAAACTGTCGCAGGGCATCTGCCGCCCGGCCGCTCTCGGCCAGCACCCGCATGAGAAGCTGATGGGCCGGTTCCAGCGAGCCGTCGAACGCGAGCATGCGCCGCAAGGTCGCGATGGCCAGCTCTCCCTCGTTCGCGGCGTGCTGCAGCCGGGCCAGTCGGAGGCCCGCGTCGGCGAAGCGCTGGCGGAGCGCCTCGCGCCGTGCGCCCAGCGCCTCGGAGTAGGGATCGTCGGGGAGCAGCGGGCCCTGGTACAGCTCGACGGCGCGGGCCAGGCCGTCCAGCTCACGACTGGTGGCACCGTCTTCGAACGCGTGGACGTCGACCCACACCCCATCGGCCAGGCGCGCCACGCCGCGGTCGAGCGTCGCGATCTCGGCGCCCGTCACGCGTCGCAGGTCGTGCAGCGCGCGGTGCAGGTTGTTGGCGCCGGCGTCCAGGTCCTTCTCGGGCCAGATCCGGTCGATCAGCTCCTCGCGGTGCAGCACCCGTCCGGCCGCCAGCGCCAGCGCGACCAGCACCTCGATGGGCCGTCGTTTGGTCCAGGCCGCCGCGGGAATCGGCTTGCCGCCGACCTCGACCGAGAAGCGGCCCAGGAGGTAGATGCGCGCGCCGCGGTCCATGCTTCGCACGGCTGGGTCAGTCTAGCCCAAGCCCTGGCCCGCTGTTTGCGTTATCGGTCCGGGCATGACCCGGAGGCTGGCACGGATCGCGGTGTTGCCGGGGCTGGGGGGCCGCTCCCCGGTGACCCTTGGCTGCCAGGATCGCTGTGCGCCGGACCAGTACGCGGCGCAGTGCGAGGCGCGGGAGCCCCCCGCGGGGTGCGGCCAGGTGCTGCTGACGCCGGGCGGGACTTCCTACGCCTGCTGCCCCTGCAACTGACCGTCGGGCCAGAGCCAGGCGGCGCCCCGGACGCCGCTGGCGTCGCCGTGCGCGGCGGGGGCGAGCCTGGTGCGGAGGTTCTTGGGGACGGTGTACCGCTCGAGCAACGCCGGGACATTCTCGAACAGGCGCGCGTTGTTCGAGACGCCGCCGCCCAGCACGATGACCCGCGGATCGACGAAGTTGATCACCCAGGACAGCGCCCGCGCCAGCCGATCCTCGTAGAGCGCGAACGCCTGCCGGGCACGCGCTTCGCCGGCGGCCGCCCGCCTCCCGATCTCGCCGCCGCGCGCCGTGTCCCCCCCCAGCGATCGGTACGCTCCCTCGAGGCCCAGGCCCGAGATGAACGATTCGATGCAGCCGGGGTGGCCGCAGCCGCAAGGGGATGGTGACCGCTCGTCCGGCAGCAGAAAGGGCAGGGTGGTGTGGCTCCATTCCGTCGCGGCGCCGTTCTCGCCGGTGAGCACGCGGCCGTCCACGACCAGCCCGCCGCCCACGCCGGTCCCCAAGGTCGCGCCGAACACCACGTCGGGCCGGCCCCGGTCCAGGTTGGGGGGGGGCGCGCCCGCGCCGTCGGTCGCCTCGGACAGCACGAAGCACTTCGCATCATTGGCCACGCGCACCGGGCGCGACAGCGCGCCGGCCAGATCCTGGTCGAGCGGCCGATCATTCAAATACGCGAGGTTCGAGTTCCGGATCAGGCCGTTCCCCGGCTGCAGGAACCCGGGCGTTCCGATCCCGACGGTGCCGCGCTCGCCGGCTTCGGCCTCCAGTCGGCCGACCACCTGTCCGACGGCGCGCAGCAGCTCGCCGTAGACCTCGGGTGTGGCGACCCTCACACGCGCCAGCTCGGCCCCGTCCGTCCCCCGCAGCGCGACGCCCTCGATCTTCGTGCCCCCCACGTCGATGCCGATGCGCATCTCGCCACTGTAAATGAGCCGTCCGCCCCTTGCACGGGCGCGGTCGCCGGAGCCAGAATCAGGCGCTTGCGCCCCCTTCGCTTGACTTTGTGCGTGGTGTTCGGCGCGGCCGGACTGTCGTTCGCGCCGGCCCTGGCCCGCGCGCAGAGCTGCATGACGTTGCGGTACACGTTTCAGCCGGACTGCTACCGGACGGACGCCAACTCGCCCTGCGAGGTCGACGCGCTCACGCGCACCGTCGGATCGCAGGCGGCTGCCCAGATGGAGCTGGGGCCTCAGATCGCCGTCTGGCTGCAGGACTCCACCGGCGCGTTCGGTTACGTGGGTCAGGACGGCACGCGCAAGGACGGCACGCTGATGGTCACCAACGCCGTGGCCCGGCGCGGGATCGGCAACCGCCCCGGCCGCTGGGACTTCCTGTCCGGTCCGCTGTTCCCCTACGGCAAGCGCGTGATGGCCCTGCCGATCTGGGCCCACGCGCGCGGCGTGACCTACCCGACCGTCGACATGGCAGAGACCGACTGCATCGTGGGTGGGCCGGCCGAGAGCTGCCTGGGCTGGCACGAGAGCTATTCGTCGCCCGAGCCGTTCTTCTGCCGCCCGCTGACGGTCAGCGACCTCAGCTCGGCGCTGGGTGTCGACGCCATCTCCTGTCCGACCAAGTTCAACAGCGAGAAGGGCAAGCTGGATCAGACGACGCCGACCTACTACCCGCCGCGCAGCGATCTGACGATGTTCAGCTCGATCGACACGGCCGATCCCCCGACCTACGCCACCCTCAACGACCTGGACGCGGTCGCGGCCGCGACCCCGGCCTACGGAGCCCCGGTCGAGCGCATCTGGACCCTTCCCGGCGACGTGCCTCCCGGTGACTACGCGCTGATGGTCGAGGTGAACAAGGAGTTCGACAGCAACGCATCCCACCTGCACCCCGACTTCGCCGACCCCCACCTGATGGGTTACGGCACCGACGGGAACTTCGGCCAGCCGTCGGTCCTTTACTCCGTTCCCATTCACATCGACCTCACGACCGCGGCCGCCAGCTCGGGCGCGGCCGTGCAGATCGTCGGCTACGGCGACTGGAGCGGCGCCACCGGCGCGGTCAACCCGCGCGACGACACCATCTCGACCACCGACCTCGGGTCCGGCGAGGCGCGGCTGCTGTCCATCACCGACTCGGTCACCGGGTTGACCGGGCGTGTGATCGTCAACGTCACCCCCTGCACCACGCTGATCTGCGACCCGGTCACCAACGTGTGCAGCGTCTGCGATCCGAGCGTCCAGTCGTGCACCCAGCTGATGTGCGATCCGCTTCCGCCCGCGCCGGGTTCGATCAGCGGGCTGACCGTGACGGACAACGGCGGCACCTCGGGCACCGTCACGCTGAGCTTCGCGAACGCGGCGGCCAACGGCGCCCCGGTGCTCGGCTACGACATCCGCTATCGCGACGGCGCCATCATGACGGACGGCGACTTCGCCTCGGCCGCCGCGGCCCCCCAGGTGACGCCCGGAAACCCGGGGACGTTGGCCTCTTTCATGATCTCGAACCTCAAGCCGGGAACGACCTACACGGTCGGTGTCCGCTCGATCGACCCGTGCGGGCAGGTCTCGCCGATCGTCACGCTCACCTTCGAGACGGCGACCCCGAAGTTCAAGCAGCTGACGGGCTGCTTCATCGCGACGGCGGCCTGGGGTTCGGCCATGGCGCCCGACGTGGCCGCCATGCGCGTGGTGCGCGACCGGCTGCGGCCCGCCAGCACCCTGTTCGCCGTGGCCACCGACCTCTACTACCGGGCGGGGCCGGCGGCGGCGGCTCTGCTCGAGCGCAGCGACACGGCCCGCAGTCTGGTCCGCCAGGCGCTCGCGCCGGTGGGCGCCGTCGCGCAGCTGACGACAGCG
Source organism: Polyangia bacterium (assembly GCA_035578045.1). GTDB lineage: Bacteria > Myxococcota_A > Polyangia > Fen-1088 > Fen-1088 > JADGRB01. The sequence continues at coordinate 4,623 of DATJWP010000134.1, read as the reverse complement.
CCGTCCTTGCTCCGCCGTTGACGCAGGGGCCACAATGAGGCGCTTGCGGCCCCTACGCTCGACCCTGTTCTTCGCTTTTGCCGCCATCAGCCTGTCGTCGCTCGCGCCAGCCCTGGCCCGCGCGCAGAGCTGCATGACCCTGCGGTACACGTTCCAGCCGGACTGCTACCGCGCCGACGCCGGCTCGCCTTGTCAGGCCTCGAACCTCACGCGCACCGTCGGATCGCAGGCGGCCGCCCAGATGGAGCTGGGCCCCCAGATCGCCGTCTGGCTGCAGGAAGCCGGCGGCGCGTTCGGCTACGTCGGTCAGGACGGCGCGCGCAAGGACGGCACGCTGATGGTCACCAACGCCGTCGCCCGGCGCGGGATCGGCAACCGCCCGGGCCGCTGGGACTTTCTGTCGGGTCCGCTGTTCCCGTACGGCAAGCGGGTGATGGCGCTGCCGATCTGGGCCCACGCGCGCGGGGTGACCTACCCGACCGTGAACATGACGGAGATGCTCTGTCAGGGCGGTCCTGGCGAGAGCTGTCTCGGCTGGCACGAGAGCTATTCGTCGCCCGAGCCCTACTTCTGCCGGCCGCTGCAGGTGAGCAATCTCGCCGCGGCGCTGGGTGTCGATGCCATCTCGTGCCCGACCAAGTTCAACAGCGAGAAGGGCGTCTTCGATCGCACGACGCCCAACTACTACCCGCCGCGCAGCGATCTGACGACCTTCGCCATGTATGACTCGGCCGACGCCCGGACCTACGCCACCGTCAACGACCTGGACGCGGTCGCGGCGGCGACGCCGGCCTACGGAGCCCCGGTCGAGCGAGTCTGGGCCATCCCGGGGGACGTCCCGCCGGGCGATTACGTGCTGGCGATCGAGGTGAACAAGGAGTTCGACAGCAACGCGTCGCACCTGCACCCCGACTTCGACGACCCGAACCTGGTGGGCTACGGGACCGACGGGAACTTCGGGCAGCCGTCGGTCGTCTACCAGGTCCCCCTTCACATCGACCTGGCGACCGGCGCCTCGACGTCGAACGCCGCCGTACAGATCTCGGGGTACGGCGACTGGAGCGGTGCCACTGGTACGGTGAACCCGCCCGACGCCACCATTTCGACCACCGATCCCGGGTCGGGGGAGGCGAGGCTCCTCTCGATCACCGATCCGGTCACGGGGTTGAGCGGACGGGTCGTCGCCGGCGTCGCGCCCTGCACCACGCTGGTTTGCGATCCGGTCACCAACGTCTGCAGCATCTGTGACCCGGCCCAGCAGTCGTGCACGCCGCTGGTCTGCGAGCCGCTTCCGCCGCCCCCCGGTTCGGTCACCGGTCTGAGCGCGGCGGCGAGCGGACTGACCGCCGCCACCGCCACGCTGAGCTTCGCGAACGCCTCGGCCGATGGCGCGCCGGTGCTCAGCTACGACATCCGCTACCGCGACGGCACCACCATGACGGACGACCAGTTCGCCTCGGCGGCGAGCGCCCCGCAGGTGATGCCGGGGGCCCCGGGGTCGTCGACCTCGTTCATGCTCTCGAACCTCAAGCCCGGCACGAGCTACACGGTCGGGGTTCGATCGATCGATCCCTGCGGCCAGGTCTCCGCGCTCGTGACGTACACCTTCGAGACCCCCGCCAAGAAGTTCACCCAGCTCTCCGGCTGCTTCATCGCGACCGCAGCCTGGGGTTCTGCCATGGCCCCCGACGTTGCCGCGATGCGCCAGGCGCGGGACCGGCTGCGGGACGCCAGCACGATCTTCGCGGTGGCGGCGGACCTCTATTATCGCGCCGGGCCTGCGGCCGCGGCCGTGCTCGAGCGCAGCGACACGGCCCGGGCCCTGGTTCGGCAGGCGCTTGCACCTGTGGGCACCGCTGCGCAGATGGTCTCGCTCGATCGCGTCGGACGGAGCTGGGCTGAGCCCAGCGCAGTCCATCGCGGGAGAGCTCGAGAACCCTTTGAGGGTTCTGGTCTCGATCGCGTCGGACGGAGCTGGGCTGAGCCCAGCGCAGTCCATCGCGGGAGAGCTCGAGAACCCTTTGAGGGTTCTGGTCTTGATCGCGTCGGACGGAGCTGGGCTGGGCCCAGCGCAGTCCATCGCGGGAGAGCTCGAGAACCCTTTGAGGGTTCTGGTCTTGGTCGCGTCGGACGGAGCTGGGCTGGGCCCAGCGCAGTCCATCGCGGGAGAGCTCGAGAACCCTTTGAGGGTTCTCGTCTTGATCGTTGACAACCGGGGGAGTGCCCCTATAATCCCGTGCTCCTTGGCGCCCGGCGTCTGCGCGGGCGCCTTTGCTTTCGTCAAGACGGAGTCTTCGCCCTCGATGCCCACCATCAATCAGCTGGTCAAGTTCGGCCGCCAGGCCCAGCGACGCAAGACCGCGTCGCCGGCGCTGATGGCCTGCCCGCAGCGCCGCGGCGTCTGCGTTCGCGTCTACACCACCACGCCGAAGAAGCCGAACTCGGCCCTCCGCAAGGTCGCCCGCGTTCGCCTCACGAACGGCATGGAAGTGACCACCTACATCCCGGGCGAAGGGCACAACCTGCAGGAGCACTCGGTCGTCATGATCCGTGGCGGCCGTGTGAAGGATCTGCCGGGCGTTCGCTACCACATCATTCGCGGCACGCTCGACACCTCGGGCGTCGCCAACCGCCGTCAGGGCCGTTCGAAGTACGGCGCCAAGCGGCCCAAGTAATAGAGCTGCCGAGGATCAAGAGACATGCCCCGCAAAGGTGAAGTTCCCAAGCGCAAGCCGCTTCCCGATCCGAAGTTCACGGATCAGCCGGTCGACACCCGCCGCCGCGTGACCAAGTTCGTCAACACGGTCATGGCCTCGGGCAAGAAGGCCGTGGCCGAGCGGATCGTCTACCGCGCGTTCGACATCGTGGCCGAGAAGGCCAAGGACGATCCGGTAAAGGTGTGGGATCGGGCCCTCGGGAACGTGCAGCCCAAGGTCGAGGTCAAGTCTCGCCGGGTCGGCGGCGCGACCTATCAGGTTCCGGTCGACGTTCGCCCCGAGCGGGCGTTGGCCCTGGGGATGCGCTGGATCATCTCGGCTGCCCGCGACCGGTCCGACGGCCGCACCATGCAGGAGAAGCTGGCCGGCGAGCTGCTGGACGCCTCGGCCAACAAGGGCAACGCCGTCAAGAAGCGCGAAGACACGCACAAGATGGCGGACGCCAATAAGGCGTTTGCGCATTACCGCTGGTAATTTTTCGACGATCGCCTAGATTTCGCACCGCTTTACCCCCTCTCACTCGCGACGGACCTGACGGTTCGTGCGCCGCCGGATGGTCTGGTGGCCCGAATCGGCTGAGCGTCGGAAAGGCAAACTCGGTAGCCGTGGCTCGGACAATCGACATAGCGCAGATCCGGAACATCGGGATCATGGCGCACATCGACGCCGGGAAGACCACGACCACCGAGCGGATCCTCTTCTATACGGGCGTCTCCCGGAAGATGGGCGAGGTGCACGAGGGGACCGCGCAGATGGACTGGATGGAGCAGGAGCAGGAGCGCGGGATCACCATCACCGCGGCCTCGACCACCTGCTTCTGGCGCGAGCACCGGATCAACATCATCGACACGCCCGGGCACGTCGACTTCACGATCGAGGTCGAGCGCAGCCTGCGGGTGCTGGACGGCGCGGTCGCGCTGTTCGACGCGGTCGCCGGCGTCGAGCCGCAGTCCGAGACGGTCTGGCGCCAGGCCGACGCGTACCGCGTCCCGCGCATCGCCTTCATCAACAAGTGCGACCGCGTGGGGGCCGACCCGGACCGCTGCGTCAGCGAGATCCGCGAGCGCCTGCGCGCCAACCCGATCGTGATCCAGCTGCCGAACGCGCTGGAAGAGGGCTTCTCCGGCGTCATCGACCTGATCGGCATGCGCCTGTGCGAGTGGGAAGAGGACACTCTGGGCGCCGAGCCGACCTGGACCGACGTTCCAGAGGAGCTGCGCGAGGTGGCCGAAGCCGCCCGCGCCACGATGATCGAGGCCATCGCCGAGGTCGACGACGAGGCGATGCGCGTCTACCTGGAAGAGAAGCCGCTGTCGGCCGAGCTGCTTCGGGCGGCCCTGCGCCGCGCGACGATCGCCGGCCAGGCCGTGCCGGTGCTGGTGGGCGCGGCTTTCCGGAACAAGGGCGTGCAGCCGCTGCTGGACGCGGTGGTCGACTATCTCCCGTCGCCGATCGACATCCCGCCGGTCAAGGGCAAGGACGCGGAGGGGCGCGAGATCGAGCGACCGGCCGGCGAGGACGAGCCGTTCTCGGCGCTGGCGTTCAAGATCATGAACGACCCCTTCCTGGGGACGCTCACCTACTTCCGGGTCTACTCGGGCAAGATCAGCGCCGGCGCGACCGTCTACAACGCGGTGAAGGGCAAGCGCGAGCGCATCGGGCGCCTGCTGCGCATGCACGCCAACAAGCGCGAGGACATCGACGAGGTCACCAGCGGCAACATCGCCGCGGCGGCCGGCCTGCGCGCCACCACCACCGGCGACACGCTCTGCGACGAGAAGAAGCCGATCGTCCTCGAGACGATGAAGTTCCCGGCCCCGGTCATCTCGATCGCCATCGAGCCCAAGACCCAGGCCAACCAGGACAAGCTGGGGATGGCCCTGCAGAAGCTGGCCGTCGAGGACCC
>DATJWP010000133.1:0-4243 GCA_035578045.1 Polyangia bacterium | reverse complement strand
GATGGCAGATCGCATCGCACTGCTGAGACCGCGCTGTTTAGCCGTTCTGGGTGTCCGAGGCACGCGGGCGATTGTAGTGCGGAACGAGCATCCACCGTGTGGTGCTCAAGTAGTCCTGTCGGGCGTCGCGCCAGCGCTCGCTGCCGTCTCCGCGTCGGAAACCAGCTTCGGACCAGGCTGCGGCAGGTTGAGGGCCAGCCGGGCGTCGGCTTCCCGCACCCGGTGATCCTCGGCGATGTGCCCGTAGACCTCGGTGGTCAGCAAGGGCGTGCTGTGTCCGAGGTTCCGCTGCACGTCGGCGATCGAGCCGCCGGCCATGAGCCACAGCGAGGCGTGCGCGTGGCGGAGGTCGTGGACCCGCATCCGGGGCACCCCGGCGGCCGTGCAAGCGGCGTCCAGGACCACGCTCAGCGCGTCGCCGGTCGCCGGTAGCATCCCGCCCGTCTCCGGGTCGGTGAACACCAGCTCGGTCGGCTTGGCGCTGCGCATTCGGTGACGGGCCAGGATGGCCGCCAGCTCGGCACTGATCGGCACGGTCCGGTGACGGCCCGACTTGGTCGTCGACTCGTACGACCGGCGGATCGTAACCAGCCGGCGGGCCAGGTCGATGTCGGCCCACGTCAGCCCGGCCGCCTCGCCCCGGCGCGCGCCCGTCAGCAGCAGGAACGCGAAGGCCGGGAACCAGGGGGCCGGGATCGTGCCCAGTAGCCGCGCGGCTTCGTCATTCGACGCCAGCGGCGGCGCCCGCTGCACCTTCGGCTCGGGCAGCAGGTAGCTGCCGCGGGCGAACCGGCGCAGGGGTGACGCCTGGATGTAGCCCGCGGTGACCGCGTATGCGAGCACCGAACGCAGCAGGGCCAGGTGCCGATTCACGGTCGCCGGCGCGCGCCCGTCGCGTAGGCGGTCCCGCAGCTCCAGGATCCGCGTCGGGGTTACCTCGGCCAGGGTGCAGGTCGGGCCGAAGAACGCCGCCAGCGTCTTCCACCGCTGGACGTTGTCGCCGTGCGACCGCAGCCGGACGGCGCTGTGCGCCTTGAGCCACTCGTCGCCCACTACCGCCAGCGTAACCTCGGCCCGGCGGTGCTGCTCGAGCACCCCGTCCGCTAGCGCGGTTCTGACGCGCGCCAGGAACGACTCGGCGTCCGTCCGGGACGTAAAGCCGCGCTTCCGGCGGATCTTCCCGCCCTCCCACCAGCAGGCGCTGAATCGCGGGTCGGTCGGCGTGCCGTCGGCCCGGATCGTCCCGAAGTCCCGCCTCCCCCGCCTACGCCGCCGGGAACTAGTGGAGCGTTCGCTATCTATACGGGGAGAGCGGTCTCGATCGCCCTCGGGACGGCGGTCCCTGGGGAGACCGTCGCGAGGATCTGAAACCCCGCTCGCAATCCTTCTCGTATGCCCATCGAAGCGATCATTCAAACCCTTCTCGTTCATGCCCCCCACCTCCTCCATGTCGTTGGCGGCTGGGCCCTCAGGTACCTGCTGCCCAGAGTGGTCTGGCGCGCCATCACCCGCGTCACCGTCCTGGCGTGGCGGCGCCTGGCCGGCCGCCGACGTGGTCGTCTGCCCGCTACGCCGCATGTGCATCACCCCTTTCGGCGCTGGTCTGCTCCGCCTCGTCTGTCGCCCCTGTGCGACCGACCAGCGGAATCACCTGCGCATCGGACGCGGCGTCCAGCCCCAAACCGGCAGTCAGAATCGACGAAAACCGGCGCCTCTCCGCGTGCATGTAATGGCGAAGAGTGACCCCCGGGCTGGCGTGCCCGAGCGCCTCCCCGATCTCGGTTGCGCTGGCTCCAGCAGCCTGCGCACGACTGGCGGCGCTGTGCCGGGTCGCCCGGTAGAAGTTCAGACCGTTGGGCAGGCCGAGCGCCTCCCGCATCTTGCGCCAGCGGAACGTCACCGCGTGCCGGTCGATGCGGTCGCCGTCCTGGTCCACGAACACGAACGCCTCGGGGTCGGCGCCGGCCAGGAGGCGGGCGTCCAGGATCGGCCCCAGGACCGCCCGCGCGTCACCCGGCGGGATCGGCGCGTACTTCGTCCGGGGCCCGTGCTTCGCCTCCTTCAGCCAGCCTGCGCCGTCCTCGCCGGCGTAGCGGATCCGGAGAACGCCCTGGTCGATCCCGTCCAGGTCGGACAGTCGCAGGGACAGGATCTCCGACAGCCGCGCGCCCGACCTGTTCCCGATGAAGAACACAGCGTCGAACGGCGACGGCAACGCTCGCAGGATCGCGATCGCCTGGTCGTCGTCCTTCACCCACGGGATCGACTCCGCCGGCGGCGCGATCGGCCTCGGCCTGCTCCCGGCCGGGATGTCTCGGCAGGCGTTCCGCGGGGCGTGCCCGCGAGCCACCGCCCACGACATGAACCGCGACAGCAGTCCCAGGCAGTGACGCCGCGAGCCCGGCCCGATCTCGCCCTGGTCGGCCATCTGGTCGAGCCAGGCCATGATCCGCGGCAGGTCGACGTCCGCGACCCGGACGCCCCGCCACGCGGGCAGCACATGCAGGTTGAGCCTACCGACGTCAGTGGCGGCCGACCGGTTCGACAGCGAGGCCGCCCACTTCTTCATGAGGGGCCCGACCAGCTCGCCGGCCTGCTCGGGCGCCTCGAGGCCAAGCCGCTGGCGTTCTGCCTTCGCTTCGAGCGCTCGGGCGACCCGGACCGCATCCCGCCGGCTTTCCTGACGAACGCGGCGAGAGACCCACCTTCCGGAGACGTCCTTAAACCGCGCGTACCAGCGCGGAGCCGTCTTTGGGCCCCTGTGGAACACCGACGCCATCACCGCACCCCCCGCGCGTTGTTCTCGGCCGCCAGCGTCTGGCCGATCACCCTCGCCAACAAGGTCAGGGCCGCATGCATGCAGCACATGCGGCGCCCGTGACCGACCTCGTAGCACCCGGCAGCGTTGCAGTCGCGCCAAGCGCACGCCCCAGAACGACGACGGCCGCCCAGGCTCCGAGCGGTGACCACCTTCCGGCCTGCCCGCCGCCTCATCGCCGCGCCTCCGCCTGCAGCATGAGCCGCACGCCGTCTGCGGCCAGCCGGAACTCGCTTGTGGCCTCGCGGAGACCCTCGACCACCTCCGTCAGTCGAGCAGGCACGAGGTGGTAGGCGCCCAGCAGCCCGGTGATGATGTTGCGGGCGCGCTCGACGATCTGTTCGTCGGTCAGCGGTACCGCGTCGCGGGTTCGCAGGACGCGGAGCCCGTCGGCGACGATTTCGACGGCGTGGGCTTGGGGGTTCGGATCGGTACCGGGTAGCTTGGACATGTCGGACCTCCTGTCAGGTTCGGCCACGACCCGGAGCGTTTGCCGCGCTGCCGGGTCACTTATTTTTGTACCACCGATTGACTCTTAAAAGACCCTCGCTTGCCACCCTAATGGTTACGGGGACCTACGGGAGGCCCCGAAATTGAAAAGGAGGCCCTCACGTGACTAGGCTCCGTAGCTCGATGGCCCGGCGGAAGAAGAAGCCCGAGGAGAAGAAGGAGGCTTCGATCCGCGTGCGACTGACCGACGAGCAGAAGGCGCTGATCGAGGCCGCCGCCGAGAGAGACGGGCTCGACCTGTCGTCGTACGCGCGCGTGGCGATGCTGGAGAAGGCCCGGCGCACGCCACCAGGTGGCTGACCACCCCGCTGGCGTGGGAAGCCGGCGGACAGGCTGACGGGGGTGTGGCTGGTCGCCATGGGCCCCTGTCACGCGCCGCCGCGCTGCCTGGCGGCCAAGGCGTCGGCGATATCGCTCGCCCACCAGCCGAAGATCCGCGCCAACACGGGCGCCTGCGAGCTCAGGATGGCCAGATCCTCGGCCGATGCCTCGCGGATGACCGCCGTGCGGTCGACCCCGGGCCCGATGTGAAAGAGCTCGATTGCCTGGTCCATCAGGCGGCGCACGGCCGCCACCCGCTCGCCGGGTCCAGTGCCGACCGGTGCCGGGGTCCCGAGCTTTGCCAAGTCGACGGGGGGCGCGGCTACCTCGGTGGGCGCAAGCTTCTGCAGCCAGCCCGACAGCCCGCTGATCAGCATCGAGACCTGCGACGTCAGCGTAGCAAGTTCATCCTTCCTCGATCCGCGCATGACGGCGTCGAGGTCGGCCCGTTCTTCGTGCGCGTCGGCAGCGACGGTGGGCCGATGCGCCCTGCTGGCGCGCGCGTTCTCGGCCATGTAGCGGTCGCGACCGCTGACGCCGCTGCGCTGGTAATCGCCGGTGCTGCTGCGCCCGTTCGCTCGGATCTCCTCGGAG
>DATJWP010000132.1:0-32487 GCA_035578045.1 Polyangia bacterium | reverse complement strand
CATCGATTTCGTCGAAGGGAAGACCGTCATCAGACGCCTCGGCATCCTTGGCGAGGCCGCGAAGAACCTGTCTACCAAAGCCAAGGAAAAGTACCCGAGCGTTGCCTGGCGCGACATGGCCCGCCCACGGGACCTGGTCGTCCACCATTACTGGAAGATCGGCCTGCCTGAGATCTTGGAAATCGCGACGGCCGACGTTCCGGCCCTCCTGACGACGTTCAGCTGACCCGCCGGCGCGACGGCCGTTCGTGTCCAGCGTTCGACAACTTTGGGTCAAGAATGTTGCGAGCCTGTTTCAGTAAGCGCCCTTATGACTAGGTCGGTAAAAGAGGGGTGACCAGCGACACTTAGTCATATGTAGGCCGATTCCTTAGTCATAGGGGGAGTCCCGTAATAACCATAGCAAATCAACCACTTACAATTTCTTCCCTTGTCTCCTCGTGTGGCACGTTGGCTGCAATTTCATGGAACGTGCTCACCAACACACACACGAAGGAGACAGCAATGAAGTCGGTCGCGAAGTCCGGTCTGAAGGTTCGGTCGGCGGTCAAGGCGGGTGCTCTGACCTGCAACCACAACCGCGGCGGCCTCAAGGTCAAAGCCACGGTCCGGGCGGGTGCTCTGACTTGCAACCACAACCGCGGCGGCCTCAAAGTCAAGGCCAGCGTACGCGCAGGGTACACGTTGACCGACAACCACAATCGCACGCTTCTTCAGTAGGCGGGCGCGGGGGGAGGCCGGCCGATCAGCTTGCGAGGTGGCCGGCCAGCCAGCTGTCGACCGCGTTCAACCGTGCGTCCATTCTCGCCTTGGCGAAAAGATCTCTGGCTTCAGTCGCCAGGCGGCGGGCCCGCGTCTGTGAGCGACCGCTTTCCCAGAACGCGCGTGCCAGCGCGAAGAGACTGTCCGCCCGACCTAGGAGGTCCGTACCGTTCCTCGATGAGACGCTGACAGCTCGTTCCAGCACAGGAACGGCCTCTGCTGGGCTTGATTCCGCAAGATAACTCGTACCGATTCCCATCAGCGTCCCCGCAACGAGACCGGCGTCGGGCCCGAGCTCGCGCTCAAAGATGGCAAGTGCTCGCGTGAATGCTTTCCGTGCCTCCACGAACCTGCCGAGGCCATTCAGCAGCTCGCCCTCATTGGATAGCTCATTTGCGAGGCCGGGATGGTTGAGCCCCAAGCGCTTTTCGTTGATCGCAATCGCTCTCTTGGTGTGCGGCAATCCTTCCGCGTAACGCCCCAGCCGGCCAAGCACGTACCCAAGGTTGCCTTCGGAGACGGCAACGTCAGGGTGGTCCGAACCAAGGAGCTTCTCCTTCAGATCCAAAGCCTCGGCCAACGCAGCGATGGTGGCGTCGCTATGGCCGGCGACAAAGTGAGCACAACCCAAGTTATTCATGAGCCAAGACCTGAGCAGGTCATGTCCGCCGAGCCGCTGAATGACGGCGGCTGCCCTATGGGACCACTCTTGTGCACGATCGAAAGCGTGATTTTGGTAACCGGTGACGTAAACGAGCTGGGTCGCCACCTCGGCACGAACTTCGTCGTGGCGTGACGAATCTGCCAGCCAGTAGGCCTCGGCCAAAGCCGCCTCGGCGGAACGCCCCTGGAACGCCTTTTCGTTCATAAACCCATCGAGCGCGAGAGCCTCTGCGATAAGAGGGTCGTATTTCACCGCACGGGCTCGCTCGATCAGGTCCGGTGCTTCTCGAAGCGCCTCTTTCCAGCGCCCAGCATCAAACCGAGCCTTCAAGTCTGCGAGCCTTTGTCGCAGATCGTCGACCTTCGACTGGATCTCCGACTCTTCAGGTGGCTTGACGATAGCCCGCAAAAGGGCAACGTCCGAGCAGCGTTCGAGAGATGGAAGCAGGCCGGACGCGCTGACCGCGTTTTGAACGACGTCACCGTTTGCTGATTCGAAGACCTGTGCCAAGGCTCGCAGACCGCTCAACCGTTCGTTGAGGCAGGACATTCGCAGATCCAGAACCTCCGGCGATTGCTCATGGCGGAGCTGGGTTGCCTCACAGGTCTCTTTGTAAGCGTTAGACCAGCGCTGTGCGTAGTCGGTGAGTGTGTGACGGACGGTCTCGTAGACGTCGGCAGCGTAGGTCTTGCCCGTGCGCAGGAAAGCGTCGTGAATCTTCGCCTGATGAGGACCGTCAGGCGCGTCTGCGGGCGTCAGCTCCCACACCGAGTCCAGCTTATCCGCGCCTCCGGTGCAGAGAGGCGGGCGCTCCGCCATGACCTGCCGCGCTCCGAAACCGAACCCGAGCGGAAGCAGTGCCAACATTGCGCCCGCCGCGATCCGGCGGTACCGCACGCGGGGATCTTTGCGGAGCGCCTCGAGCAGATCCGCCATCGACGGGTAGCGCTCGGCGGGAGTGGGGCGGAGGCCGCGTAGGATGACCTTGCGCACCCAGAAAGGCACCTTCGAGCCGGGCGGGGGATCGCGGATGTTTCCCTGGACGATGTTGCCGACCAGGCTCTGGATGTTGTTGCCGGGGAAGGGGCGCTCGCCGTAGAGGGCCTCGTAGAGCGCGACGCAGAAGCTGAACTGATCGCTGCGGGCGTCGGTGGCGGCCTTGAAGAACTGCTCGGGCGCCATGTACGCCGGGGTTCCCATGATCGCGCCGGTTCGGGTCAGGCGCGCGCCGAACAGATCCACGCCTGCCGACGGCGACGGCTCCGTGTCTCGCGTTTCCTCGACGACGCCGTGGTTGTCGGAGGTCGCGGTGGGCGACGCGCCGCCGTCGCGTCGGTGCAGTACGATGGTGCCGCCGTCCGTGGCCATCTCGCCGAACTTCGCAGTCGTCGTCGTGACCGGCGGAGAGACGGGGGTCGTGGTCCGCCGGCCGTCGATCTGGCGCGCGAGCCCGAAGTCCATGACGCGCACCTCGCCGTTGCGCGCGACCATGATGTTCTCGGGTTTGAAGTCCCGGTGGACCATCCCCTTCTCGTGCGCTGCCGCCAGGCCCTGACCGGCCGCCGCGTAGACCTTCAGCACCTCTTGCCAGGTGCGCGGCTGCGCGTGCGACCAGTAGCTGGCCGTGCAGCCGTCGACGAACTCCATCGCGATGAACACCTGCTCGAGGAACGTGCCGACGTCGAAGACGACGATCACGTTCGGGTGCGACAGGCGCGCGATCGCTTGCGCCTCGCGCATCGTTCGCTGGCGGCCCTCGGTGATGGTCACGCCGTTCTCGATGCGTGCGCGCAGCAGCTTGACGGCGACCTTGCGGTCGAGCTCCGGATCGTAGGCGGCGTAGACCTCACCCATCCCGCCGCGGCCGAGCAGATTCAGAACGACGTAACGACCAATCGCCGCCCCTCTCGCGAGCGGTGCGTGGCCCTGTTCGTCGTGGTGCTTCGACATGCTTCGGCGCCGCTTAAATCGGCGGTTCCGACCCGAAACTGAGCTGCCGCACCCACATGCTCCGACTCCCTGCTACCAGGCGACTGTACCGCCGGAGCAGTGCGTTGTCTCCTTATTCGCGCTACGAAGAGGCCCTGAATCACGGGTGGGCGACGACGATCAACGTTTCGGCCCGGCGAAGCACGCAGGCGATCGCGCGTTCCAGAGTCTCGGGGTCGAGGGCGGCAAAGCTCTCGTCCAAGATCCTGGCGTCCAGGGGCTGAAGCAGCGCCCGCGCGATGAACAGCCGCCCGCGCTCACCGTGCGAAAGCTGCCAGCCGCTCTCGCCGACCAGCTGGCCGAGGCCCGACGGCATGCGGGCGAGCAGCGGGCCCAGGTCCAGCTCCCGGCAGATGGCTTCGGCTTCCGCGACGTCTTCGTGACGAGGAGGCCAGGCGCGCCCCATCAAGAGGTTGAACATGAAGCTCTCGGAGAACACATGGTTCTCGTGGAACTGGGGGGCGGCGCCGACCTGGCCGGTCACGCGCAGCTCGCCGCCGGTCGGTTGCCGGAGCCCGGCCAGCAGGGATGCCAGCGTCGACTTCCCCCCGCCGGACGGCCCCTGCACCAGCACCCGATCCCCGCGGCGAAGCTCGAACGAGCACTCTTCCAGGACGGGCGAGCGGCGACCGGGGTAGCCAAATACGATATGTCGCGCTTCGATCAGCGCCGGCCCGCTGGCCCGCGCCGGCGGGTCCGCCCGGTGCGCTGACGGCCGCTGCGGAAGCTGGCGCCAGGCGATCGCGGCGGCCCCCAGCGCCGGCACGGCCTGCGCCAGCTTTCTGAGCGCGGCCCCGACGAACAGGATGCCGCCGACGCTCGCGGCGAAGGCGCCCGGCCGCGATGTCGCGCTCGCCGCGTGAGGGAGCAAGGCCGCGACGGCCATCAGCTGCCACGCGCGCGGCACGACGGCCGCCAGCGCCGCAGCCGTTCCGTCCAGTCGCGCGCCGGCCGCCGCGTACGCAGCCAGACCCCGAGCTTCGTCACGGTGCCACATCTCCGGGGGCTGCTGGGCCACGACCGTCCGCTGCCCGACCATCCGTTCGATCAGGTCGTGGGTGAGCGCCAGACGGCGCGCGGTCCAGTCCCGCAGCGCCGGCGCGACCCGCGCGGTCAGCGCGGCGCCCAGCCCCAGCGCCGCGGCTGCGGTCGCCAGATGCCACCCCGGCGCCACGCCCACCAGCAGCACCAGCAGACCGGTCACCAGCTCGAACGCGCCGGCCGCCGCGGTCAACCCACCGCCCAGCGCCAGCGATTCGACGACCTCCAGATCGGCGACCCGCCCCATCAGCTGCCCGATGCCGGCCGCGCGCAGCGGCTCGCTGTCGAGCCCGAGGATCCCCTGCATCACCCGCGTGCGGAGGACCCTCCCCGCGTCGATCGTCAGTCGGCCGGCCAGCCAGGACGAAGCGAGCCGGGACCCGGCCAGCGCCGCGACCAGCGCCGCCAGCAGCCAGCCCGACAGGCCAGTCCGCCCGACGGCGCGCGCCCCGGCCGCCGTCCAGATCGCGACCAGCGAGGCCAGCTGCAGGAAGTAACCGCCGAGCGCGCCCAGCGCGCCCCAGCCGGCGCCGGCCCGGAGAAGCGCTCCGGCGAGCGACGGCTCCGCGGCGGACAGCCTGGTCCCTTCGGCGACGGTCTCGGCCCCGACGGCCGCAACCATCAGCGCCGCGGTGACTCCGTCCGCCCGCGCGTCCGGCAACCGCGCGCGTGCGACGGTCTGGACGACGCCGGGACGCGCCCGTCCGTCCACCGGCGCGCGCAACCAGGCGGCCAGGACCGTCCGGTCACGCTCGACGACGCGCCCGTCGGCTCCCAGCAGGCGAACCCGGCCGCCGCCGTGCCCGACGATCCCCAGCAACGCGCCCGCACCGGCGCCGGCGCGCAGCACGCAAGGCGCCGGAATGCGCGCGGGCAGGCGGTTGGGATCGGCCAGATCGGCATACGACAGCTCGAACCTCTCCACCGGCCCCGTCTCGCGCAGGCCGGCAGCGACGGCCAGCGCGCCCGTGAGCTGGACCCGCCTGTCGAGCGGCCACCAGCAGTCGTCGATCGTCGCCGCGTCGCTCATGCGTCCTCGACGACGCGCCCCTCTTCGACGCGCCACCGCCGCCACGGAAGCTTCGCCCAGACGGTCTGGCGCACGCGCCGCTCCGCATCGAACAGCGCCGCATAGCGCGAGCCCGGACGCGCCCGCAGCGCATCCGGCGCACCGTCCTCGACGATCTGTCCGCCTTCGACCACCAGCACGCGCGGGAAGTCGGCCGTGTCGCCGATGTCGTGGGTGACACAGAGAAGGGTGGCGCCGGCCCAGTGCGCCCGGGCCCGCGCCAGCAGCGCGGCCCTCCGGTCGCGCGGCAGGCCACGGAACGGCTCGTCCAGGATCACCAGCCGGGGCGCGGGACGCGCCAGCGCGCGGCCGAGCCGCACGCGCTGCCCTTCACCGCCCGAGACCAGTCCACCTGCTTCGCCGAGCGGCGTCTCCGGGCCGGCAGGCAGGCGCTGGACGACTTCGCGCAGGTCGGCGCCGTCGATGACGGCCGTCAGATCCACCGCGTCGCCGGCGCCGAACGTCAGGTTCTGCGCGAGCGACCGGTTCCACAGATACACGGACGGATCCACCCAGGCGATCCGCTGGCGCAGGGCCGGGACGGCCGTCCCCTCGATCGGGTGTCCGCCGGCGCGCAAGCTGCCGGTCGCCGGCCGGTGCCAACCGAGCAGGAGGCCGACCAGGCTCGATTTGCCCGCCCCGGACGGTCCGACGATCGCCACCTGCTCGCCGGCACCGATGGAGAGCCCGCCGACGGCCAGCACCTCGTGCCCGCCGGCCACGACGCGCACGTCCTGCATCTCGATCGCCAGGCCGCCCTCGCCCGCGAAGAGGTCGCCTGCGGATCCGTCGCTCGTCTCGTCGGGCGCGTCCAGCGGCTCCAGCAGCCGCAGCGTCAGGTTCCGCTGCGCGGGGAGCTGCTGCGCGGCGGCCGCCAGCTCCTGACCGAGCGCCGGCAGCGACAGTACCCAGTAGACCACCAGCAGCGTGGTCCCGAGATCCCCGAGCCCCCCGGCGGCGCCGCTCTCTGTGCGCCCGAAGAACCGCAGCAAGAGGGCGATCGCCAGCCCGAACCCGACCAGAGACTGGGCGGCTTCGCCGGTCAGGGCCGCGGCCAGCGCGCCACGCGCCGCGCGCCGCCATTCGGCCAGGCGCACCCCATGCTCGCGCGCCAGGGCGCTCTCGGCCCGGTGGGTCCGCACCGCCATCAGGCCGAGCAGCCCGTCCAGGTAGAACCGCCCGAGCGCGCCGGCGTGGTTGCGCATGCGCAGGTCGCGCTCGGCGATCGCGGGATACGCCAGCAGAGGAATCAGCACGACCGCCGCCGCCAGCGACAGCACCCACCCCGCGTCGCCCGCGTCGATCACGCACAGCCCGGCGGCGATCGCCGCGATCTCGACGGTGATGCGCGCGACGTCGCCGGCCAGCCCGGGGAGCGCGCGCAGCCGGTGCAGCAGGTGCGCGCGTTCGGCCATGTCCGACACCGGGCGCGTCTGGAAGTACCGATCGGGCAGGCGCGGGATCTTGCGCAGGTAGAGCGCGCGCAACGCCTGGTCCAGCCCCGCGCCCACCCGACGGAGGCCCCGGGCCAGCGGCCATTCCAGCGCCACCAGTCCGGCCAGCAGCGCCAGCAGCCGCGCCAGCCAGCCGGCCCGCGCGCCGGGAGCGTCGATCACCGTGCGGAACAACAGCCCCTCGGCCGCGGCTCCCAGCCCGGCCAGCACGAGCGCAGCCGCCAGCAGGAGCGGCCGCCGCGGCAAGAGACCGAACAGCTGGCGCACCACCCGGGGCGGACGCTCGCCGACAGCGGCCCGCAGCTCGGGCGGAAGCTCCGCGCGCTCATCGCTCCCGAGAGCGCGCGCGCCCGAGATGTGCAGCAACACGGCGCCGCGCACGGCCACCTGCTCCGTGCCGTCATCGGCAGCGGGCGCCGGCGTCGCCAGCAGGTAGGGCGTGTCGCCGGCGACCGGCGGCGCCGCGGCCATCGCTTCGACGAGCCGGCTGGCCTCCGGGCCGCGCGCGACCGCGCCCGACGCGGCCAGCGCCTCGACGGTCCGGGCGGCCGCGTCCAGCGCCGCCATCGGCCGCCACCCGCCCGCCGCCACCGCGGCGGCGATCGGGCCCTCGGCCGCGACGCCCAGCGCGCCCAACCGCCGCGCCAGCGGGCGCGTGAACCCTTCGCCCCCCGCCCACTCGGCGAACGCGCCGGCCGGAACCACCTGCCGGTGGCGGAAGACGTCGCGCAGAAACGTTGCTCGGGGGACCCAGCGCCGCCCGCGAGCCGGATCCATGACCTGCACCAGCGGGCCGTGCACGCTCCAGACCACGACGAAGTGGGTGAGCCCCGAGGGCAGGCGCACCACGACGATGGCCGGCAGCGCATCGGCCTCGGGCAGCAGCAGGTGATCGATCGGCAGCATCACCTGCTCGGCGTCCAGCCCCAGCGTCTGGGCCAGCGTCTCCAGCGTGTCGATCGACGTGCCGTCGACGGAGGTCTGGCAGGCCTCGCGCAGGCGCCCATAGCTGACGGAGACGCCGTGTCCGGCCAGCAGGCACTTGAGCGCCGCCGGCCCACAATCCATCGCCGACGTCTGGATCACCTCCGGCGCCAGGAAGCGCCGGCGAGGGCCGATCTGCGACGACGACATGTCGATCCGTGACGGTACAATGCCGCGCCGGAGGCATCCATCCCTCGCAGATCGGCAGAGACCGTCAAGGAGAGGCTGAGCGACCGGGCCGTCGAGGCGCACGAGCGCGCGATCGCGCTCCGGACGGCCGGCCGATTCGCTCAGGCCGAGCGCGCCTGCCGCCGATCGGTCGCCGGTTTTCTGCGCGCCGAAGGGCCGAGCAGCCCCGACCTGGCGAACGCGCTGGTCGAGCTGGGTCGGGTGCTCGAGGCGCGCGACCGGCTCGCCGAGGCAGCGGCCTGCCACCGGCGCGCGCTCCGGATCCTGACGCACGCGCCGCCGCACCCCGACTTCCGCCGGCTGGCGGTCGAGGCGCGGCTGTCGCTGGCCGCCGTGGCGCGGATCCGTGGCGCGCTGGCCGAGTCGGACCGGCTGAACCGCCGCGCGCTGGACGATGCGCGCCGCCTGCACCGCCGCGATCCGCTGGTGGCGAGCGCGCTCAACAACCTGGGCGTCCTGCGCAAGGCGCAGGGTCGCTACGCCGAGGCGGTGGCGTTCTACCGGCGGGCCGCGCCGCTGCTGCCGGACGACCCGGAGACCCGCGCGACCCTGGAGCACAACCTGGGCGGCATCGCGCACGCGCGCGGCCGCTTCGCCCAGGCGGAGCCCCACGCCCGCCGGGCGGTGAGCCTGCGCGAGGCCGCGCTGGGCGGGACGCACCTGGCGGTGGCCGCCGACGTCGCCGCGCTGGCGGCGGTGGTCGAGGCGCGCGGCCGGCTGGCCGAAGCGGCCCAGCTCTATCGCCGGGCGGCGGCCATTTTCCGGCGGCGGCTGGGCAGCGCCAGCCTGGAGGCGGCGCTGGCCGACGCCGGCCTGGCCGCCGTCGAGCAGCAGCGTGGCCGCCGGACGACCGCGCGCGCCCTGTACCTGCGCGCCATCCCGGCCCTGCAGCGGCTGCTGGGCCGCGACCACGCCGACGTGGCGCTGACGGTCAACAACCTGGCGGTGCTCGAGCGCGACGCCGGCGACCTTCGCCGAGCGGCGGCGCTGCTTCGCCGGGCGCGGACCAGCTTCGGTCGTTCGGTCGGCGCCCGCCATCCGCACGCCACGCTCGCCGCGCACAATCTGAAGAATGTCGAAATGATGCTCAAAGGTTACCGGCGGACCCGCCGATGACGTTTGTACAAATGGAGCGCCGGCTGGACCTCGTGGTGCGTGGCGGCACGGTCGTCACCGCCGACGGTCGCCAGCGCGCCGACATCGGCGTCGCCGATGGCCGGGTGGCGCAGATTGGCGGATCGATGACGGGCGCCCGCGAGATCGACGCCAGCGACCGCTTCGTCCTGCCCGGCGGCGTCGACCCACACGTCCACCTGAACGTCGAGTCGCTGGACCCGAGCGAGCCCGATTGGGTCGACGACTACACCAGCGGTTCCGAGGCAGCGCTGGCCGGCGGAATCACGACGGTCGGAAACATGTCGTACGTGCTCCCCTGGGAGACGATCGCCGACCGGGTCCGCGCCGAGTCGGTGCTGGTCGCGCGGCAGGCCATCGCCGACGTCTTCTTCCACGCGGTCATCCTGATCCCCAGCCCACAGATCCTGGCCGAGGTCCCCCCGGCGGTCGCGGCCGGACAGTCGAGCGTGAAGATCTTCATGTGCTTCCCCTCGTTCGAGGCGGGCGCCCGCGACTTCGCGCGGATCATGCGCTCGGCCGGCGAGGCCGGCGGCATGACGCTGATCCACTGCGAGGACCTGGCCACCATCGAGTGCTGCACCGCGGTGCTGTCGGCCCGCGCGCAGACCGCGATGTCTCACTTCGCCGAGAGCCGGCCGGTCGAGTCCGAGTCGATCGCCGTCGAGCGCGCCATCGCGATGTGCCGGGCCACCGGCGCGCCCACCTACATCGTTCACGTGTCGTCGGCGGCGGCGCTGGCGGCCTGCGCGGCGGCCCGCGCCGAGGGGCTGCCGCTGTTCGTCGAGACGCGCCCGCTGTATCTCTACCTGACCGAGGACGAGTACCGGCGCCCGGACGGCCCGCTGTTCGTGGCGCAGCCTCCGCTGCGGCGCACGGCCGACTGCGAGGCGCTCTGGCGGGGCCTCACCGACGGCACGATCGATACCCTGGCCAGCGACCACGCTCCCTGGACACGGGCGCTCAAGCTGGACCCCAAGCTGGACGTCGCGCACCCGCGGCCCGGCGTGGCCGAGCTGGACACCATGCTGCCGCTGTTCTTCACGGAGGCGGTCACGACCGAGCGGCTGTCGCTGGAGCGGTTCGTGGCGCTGACGTCGACGAACGCGGCGCGCCTGTTCGGCATCTACCCGCGCAAGGGGACGATCGCCGTGGGCTCGGACGCCGACCTGGTGATCTGGGAGACCGGCGGCCGGCGGCCCATCCGCGACGCCGACCTGTTCTCCCGCGCCGCGCACACCGTCTATGCGGGGCGCGAGCTGCAGGCCTGGCCCCGCACCACCATCCGCCGGGGCGAGGTGGTGTTCGACCAGGGGCGCATCCTGGGACGCGCCGGCGCCGGCCAGGTCGTGCCCCGGATTCCCGGACGCAAGTCGCTCTGAGCTTCACCCGCGGTTGCGGGAGTCGAGCCAGCGGTCGATCTCGGCGATTCGCTCGGCGGTGCGCGCCGCGAACATCGGCTTGTCGCCGTACAGCTTCTCGGCCGTCTCGGCCAGGCGGACGGCGCGGGCGCGGTCTCCGCCCGACTCCCAGAGCGCGCGGGCCAGCGCGAACTGGGTCTCGGCGACCAGCAAGGGATCCGGTTCGTGGACCGCGCGCAGCCGGTTCGCCCGCTCGAGCGGCCCCAGCGCCGCCTCCGGGTGACGATCGGCCAGGTAGCTGAGGCCCAGCCCGGTCAGCGGGTAGGCCAGGTTGGTGCTGTCGGCGCCGTAGCCGCGCTCCTCGATGACCAGCGCGCGCCGATAGCCGGCCCGCGCCTCCTCGTGGCGCCCCATGCGATCCAGCGTCTCGGCCTCGTTGGACAGGAAGGTGGCGACCAGCGGGTGCTGGCCGCCCAGCTCCTGGGACAGGTCGGTGACGGCCCGCGAGAACAGCGTCGCCGCCTCTTCGGTGCGCCCCATGTCCTGCAGCAGGACCGCCTGGTTGTTCAGGCTGCGCGCGATCTCGCCGCGGCCGGCGCCCGAGCGCTGCTTCAGCTCGAGCGCGCGCCGGTCGTGCACCAGCGCGTCGTCGTACCGCCCCTGCAGTCGGCGGTTGACCGCGATGTGCATCTCCAGCCAGGCCCTCAGGCGATCGTGCCCGCCGATCCGCAGCAGGGCGGCGTCGGCCTGCGCCGCCCAGTCGTCGGCCTGGTCGAACCGGGCCCGCCGCCCCTCGGACAGGACCAGGTGGACCAGCGCCTCGGCCTTCACCTCGTCGTAGCGGGCCGCCTCCGCCGTGAGCAGCGACTCCTTGAGGGCGGCGTAGGCGGCGTCGTTCTCACCCGCCAGCAACGCGACCTGGCCCAGCAGCAGCGAGGCCTCCGCCTCGACCGGCCCGTAGTGGACCTGGCGCGCGTCGGCCATCAGCCCGCGCAGCTTCACCAGCGCCAGCCGCTCGACGCCGGCGTCGTGCAAGGCCTTGGCGTCGGCGATCCCGGCGCGGATCCGGCTGACCTGATCGCGCACGGACGGATCGTCGGGGGGCGGGACCACGCTGTGCAGGAGGCGCACGTCGGCGCAGCGGTCGAGCGGCCCGAGCGCGCTGGCCGCCCCCACCGCGTTGTCGACCACGGCGCCGTCCGCGTGCGCCAGGAGCTGGGTCAGGGAGCGCACGCCGTCCAGCCGGTCGCCCAGGCAACCCATGCGCAGGTCCAGCACCTCGGGCGATTGCTCGCCGCGGACGTTGGTCGCCTCGCAGGCCTCGGTGTACATGCCGCTCCAGCGCGACAAGTAGTCCTGGAGCAGCCGATCGACGCTCCAGAACGTGTCCGCGGCGTACGCCTTTCCGGTCTGGTCGAACACCTGACGGACGCGGGTCCGGGCGTCCTCGTCCCACACCCCTCGCAGGTGCTCGCCCGCCGACCGACAAAGCCTGGGGCGCTCGGACAGCTGGACCCCGCGCACGACGACCGCCAGCGTCACCGCGGCCAGTCCTGCCGTGACCAGGCGCCGGTGGCGGCGCACCAGCCCGCGCCCGCGGAGCCACAGCTTCTGGAGCGGGCGGCGCGGCCGCACCCCCTCGGCAGCGGCCAGGCGCCCCGCCACCGCCACCGCCGTGGCAGGGCGCGCGGCCGGGTTGGAGGCCAGGCAGTCGGCGCACAGGCGAGCCAGCTCTTCCTCGACCGGCGTCGCCTCGAGCGGCAGCGGCCAGCGCATCTTGGCCGCGTCCTTGGCCGCCTCACCCTCGTGGTGGAAGCTGGGGCGCGCCCCGAACAGCACCTCGTGCAGGATCACGCCCAGCTGCCAGACGTCTGACCGCTGGTCTCCGCGTGAGCCCATCAGCGTCTCGGGCGGCATGTAATTGGGCGTCCCGCCGTGAACCGTGGTGTTGGCGGTCATCGGGATGGCCAGCCCGAAGTCCGACAGCACCAGGCGCCCGTCGGTCAGGCGCAGCACGTTCTGGGGGGTGACGTCGCGGTGGATGATCCCGACCGCGTGGATCGCCGCCAGCCCGGCGCAGATGGCGCGCGCGTCGGCCAGGCGATCGCCCAGCGGGCGTTCTGCGCCCTTGCCGTCCTGCAGGAGATCGCGCAGGGTTCCGCCGGTCCCCAGCTCCATCGTGACGAACCAGTGACCGTCACCGTGCCCCAGCTCGTAGATACGGCAGACGTTCGGATGACGGATGACCCGAGCCAGCTTCACCTCGCGCGCCAGGCGCTTGATCCAGCTGCGCTCGGCGGCGCGGTCGGGCCGCAACACCTTGATTGCGATGGGCTCGCCCAGCGCCCGATCCCAGGCGCGGTACACGGTCCCGGAGCCGCCCTGCCCCAGGGTCGCCTCGATCTGGTACCGCCCGGCCAGCAGCGAGCCCGGCCGCAGCTCGATGAGCTGGACCGGCTGCCGCAGCGTCGTCGTGACGACCGTGTGCTCCGGCCCCTCGACGTCGGTATCCTGCGGCGGAGCTGGCAAATCCTCTTCTCTCACTCCGCCTTGCCTCAACTGACCACGACCGTTGTATACCTTGCCGTTTGGGAAAGACTGTAGGTTAAGCCCCGATGCCGTCCGATGACAACGTGGTCACGCAGACCGCCCCCTACCGAAGCCCCGCGACCCGCGAGACGCTTCGGATCGGGGCCGTCGTGGTCGTGGGGGACGGCTCCTCGCCCGACAGCCTGCGCTCTGCCCGCGTCCAGGCGATCGCCGACCTGACGCTGGACATCGGGCGGAAGGCGGCCAGCGGGTCGCGGCCCATGCTGCTGCTGGCCGACGGCACGGTCTCGGGCTTGCACGCCCGCATCCAGCGGGCCAACGACCGGTCGGAGCTGTTCGTCATCGAGGACCTGGGGAGCACCAACGGCACCTTCGTGGACGGCCGTCGCACCAACGGCCCGACCCCCCTGCGCGACGGGGCCGTCCTGTTCCTGGGGTCGCACGTTCTGGTTTTCCGTATGTACACCGCCGCGGAGCTGGAGGCGGTCCAGGAGGACAGCACGGCCCCCCTGACGCCGGTCGCCACCCTGTCGCCCAAGCTGGCGCTCACGAATTCGCGCCTGCGGCGGCTGGCCCGCTCGCACGCGGAGATCCTGCTGGTCGGGGAGACCGGGGTGGGCAAGGAGGTCTACGCCGGCGCCATCCACGACGGCTCGGGCCGCAGCGGACCGCTGGTCGCCGTGAACTGCGCCGCCATTCCCAAGGAGCTGGTCGAGAGCGAGCTGTTCGGCTACGAGAAGGGCGCCCACTCGACCGCCCAGGCCCGGAAGATCGGCCTGGTCGAAGCGGCCGCCGGCGGGACCCTGTTCCTGGACGAGATCGGCGACATGCCGATCGAGCTGCAGGCCAAGCTGCTGCGCTTCCTGCAGGACCGCCGGTTCTCGCCGCTGGGCTCGACCCGCGTGGTCGAGGCCGACGTGCGCATCGTGGCCGCCACCAGCCGCGTGGGGCTGGACAAAGGGGCGCACGTCCAGGAGGCGCTGCTGGGCCGCCTGGGCGCGCAGCCGGTCCGGTTGGTGGCCCTGCGCGACCGCATCGAGGACCTGGGCCGGCTCTGCTCGTACTTCCTGCGCAACGTGACCGATGGCCGCAGCTTCGACGCCGACGCCTTCAAGGCGCTGATGTTGTACGACTGGCCGCTGAACGTGCGCGAGCTGGTGAAGGTGATCGCGGAGGCCGAGGTGCTGAGCCGGAGCACGCCGGTGATCGGCTTCGAGCACCTGCCGCACGCCGTCGTCGGCCAGGTGGCGCCCGAGGGCGGCGACCACTTCGACGACACCATGGTCGACCACGAGCCGCGCGCGTTGCAGTCCGGCGAGCTGGACGGCGCGACCGGGCGGGTACGCATGCCGCTGGGCGCGCTGCCCACCACCCGCACCCGCCGGCCGGCCCCCACCCGGCAAGAGCTGGAGGCGGAGCTGGCCGAGTGCGGCGGGAGCGTGGCCGAGGTGGCGCGGCGGCTGCGCCGCCAGTACGCCGTGGTCTGGCGCTGCATCCAGCGCTACGGCATCGACGCCTCCGCCTACCGGACCGAGAAGAGAAACAGCTAAATGTCCATCGCGACCATCGTCCTGCGAAAGGGGCGCGCGCGCCCGCTCTGGTTCGGGCACCCGTGGGTGTACGCGAACGCCGTGGCCAGCACCGACGGAAACCCGCAGGCGGGTGACGTGGTGTCGCTGGTCGACCACGACGGGCGCTTCATCGGACGCGGCTTCTACAACCCGCGCTCGCAGATCCCGGTGCGCCTCTGCACGCGCGCCGACGAGGCCGTCGACGCCGCCTTCTTCCGCGCCCGCGTGGCGCGCGCCCGCGCGGTCCGTGCACGGCTTGACTTGCCGGGGGAGCGCACCAACGTCTACCGGCTGATCAACAGCGAGGGCGACGACCTTCCCGGGCTGGTCGTCGACATCTACGGCGACGCGGCGGTCGCGCAGATCACGACGCTGGGGATCTCGGCCCGCCGCGCCGAGATCTACGACGCGCTGGAGGCCGAGCTGGGCGTGACGACGATCTTCGAGATCGCGCCCAAGTCCTATGCCGAGCTGGAGGGCTTCGCGGCCGCCTCGCGCGTCGCGCGTGGACAGTCGCGGGCCAGCGTCGACGGGCTCGAGAACGGCATCGCGCTGGAGATCGAGCCGCTCTCCGGCCAGAAGACGGGCATGTTCATCGATCAGCGCGAGACGCGGGCGCGCGTCGGGGCGCTGGCGCGCGGCGCGCGGGTGCTGGACCTCTACGCCTATTCCGGCGGCTTCTCGCTGGCGGCGGCGCGCGGCGGCGCGGCGTCGGTGACCGCCGTCGACAGCTCGGCGCGGGCGGTTGCCCGCACCCTGGCGCACGCCGAGAAGAACGGCGTCCGCATCGAGGCGGTCGAGGCCGACGCGTTTCGGTTCCTCGAGACGGCCACCCCGCGTTCGTTCGACCTGCTGGTCGTCGATCCGCCCAAGTTCGCGCGCGCCCGCAAGGACCTGGACGCCGCGCGCAAGGGCTACGAGCGGCTGAACGCGCTGGCCATGCAGGCGGCGGCGCCCGGCGCCATCCTGGTGACCTGCTCCTGCTCGCAGAACGTCGACGCCGAGACCTTCGAGCGGATCGTGGCGGCGGGGGCCAAGCAGTCGAGCCGCGAGGTCCGCGTGTTCGAGCGCCGCGGCCCGGCCGCCGACCACCTGCTCCCACCCGGCTTCACCGAAGGGCAGTACCTGAAGGTGCTGCTCTGCTACGTCGTCTGACGCGTCACTGCTTCGTCCAGGTCACCTCCTCGAGCTTGACCGGATCGATCCACGACAGCGTCGTCGCCGTCGCGGTGTACTGGTTGATCCCCGAAGTCGCGACCGTGAAGTTGTTGTTCGCCGACTCATTCTTGTGGACATCTCCCAGTTGACGTCGGCCGTCAGCACGTATGTGCCGTCGACGATCGTGCCGCCCGTCATTGTCGGCGCGGTCGCCGGGTTGGCCGTCCGCGGGACCGCCGAACCGATGTCGGTCACGTTGTTGCAGGCCTGAGCGCCCGCCGCGCCACCCGCTGTCGCGCCCCCGGCCGCGCCGCTCGCGCCGCCGGTGGCGGAGGCGCCCCCCGTCCCAGGGACACCGCCCGTCGCGGACGCCCCCCCCGAGCCCCCTCCCGTCCCGCCGTTCCCTGAACCGCCGCTGCTGCAGGCGGACAGGCCGACGATCAAAGCCAACCGCAAGACCAACGGAATGTAGGTCTCTCTCCGGCGCAAACAGCTCATCGTTCTTCCCCTCCAGCGACGTTCGGTTCGTCGCGGCGGCACGATAAGGACAGGCCCCGGCGGGCGCGAGACGTCAGGGCGCCGGGCGCACGCCCGTCGGCGAGCCGTGCAGGATGGCCAGGTAATAGACCAGCATCGCGATGATCGTCGCCAGCGAGATCCATTCGAACGGGATCCGGCCGAACAGCTTCCAGCGCGGCGCGAAGAAGCGGCCCTTCGACCGGCGGTAAATCTGTTGCTTCACGTCGGTCAGCAGGGTCGGCGGCGCGTGCTGCTTGAGGCGCCCCAGCGACCCCAGCGTCTCGCGGAACTTGGCCAGCTCGGTCCGGCACTGGATGCAGACCGCCAGGTGCTGGTCCAGCTCGGCTCGCGCGGCCTCCGGCAGCGCCCCGTCGACGTAGTCGGAGAAGTCGTCCTGCGCCTGCTTGTGGTCCATCGGTCGGTTCGTTGCGATTCGCCGCTATTTCGTGTGCCGGTCCAGCACTTCCTTGATGGCCATCCGCGCGCGGTGGAGCCGCGACTTGATGGTCCCCTCGGGCAGACCGGTGATCTCGCCTATCTCTTGGTATGACAGCTCTTCGACGTCACGCAAAATCACCAGCAGCCGGTGCTCCTCATCCAGGCTGGCGATGGCCTGCTGCATGAGCGACTCGAGCTCGGCCGCCTCGAGCAGGGTATCGGGTCCCTCGATCTGGGCGTGTGCGATCGGCCCGGGCGCCCCGGCGGCCGCCTGTACGGCTTCATCGACCTCGCCGCCGTCGGTCGGGCGCCGCGACAGGTACTTGATCCGGTTCTTGCTCTGGTTGGCGGCGATGCGCAGCAACCAGGTCGAGAACTTGGCCTCGCCGCGGAAGGTCTCGACCGTCTTGAAGACGGTGATGAACACCTCCTGGGTGATGTCCTCGGCCTCGTGCCGGTTGCCCAGCATCCGGTAGACCAGGTTGAACACCTTGTCGCCGTAACGACGGACGATCTCCTCGAACGCCGACGGATCGCGGTCGCGCAGCCGGCCGATGAGAAGGCGCTCGGCCAGGCTCATCTCGTAGGGGACCCGACCACGCGAGCGAGCTCTCCCGCGCGCGATCCGGACCCGAAGAGCCTCCTCCACGGGGATACGGACACCGGCCAAGCTGAAAAGTTCCGGGTCACTGGCTGTTGATGAACGAGGACGGGTCCTGGTTGGTTTGCGAGGCGGGGATGAACAACCGCAGGCTGATGTTCACCACGGTCTCACGGGGGACCCCGGCGCCGTGGAGCAGGTCCTGCCGCACGCCGGCGTCGAGTGCGCCGATGTCGGAGATGGCGGACATCCCCAGCGTTCCGTAACCATTCTGGGTGACGCCGTCGTAGCCGCCGCCGGCCCGCAGGGCCACCTTGTCGTAGATCGTGTAGGTCGCCCCTCCCATCACGGACGTCCCCTTACGCCCGGTGGCGTTGTCGGGCGTGAGCCGGGTCAGGCCGTCGGCGGTCAGCAGCAGCGCCGGGATCGGCAGGACCGCGACGCCGTACCCGACCGACTGCGTGGCCTGGCTGTTGTCCAGCGGCCGCAGGTTCGCGCCCACCACGCCGATCGACAGGATCCCGGTCGGCCGCGCCGTGAGGCCGACGTCGAAGGTGATGCCGCCGTCGTGTCCATTCACGACGTCGCCGCCGCTCAGGGTCAAATACTTCAGCGTCCCGCCGATCGCCAGGTAGTTGCCGAACGGAAACGCCAGCGACAGCCCGGCCTCGTGCCCCTGCCCCGCCAGCGCGCCCGACGACGTGTGATACGTGTAATAGAGGCCGCCGGCCAGGTTGTAAGACGACGTGTTGTCGACGATCGAGGCGTGCAGGTACTGATCGGAGAGGCGGCTCGCGTAGCTGTAGAGACCCTCGAGGGTGTAGGTCTTGAGCAACGTCATGCCGGACGGATTCAGCAGCGGGCCCGCGTCGCCGACGGCCCACGCGCGAGAGGCCCCGCCCATGCCCAGCGCCGGCGTGGGCGTCAGCTCCTCGAAGGCGCGGGCGGCAGGCGCGGCCGCGAGGGTGACGGCGATCGCCAGTCCCAAGCCAGTCAAGCGAACGAAACGCACGCGCGCAGTCTAAGGCCGGGCGGCGCTACCTCCAATTGCGCTCGGCCAGGCTGGTGTACCCGTCCCACCCGACGACGACGTGGTCCAGCACCGGGATCCCGCACAGCTCGCCGACCTCACGCAGGCGCGCCGTCAGCTCGACGTCGGCGCGCGACGGGGCCGGATCGCCCGACGGATGGTTGTGGCAGAAGATGACGGCGGCGGTGGCCTGGCGGATGAGCGGGCGAAACACGTCGCGCGGATGAATCTCCACGCCGGTCAGCGAACCGCGCGCCAGGCAGTGCTCGCTCTGAACGCGGTGGCGGACGTCCAGCCCCAGCGCCCAGAACTCCTCGACCGGCAGGGGCGCCAGCCGGCTGCGGAGGTACGTCCAGACGTCGGACGCCCCGGCCAATCGCTGGCCACGTGACGGCGCCCGGGCCATGGCCCGCCGGCCCAGCTCCAGCGCCGCCAGGATCAACGAGGCCCGCGCCGGGCCGATGCCCGCAAAGCCGGCCAGCTCGGCGGGCGTGGCCCGCAGCATGGCCGCCAGCCCGCCCATCCCGCGCAGCACCGAGGCCGCGACCTCGAGCGCGCTCGCGCCGCGCGTCCCCGCGCCGAGCACGATCGCCAGCAGCTCACCGTCGGTGAGCTGTTCCACCCCGCGCGCGGCCAGCCGCTCGCGCGGGCGGGCGTCCGGTTCCAGGGCCGCCATCCGTGTCATGGCCGGTCGCATCGCAACGGTCGTGCCACGAAGTTCTCGACCGCGTCACAAAACTATTGCTTTGGACTTGTCAGAGATGCGTGCTAGCTTGACTTCAACGCTCGCGTTTGCGGCACAAGGCCGCACCGGCGTCGGGAGGCCGCAAGTCCCCACCAGAAGTTGGTAGGTAGCGGCACCCGGGAGGGTTTTTGTACACAGGGTGCATGAGGGGTCGTTGGGTTATCGGCGAGGCGGGTGCCACCCGAATTTCACAGGAGTTTGAGACTGAGTTCCGAAGACGACGCGCCAGCCGGCGTGGGCGCCGAAAGCGCCGCCGGCAAGGTGCCTGAAACGGGGTCCTCAACGGCCGTCCCCCTCGACGACGGCGTTCCGACCATCGTGATTCACCGATCGCCCGAGGGCGAGGCGGAAGACCTGAGACCGCCCTCGATCGCGGCGCCGCCGGTGGTCGAGCGTGCTCCCGTGATCGAGCCCACGACGCCAGCGCTTCCGCCGTCGCCGGCGTTGCAGCGCGCGCTCGAGAAGATGCGCTCGGTCTTTCACATCCGAGAACTGCGGCCGGGCCAGGCGGAGATCATCGAATCGGTGCTGGCCGGCCGAGACACGCTGGCGGTCATGCCGACCGGCAGCGGTAAGTCGTTGACCTATCAGTTGCCGGCGCTGGTGCTCGACGGGCCGACGCTGGTCGTCTCCCCGCTGCTCGCGCTGATCGAGGATCAGTACACCAAGCTGAAGGCGGCCGGCGTCCCCGTGGTGCGCATCGACTCGACGCGCACCGCGAAGGAGCGCGCCGCCGACCTGGCCTCCGTGCGCGATGGCACCGCACGGCTGATGATGATCACCCCCGAGTCGGTCTGCTCGCCGGCGGTCCAGGAAGCTCTGGAGGGGGTGAAGTTCTCTCTGTTCTGCGTCGACGAGGCCCACTGCGTCTCGCAGTGGGGCCACGACTTCCGACCGTCGTACCTGGGGCTGCGGCGCGCGGCGCAGGTGCTGGGGCGCCCGCCGATCCTGGGCCTGACCGCCACCGCGACGCCGGACATCGCCGACGACGTGCTGGTGCAGATGGGAATGAAGGACGCGAAGGTCTGTCGCGTCTCGTTCCACCGCCCGAACCTGGCATTCGACGTGCGCAAGGTCGCCGGCGAGGGCGACAAGCTCCGCCAGCTGGGTCTGTTGATCGCGCAGCTGCGCCGGCCGGGCATCGTCTATTGCGCCACCGTGCGCGCGGTCGACGAGCTCTACGTCGCGCTCCGCCACGGCAAGATCCCAGTCGAGCGCTACAACGGCAAGATGACGACGGAGGAGCGCGAGAAGGCGCAGGCGTCGTTCATGCAGCCGGGGCGCAAGGTCGTCATGCTGGCGACCAACGCGTTCGGTCTGGGCATCGACAAGCCCGACATCCGCTACATCATCCACTACCAGATGCCCGGCTCGCCCGAGGCGTACGTGCAGGAGGCTGGGCGCGCCGGGCGTGACGGCAAGCCCGCGCGCTGCGTGCTGCTGTTCCAGCCCGACGACATCGCGATCCAGGAGCACTTCCTGAAGGAAGCGCACCCGACCAAGGCGCAGGCGCGCATGGTGGCCGAGGGGCTCTACGCCTGGAGCGACGAGGGCAAAGAAGTCTCGGTGCGCGACCTGGCGCTGTCGATGGCGATCCCCGAGCGCCGTGTGCGCGTCATCCTGTCGGTGCTGGAAGCGATGGGCGTCGCCGAGGAAGTGAAGGCGGCTCGCTGGAAAGGCGTCGACCCACGCCCCTCGCGCGAGCAGATCGACAAGGCGGCGCAGGTGTTCGAGGCGCGCCGCATCTCGGACCGGCGGCGCCTGGCGTCGCTGCTGTCGTACATGAACACGCAGCGCTGCCGCGTGCAGATGCTGCGCGCCTACTTCGGCGAGCCCGAGGGCGAAAAGTGCGGGCTGTGCGACTCCGATGCGGGGATCGACAGCGAGGTGTTCGATCCGCGCGCCGCCGACGTGCGGCACGGGCTGCACGCCGCGACCGACTTCCATGCCCGCCCGCGCCGCAGGCGGCGTGGCCGCGCCGGGGACGAGGCGCCGGGAATGCCCGCGCCGGCCGCCGCAGCGGCGCCGCCTCCGCCGCCGCCCGCGCCGGTGTTCGAGACGGCGATCCCGACCGATCTGTTGCCGCCGCTGGGCGACTTCGAGGTGCCGCCGCCCCCGCCGGGCGCCGAGGACTTCGACGAGGCGGTCTGGGCCGGCGCCGAGACCGTGACCGTCGAGCCGCTGGCCGGCGAGGTGGTGATCGATCCCGCCGACGACTGGGCAGCCGTCCCGCCCGCCGAGGAGGGGCTACAGGCTGCTGCCGAGTTGGCGTCACCCGGCCCCGACGGTGTGCTGCCGCCCGACGCGGACAACGTCGAAGCGCGCTGGACCGCCGCGCGCGACGCGAACATCCGCCCCTACCTGCACTGGCGCCCCGGCGCGCCCGTGACGCTGCCCGTGCTGACCGTCCGTGCCAGCGGCAACGCGCAGCCACGGCCGCAGCACGGACACCAGCACCCGGGCCACAACGGCCAGCCGCGCGGCGGTCGCCCCGGTTTCAGCGGCAAGGGTCCGCACAACGGTGGCGGCGGGGGTGCCGGGGGTGGTGGGGGTCGCCGGCGTCGTGGCCGCGACCGCGACCGCGACCGGCACCGTGGCGGTGGTGGCGGCGACTTCAACCGCAACCGCGACCGCGGGCCCCGCCTGCCGGGCTTCTACAACCCGGGCGGCGACTAGTCCTTCGCCACAGTGGTTTTGATCGATTGGTGAACGGGGGTGGGCCCTGGGTCAGCCGGGATGCGTCTTCAGCCAGGCGACGAAGCGGGCGATCCCCTCTTCGATCGAAACCTTGGGCGCGTAGCCCAGCGCCTGGCGAGAGACCGTCAGATCCGCCAGCGTGCGCTTCATGTCGCCCGGCTGCTCGACCCCGTAGGTGACCGCCGGCTTCGTCCCCAGCGCCGCGCCCAGCAGCTCGACCAGCTTGGCCAGCGCCACCGGGCGCGAACCGCCCAGGTTGAAGAGGCGATAGCCGGGCGACTCCGCCGGCTGATCGATAGAGGCCGTCACGCCGTCGATGATGTCGTCGATGAACGTGTAGTCGCGGCTGGTCGTGCCGTCGCCGTACAGCTCGATGCTCTGGCCGGCGGCGATGCGGCGCGCGAACTTGTGGATGGCCAGATCCGGCCGCTGGCGCGGGCCGAACACCGTGAAGAACCGCAGGCAGGTGACGTCCAGGGAGTAGAGGTGGTGCGCCGTGAACAGCAACAGCTCGCCGTTGCGCTTGGTCGACGCGTACGGCGAGACCGGCTTCAGGCAGGGGTCGGACTCCTTGAACGGCGGGAGGCTGTCCAGCCCATACACCGACGAAGACGACGCGAACACCAGGCGACCGACACCGTGCGCGCGGACGGCGTCGACGATCCGCTGGGTCCCGACCACGTTCACGTCGGCGTAGCGCGCCGGATCGATCAGCGACGGCCGCACGCCCGCCAGGGCCGCCAGATGAACGACGACCTCGGGCTTGCTGGCCGAGAACACGCGCTCGAGCGCCGCCGCGTCGCGGACGTCGGCCTCGACCAGCGAGAACTGCCGGTTGCCGGCCAGGCCCGCCAGGTTCGATTCCTTGATCGAGCGCGCGTAGAACGCGTCGAAGCTGTCGAACCCGACGACCTGGTCGCCGCGCGCGACCAGGCGCTCGCAGAGGTGAGAACCGATGAAGCCGGCGGCGCCGGTGACGAGGAGGCGCATGAAATGTCCCGCCCGGAAGGACCTGACGGGCCGTTCATGGTACCCGATCTTCTCGGGCCGGCAGGCGCAACGACAGGAGAAATTCCACGTTGCCCTTGCCGCCGGTGATCGGCGAAACCGTGTCGGCGCCGACCGCGTACCCGGCGGCGGCGGCGGCGTCCCGCACCTCGGCCAGCGCCCGCGCGCGCGCCGCTTCGTCCCGCACGATCCCCCCCTTGCCCACGTCGGCGCGCCCGACCTCGAACTGCGGCTTGACCAGCGCGACCACCCGCGCCCCTGGTTTGCCGAACGCCGGCAACGCCGGCAGCACCAGCCGCAGCGAGATGAAGGAGACGTCGATGACGATCAGGTCGGCGCGCTCCGGGAGAAGGTCGGGCGGCGCCACCCGGATGTTCACCCGGTCGAGCACCCGAACCCGCGCATCGGAGGCGACCTTCCAGTCGAGCTGCCCCTGCCCCACGTCGACGCAGTAGACCCGCGCCGCCCCGCGCTGGAGCAGGCAGTCCGTGAAGCCGCCCGTCGAGGCCCCCACGTCCAGCGCCACCAGCCCCCGGGGATCGAGGCCGAACGTGTCCAGCGCGTGCGCCAGCTTGACCCCGCCCCGCGACACGTAAGGCATGGGAGCCGACCGCAGCCGCAGCTCCGCCCCCACGTCGACCAGGTCCCCCGCCTTGTCCACTGGCCGGTCCCCCACCAGCACCTCGCCCGCCAGGATCAGCGCCTGCGCCCGCGCCCGCGAAGGCGCCAGCCCCTGCTCGACCAGAGCCAGGTCCGCCCTGACCCGCCGCGGCCGGTCGCCCATCCGCGGATGATACCCGAGCGGAATCGCCCACCGAGGGTTGCAAACCCAGCGTCGCTGCGTAAAATGGCGCCGCGTTCGACCCCCAGGTCGACCGCCTTGGGGCTGTAGCTCAGCTGGGAGAGCGCCTGAATCGCACTCAGGAGGCCGACGGTTCGATCCCGTTCAGCTCCACAAGACGTAAGGCCGCGCCGCCGTTGATGTTTGGGCGTTACGACAATTGTTCGTTCTTGCAGTAGTCGCGGGTCGGGTGGTCCTGATCTGGTCCTCTAGCGGGAGGTGATGCGCATGGCGACATGGGTCCCGACCCCTAACTCAGGCTCGTTCCACGTGCTTGAAGGCTCCGTCCCCGTCAAGGGAGCCCAGAACGCCGCGACGGCCGTAGCGGTGTTCAAAATGGCAGGGGGAGCACACGTCGAAAGGCTGATCTTGGACGAGATCAGGAACATCAGCGAACCGACGCGAATGGCGATGCTGGGGATGGTCAGGCCTCACGTCGAGTTCGTGGTCAAGGGCGAGCCGATCGAATCGTCTCCGGGCTCACAGGAGTGGTCGGTTCGGTTTCTCGCCTACGTTCGGGAGACTTAGGCGGCTAGGGTCCCCTGACGCGCGGCGTGAGACACGCCTGGTGTTGTCCGTGGCTTACGAGCCTTTGAGGGTTGGCACTGCGCAGGAAACCGCGATGTCGGCCAGCTCGCGACAGAGGGCGTCGTGCTTCGCCCAAAGATCCGCGTGTTGTTGCAGTTCGTCTTTGGTTGCGATGGGCGGGGCACCCGGTAAGCCGATCAGCGCGTGGTCAATTGGCGGAGGCGCGCTCTCTACGGACGGCTTCGAAGCAATCTGCCTCGCCTGACCGGCGACGACCATCACCGCCGCGCGAGCTCGGTCGCGGCAAGACTCGTCGCAGTGAGCATCGCGGTGTACGGAGATTTCCAAAGGTTCCTTCGTCGAAACGAACGCCCGGTGCTTGACCGAGCCGCTTCCCCTGATATCGCCAGAATTACACGAGCGAACCAAGTTCTCTGCGTCCCCGACGAAGAGGGGAACTGCCTCGACACTCATCCAGCGACGACGCCGGGCCCGGCCAGATCTTGGTGGCCGCCAGCCGTCCAGAGGATTGCCGGTACCAGTCCGTCGTCACGCAGGATGCCTGCCTTCGCTTGCTGACCGTCTATGGCGGCCGAAAAGTACGTCCAACCGCCTGAAACGCCGATGGCGATCATGAGCTCGCGACCAGACGGTCCAGCGAACTCCAGCACCACCCCCCCGTCCGACGCGACCCCGACGTCCTCGGCGAGTCCGCCACCTAAAGCGCGCGCCTTCGCGAGAACATCCAGAGCACGCAGCTTCGCGAACGGTAAGAGCTTGGATCCACGAATGAGCGAAGTAGCCGGGTCTGGACCTCCCGACGAAATGCAGATGCTCCTGGTGCTGCTGTCCGTTCGAAAGCCGAACGGGACTGCCGCCGTGACAGACGTGATCCCGACTGATAGGCCGACTGCCAAGATCATAGTTTCCTCGTTGCGACCTGCAGGTTGGCTTGAACGGCAAGTGTTGGCAGCGACGGGTCGAGGATGTTCACGACGTCGGGGAGGTACCTTACGTCGAACACCATCGGAGCGAGCCGAAGCTCGTAGGTCCCCGCCGGAAGGGTCACGTGCAGGACAATGGGCGACCCTCCCTTCATTTCGAAAGGAACGGGCGTACCCTGCGCGCCAGTGTTGTTGATCTCCACAGCTTTACGAATCTACCAGACGATTCAGCCCGTCAAGAAATGCATGGATTTCACAGCGTTTTCCGACAAGACCGCAGGGCACAGCACCTTCGCCACGCCGCACGGGCCAAGCTCACCGGTAGCGATCGACTGATGTATCAGGCGAGTCCGCCCGCGAGCACAGCCAGCGTCCGCCGCTGCTGCCCTCCGGCGACCGCCTCGGGTTTCGCGTAGCTCTGCTTCGTCGTGGTGACCGACTCGTGGCCCAGCGACGCCGCCACGACGTGCCCGGTCACCCCGGCGTCCATCGCCAGCGTGCTGTGAAGCCCGCGCATCGAGTGCGCGCAGACCACCGGCACCCCGGCTAGCTCGCATACCCGCTTCACCGACTTCCTGATCCAGTCGCGCCAGTGCTGGCCGAAGATCAGGTCCTCGGGCTTCCGGTGGGTCGCCAGCCGTTCGAGGTAGGGCTGTAGCACCTCGGGGATCCGCAGCGTCCTCTTGCCGGCCTCGGTCTTCGCGTCGGGGATCCAGAGAAGGCGGCCGTCGTCGTCGAGGTCGCGAACCACGCGGGTGACGATCTCGCTGGCGCGCATGCCCAGCAGCAGGGGCATCATCGCGGCGACGGCCCCCTGGTCGCCGACGTCCGCCAGCTTGGTCGCCTCGGCCATCCAGCGGCGCGCTTCGTCGATCCGCAGCTGCGCCTTGCCGTGACGCCGCTTCCCCATGCCCTCGATCCCGTCCAGCGGGCTCGTCCGCAGCCAGCGCTTGCTGACGCACCACTTCGCCAGCATCTTCGCTTCGGCCAGCGTGTTCCGCTGACTGTCGACCGAGTAGGGCTTGCCCGTCTTGGTGGTCCGCATCCGAAGCGCGGCGTAGTACGCAGCGCACACCGCAGGCGTGAGGGCTGAGACCATGACCGTCGTGTCCGAGAAGAAGGCTCGCAGCCGGCGCAGGCGCTCCGCGTTCGGTCCCGGCTTCAGACCCTTCTCGTCGAGGTACCGGCCGTAGGCTTGGATCGCGTGCTCAACCGTCACGCCATCGACGACGACGGGGTCACCGATCTGGCGTTCACCGGTCTGTAGGTCGATCCGGACCTGCGCCAGGAAGAGCTCTGCGGCCCCCCTCGATTCGAAGCCGCGCCGCTTGCGCTGGACGGGGCCCTCCCACCACGTGGCAGCGAAGCGCGGCCCGTCGACCTTGATCGAGCCGAACGGGCTCCGACCCTTTCGCTGCCGGCGCGTCTTGGCCTTGGGCTTTACCTGCTCCGGCTGCGCCGCCTGTTGCTGGTCGTCAGGCTGCATCGGCATCCCCCTTCCCGGCGACCTGCTGCGGGCCGCCCTGCTGCTCGGCTGTCACCGGGGCGTGCGGGGCCATCGGGATCACCTTCGCCCCGGGCGCGCCGTCCAGGCCGAGACCGGCCCGCAGGATCGGCGAGAACGTCTTGTTCACGTGGTGCAGGTAGTGCGCGCGGGTGATCGCCGGGCTGGCGTGACCGAGCGCCTCGGCGATGGCGTCCGCGCTGGCTCCCGATGCCAGCGCACGGCTCGCGAAGCTGTGCCGACTCGCCTTGTAGAACGACAGCCCCGCAGGCAGGTTCAGCGCCTTCCGGACGACCCGCCAGCGATGCCCGACCTGGTGGCGGTCCAGCGGGTCGCCGTCCTGGCCGACCAGCAGCAGGTCGTCGGGGCCAGCTCCGGCCGCCAGTCGGGCGGCGACGATAGGCCCCACGACCGCGGCCGCGTCGACCGGCGCCGGGACCCACTTCGCCTTGCCGACGCCGTGGCGGTCCTCCTTCAACGGACCGTCGTAGCTGTGGGCCACCCGGATCGCGCCAGCTTCGAGATCGGCGACGTCCCCGATCCGGAGGCCGAGGATCTCTCCCAGGCGCAGCCCGCAGCGGTTACCGAGGTAGAAGACGATGTCGAATGGCGGCGGCAGCGCGCGCATCACGCGCAGCACGTCGGCGTCGTCGCGCAGCCACGGGACGCTCTCGGGCGGCGGCGCGATCGGCCTCGGCCGGCTCCCGGCCGGGATGTCCCGGCAGGCGTTCCGCGGGGCGTGGCCGCGGGCGACCGCCCACGACATGAATCGCGACAGCAGCCCCAGGCAGTGACGCCGGGAGCCGGGGCCGATCTCGCCCTGGTCGGCCATCGCGTCGAGCCAGGACATGATCCCGGGCAGATCGACGTCGGCGACACGGACGCCCTGCCACGCGGGCAGCACATGCAGGTTGAGCCTACCGACGTCGGTGGCGGCCGACCGGTTCGTGAGCGAGCTGGCCCACCGCTTCATCAACGGCCCGACCAGCTCCCCGCGCTGCGGCGGCGCCTCCAGGCCCAGCCGGATCCGCTCGTACTGCGCCTCCAGCGCGCGCGCGACGCGCATGGCGTCCTTCCGGGTCTGCTGGCGCACCCGCTTCGAGATCCACCGCCCACGGTCGTCCTTCACCCTGGCGTAGAACCTGCCGCCCGGGCGCATGAACACCGATGCCATCACGCACCCCCTTTCGAGTCGACGTTGTCGCGCGCCAGCGCCTGCGAGATCGCCCTCGCGAGGAGCGTCAGCCCCGCGTGCAGGGCGCACTCGTGGCGCTCGGCCCCGATCTCATAGTGGCCATCCAGCGTGCAGCCGTCCGCATCGCACACGCCCGGGCACTTCTCGAGCTCGGGCCCGCCGTCGCGGTGGAAGCTGCACGTCTTCCCAGGGCTGCAGCGGAGGACCACGGCCCGCGCCCGCCGGGTCATCGGCGCGCCTCCGTGTCGTTGCGCTGCGTGCGCCGCATGATCACGACCAGAACGACGACGCTCGCCGTCTGGACGGCAATCAGGGTCGCGGCCCCGACGCACGCCCAGCCGAAGGCGGTCATCGGAGACCTCGCCGAGTGCGGGCGTCGATGGCGCGGCGGGCGACCACGACCGCGTGCTCGTCCACGGGCACGGGTTCGGACTGGAGAACGCCCAGCTCGACCAGCTCGAGCAGAGTCACCCGCACCGGCCCGCAAGTCTGGCTTTCCAGCAGCAGGTGGGCGGCGCGACCGGCCTCCAGCTCACCGGCCAGGGCGTCGACCAGGCGGGCGGCGTCCCGCTGATGCAGCAGCTTGAGCACCCGCGAGCCGTCGGGGTTGGACGTGGCCAGCCAGATCTTCAGCCCGCGAAGGGCGACTAGCGCGGTCATCGGCCCGCCTCCGCCTGCAGCATGAGCCGCACGCCGTCTGCGGCCAGCCGGAACTCGCGTGTGGCCTCGCGGAACCCCTCAACCACCTCCGTCAGTCGAGCAGGCACGAGGTCGAAGGCCCCCTCAAGGGCAGCGATCGCGTTCCGGGCGCGTTCCGCGATCAGGTCATCGCTGATCGAGACGCCGTCGCGGGTTCGAAGGACGTCGAGCGCGCTCGCGACGATCTCGACTGCCAGTGCTTGGGGGTTCGGCTTCCGCTCACGTACGTTGTCCATCTCGGGACCTCCTCAACAGGTTTCCGGGCACGGCCCCGGACGCTCCAACGTCGCGGGGCCACTTACTGACCTGTTATTGTATACTCAATGTGCTCACGTCAATCGGACATCTTCTGTGAAACTGGAGGCGAGTGAGGCGACCCAATAGGCTCTCGGGCTCGATGCCGCGTCCCGTGAAGCAGAAAGCCGAGAGGAAGGACCTGCTGCTCCACATCCGCGTCACCGAGGAGCAGAAGAAGGCGTTCGAAGCTGCCGCCACGCGTAGCGGCATGGACGTCTCGACGTTCGCCCGGGTGTGCATGCTGGAGCGAGCGCGGCTGATCGGCATCAAGATCTGACGGCCGCCCCGCCGGCGTGGGAAGCCGGCGGACACGCTGGCGCTGCTGCTGGGCCTGCATGGTCGGCCCCCTACGCCGGTTCCGCCGGCGCGCGCTTCCTGGCGGCGTCGGCCTCATCCGCCCAGTGGGCGAGCGTCCGCGCCGCGACGGGCAGCTCCGATCCCAGGGCGGCCAGATCCGAGGACGTCGCCTCCCGCAGGGCGCCCGTGAAGTCGACCCGCAGGAACAGCTCCATCGCATCGTTCAGAACGCGGCGCACGGCGGCGACACGCGAGCCTTGCCCGGCGGCGACAGTGGCCGGCGGGGTCGCAACGACGGGCGGCGCCGGCGGGACGGCGTGGCCCGTCCTGGCGTTGATCTTACCCAGCCAGCCCGACAGCCGGGTGATCACCGTTGGGATCTGCTCCGCCAGATCGGCCAGATCGTCTTCCGAACATCCCCGGACGGCCGCGTCGAGGTCGGCCTTCTCGATGTACCGGGCGAACTCCTTGATCGTCCCGAACGCCTGGACCATCGCCCGGTAGTCATCGGGGGAGCGACCGGCGAGGTCGACCACGGGCTTGCGCGCCGCCTTCGTCCCCGCGCGCGCCAGCTCGGTCACCTTCGCCGGACGATCCTTCCCGTCCACCAGAACATCGAATTCGGCCTGTGGGACGGCGGCGACCCGCAGGGCGGTATCTTTCTGGCGCTTCGAGAGGCCGGCGTCGGTCGCTGCCTGCGTGCGTGTAAAACTCGTATCGTTGCCGGTACGAGTTTCGTCAGCCGGCCGTCCTCCCTTACTTGGTTGGATCTCCCGCAGCAGCTCACCGCACCGCCGGATGGCCCGGGCCCGGATGCGCGTCGCGTGGTCCTCAAGCGTGGGGTCCTCGCTCTGCTTCGCGTAGGACGCCAGGGCGGCGCTTTTATCCGCCCAGTCCTGGCACTCGTCGAGCCGCGTGCAGGCCTCTAGCGCCTCCCTGGCGGCCTCGTACGCCGCGGGAAGCTTCGCGTTCGGGATCGAGGGAAGGTTCTCGGGCAGGGTCAGGGGTGCGGTCATGATCGTCTCCTCGGATCGCCTATTACGCGGCCTTCGGCGTGACCGAGCCGGTGGCCCCGGCAACCAGGCCGCGGTGAAGGATCTGCCGGACCGCCTCGGGCGCCCTGGCTGCGTCCTCGCTTGACAGGATGCCCGCCCGGCGGAGGTTGTCCGCCAGGTGCCTGATCCCGCGCTGTTCGATCTGGCGGATACGCTCGCGCGTCACGTTGAGGACGGTGGCGATCTCTTCCAGCGTGGCACCTCCCCGATCGGCGAAGTCCAAGCTGCAGGTCGTCCCGCCGGGCGGGACCGGGGTGCGCCGATCGGGCCCGACATGGTGGCGGCAGCTCGTCCAGGGACACGGCCGCGGGCCGGCGAGGCATTCCGCCCTGGTGCGCGGCATGGCCAGCACCGGCAGGCGGACGGGCGGGGGCTGGAGAGCAGCGACGCCCATCACGACGTGTGACTGCCGTAGAAGTAGGCCGTGACGTAGACCGCAAAATTGCAACTCGAGCCCATGCTCGGCGCGCTGGCCAATTTCACGCCCCAGCTGTCGGTCGTTGATGATGAGACGGCGATCAGACCGCTGTCCTGAAAGGTATTGTTGGAGGTCGCGTTGGTCACCGCGAGGTCGGTCGCCGCGATCGCCGAACCGTTCTTCGAGACGGCGAACGTGGTGCTGCAGCCGCTCGCCGGCGTGCCGAGATTGTGGACCAGCAGCCTGACGAAGGTCGGCGGGAGCACCAGCCGGGTCTCAGGCGGGATCGACGGGCTCTGCTGCGCGAGCCCGGCGCCGCCCGATGTCGGGCCCGGAACGAGCCAGGTATCGGTCGTCAGTCCGTTGAAGTTGTCGGCGTAGGCGTGCATCGAGTCGACGACGGCCGGCGGCTGGAAGCTGATACCTGTGTTGAAGGTGTCCCAGCCATGGGGTGACGCCGGGCGGGCCAGCAGCGCCAAAGCGCCGAGCGCGACGGCCCCGATCGCGGCGGTGATGAGCCGGCGCCGCTGGCGGTTCTGTTGAGGTGACATGGTGGTCCTGTCCTTCCTTGTGTTGGTGGGTTGCTGCATCCAGGCGCTATCCGTCGGGCTGCGCTGGCTGCCCGAGCCAGCGCGGCTAGGCCGCCGTGGGTTCGTCGTCGTCGTGCCGCTGCTGCGCGCCCTGATCCGCGGCGCGTACGGGGTTCGCGTGGTTGATGCCGATCGCGTCCCTGCGGCCGTTGGGTCGAATCCGGGAACCTGCGCGTTCCATCGCGTCTGCGATAACGCCGGCCAGCGCGCCCAACGAGGCGGCAGGGACCACGATGCGGCCCGAGAGCGCCAATCGTTCACCGTCAGCCCCACGGGCGACGACCCGTAGGACGACCTGATCGCGGTGTCCTGCGCCGCTGCGATGGGCCTGGTAGGTGAGCAGCATCGCCGTGGCGGGGCCCACGGGAACCGAGCCGACCACCTCCTCGTCGTCGCGCAGGACGATGGGTGCGCCGGCCCCGAGCTTCCGAGCAAACGCCGCACCCAGGTCGCGCAGCTCGTCGGGGCTTGGGGGCTTCATGGCCGCCAGTCCTCGGACCACCACTTTGGCGGCGCGCCACCAGCCCGCTCGCGACGCAGGGCGAGGAGATCGCTCACGGCGCGCCGGCCGCGGTCGGTTTGCTCGCCGGGCGGGTCGCACCGCGCGATTAGCAACCGCTCGTCGAGCGGCAGCGCGCTCCAGGCCGCATGGCGCGCGCGGTCGGCGTCGCTCCTGGGCGACCTTTCGACCTGCGCCACGAGCTGGGCCCGGTCGCCGTCGGACATCGATCGCAGCAGCGTCAGTTCCTCCGCGGTCACGGTGGCGCCCGTTTGAGCCCGCGTCGCGATATCGAGCAGGTGCGCCGAGAAGCTCACTGCGCGCCCCCGGTCTGGCGGCTGGCGGACGTGTTGCGCGACAGGTAGAGGCTCCTGCCCGCGGCGCCACCACCGCCGCCGCCGCCCTGGTGCCCGCCGGCGGTCGTGGCGCGGTGCGCCCGGGAGTCGACCGCAGACCTGCTCAAGTACAAGGCCCTGCCCGACAGACCGCCCGCGCCGCTGGCGCCCTGGTGGCCATCGTGCGCGTCGGCAGCGACGGTGGGCCGATGCGCCCTGCTGGCGCGCGCGTTCTCGGCCATGTAGCGGTCGCGACCGCTGACGCCGCTGCGCTGGTAATCGCCGGTGCTGCTGCGCCCGTTCGCTCGGATCTCCTCGGAG
>DATJWP010000131.1:0-7661 GCA_035578045.1 Polyangia bacterium | reverse complement strand
TGCGCTCGCCC
The DNA here is from genome assembly GCA_035578045.1 of Polyangia bacterium. GTDB lineage: Bacteria > Myxococcota_A > Polyangia > Fen-1088 > Fen-1088 > JADGRB01. The sequence goes on along the minus strand of DATJWP010000131.1, from coordinate 7,650 downwards.
CGGGTGTTCGGGGCGCTCCGGCAGGCCATCGCCAGGGCGTCGGTCGATCGCTTCCGGGTGATCCACTTCTCGATCCAGCAGGACCACGGCCACTTCATCGTCGAGGGGGACGAGCCGCGCCGGGCCGCGGCGTGCACGGGCTGGCCATCCGGCTGGCGCTGCCGCCGTGCATCGACCCTCGCAGCTCGGGGCCGCACTTTTCGGGGTGGTAGCGAGAGCCGGCGGCCACGGACGTCCCGCCGGCCACGGTCCCGCCGTCCACCTGGATGGCGCGCATCGGCTGGCTGCGCGCCGGCGGGCCCTCGCGGGCGGAAGAACACCCGGCCGCCGCTCCGCGGCCGCGCCCCACTTGATTGCGCGGATCTTACGGGTGCGCGGCGCCCAGGGCCCGGAGGTCCCGAGGGCCGAGGCCTCAGGCGCTCTTGCGCCTGCTCACTTGCAGGGCTGCGTGGCTGGCTCGAGGATCGTCAGGTACCAGGGGGCCGGGTTTCGGCAGGTCGTGCAGATCAGGGCGACCAGCCAGGTCCCGTTCGAGTCGATGCCCGTGAAGCTGTGGCCCGAAGAGTCCATCAGCGTCGTGAAGTCCAGGGTCGTGCCGTACGGGATGTCGGCCTGGTAGAGCTCCGACGCGATGGTCTGCAGGTCCAGGAACTGGTTCTCGAGCTGCGCCGGCGTCTGGGTGTAGCGGCCGACGATCGCGTGGGCGATGTTGGTCGGCGTGAACGTCCCGCCGAGCGCGTTCTTCTGGATCATGCTCCAGTCCAGCGAGAGGTTCGCGTTCCCCGAGGGGACGCCGGTGGGGTGCAGATCCTGCAGGTCGGCCTTGTAGGTCAGCGTGGTCGACGAGTTGGTCAACGTGACGTTGGTGTTCGACGACGTGGAGTCGAGCTCGAACGACTGCAACATGTGGATCTGCCCGGTCCCAACGCTGGTCCCCGACTGCGCCGCGAACGCGAACGTGGTGTTGGCCGGCGTGTACGTCGTGCCGTCGAGATAGGTGTCCAGGTCGGACTGGGTGACGTACCCGGCGGCGGTCACGAAGTTGCCGATCATCGACTTCGAGGTCTCGCCGTTCGTGGGCAGATAGCTGGGCGGCGGCCCCGGGATGTTGATCGAGCTCGTCGAGAACGTGTCGTCGTTCAGCTGCATCTCGAAGTCCGACGACTTGAGATTCACCGACAACAGGAAGATCGCGTTCAGGTCCGTCTTGGGGTTGACCGGGTGGGTCAGGAAGTCGATGGTCACGCCGCCCCAGTCGACGGTCAGGTCCGACTTCGGCTTGACCTTGACCGGGTGGAGCATGATCGAGCTCGAGAACGTGTAGTTGTTGGCTTCGGCGGCGACCATCGTGCCGTTCGTGCAGGTCACGCTCGGCGTGCCGGAGCCCGTGCTGCTCCCACAGCTCAGGGTGGTGAGGGGAAGCAGCAGCGCTGCGGCGGACAGGACTCGGGTTCGTTTCATCTCGTATGACCTCGAAAGGCGGAAGAATGGCCCGCCACTTTGCCTACCATCTCGTCGGTGTGCCGTAAAGCGTCGCGCGCTTCTCCATGAAGCCGAACGGGTACTGGCTCTTGATCGTTTGCAGAACGGTGCCGCTCGAGTCGACCTCGTAGATGTAGTTGCCGGTGCCGAAGTCGATGATGGTGTTGCCCTTTCCGGCGCCGGTGGGGCCGGCGACCGTCATGCGCTGCACGTCACCGAGCACCATGACCTTGAGCCCCGGGCTCGGGGTGAAGGACCACGTCTTGGTCGACTTCTTGGCGGTGGCGTCCAGGGTCAGCTCCAGCGCCTGCGAGTTGTTGGGGCTGTTGTTGTTGAAGATGAGGTAGTCGGTGGGGGTGATGATGTGGAAGCCGTGCTCGCCGCCGGTCCACAGATCGCCGGTGATCGTGCTGGTGACGCCGTTCGTGCCGCCCCAGACCCACACGGTCTCGCCCGTCTTCTTGACCTTGGTCAGGCAGACGTTGTCCAGGTCGGAGAAGACCAGCGTGTCGTCCGACCCGTCGTACTCGATGTTGTTGAGGTGGCACATCCCGCTTCCGCCGTGCGCCGTCTTGGCATTGACCACCGTCGTCGCGGTGGAGGTGGCGGTGCCGTTGGCCGGGAAGATCTTGACGTCGTCGCAGCCGTTCGAGCCGGTCGCGTAGAACGCGACACTGCCGTCGGGCATGGGCGTGAGCTGGTGGCTCTCACCCTTGAACGGCGTCGACAGGTCGGTGTCGTTGAGGCCGTCCATCGTGACGCGATGGACGCTGGCTCCCTTGGGATCCCCCACGTCGCCGTTGTTCATCCACATGTACTTGCCGTCGTAGCTCATCCGGGTGCCGCAGCCGTCGGTGCCGGTCGAGTACCACCAGACGAAGTCGAGGTCGGCGTCGAGGATGTACGACTGGTACGTCGAGCCCTGGTACGAGCCGATCACCAGGAATCCGCCCCAAAGAGCCGCCTTGTTGTTGGTGGTGGGCGTCAAGGTCGGGAGGCCGGCGTTGGGCTGCGGCTTGGTCATGATCGTCTGATCGCCGCTGGTGCAGGTGTTGCTGCCGTCGGTGACCGAGATGTTGTAGTGGTACATCTTGTTCGGCTTCATGCCGAGCAGGAGCGTCTGGTTGTTCGTCTGCGTGAAGTCGACCGGCGCCGTCATGCCGTAGGTGGTGGCCAGGCCGAAGTCGATGTGCCCTTCGGTCGGCTTGGACAGCGAGGTCGAGAACGTCACGACGCCAACCGTCCCGATCTTCGTGCTGGGGACGCCCGACATCAGCGTGACCGTGCAGTTCCCCGATCCGCTCCCGCCGGTGCCGGTCGAGCCGCCGGTGGAGCTGCCGCCGCCGGCCTGTCCACCGGTGTGGCTGCTGCCCCCGGTGCCGGTCACGCTCCCGCCGGTGCCGGTGTTGCCCCCCGTGCTGCTGCCGCCGGTCCCCGTTCCGTTGCCCCCCGTTCCGTTGCCCCCCGTTCCGCTGCCCCCCGTTCCGGACGACGTCCCGCCCGAGCCTGTCGAGCCTCCCGTCCCCTCGATGCTCTGGCTGGTGACGCAACCGGAAGCAACGAGAGCGAAGGCGAGACTACAGCAATAAAGCAAGGGGGGCAGATTTCGGCGCATAGATCCTCTCCGTGTGGATTGGCCCAAAATGCAGTGATAGGGGGGGACTGAAAGGGGTCAAAAACCTGCGTCAATTCGCGTGGTAGCCGGAAGTGAGAAGCCGTCGAGCCTCTGACCGGTCACCGACATGAAGTCGACCTGGACGTCTTCGGAGGATACCGCAACACGCGCAAACCCCGAGTCCGTCCAATATTGTGTGTAGCCGGTCTCGGATTCGTCGAATTTCCACGGGGCGCCGGCGCTCCCGGGCAGCGCGTAATGGATGCCATCCACGACCATGTCCGTGAAGACGTGGTCGTGCGCGTAGAAGAAGATCTGGGCGCCGTACTGCAACATGAGCGCGTGGATCTGGGCCTGCTCGCCCACGTGCGCGGCCTGGCCGCCGCCCCGACCGTACGCGCTGTCACTGGAGTCGCCGGCCGCGCCTCCCACGGTGTGATGGATGAACAGGAACCGCCATTTGGACCGGGCGCCCGCCAGGGTGCGCTGCAGCCAGGCGAGCTGCGTCGCGCCCAGGGTCCAGTCGTCCGGGACACCCGGGTCCTGGTCCAGCAAATGACAGGTCGGCGTATAGGTCATCACGTTCAGGATGATGAACAGAGCGTCCCCCCAAGTGAACGCGTAGTAGTCCTCGTTGCCGCTTCCCCCCTCTGGATAATTTGTCGGCGAGGGGCCCGGCAGGTACAGCAAACGCTGGCTCATCGACCGGGCAATCTCATCCGGGGTGTTGCAGCCGCTCTCGCCGTCCCAGTTGCCGATGACCGGGAAGTGCGCGGCCTGAGCGCCGACGTCGCCCAGCAGGCGGCGGTAGTTGAGGTACGCGAGGCGGGCCCAATGGGTGTCGGGTGGCGGCGCGTTGAACCCGAAGATGTGGTAGTCGAGCATGTCGCCCAGGTTGATGACGAAGTCCGGGGCGACGGCGGACACCTGGGGCATGATGTCCAGCATCGTCTGCTCCATCTCGCCGTAGAAGTCGTCGATGACCGTCGTCCCGTCGGGCACGGGATCGCGCGGATCCAGGTGCGTGTCGGTGATCAGCGCGAACGTGAAGGACGTGCCGGGCGGTCGGGTCGTGACCGCGCTCCCCTGATAGAGCACGGCGCCGCCGCTGCGCACGCGATAGGCGTGGCGCGCGCCGGGCGGCAGCCCGGTCACGGTCCACTGGGCCAGGTCGCCGGCCGGCACCAGCGGCGCCGGCGCGGTCAGCCACTCCGACGTCCCGGCCGGGCGGACCTGCAGGTCGAGCGCGCGCGGGTCGCCGCTGCGCAGGACCACGCTGACGCCGAAGCTGTGGGCCGTGGGCGCGATGATCACCGGCGCGCCCAGCAGCTGCAGGCTGGCCGCGTCGCGGTCGGGCGCGTCGGGGCCCGCGTCGTGCTTGTCCGCCGCGGAGGCGTCGCGCGCGCGGTCGCCGTGCGCGTCGGCCTGCGTGCCGCGCGCGTCGGGGGCGGACAGGGCTCGGCCGGCGTCGGAGACGAACCGCTGCGGCACGCCCTGACAGGCTGCCAGGGCCGCCGCCATGATGCCGACCGAAGCGCGGAGGGGGCGCGCCATTTCTGCGCATGCTACCCGCCCTGCGATGGTTGTCTTGCCATCAGTGGCGGGGCGCCCGGGCACCGGCACCGTCGATTTTCGTCTGGCGCGCGAGTGATGTGTCTGTTATATAAGACAGCATGATCGTCGCTGTTTCGCTGGGGGTCCTGGTGGGTCTCGCGTCGCTGGTCTCGGTGGTGGTGCTCTTGCTGGCCGCCGCCGCGGCGTTCGGACGGTTCTTGCGCCACGTGGGCGAGCCTGAGCTGCTCGCCCCGCCGGTCAGGCTCATCCGAGCGACCGACGCGGAGCGGCAGGCAGCGGCCTGAGGCCGGCCTAAGTTCGGCCGAGGTGGCGGCGCCACCCGCCCGAGGCCGTGATGTCGGTCGCACCGGCGACGGCATACGACTCGCAGAGGAAGCCGCTGACCGCGGTCCCATCCTCCAGGGTGATGCGCCCGATCGCGAGAGGAGCGGGGATCTTCGCCACGAACGCGCCGAAGGCGGCGGGCGGCAACGCCCAGACCTCCAGCTCGATGGGGCCGCCGCTCTCTCCGCGGACGAGCCCCGGCTTGGGCGGGGTGGTGTTGGGGAGGGCGTACAGTCGATAGATGGGCGCCGTGCGCGCCGCCCGGACGAAGCGGCCGCCCGGCTCGGTGAGCTGGTGGTTCAGCGGCTCGCCCGCCAGGTGAGCCCCGACGACGGCGATCGGGATCCAGCCTTCGGGCACGCTGGCGGTCGCCGCCGGCTCGGCGGGCAGATTGCGGGCCAGCGCGCCCAGGCGGTCGGAGGTGGCGCGGTGGACCGCCGACGCGAACGCGGCCAGACGGGCGTCGCTGCCCCACGGGCCGACCAGCGTCACGCCGCTGGGCAACCCGTCGTCCCGGAAGCCGCCGGGAACCGACACGGCGGCCAGGTCCAGCACGTTCACGAAGGTCGTGAACGCGCCCAGGGCCGAATTCAGCCGGATCGGATCGGCCTCGACGTCGGCGATCCGGGGGATCGTCGGCGCGGTCGGCACCAGCAGGAAGTCGAGCCGCCCCAGGACCGCGCCCGTGGTCCGCCGAAGCCGGGCCACCTGGCGGGCGGTCTCGAACGCGGCGCGGGCGTCCAGGGCGCGCGCGCCGCTCAGGATGGTCCGGATCGGCGGCAGCAGCGCCTCGGGTCGTTCGGCCAGCAGGGCGCCGCCGGCGATCAGCCGCTCGGCGACGTAGGCGCCCCCGTAGACCAGCTCGCCGGCTTCGCGGAACGGCGCGAAGTCGAGCTCGACCGCCTCGCCGCCCAGCGCGGTCATCCGCTGGACCGTCCGCGCGAACGCCGCCGCGGTCGCCGCGTCTCCCCGGAAGTCCAGCCCGGCGCCGCCCGGGATCCCGAACCGGAAGCGCGGTGGTCGCGGGCCGGCCACAAACGAGAAGCTGGCCGCCTCGGCGCGCGCGAACGGATCGGCGTCGTCCACCGACCGCGCGATCTCGGCGATGCGCTGCGCGTCCTCGACGGTGAGGCTGAAGATCGAGACGCAGTCGAGGGAAGGACAGGCCGGGACCACCCCGGCCGCGCTCAGCACGCCGCGGCTGGGCTTGAGGCCGACGATGTTGTTGAAGGCGGCCGGCACCCGCCCCGAGCCGGCGGTGTCGGTCCCCAGCGAGAAGTCGACGACGCCGGCGGCGACCGCCACCGCCGATCCCGAGCTGGAGCCGCCAGAAACGTAGCGCTCGTCGAACACGTTGCGGGGGATCCCGTAGGGCGACCGGACGCCGGTCAGCCCGGTGGCCAGCTGGTCCAGGTTGGTCTTGCCGACGCACAGCGCGCCGGCGTCCAGCAGGCGCGTCACGACGGTCGCGTTGCGGGCGGGCGTGGTCGCCAGGGCCGGGCAGGCGGCCGTGGTCGGCAGGCCCGCGACGTCGATGTTGTCCTTCACCCCGAACGACAGGCCGTAGAGCGGCATCGGCTCGCCTGCCGCATGCCGGCGCTCCAGCTCCCTGGCCTCACGCGTCAGGCGGTCGGCCGGTGTCACGTTGATCCAGACGCCGTCGTCGCCCCGGCGCGCGATCTCGGCCAGCACACGCTCGGCGACTTCCGTGGGCCGCGTCATCGGCGGTCAGAATGCCGGATCGGGGATCGATCCTCAACGATGCTCGACGTTCGAACTTCCAAGTTACGCACAATCCCACCCTCGGAAAAGTTGAAGAAACATGGCACGGCCTATAAGAGGCGCATGGTTAAAGCGCGCACAGTCGCCACACGTATGGGAGCTGGGTTCGGGGGTCGGTTGGCCGCAGGGGTTCTCGCGGCGGGTCTCATTGGGCTGCTCCCGTTCGGGCAGCACGGGCAGAAGGCCGAGGCGGCGCCCGCGCCTCTCACGATCGGCTTCATCTATGTCGGTCCCAAGACCGACTACGGTTACAACCAGGCGCACGCGCAGGGCGCGGCCGTCATCGCCAAGATGCCGGGCGTCAAGATCCGCGAAGAGGAGATGGTTCCGGAGACCGTCGCCGTCCAGAAGACGATGGAGAGCATGATCAACCTGGATCAGGCGACGCTGCTGTTCCCGACTTCGTTCGGCTACTTCGACCCGCACATCCTGAAGGAAGCCAACAAGTACAAGAACGTCACCTTCCTGCACTGCGGCGGCCTGTACCAGGAGGGCAAGCACCCGACCAACGTCGGCAGCTACTTCGGTTACATCGACGAGGCCGAGTACATCTCGGGCATCGTGGCCGGCCTGACCTCGAAGTCCAGCAAGCTGGGGTTCATCGCGGCCAAGCCGATCCCGCAGGTGCTGCGCAACATCAACTCGTTCACCCTGGGCGCGCGGTCGGTGAACCCGAAGGCGACGACCACCGTCATCTTCACCGGTGACTGGTCGATGCCGGTCAAGGAGGCCGAGGCCGCCAACAGCCTGATCGATCAGGGCGTGGACGTTCTGACCATGCACGTCGACTCGCCCAAGGTCATCGTCGAGACGGCCGAGCGGCGCGGTGTCTACGTGACCGGCTACCACGCGAACCAGTCGGCGCTGGCCCC
>DATJWP010000130.1:0-5379 GCA_035578045.1 Polyangia bacterium | reverse complement strand
CAAGCTGGCGCTGCCGGCCGGCGGCGAGTGGCGCGAGCGCGACGTCCCGGTCTTCTCGCACCCGATGCGCATCAAGGACTACGAGTCGCTGCTGGTCGTCCCGCTCATCGTGAAGGACCAGGTCATCGGCACCTTCACGGTCGCCGCCCAGCGGGCCGCGGCCTTCCCGACCGACCGGCGCGAGATGCTGGGCGTGATCGCCAACCAGGTCGCCACGTCGGTGCAGAACGCGCGCATGTACGAGCTGGTCGAGGAGCAGGCGACCACCGACGGGCTGACCGGCCTGGTCAACCACCGCATGTTCCAGGAGCGCTTCTCGGCGATGCTGGGGCGCGCCGAGCGCCGCACCTTCGCCGTCTCGTTGCTGCTGACCGACATCGTTCACTTCAAGAAGGTGAACGACAGCTACGGCCACCCCACCGGCGACGAGGTGCTGCGGCGCGTGGCGAGCATCCTCAAGGCGAGCGCCCGCAAGATCGACATCGTGGCCCGCTACGGCGGCGAGGAGTTCGCGATCGTGCTGGAGGGGACCGACCGCGCGGGCGCCCGGCAGCTGGCCGAGCGAATCCGACAGGAGGTCGCGCAGCAGACGTTCGCATCCCCCAAGGGGAGCTTCCAGGCCACCCTGTCGATCGGCGTCGCCAGCTACCCGGACGACGCGCGAGAGAAGGCGGAGATCATCGCGCGCGCCGACCAGTCGCTGTACGCCGCCAAGCACGGCGGCCGAAACCGGACGGTCTGCTGGAGCGACATCGATCGCGGCAAGCTGAAGGTCGCGGCCGCCAAGTAGGAGGGCCACCTGTGCGCCAAGGTGGTCCGTCTCCCACCAGGTAGTTTGCTTCCTACATTGTGCCCTCCTGGGGCCGGCAGGAAAATCCGCGGATGTTTGGGCCCCCCGCGCGCCGGTTGGCGCTGGCGATCGGCCTGCTGACCAGCATGTCGGCGGGCGCGCGCGCGGCGACGATCACCGTCGGGCCGACTGACAGCTACGCGAAGATCGAGGCGGCGGCGCCCGGGGACGAGGTGGTGATTGCCCCCGGGACGTACAAGTTCCGCGTCTACCTGACGCAGCAGGCGCCCGCCGGCAAACCGATCATCATCCGCGCGGCCGACCCGACCAACCCGCCCGTCTGGGACCTGAGCGCCGGCCCGATCGAGGACGCCCCCGGCAGCTACACCGCCGGCGACCGCGGCCGCGGGTGCTGGCAGCTCTCCGGAGCCACCAACATCCAGATCTCGGGGCTGGTGATCACCGGCTGCCACAACGCCGGCGCCAACTCGGCCGGCCTGCGGTACTACGAAGGGACCAGCGGCATCGTCCTCTCCGACATCGTCTTCCGCGGAAACGACAACGGGCTGACCGGCGGCTCGCAGTCCAGCGAGATCGAGGTCGACTTCTGCGAGTTCGACTCGAACGGCACCCTGCTGGCGTCCAGCAGCGCCCCCTCGCACAACATCTACGTCTACGGCGGCAACTTCACGTTGCGGTACTCGTACGTGCACGACCCCGTCCAGGGACAGAACTTCCACATCCGCGCCCAGCAGTCGGTCATCGAATACAACTGGTTCGCGCGGGCCAAGTCGTACCAGGGCGACCTGATGACCGACGACGACTACGACGGGACCAGCACCTTCGAGCAAGACATGACGTTCCGCGGGAACGTCGTCTTCCAGGGGACCACCCAGTCGAACGGGTCGCAGATCATCGCCGTCTACAACGACTCGGGCGCGGGCGGCCTGACGCTGAACGTGACGCTGCTCTACAACACGTTCGTCGGCCCGACCGGCGGGCACGCGGCGTTCGTGCACCTGTCCAACGCTGATGGGACTACGATGAGCGCCGAGCTGGATGACAACCTGATCGTCGGCATCGGCTCGCCGACCCTGGTCGAGACCGCGAGCGCCGGCCGGGTGACCGGCACGCACAACTGGCTGCCGGCCGGCGTCAGCGCGACCGGCCTGACGGAGACGGTGTTCGCGAGCAACCCGATGTTCAACAACGCGGCGGCCGAGGACTTCACGCTGGCGGCCGGCTCGACGGCGATCGGCGCCGCGCTGGACACCGTGGCCGGCGTGCCGGACCGCGAGTACTACAAGAACGAAACGGTGACCCGCATGTACCGGCTGCGCGCCTCCGCGCTGGACATCGGGGCGTTCGAGTCGACCACGACCGGCGGCGGCGTCAGCCCCTCCGGTTCAGCGGGCGGCCCGGGCGGCGGCCTCGGGGGAACCACCGGCGGCACGGGCGGAGCGCTGGGCACGGGCGGCGTCGCCGGCTCGGGCGGCACCGGCGGCTCCGGCGGCAAGCCCGGGACGGGCGGCACCCACAGCGGCGGCGCCTCTGGCTCCGGTGGCACGCACACCGGCGGCGCTTCCGGCTCTGGCGGCGCGGCGACGGGCGGTCGCGGAGGAGCCTCCGGCGGCTCCGGCGGGACCCACACCGGCGGCGGCTCTGGCTCCAGTGGAGCGTCCACCGGCGGCGCCTCGGGGACCGGCGAGGGCGAGGGCGGCGCCTCCGGCGGCTCCGGCGGCCAGACGCCGGCGACCGGCGGGACGCAGGGCGCGGGCGGCAGCGGGGGGAATCCGGGGTCCGGCGGCTCCGAAATCGCGGGCGCGACGGGCAACAACGGCGGCGGCGGCGGTTGCAGCTGCGCGATGGGCGGCACCACACCTGGCCCGGCGGGATCGCTGTTGCTGGCCGCGGCCACGGTCGTGGTCGCGCGACGCAGGCGACGCCGGCGCTGAACGCCCCCCGCTCAGCGGGTGGGCGGCTTGACCTTGACGTCGTTGGTGGTCTCGGGGACCAGGCGTCCGTCCTCCGTCGAGCGGAACCGGATCTCGGTCTTCACCTCGATGACCATCTTGGCCAGCGCCTTCACCAGCTCTTCGTTCAGGTTCAGGTGCTCCAGCCAGTGGCGCATCTCGACGGCGGCCGCGCGCATCACCTCGTCCTTCGAGCTGCGCGCGGCGCCCACCCCGGCCGAGACGGCGCGTCGGACGAAGTCGCTGATGGTCCGGCTGTCCTCGTTGCGGGCGCTGGTGTCGTCGGGCGCGGGCTCGGGCGCCGCCTCCTCGGCGACCGGCGCCTTCTTATTCGGGTTCGAGCTCCCGTCCTCGGCCATCCCGGTGAGGTTACCGCATATGATGGTGTCGTGTCCGGCCGCGCCCGACTGTTCACCGCCTACCTGGTCACGACGCAGGTGGCGCTCTCGTACATGGGGCTGGCCATCTCACGCCGGTTCCGGAGCCAGGCCGCGCTCGAGCGGCTGACGCTGGCCAAGCACCGGTTGAACGCGCGCCGGATCGAGGCGGCCATCCTGCGGCTGCGCGGCCTGTTCATCAAGGTCGGCCAGCTCATCAGCATCATGGCCAACGTCCTGCCCGACGCCTTCCGCGAGGAGCTGCAGCGCCTGCAGGACCAGGTCCCGCCCCGCCCCTACACCGACATCGAAGCACGCCTGCGCGAGGAGTTCGGCGGCCGCGCGCCGGCCGAGGTGTTCGCCGAGTTCACGCCCGAGCCCGTCGCCTCGGCGTCCATCGGCCAGGTGCACCGCGCACGGCTGCCGTCGGGCGAAATGGTCGCGGTCAAGGTCCAGTATCCGGACATCGAGGAGATCGTCCGGGTCGACCTGCGCGCGCTGCAGCGGATCTTCGGGGTGCTCCGCTGGTTCATGCCCGACTACGGCTTCGACACCATCTACAGCGAGATCCGCGAGATGGTGCTGACCGAGCTGGACTACCGGCGGGAGGCGACGGCCATCCAGAAGATCTCGGCGAACTTCGAGGCGCGCGGGGACCAGAGCGACCAGGTGCGGTTCCCGCGCGTGATGAGCGCCTACTCGACCGCGCGCGTGCTGACCACCGAGTGGATGGAGGGGGCCAAGGTCGCCGACCTGGAGAAGCTGGAGGCGCTGCAGGTCGACCGCCGCGCCGCCGCCCGCATCTGCGTCGAGGCCTACTGCCAGCAGATCTTCATCGACGGCCTGTACCACGCCGACCCGCACCCGGGGAACGTGCTGGTCCGACAGCCCACCACGGCGGGCGCCGCCCCGTCGATCGTCTTCCTGGACTTCGGCGCCACCGGAACCGTCAGCGAGCAGATGCGCCGCGGGATGATGTCGTTCATCCAGGGGGCCATCACCCGCGACAGCACCCGCATCGTCACCGCCATGAAAGAGATGGGGTTCATCTCGCGGCGCGCCGATCCCGAGGTGTTCGACCGGGTCATCCAGTACTTCCACGACAAGATGCGGGTGCAGATCTCGGCCGACGGCTTTTCGCTGAAGGACCTGAAGTTCGACTCGGAGAAGAGCCTGGGGAGCCTGCTGGACCTGCGCGACCTGAACGTGAGCCTGGCCGACCTGCGCGACGCTTTCCACATCCCCAAGGAGTGGATCCTGCTCGAGCGGACGCTGCTGCTGCTGCTGGGCGTCTGCACCACGCTGGACCCCGAGATGAACCCGGCCGCGACCATCGAACCGTACCTCGAGCGGTTCTTGCTGGGTGAGCAGAAGCAGTGGTCCGAGGTCGTGCTCGAGGCGTCGCGCGAGATGGCCCTGACCGCCCTGGCGCTGCCCGGCGAGCTGCAACGCTTCATCACGCGGGCGCTGCGCGGCGAGATCGAGATCGGCATCCGCAACCTGGACGACAGCGCGCGCGTCATCTACTACGCGGGCCAGCAGCTCTTGTGGGGCGGCCTGGGCGCCACCGCCGCCGTCCTGGCCACCATCTTCGACGGCCGCGGCAACCGGCTCGCGACCTGGCTGAGCGCCGTCGGCGCCGGCCTGTGCGGCCTCTTCTTGATCCTCTCCTGGTTCGCCGGCCGCCCGCCCAAATCGCGGAGGCGGGTTTGACGCCGCAAGGGCGGCGGAATATCTAGAGGCAGGTAGGTCGTTCGCCCCCCATGCGTCCAATCCTGGTCAATATCCCGTCCAAGCTGCTGTTCGTGGTCGCGCTGCTCGCGGCCGCGGTGATCTTCGCGCGCGACATGTGGCTGCGGCGGCGCGACCCGGCGCGGCCGCTGTCGTCGACGCCGCTCTACCTGCTGGTGGGGGCCGAGCTGCTCATCGGGTTCAAGTCGGGGTCCTGGACGCCCAGCGCGGCCGGGTTCGCGCAACCCTGGACGCCGGTCCCCATCTACTCGTACGGCGTGATGCTGGGGACCTCGCTGGTGGCGGGGTGGTTCCTGGCCATGCGCTTCGCCAAGCAGGATCTGATCGACCAGCAGCAGGCCGGCACCATCTACATGTGGACCGCGGTCTGGTCGATCATCGGCTCGCGCGTGCTGTGGTGGCTGACCACGCCCGAGGCGACGGTGTGGGACTTTCCGCTCATCAACCGGGGTGGAATGGTCGCGTACGGCGGCATGATCGGCGGCTT
>DATJWP010000129.1:0-16264 GCA_035578045.1 Polyangia bacterium | reverse complement strand
GCGCGCGCGCGGGGACCACCAGGCCGGTGGTCCTGGTGAAGTGGGTATGAACGCAGCCGGCGACCGCCAATCCCATCACCAGCGCCGGCAACAGTGGAGTTGGTGTCATCGTCATTCAACGTTAGCGCGCAAGCACGCGCTACACAGTGCGAGCGCTCACATTGACGCTGCTGCCAGCCGCTCAGCACCAGGCCCACCGGGGCCTGAGTTCCGTCGCGCGGCGACTCAGTCGACCGCGGATTTGACGCAACTGGCGGAAACCGTTGGGCTCCTGCGACCCGTGCAGATATGCACGGGTGGTGTGCGGCTTCAATCGTTCCGGCGTGGTCGCGCTGCCTCTAACGTGCCTGTCGGACCTCAGACGACGAAAGGCAGGGAGAGAATGGGCGGACCTCCATGGATCAATCCAGAAGTGCAAAAGGGCGTGGTCGCTCGGGACGGTGACATCTGGATCGCCGTCCCGGCGAAGAGCGGCACCAACTGGATGATGAACATCGTCCACCAGCTGCTGACGGGCGGGAACACGGACTTCGACAGCATCTACAAGGTCGTGCCCTGGCCCGAGTTCGTCGAGCGGCCCGGACGGGACCCCCAGGAGGTGGTGGATCGCATCGCCGCGATGCCGGCCGGCCGCCGGCGCGCCATCAAGACCCACGCGGCGCCGCCCGAGCTGCCGTTCATCGAGGCGGGGTCGGGCAAGGACGTGAAGTACGTGGTGGTCTCACGCAACCCAGAGGAGGCGCTGGTCTCGTTCAAGGTGTTTCTCGAGCAGCACACGGACGCCTTCTACGACCTGTGGAAGGTGCCGAGGGGCGCGATGACGCGGCCCGAGTTCGGGACCTGGTACCGCGAGGTCGTCGATCCGCGCGGCATGCAGGGGATGTTCTTCGGCCCGGTCGCCGCCTGGTGGCCGTTCCGTCACGAGAAGAACGTGCTGCTCATGCACTTCGCCGACATGAAGCGCGATCTCGCCGGCGCGACCCGCAAAGTCGCCGACTTCCTGGGCGTCGAGCCGAGCCCGGCCCAGTGGGACAAGATCAACGAATACGTGTCGTTCGACTGGATGAAGCGGCACGAGAGCAAGTTCGACACGCTGGCCAACGCCCCGGAGCGCGTCCTCGAGCCGGGCGGGATGATGCGGAAGGGGAAGACCGGGGCCAGCCGCGAGGATGGGATGACCGACGAGATCGCCCAGCACCTCCGCGCCGTCGGATCGAAGATCGTCCGCGACGAGGCGGCCCTGGCCTGGATGTACGGAGGCGGGCCGGTCGCTTAGGCCTGGACGGCCGGCGCCTTCGGGACCAGCCAGCGGAACAGGAGCCGAGGAGCTCGGCCACGGCTCGGCGCGACGGACTGGCCCCTTGGGTCGGCCGGCATTTGACTTGTACGATCCAAGTCAATGCCGGCCGCACCAAGGCCGGAACGCCGGTCGAGGCCGGCAGGGGCGCCGTTACTTGGCGCCGCTGGGGCGGATGTCGGCCGCGATGGCCTCGGTGTAGTCGAACTGCACCACCTGGCCCGGCTTCAGCGTCGGGAGCTTGGACTGCAGGGCCGGATTCTCCACGTGAACCGTGCGGAGCTTCCCCTTCGGTCCCTTGAAGGTGACGACGTTGGCGGCTGCGTCGACGCTCACGACCCTGGCCGAGACCCTGAGCTCACGGCTCTTGATCCCCGCGCCCAGGTCGACGGCGCCGGCCTTGGTCTCCGACGCGCTCGGCTTCGTTCCCGAGGGAGCGAACGAGACCGCGAACGACTGGTAGTAGTCCACGTCGACCTTGTCACCGGCCTTGAGCTTGTCGAAGGCCTTCACGGTGTCGGGAACGTCGACCCACGTCTCGGAGCCGTCGTCGGTCTTGAGGAGCGCGCTTCGCCCCGGGCGGTCGACCTCGACGACGGTGGCGCTCGCGTGCGTGACCTCCTGCCGCGTCTGGCCGGTCGGGGTGTTGACCTCCGACCCCTCGACGGCCGGAGCCGCCAGGACGGCGCTGCCCATCAGAACAGCTTGCACACCTACGGCGGCCAGAATCGCGGTCCATTTGCTGGTGGGGCTCTGCATGGTCTTCTCCTTTTGTTGTCGGTGCATTGATGCTGGTGTCTCGAGCGCGAGTGCGCCGAGTCCGAAGGCGACTGATTCGACTTCGTGAGCGAGCTCAGCGCGGAACGGAAGGGCGCGTGAAGCGCGCGCTGTAAGCCAGCTGGCTGCGGCCGCGCCCGAGCACGGTTCGCGCCCAGTGAAGCAGGGCCGAGAACCGGTTCGCGAAGCCGGTCAGGAACGTGAGGTGGATGAAGGCCCAGGCCAGCCAGGCCGGAACGCCGGTGAGGCGCAGGCCCCGCAGGCTGACCACCGCCCGGAAGCGACCCACGGTGGCCACGCTGCCGAGGTCGCGATACTTGAACGGGGGCGTGTCGTGTCGGCCGGCCACCCGCCGGCGGATGGTCTTGGCCGCGTGCAGCCCCTGCTGCATCGCCACCTCGGCGACCCCGGGGAGTCGATCGAGGCTGACCATGTCACCGATCGCGAACACCTCTGGATGGTCGGGGAGGGTGCAGTCCGGCCGGACCTCGATTCGACCGGCCCGGTCGCAGGTGGCGCCCGACGCGGTCGCCAGCATGCGCGCCAGCGGCGAGGCCTGGACGCCCGCGGCCCAGATCACCGTCCGCGTCTCGATCCGCTCGCTGCCGTTCGGCCCTTCGAGCATGATGGCCTCGGGGTCGACGGACGTCACCTTGACCCCCATGCGCAGCTCGACGCCCAGCTGGGCCAGCTCCTTGGCTGCGACCTCCGAGAGTCGATCGCCGAACGCGTGCAGCGGCTCCTGCCCGGCGTCGATCAGCAGCACGCGCAGGCGCGTCGGATCGATGCGGCGGAAGCTGGTGCCGAGCGCCCGCACGGCCATCGCCTTGACCTGCCCCGCGATCTCGACGCCGGTCGCGCCCGCGCCGACGATGGCCACCGTCAGCCAGGCGCTCCGCCGCTCGGGATCCTCCGTCAGCTCGGCCATCTCCAGCGCTTGCAGCAGGCGACCCCGCAGCCGGATGGCGTCGTCCAGCGTCTTCATTCCGGGCGCGTGCTCGGCCAGCTCGTCGTGGCCGAAGTAGGAGACGCCCGCGCCCGCCGCCACGATCAAGCTGTCGTAGGGCATGGCGAACGACGTTCCGTCGGGGCGGCGGGCCTCGACGACCCGGCCCCGCAGGTCGAAGCCGGTCACCTCGGCCAGGAGCACGGCGGCGTTCTCTTGAAAGCGCAGGACGTAGCGCAGCGAAGGGGCGATCTCGCCCTCGGAGACGATGCCGGTCGCGACCTGGTACAGCATCGGTTGGAACAGGTGGTGAGGCTCGCGGTCGACCAGCGTGACGTCGACGGGAGACCACCCGAGCGCCCGCGTCGCGAACAGCCCGCCGAAGCCACCGCCCACCACCACCACCCGGTGGCGCTGGTCGCGCGGCTGGCCGGTCACCGCGGCGCCGTGCTGCAGCTTGCTGCGCTGGTCGAGCACGAACAGCAGGGCCAGCGCGGGCACGATCGTCAGCCAGGCGGCCACGAACAGCACCAGCAGCCAGACGAGCGTCCGCGGCGCGCCCGCGGCGGCGCTCACGGTCAGCGAGGTCGGCACCAGGTAGGGCCACTGGGCCAACCCCCAGGCGGCCAGCATGGTGACGACGGCGCCCACCGCCAGCGCGCGCACCCCGCGGGTCACGCCCGACGCGAGCAGCGTGATGGTGGCCAGGGCGCAGATCCCCGAGATGATCACCAGCGGAAGGCCGGCCCGCAGCAGGCCGTGAAACAGGTGGGGGGCGTCGCTGCGTGTCAGGTAGAGGCCGATGACCGCCAGCGCTCCGGTCGTGACGCCGCTGCCGATCGCGCGCCGCGAGAACGAACGCTCCAGCGTCTCGTCCAGGGTTCGACGGGCGTCGAAGGTGAGAAAGACCGCGGCCAGAAAGGCGGCGCAGCTCACCGCCAGGAACCCCACCAGGATCGACGTCGGGCCCCACCAGCTGGCGGCCGGCGCGGCGCCGATGAGGGCCCGCCCCTGGACCCGTCCGGAGGCCACGGCGCCGAAGCTGGCGCCCAGGAAGAAGGGGGTCACCACCGACGACAGCGCGAAGATGGCGCCGAAGGCGCGCCGGCCGGTGAGCGCGACCGTGGTCTCGCGGAAGACGAAGCCGCAGCCACGCAGCACGATCCCCAGCGCGGCCAGCGCCAGCGGCACATAGAGGGCCGAGGTGATGGCGGCGAAGGCCCGCGGGAACCCGGTCCAGAGGACGACCAGCGCGAAGATCAGCCAGACGTTGTTGGCCTCCCAGACGGGCGCCATCGCGTGATCGATGAGGGCCCTGGTCCGCGCGCCGCCCTTGCCGCCTCCCGCGGTCAGGTCCCAGAAGCCGGCGCCGTAGTCGGCGCCGCCCAGCACGGCGTAACAGACGACCGTGAACCACAGGATGAAGGCGATGACCGTGCTCACGACGACCTCCCCGCGGCGGCCGGCTGCGCCGCCGCCGGCGGTGTTGCAACGACCAGCGGCCCGCGCGGCGCGTAGGGGCCGGGCAGCTCGCCGGCGGCGCTCCGCCAGCGCCGGGACATGGCCCGCAGGATGGCCAGCAACGACACGCCGAGCACGGCGTAGATCGCCACCACGAGGGCGAACGATCGCCAGATCCCCTGAGCATGGGTGACCGCCTGGGCGGTGCGGAGGTGGCCGTAGACCACCCACGGCTGGCGCCCGACCTCGGTCATGACCCACCCCGCCTCGAGCGCGAGCATCGCCAGCAGGCCCGCGCACGAGCAAGCCCGCAGGAACCAGGGCGAGCGCGGCAGGTCGCGTCGGCGCCACCAGGCCAGGAAGAACCAGACCGACAGCAGCGCCAGCGCGCTGGCGGAACCGATCATCACGTCGAACGCCCAGTGGACGATGGTCACCGGTGGACGATCGGCCGGCGGCACGGTGTCCAGGCCCACGATGCGCGTGTCGGCGTGAAAGCCCGTGAGGTAGGAGGCCAGATCCGGGATGGGCAGGCCGCCCCGCGGGGCGCCGTCGCGCATGTGTCCGCCCAGCCGCTCGGGGACGTGGGTGGCGGTGGTCGGCACCATCTCCATGGCGGCGAACTTGATCGGCTGCAGCTTGACGACCTGCCGGACCGATTGGTCGCCGGACAGCATCTGCAGGGGCGTGGCGACCGCGGCGATGGAGAACGGGATCAGGAAGCCCAGGCGGTGCAGGCGGTCGCGCCGGCCGCGCAGCATTCCCACGGCGTAGATCGACGAGACGGCGAAGCCGGCGCAGATCAGGGCGGCCAGCACGAAGTGCACCAGCTCGTGAGCCAGCGCCGGCGTGAACAGCGCGGCGATGGGACGGACCGCCACCACCTCGCCCGCGGCGCCCAGCTGGAACCCGCGCGGCGTGTTCATCCAGGAGTTGGCGGCGATGATCGAGAACGCGCCCAGCGCCGCGAACAGCGGCAGCGGCGCCCCCAGCCACAGGTGGAGGCGGGGGGGCAGCCGATCCCAGCCAAAGATGTAGATGGCGATGAAGATCGCCTCGAGAAAGAAGGCGACCCCTTCGATCGCGAAGGGGAGACCGAACACGTCGCCGAACCGCCCCAGCATCCCGGGCCAGAGGATCCCGAGCTCGAACGAGAGCACCGTGCCCGTCACGGCGCCGACCGCGAACAGCACCGCCATCACCCGCGACCAGCGACGGGCCAGCCGGAGCGCGTCGGTGTCGTGTTGGCGGAGCCCGCGCGCGTTGGCGATGAGCGCGAAGACCGGCAGGCAGAGGCCGAACGGGACGAGCAGGATGTGGAAGCCGAGTGTGAAGGCCATCTGGCTTCTGGCAGCCAGGAGGTTGCTCGTCAACATGGGTTCTCCTCTCCGCCTGGCGGCGGACGTCCTCTCAACATGTCCAGAAACCGGCCGGCGAAAACGCGCGGCGCTTGCGCAAAACCGCCGCGTTGTCTCTGCGTCAACCACCGATACGAATCCGGCGCTCTGGTAGGGGCGTCGATCGTCCGCAATCTGCGATCGGCACCTCCACAACGAGGAGACTCCCATTCGCACTCCGGGAATTTGGGAAACCGTCGTTCACCAGATCACCAGCGGGCCGACGTTGGGGTACGCGATCCTGGTGCTCGCGCTGATGCTGGCGCCCCGGATCGCCGAGCTGATCCGGTTGCCGGCGATGGTGGGCCTGGTGCTGGCGGGGATGGCGCTGGGGCCGCACGGCTTTCACGTCCTGCCGGCCAAGGAGATCGCGCTCTCGGCCCTGGGGGACTTCGGCCTGCTCTATCTGATGTTCAGCGCCGGCCTCGAGCTGGACCTGAAGCTGTTCATGAAGCGGAAGAGGGCGGCCATCACGTTCGCGCTGCTCTCGTTCGCCATCCCGTTCACGCTGGGCATCGTGAGCGCCCGGCTGCTCCAGTACCACTGGGCGGCCGCCGTGCTGATGGGATCCAACTGGGGATCTCACACGCTGGTCACCTACACGATGCTCCGGCAGATGGGCCTGGCCCGGAACCGGGCCGTCTCGACCGTGGTGGGCGCGACGACGGTCACCGACACCTCGGCGCTGCTGGTGCTGTCCGTCGTCTCGGGGGTCGTCAAGCCGACCGGGATGCCGCTGGCGGTGCAGCTGGGGAGCATCGCGGTCGGCCTGGCGGTGCTGGTGCTCTGGTCGCTGTTCGGGCTGCCTCAGGTGGCGCGCTGGTTCTTCGGACGGGTGGGGACCGATCGCTCGTACCGCTTCGTCTTCGGGATCGCCGCCTTTCTGGTGGGGGCCGTGCTGGCGGAGGCGGCCGGGATCGACGGCATCGTGGGCGCCTTCTTCGCCGGCCTCGGGCTGAACCGCGCCGTCCCCGAGGAGAGCCCGCTGATGGATCGGCTCCAGTTCACCGGGGCGACTCTGTTCATCCCGGTCTTTCTCGTCTCGGTCGGCATCTTGCTGGAGCCGCGGGTCATGATCGATCCGAAGACTCTGGGGATCGCGCTGGTGTTCACGCTGGCGGTGCTGGGTGGCAAGGCCATGGCGGCCGTCATCGCGGGGCGGGCCTTCAAGTTCACCTGGCCGGAGGTCGGCGTCATGTCGGGCCTCTCCGGATCGCAGGCCGCGGCCACGCTGGCCACCACGCTGGTCGGCGCCAAGCTGGGCCTGTTCGACAAGCAGACCATCAACGCCGTTCTGGTCGTCATCCTGGTCTCGCTGGTGGTGACGCCGGCGATGGTGAGCCTGTTCGGCAAGCGAGTGGAGAAGGTCGTCGAGGACGAGGGGGCGCTGGGGAAGATGGTCCTGGTGCCGGTGTGGGGCGAGTCGACTCGCTCCGTGCTCTCGCTGGCCGGGCGCCTGGCGACCAACGACGGCGGGATCGTCCTGGCGGCCAGCTTCGCCGCCGAGACGGCGCCGGCCCCCGAGATCGCCTCGCAGCGCAAGCTCCCGGGCCAGGCCGAGGCCTGGCTGGCCAAGGAAGGGCTGGAATCGCGCACCGTGTTCCGGGTCGCGCCCACCGTGCCCGAGGGGCTGCTCGAGACCATCGTGGCCGAGGACGCCACGTTGCTGGTCGCCGAGTGGTGGGTGTCGTCGCTCCTGGCGCCCGGGACCGAGGCCGCCGAGAGCCTGCTGCGCGCGCCGGTGCCGGTGCTGCTGGCGCACGGCGACGTGTCGCGCTTCGACCGGGTGGTGGTGATCGCCCGCCCCGAGGACGTGAACGCCTCCGACCGCCGGGCCGTCACGCTGGCCGCCGGGCTGGCGCCGAACCTGGCGGGGCACAAGCACGGGATGGCGGTGGTCGGACCGACCCGCGACGGGGTGCAGCCCCTGTTCGACGCCAAGCACAAGGTCGAGGCGATCGTGGCGCCCGATCCGCTCGACTGGCTGGGGCGCAGCCTGGGGCCGGGAGATCTCCCCCTGTTCGCCGGCGTCGACGCCGCGCGCGAGGCGATCCGGCGCCTCCCCGCGCTCATGGAGTCGCGTTTCTTGGTGGCGCAGCCGGCGCGAGCGAAGCCCGCGCAACCGCGCACCGAGCCGGTCACCAGCTCGGTGATCGCGGGGCGGAGCCTTCGACCCCGCCCGGCCTGACGCCCCAGGGAGACGAGAAGCCAGCCACCCAAGTCAGCGAGGTCATCATGCGAGCAGTTGCGATGTTCCCGGCCGAGAAGAAGATCCGTGTGGTCGAGCGCCCGTCACCCAAGATCGAACGCGACGATCAGGTGCGGCTGCGCATGCTGGACGTGGGGGTCTGCGGGACGGACCACGAGATCGCGCGGTTCGAATACGGCACCCCGCCGGCGGGCGAGCCCTACCTGGTGATGGGGCACGAGTCGCTGGGCGAGGTGGTCGAGGTTGGGGGCGCGGTCAGCGGGATCCAGAAGGGCGACCTGGTCGTGACCACGGTGCGCCGGTCCTGCGGGCGGCCCGAGTGTCGCCCCTGCAAGCACGATCGCCCGGACTTCTGCCTGACCGGCGCCTACACCGAGCGCGGCATCAAGGGGCTGCACGGCTTCATGACGGACGAGGTCGTGGACCGCGAGAAGAACATGCACGTGGTGCCGCCGGAGATCGCCGACATCGCGGTGCTCACCGAGCCGCTCACCATCGCCGAAAAGGCGCTCATCGAGCTCGATTCGATCCTGGTCCGCATGCCCTGGATCGATCCCAAGATCGAGGAGAAACGGGGGCTGAACGGGGTGGTCCTGGGGGCCGGCCCCGTCGGCCTGCTGGGCGCCCTGGCGCTGCTGGTCCGCGGGTTCGACACCTGGGTCTACTCGCTGGAGAGCGCCAGCAGCCCGCGCGCCAAGTGGGTCGAGAGCCTGGGCGCGCGTTACCTCGAGGCAAAGTCCCTGGCGGTCGGCGATCTGGGCAAGCGGATGCCCAACGTCGACCTGATCTTCGAGGCGACAGGCTCGGCCAACGTGGCGTTCGCCGCGCTCCCGGCCATCGGCAAGAACGGCGTGCTGATCTTCACGGGCGTCCCCGGCCGCAAGAGCGACGTCACCGTCGACGCCGAGCGGGTCATGCGCAACCTGGTGCTGGGCAACCAGCTGATCTACGGCACGGTCAACGCGGGGCCCCCGTCGTTCGATCACGCCATCCGGGACCTGGGGCGGTTCAAGGCCCGTTGGCCCCAGCAGGTGCGGTCGCTCATCACCGGCCACTTCCCGCCCGAGACGATCGGGGACGTGCTGGCCGACGGGAAGGACGCCATCAAGAGCGTGATCCGGTTCAACACGCCGCCCAACGCGGGGGTGGCCCGTGGCTGACATCTACGACGTCATCATCATCGGAACCGGCGCCGGCGGCGGCACGCTGGCGGCGGAGCTGGCGCCGTTCGGCAAGCGGGTCCTGTTGCTCGAGCGGGGCGGGTGGCTCCCGCGCGAGCGCGCCAACTGGAACGTGGAGGACGTGTTCGTCGAAGGGCGCTACGTCTCGAAAGAGACCTGGTACGACAAGGACGGCAAGCCGTTTCAACCCGGCGTCCACTACTACGTGGGTGGGGCGACCAAGCTGTACGGCGCCGCGCTCTACCGGATGCGCGAGCGAGACTTCGGCGAGGTCCGCCACCAGGACGGCATCTCGCCGGCCTGGCCGATCTCGTACGCCGAGCTCGAGCCGTTCTACATGCGCGCCGAGAACCTGTACCAGGTCCACGGCGCGCGCGGCGAGGACCCGACCGAGCCACCGTCGAGCGGCCCCTATCCGTTCCCGGCGGTCTCGCACGAGCCGCGCATCCAGAAGCTGAGCGAAGATCTGCAGAAGGCCGGCTACCGGCCGTTCCACTCCCCCTGCGGGATCATGTTGCAAGAGAACAACATTCCGTTCTCGAAGTGCATCCGCTGCATGGACTGCGACGGCTTCCCCTGCCTGGTCCACGCCAAGGCCGACGCCGAGGTGATCGGGGTGCGGGCGGCCCTGCAGTTCCCCAACGTCACGCTGGTGACCAACGCCCGCGCCACGCAGCTGAAGACCAACGCCACCGGCACGGCGGTGACCGAGGTGGTGGTCGAGCAAGACGGCCAGACGGTCAGCTACGTCGGCCAGATCGTGGTCGTCTCCTGCGGCGCCACCAACTCGGCGCGCCTCCTGCTGGCCTCCGCCAACGACAAGCACCCCCGCGGCCTGGCCAACGGGTCGGATCAGGTCGGGCGGAACTACATGGCCCACAACAACCAGGCCGTTCTGGCGGTGTCGAAGGAGCCGAACCCCACGCACTATCAGAAGACGCTGGGCATCAACGACTTCTACTTCCGCGGCCCGGACACCGACTACCCGCTGGGCAACATCCAGATGGTCGGCAAGTCGCAGGCGCCGATGTTCCGCGGCGAGAACAAGCTGGCCAAGCTGACGCCGCTCTATCCGCTGGACAAGCTGGCCCTGCACGCCGTCGACTTCTGGCTCTGCACCGAGGATCTCCCGCGGCCGGACAACCGGGTCACGCTGGAGAGCGACGGCAGCGTCCGGCTCAGCTACACCCGCACCAACCAGGTCCCCACCCAGAAGCTCTACGACCAGCTCAAGTCGATGCTGGGGAGCCTGGGGATGCACGCCGAGCACCTGATCCCGCGCAACCTGTATCTGCGGAACGAGATGGACGTCACCGCCGTCGCGCACCAGGCCGGCACCTGCCGCTTCGGCCGCGACCCCAGGACCTCGGTGCTCGACGTCAACTGCAAGGCGCACGAGCTGGACAACCTCTACGTGGTCGACACCAGCTTCTTCCCCAGCATCGGCGCGGTGAACCCCGGCCTGACCGCCATGGCGAACGCCCTGCGCGTCGGAGACCACCTGCGCCAGCGTCTGGCCTGAGCGCTCACAACCGGTTGCGGGTCTCGACCCAGGTCAAGCTCTAACCCAGCGGCTGATTGGGTCGCCCTCGCCTTGTGCGCCTGTCAGGCCATGGCTAACTCAGGCAGCGAGGATGGCCCAGCGGAAACAGGTCGTGGCTGTCTACGGCGCGGGCCTGTTGCAAGGTCTGGCGCTGGTGACGTTCCCGGCGGCCAGCGCGGTGTTCACCGACCGCTCCGCCTACGCACTGACCAGCGGCGAGTACGGCGCGATGTTCGTGCCGCAGACGATCATGGCCATCTCGGCGGCGCTGCTGGGCGGGCAGGCGCAACGCCGCTGGGGCGGCAAGCGCGTGTTCCTGGCAGGGCTCGGGGCCAATCTCTGCTCGATGGCGCTGCTGGTCGGGAGCCGCTTCGCGCTGGGCGCGCACGCGCTGGCGTATCCGCTGCTGCTCCTGGCCACCGCGCTGATGGGGACCGGCTTCGGGCTGACGGTGCCGGCGCTGAACACGCTGGCGGCGGCGCTCTTTCCCGATCGCGTCGACGTCGCGGTCCTGGCGCTCAACGCATTGCTGGGGATGGGGACGGCGCTGGCGCCGCTCCTGATCGGCATGTTCGTTCACCTGGGCGCCTGGTGGGGCCTGCCGCTCGCGGTCGGCGTGCTGCTGGGCGCGCTGCTGGCCTTCAGCCTGCCGCTGTCGCTGGCCGCCGCCGGAGCCGCCGAAGCCAGGGCGGTCCGCACCCGGCGGTTCTGGATGTTCATCGCGTTCGCCTTCGGCTACGGCGTCGTCGAGACGCTGAACGGCAACTGGGCCATCCTGTACATGCGCGGCGTCCTGGGGTCGCCCGCCGACCTGGCCTCGCTGGCCCTGACCCTGTTCTGGGCCATGGCCACCGCCGGCCGGATCCTGTTCGCCGCCGTCGAGCGCTGGCTCCCGGCCCGCGCGACCTTCCGGCTGCTCCCCTGGGCGATCGGGCTGGCGCTGATCGCGATCTCGTTGGTGCCCGGGTCGAAGGCGGCCCTGGGCGTGGCCGCCTTCGGCTTCGCCGGGCTCGGCTGCTCGGCGCTGCTCCCGCTCACCATCAGCCTGGGGCGCGGGGACGCGCCGGCCGGGCACCTCATCGCCGGCTATCAGCTCGGTTACGGGGTGGCGGCGCTGGGGATCGCGCCCCTGCAAGGCCGGGCCGGGATCGGCCTGCGGACGCTGTTCGGGGCGGCCACCGGCGTGGCGCTGGTCCTGGCGGTGCTGGCGGCGCTCCTGGTCGGCGGTGGCCGGCGGCGCACGCGCGCCGCGCCGGGGCCAGGCCGGACGCGCGCCGCCGTCCGGCCGTCCCCCTCGAGCGCGGGGTGAAGGAACCGGATGGAGTCGGACCCGAAGACCGATCTGGCTGCGATCCGGACCACCCTGGCGGCCGAGCGCACGCTGATGGCCTGGATCCGGACCGCCCTGTCCACGATCAGCTTCGGGTTCACCATCTACAAGTTCATGCACGCGCTGGCCGCGAAGCACGAGAGGGGCCCGCGCCACATGGGCATCGCCCTGGCGTCGCTGGGAACGCTCTCACTCCTGGCGGGAACGATCGAGTATCTCCACAACGTCCGCACGGTCGGGCAGCACCGGCCGGGCTTCACGTTCTATGTCGCCTGCTCGGTCATCGCCATGGGATTGATGGTGCTGGCGGGGATCATCCTGCACGTGGGACCGCTCAGCTGAACCCGTACGGAATTGCCGGGAAGCTGGTCGGGCGTCTGGCTGCGCACGGCCACATCGCTAGTTTTCCCGGCCATGCACGGCCTGTGGGACTCCATCGGGCGTGACCTCTCCGGTCACGGACTGTTCGGCGGATCATTTCAGTTCCGTCTGGTTCTGCAGCCGCTGGCCGCGATCATCCTGGGGATCCGGGTGGGAATTCGATCCGCCAAGCGCGGTGAGCCGCCGTTCTTGCAGGCGTTTGGGCGGGAAAAGGGCCACCGCGGCGCCATGGTGGCCACCGCGGCCCGCGAGGCCCTGCTGCCGCTTCTGGTCGCCCTGGTGATCGACTCGATCTTGCAGCACATGATCAACGGCCGGATCCGGCCGCTGGCGGCGCTCTTCGTTGGCGGGTTGCTGGTGTTTCTCCCCTTCGTGATCGTTCGGTCGGTCTCCAGTCGGATCTGGAGCCATGGTCATCCGGGCGGAGGGCGGCCGCTCGAGCAGTCGCGTTGAACCGCCGGTGGTCTGGAACCAGCCGGCTGGTCCTGGCATCGGCGCTGGCCTGGGAGGCGCAGGCCGGCGCCGCGGAAGCCGGCGAGGCCCAACCACTGATCGGCGGCTACGTGCCGGGCGAGGGCCTGGCGATCAGATCGGCTACCGACGACAACTACCAGCTGCGCGTGGGGTTGGAGGGGGCTTATCGGCTCGGTCCGGCGTTCCTGAACGGTGCGTCACAAGATCGCACATCCATCTTCTCGGCTCGCCCTTCCCTGGGCGGCTCGCTGGTTCGACCCTGGATCACGTTCCTGACGACCGCAGAGCTTGCCGACAACCCGCCCTACCTTCTTTACGCCTACCTGGACGTACGACCCGCCCGCGAGCTCGGGGTTCGGTTCGGCCAACAAAACACCCCCTTCTCGCGCCACGAGAACTTCGGCCTCTATCGCATCGTCTTCCCGGAGACGGGACCGGTCGCCGGATACTTCTGGTCGGGCCGCGACAAGGGTCTCACCCTGTACGGCTCGGTCGCCGATCGCTTCGATTACTACGCCGGGCTCTACGCCGGCTCACCGCTTCGCCAGTTCACCACCATCGCCGGCAACTACGTCGGCGAGGGCCGGATCACGTTCAACCCGATGGGAAAGATGGGCGACGCCGAGTTCGTCTACGCGCTCGGCGACGATCCGGCGCCCTTCAGGGTCTCGTTCACCTTGCAGGGCTACGTCGCCAAGATCCAGACCGCGACCCAGAACTTCGATCCGAACTCGTTCGTGTTCACCTCGATGGCGTCCGGCACGACCACCAAGGAACAGACGGCAGGCGCGGACATCTTCGTTCAATCTCGCCGCGTCGTCTTCTTGACCGAAGGTTACGTGAGCCGGACGAATCCGCTGGATGGAACGCCGAGCTACACGTCGGTCGGCGCCTGGGCTCAGCTCGGCGTCCTGATCTTTCGCAGGAAGCTCGATGCGGCGGTGCAGGGCGACTGGGCCGACCCGAGCACGCGCCTCTCGACCGATCGGTTTCTGGCCGGTGAGGGCCAGGTCACGTACTACGTCAAGGCGCCCACCCTGATCGTGAAGCTTCGCTACGCCTATGCCGACCAGCAGTCGCCGGGCATGACCGCCCTCGGGCCGGTGAAGTTGCCGGGAACCGCCGGTCGAGCGCAGCTGATCACCTTACAGACCAACCTGGCATTCTGAGCGAGACCTTTTGAGGAAGAAACGCACATGGCGTGAGTGCGTGGAGGCGCCACGTTCTCGCCCATGCCGACCCCCACGCCTGAACGGTTGCGCCTCGAAGAGATCGAATCCAAGGGTGTCCCCTGGCGAAAGTGGGGGCCGTATCTGAGTGAACGGCAATGGGGCACGGTGCGCGAGAACCTGGATCCGCACCGCGAGGCCTGGAACGACGTCAGCCACGACCAGTCACGGTCGCGCGCCTACCTGTCGGGTGAGGACGGGATCGCCGGGTTCTGCGACGACCGGATGCTCCTCTGCTTCTCGCTCGCGCTCTGGAACGGCAAGGACCCGATGCTGAAGGAGCGCATGTTCGGCCTCACCAACGGCGAGGGGAACCACGGCGAGGACGTCAAGGAGTACTACTTCTACCTGGACAGCACCCCGACGCACGCCTACGCGAAGATGCTGTACAAGTACCCGCAGGCCGCGTTCCCCTACGGTCAGCTCGTCGCCGAGAACGCCCGCCGGACGCGCAACGACTTCGAGTTCGAGCTGCTCGACACGGGGGTCTTCGAGGGCGATCGGTACTTCGACGTCTTCGTCGAGTTCGCCAAGTCCGATCCGGAGGACATCTCGATCCGCATCTCCGCGGTCAACCGCGGCCCGGATCCGGCGCCGCTGCACCTCTTGCCGCACCTCTGGTTCCGCAACACCTGGTGGGCGACGCCGGGCACGCCGCGGCCCGAGCTCCGGGCGGACCACCACGACCGATGCCGGGTGATCGCCGCGCATCATCCGCTGCTGGGCGACCGGTTCCTGTATTGCGACCAGGGGCCCACGCTCCTGTTCACCGAGAACGAGACCAACTTCTACCGGCTGTGGGGCCAGCCCAACCCCACCACCTACCAGAAGGACGGGATCAACGACTTCGTGGTGACCGGTCGCCAGAACGCGGTCGACCCGACGCTGCGCGGAACCAAGTCGGCCGCGCACTATCAGATGACGGTGGGCCCCGGGGAGACGGCGGTCCTGCAGCTGCGGCTCACGCCGCGGCCGCCCCGCGAGCTGCCGGATCCGTTCGCGGGCTTCCACCAGGTGGTGGACGGACGACGGGGGGAAGCCGACGAGTTCTACGGCCGACTCCTGCCAGCCAAGCTGAGCGACGACGCCAAGAACGTCGTCCGCCAGGGGTACGCGGGGTTGCTCTGGACCAAGCAGGCCTACGTCTACGACCTCGAGGGCTGGCTCGGCCGGCGTGGGGTGACCCGCGACACCCAAGCGGGCAGCGGCGGCCGGAACCAGGCCTGGTTCCACATGTACAGCGCCGACATCATCTCGATGCCCGACAAGTGGGAGTACCCCTGGTTCGCCGCCTGGGACCTGGCCTTCCACGCGGTGGCGCTGGGCTTCGTCGACCCGATGTTCGCGCGCGATCAGCTGGACCTCATGCTGCTCGAGCGCTACCAGCACCCGAACGGGCAGCTCCCTGCCTACGAGTGGAACTTCGACGACGTCAATCCGCCCGTGCACGCCTGGGCGGCGCTCTACAACTACCGCCTGAACCGGGGCGCGCTGGGCGAGGAGTCGCTGCCGTCGCTGAAGCGAACCTTCAACATGCTGGTGTCGAACTTCACCTGGTGGCTGAATCGCAAGGACCGGGACGGCCGAAATCTGTTCGAGGGCGGGTTCCTGGGCCTCGACAACATCGGGGTGTTCGACCGGAGCTCGCCCTTGCCGACCGGCGGCTACCTGGAGCAAGCCGACGGCACCGCCTGGATGGCGTTCTACGCCCAGACGATGCTGGACATGGCGCTGGAGATCGCCCTGGTCGATTCGACCTACGAAGCGATGGCGATCAAGTTCTACGAGCAGGTGATCCGGATTGCCTATGCCACCAACCGCACCGCGGATCGGGCCGCCCTCTGGGACGAGGAGGACGGCTTCTTCTACGACGTTCTCCGCGTCCCCGGCCAGTTCAGCACGCGGTTGAAGGTGCGCTCGATCGTGGGCCTGCTGCCGCTCTGCGCGACCTCGGTCTACAGCACGGAGGTGCTCTCGCGCCTGCCGCACTTCGCCGAACGCGTCCGTTGGTTCAACGAGAACCGCCCGGAGCTGCTCCA
>DATJWP010000128.1:0-19155 GCA_035578045.1 Polyangia bacterium | reverse complement strand
CGCGACGGCGACGGCATCCCCGACGACGTCGACAAGTGCCCCGACGATCCGGAAGACAAGGACAACTTCGAGGACCAGGACGGCTGCCCCGATCCCGACAACGACAAGGACGGCATCCCGGACAAGAACGACCTGTGCCCGAACGATCCCGAGGACAAGGACGGGTTCGAGGACCAGGACGGCTGCCCCGATCCCGACAACGATCACGACCGGATCCTGGACGTCAACGACAAGTGCCCGAACGAACCGGAGACGTACAACGGCTTCGAGGACGCCGACGGCTGCCCCGACAAGGGGAAGGTCATCGTCCACAAGGGCAAGCTGGAGATCCTGGACAAGATCTACTTCGAGACCGACAAGGACGAGATCAAACCGATCTCGTTCCCGCTGCTGGACGCCATCGCCGCGACCATCAACGGCAACCCCCAGATCGACCTGATCGAGATCCAGGGGCACGCCGACGAGCGCGGCGACGACGCCCACAACCTGGACCTGACCGAACGGCGCGCCCACTCCGTGCGCGTCGCCCTGGAGCAGCGCAACGTCTTGCCCAGCCGCCTCAAGAGTCACGGCTACGGCGAAACGAAGCCGATCTGCACCCAGCACAACGAAGACTGCTGGAGCAAGAACCGCCGCGTCGAGTTCATCATCCTCAAACGCTCGGACGAAGCGAAGCTGCAAGGCGGCGAAGGCCAGTAGCCGGTCCGGCCGCGACAGGCCTACCTGGCCGCCGAGCTTTAGTCGAGCCGCAGCTCTTTCAGCTCGTGGCCGATGACTTCGTCCCGCTGCAGGAGCTGGTCGAGGCCGCTCGAATAGTGTTCTCGGCCCGCAAGGACCGAATCCAGACGGACGTCGGCTCGGCGCCTCGGCGGCCCCTCCCTGCGGCGCGGCACGTCACGAGCGTCAGGCTCGCTTCCCCGCAGGGCGCGGCGCCGGCCGCCCGGCCCGAGACCGGGCAGCAATCCGCCGGCCCGACGGGCGGGCGGGCGCACGGCTGGGGTTTCGTGATAACTTCCTGCCGTGGCGGCTGCGAGCGCTTCAGATCTCGTCGTCGGTCTCGGCCAGGCAACGGTCGAGATGCTCGGCGTGGGCCCGCGCTCGCCGGAGCCGGTGATCGAGCTGGGGACGTTCAGCGTGCAGAGCGGTGGGGCGGTCGGGACCACGCTGGCCACCGTGGCGGCGCTGGGCGGCCGGGCCCGCTACTTCGGCCGCCTCTCCGACGACGAGTTCGGCTCGATCGTCCTGCGCGGGCTGAAGCAGTTCGGGGTCGACGTCTCGCAGGTCCTGATCGAGCCGGGCCGGGTGTCGCCCGCGTCGTTCATCCTGGTCGACGAGCGGACGGGACGCCGGCTGGTGCGGTTCACACGCGGCAGCGTCGCGCCGCTGGAGCCGGGTGAGCTGTCGCGCAACCTGTTCGACGACGCGCGGGTGCTGCTGGTCGACGGCCGCAACCCGGCCACGCAGGTGGCCGCCGCCGAGCGCGCGCACGCCCTGGGAATCACGGTGCTGCTGGACGCGCGCGGCCTGGGCCCCGGGATGGGCGAGCTGCTGGACGTGTCGGACATCGTCATCGGCAACGAGCGCTTCGCCGCCGAGTTCTCGCACTCGTCGGACATGAAGCGCAGCCTGCTGGAGCTGACCCAGATGGGCCCCAAGATCGCCGTCATCACGCTGGGCGAAGAGGGCGCCATCGCGCTGGAGAACGAGACGCTGGTCCGCCAGCCGGCCCTCCCCGTCGAGGTCTACGACACCACCGGCGCCAGCGAGGTGTTCCGCGGCGCCTTCATCTACGGGACGCTCCAGGGCTGGCCGCTGGACAAGTGCCTCCCCTTCGCCAACGCCGCCGCGGCGCTGAACTGCAGCCAGCTGGGCGGCGCCGGCGGCATCCCGTCGCTGTCCGCCGTCACCCGCGCGGCCGGCCTGACCGCCTAGCTGGTCGCAGGCTTCGTTGCGGCGACGGCGTCGCCTGGCCGCGATTCATGTTCGCGTGCCCTCGGTGACAGGCGGGTTCCACCAACGTCGAGAACCCGATCCAGCGCAGGCGTCAGCCCCTTCGGTAGCGCGCGGGGGTGACGCCGGTCATGCGCTTGAACACGCTGCTGAGGTGCGACTGGCTCGAGAAGCCGCAGGCCAGCGCGATCTCAGCGATGGGGAGCGCGGCGTCCCGGAGCATCGCCTTGGCGCGCTCGACCCGGCGGCTCACCAGGTAACGATAAGGGGAGATGCGGAAGGTCTGCCGGAACAGGCGCGAGAAATGGTCGGGGCTGTAGCCGACGACGGCCGCCATGTCCACCAGGCCGATGTTGCGCGACAGGAAGTCCTCGACGAACACCATCAGCGCCTCGCACTGCAGCCGGGGGAGCCGCCCTGGCTCGACCGCGATGTCGGCGCTGGGGCGCACGCCGGGCGCGTAGCTGGCGAACAGGTACGAGACCAGCGTCAGCGACAGCCCTTGCGAGTACGCGGCCCCCAGCGGGTTTCCCGAGACCACCTGCGCCTGCAGGCGCGTGATCAGGTCCGCGGCGTGCTGATCGCTGAGCGCGAACCGCGGTCCCACGTGCTCGAGCGGGGCCTTGTCCCCCTCGCCCAGAAGCTGCGCCAGGCTGCCCGCCGGAAAGTTCACGGAGACGCAGTTCGACCCGAGGCCGTCGTTCTTCCAGCGAACCTGCTCCAGCACCACGCTGCGCGGCAGGATGTCGATCATGCCGCTCGCGCGCTCGAAGCGGCGCTCGCGGATGGCCCCGCCGCCGTCCCGGAAGGCGATCTCGACGTGCGAGGTGGCGCCGGTCCAGAGCAGCACCGCGTCGCTGGCGGTGCTGAGGTCCTCGATCCGTCCGGCACTGGGGAAGTGCCCCACCCGCATGGGGAGCCCGGACCAATCCGAATCCGTCAGCGGCAAGCCGTACTTGTGGATCATGCGGCCCTGGCCCCTAGTTTGTACCCTCCGGCACCGCGAACGGCTCAGATCTTTGCGGGGACCCGCGCCGCGGCGCGCCGCGGCCCCGACTCAGAAGCGGAGCGCGCAGCCCACCGACACCGCGCCGTGGGGATCGACCGCGGGCACGCACGACCAGGCGGTGGCAGCCTGCGCCTCGGCCGGCGCTGGCTCCGTCAACCAGGCGACGACGCTGGCGGCCGCGAACACCCCGGCGCTCACGAACCCGACGACCGCGATCGTGGTCCCGTTTTCGTAGCCGGCCTTGTAGGCCTCGCAGGTCTGTTGCGTGTAGCCGCTGGGGGCGGGGGGGATGAGGACCGCCATGCCCTGGTCGATCCCGCAGCCCTGGTCGAAGGCGTTCTTCTGCTGGTGGTTGTGCATGACGCCGTAGATCCCCACGCCGGCTCCCACGACCGCCAGGCCGGCGCCGATGAACTTCCAGCTCTGCCGCCAGGCGGAGGCGCCGGTGTCGGCTTCGGTGGCCGGGCTTCCGCCCGGGGCGCCGGCTCCGTCGCCCGAGGGGGGCGTCCTGACGTCTGCCTGTGGCGGACGGGCGCCTTCGTTCCCTCCGGCCGTCTGAGGCGCATCCTTGGTGGCGTGGAGCACGATGGTCTGGAACTGCCCGCCCTCGACGCGAAAGCTCTTGCTGGCGCGGGCGTAACCGGTCGCCTGCAGCTCGACCTCGACCTCGCCCTCGGCGACCCGCACGGGGCTGCTCAGGGGAAGCTGTCCGACGCCCGCGCCGTTGACCAGCACGGTCGCGCCCGCCGGGTCGCCGCTGATCTCGACGCGGCCGATCTTGCCTTTGACGATCGACAGGGACTGCAGAAGCGTCGCGTTGTTCTTCTTGACCCACGCATCGCTGGCGTCCTTCAGCGCCTCCAGGAGATGCGTTTCGGCGTCGACCCATCGCCCCAGCGCCTGCTCGCAGATACCCAGTTGCCCCGCGGCGCGCGGCGAATGCGACATGTCGTACGCCTGGCGCAGCAGCACCAGCGCCCCTTCATCGTCCAGGCGGCGCCTCATCTCGATGGCGCGCCGGATCAGTGACTCGGCGCTCTCGTCGGCGGCCACCGCCGGGCCCGCCCACCCGAGGGCGCCGAGCCCCGCCACCAGAGCGACCACAGCCCAGGTTCGGCGGAAAGCTGTGCTGGATGCTGCGGGAATCTCCTTCGAGCGCGTGCGTTCCACCAACCGATGCACCGATCGCATTTTACGGCATGATGCGATAGGAGATCCCACCTTGCCTACGAATGCTTTTCGCTTCCAATCGTTGCGTCTCCTGGTGGTCTCGCTGATCGGGATCATGGGGCTCGTGGCCTGCGAGACAGGCCGGATCGTGTCGCTGGACGGCGGGACGGGCGGCGGTGGCGGCAAGGGCGGAGCGGCGGGCGCCCCGACCGGAACCGGCGGCGCGGGTGGAACGGTGGCGACGGGCGGCGCCGGCGGGGCAGGCCCCGGCACGGGGGGAGCGGGCACGGGTGGGGCCGGCACCGGCGGGACCGGCACCGGCGGCACAGGCACGGGCGGCTCTGGCACGGGCGGGACCGGCACCGGCGGGACCGGCACCGGGGGCACAGGCACGGGCGGCACAGGCACCGGCGGGACCGGCACCGGCGGCTCGGGCGGCGCCGGCGGCTGCACCGGCTCGACCAAGCTGTGCGGCTCCACCTGCATCCCGACCACCCAGTGCTGCGGCGGGTGCGGCGGCAACACCCCTGTCTGCAACAGCAGCGGGGTGTGCGTCGCCAGGGGCCAGGGCAACGCTTGCAGCGCCGACGCCGAGTGCGGCACCGGCCACTGCGCGGACGGTGTCTGCTGCAACACCGCGTGCACCGGCCAGTGCGAGGCCTGCGCGACCGCCAGCACGCCCGGGACCTGCATCCCCGTGCTGACGCCGCGCACCCCCTGCGCGGGCAGCGGCACCTGCGGCAGCGCCTGCGACGGCACCGACGAACACCGGGCGTCGTGCGTCTACCCGGATAGCACCAGGTCCTGCGGGGCGGTGGCCAGCTGCACCAGCGGCACGGCCACGACCGCTGCCGTCTGCAACGGCAGCGGCACCTGCACGAGCTCGACGACGATGAGCTGCGCGCCCTACGGGTGCCGCACCGACGGCACGCCGGCCTGCGCCACCAGCTGCCCCAGCGGCCAGGGGGTCTGCAACGGCGCCTGCGCCGACATCACCTCTCCCTCTCACTGCGGCACCGCCTGCCAGACCTGCCAGGGCGCCACGCCTTACTGCTACAGCGGAAGCTGCGTCGAGTGCACCAGCTCCACCAGCTGCACGACGACCGGCTCCGTCTGCTCGGCCGGCCACGCCTGCCAGTGCCGGCCGAAGAGCTCCACGAACCTGCTGCAGGACGCGAACTTCGACGACTTCACCCTGTCCTCATGGTCGGCTTCGGGGGGTGTGAATTGGGCCGGCGACAACGACGCCGACGGCTGCAAGACCTCGGGGTGCGTCGACTTCAACGGGAACACCTCGGGCTCGATCAGCCAGTGCATTCCGAGCATTCAGCCCAACACCCGCTACTACATCGGGCTGCACTACTACGAGAGCAGCAGCGGCAGCGTCTTCTGCAGCTACGCTCCTTACGCCGGCACCGGTTGCACCGGCACCGGTCTCGCGGGGGGATCGCTCCTCACCGCGTCGGCGGTCAACCAGTGGGCGGTGTTGAGCACCACCTACGACGCTCCCTCGAACGCCAACAGCATCAGCTTCGCCTGCACCACCTGGGGCCTGGGCAGCGAGATCGATCAGGTTTACGTCGGAACCTCGGACGGCTACTGACCGCCGATCAGTGCAGGTAGCTGCTGATCGCCGCGTACCAGGCGTCGCCCATGAAATCATAGCCGGTCTGGTTCGGGTGCACGCCGTCGCCAGCGAGCATGGTCGACGCGTCGAACCCGCCGGTGGTCTCGCTCATGTCGATCCCGATGACGTGCTTGCCCATGGAGGCGAACATCTTGACGACCGTCGGAATCATGGGGTTGTACGAATTCACGAACGACTTCTCCGACGGGTAGGGAATGATCTGGGTGACGACCAGCAGGGCGTTCGGGAAGCTGGTGGTGATCGTGGTGATGAGGGTCGTCAAGTTCGTGATTGCTGTGCTCACGGAGCTCGAACGAGCGTCGTTGGTTCCGATGTGAAGGAGAATGATGTTCGGCGCGTACTTGACGTCCGAGCTCGATCCCGTCGCCGCCGCGTAGGGCTGCATCTGCGTAATCGTGAAGCCGCTGTGGCCCTCATTGTCGGGCGGGAAGGGCATGCCGTCGACCATGCTCGGACCGTTCATGATCGATCCGACGAAGGTGATCTTCTGGCTGTCGGTGTTGGCCTTGTGGAAGAGCTCGACCCGATAGCCGCCGTGCGAGTCCTTCCCGTTGATGCTCGGGTCAGATGACACCTGATCTTGGCTCATGGTGATCAGCCCGTAGGTGATCGAGTCGCCGAGCGGGAGGATCTTGCAGGCGGTCCCGTCAGTGGGGCACGGCTGGAACGCCTGAGCGCCGCCAGCGCCGGTCGCGCCGCCTGCTGCTGCGCCGGCCGCGCCGCCCGCCCCGGCCTTGCCACCGGCACCGCCACCGCTCCCGCCCGATCCCTTTCCGCCGCCACCGCCCGCGCCCATCCCGCCCGATCCGTTGCCGCCTGTGCCCGTCAGCCCGCCCGTGCCCGTCAGCCCACCCGTGCCCGTCAGGCCCCCTGTGCCCGTGAGCCCGCCGGTGCCGTTGCCGCCGGTCCCCGAGCTGCTGCCGCCCGTGCCCGTCAGCCCGCCGGTGCCGTTGCCGCCGGTCCCCGCGCTGCTGCCGCCCGCGCCGGTGTCTCCGCCGCCGCCCGACGATGAACAGCCGGCCGCGACCGCCGTGCTCACGAGAAGGGCCAAGGCAACTCGAAGCGTCGTAAGTGACTTCATTTCAAAACCTTAGAGGGGAATGTCCGCGGCTGCCGTCGATCCCGGAATTCGCGCCAAACATGAGAATGCCCGGGAGGTTTTGCCAACAAATTCCCGCCGACGCCGTCGCGTGCGTCGCCGGGTTGGCTGACACATCGCGCGAGTTGGCTTTTCAGGCTACCCCCCCGATTTTCCGGCAAAAAAACCCGTCAACTTGTAAGACGCCGCAGACCCGGGCGCGTTAAGCGGGACCTCTACGGAGGCCCCCCATGAAGCTGCACCGCCATCTCCTGACAATCTCGATGGCCACGGGTTTGATTCTGTCTGCGTGCGCCAGCCCCAACAGTGACGGGGGGGATGGGACGGGTGGAGCTACCGGGACCGGCGGAACCGCGACGGGCGGTTCGCCCGGAACCGGCGGGACCGCCACCGGCGGCACGCACGCCACGGGCGGCTCCCTCGGAACCGGCGGGACCGGCACCGGCGGAATCACCGGGACCGGCGGGTCGACGGGCGGCTCGGTCGGCACCGGGGGCTCGGCCACGGGTGGCGCCGGCGGCTCGCTCGGCGGCAACACGGGCGGCGGCGGCCACGCGATGGCCGGCCACAGCGGCGGCGGCAGCACGGGCACCGGCGGTACCACGACGACGGGCGGCGGCGGCGCGGGCAACACCTACAACCCCTGCCCGACCGACGGAACCCCCTGCAAGATCCTCCCGGTCGGTGACTCGATCACCTACGGCATCAACTACGAGGGCTCGTATCGCCCCGAGCTGTTCCACGACGCGCTGATGGCCGGCCAGAACATCACGTTCACCGGCA
Source organism: Polyangia bacterium (assembly GCA_035578045.1). Lineage (GTDB taxonomy): Bacteria > Myxococcota_A > Polyangia > Fen-1088 > Fen-1088 > JADGRB01. The sequence goes on along the minus strand of DATJWP010000128.1, from coordinate 11,496 downwards.
CGTTGAAGGACGGCCCGAGCACCGTGGACGGCGTCCCCTTCCCGCAGAACTTCGAGGCCACCAGCGGGATCACCATCCAGGGCATCTCGCAGCAGATCACCAAGAACAAGACGCTGAGCATGCCGTCGGACATCGTCCTCATCCACATCGGGACGAACGACATGTACATGAGCGATCCGGGCGGCGCGCCCGACCGACTGGGCATGCTGATCGACCAGATCATCGCCGGGTACCCCAACGCGTTGATCGCGGTGGCCCAGATCATCCCGCTCAACATGGACAAGGCCCAGGTGACGACCTACAACGCCGCCATCCCGGGCGTCGTGGCGACGCGCGTGGCCGCGGGCAAGCACGTCATCGTGGTCGACCTGAACACCGGGTTCCCGGCCGCCGACATGGACAGCGTCCACCCGTACCAGGACGGCTACCAGTGGATGGGGGACAAGTGGTACGCCGCCATCGGCAGCCTGTTCCCCAAGAAGATGTGAGGGGCGCCGTTACTTCGGGCCGCCGGATTTGGGCTCGGGCCCCCGGCGGCCTGGAGGTCCGGCGCTGCTGTAGAACGCTTCGTTGAGGTTGGCGGCCGTTCCCCAGCGCGCCTTCGACCAGCTGGTCTCGTAGGCGTACAGCAGGCCCAGCACGGCGCGCATCGAGCGCAACGCGATCGGGTGGTCGGCCGCCACGTCCTTCTGCTCGCGCGGGTCGGCGAAGTCGTCGTAGAGCTCCATGCGGCCGGGGCCCTTGCTGACCAGGCGATAGCGCGCCACCTTCAGCCCGCGAGCCACCTGACCGTCCAGCGTCATCGCGGCGCGCGGCGAGACGCCGACGGCGTCCAGCGCCACCGGCACCAGCGTCGCCCCCTGCATCTTCGGCTCGGGCCGGGCGCCCGCCAGGTCCAGCAGCGTCGGCGCCATGTCCATCATCTCGACGTCGGCCTCGACGACGCCGCCCTTGGGCAGCAGGCCGGGCGCGCGGATGATCAGCGGGACGTGCGTCAGCTCCTGGTAGACGGTGTCGCCGTGACCGACGCTGCCGTGCTCGTAGAACTGGTCGCCGTGGTCCGACACCACGGCCACGATCGAGGTGTCGTAGAGCTTCAGCTGCTTGAGGTCGGCGATGAACTTGCCGAACAGCGCATCGCTGCCGGTGACCTCGCCGTCGTACAGCGCTTCCAGGTACGCCTTGTCCGTGTCGTTGATCTTCAGCTTGCCGCCCTTGATCGCCCCCAGCTGGACGCCCGACTGCACCGGCTTGATCGGGCCCGTGTACGGTTTGTCCCAGTACTTGGCCAGGAACTCTTTCTTGGGCGTGTAGGCGACGTGCGGCTCGATCGTGGCCAGGTACACGAACTGGCGCTTGGAGAGCAGGGGCACGATCCAGGCCTTGGCCGTCTTCCAGAGGTAGTCGGCGCTGTTGGGCAGCGACTCGCGGATGAAGTTGCGGTCGATGTCCCAGCCCCGGTCGAAGCCCCACTTCGACGAGACGTAGCCGTTCGACGAGAACATCCCGGTCTTGTACCCGTCCTGATGCAGCTCCTCGGCCACGAAGGGGACCTCGGGGGCCAGCTTGGATTCGTGCGCGGTCGCCTTGTGGAGTGTCGGGTAGACGCCGGTCAGCAGCGAGGCGTGTGAGGGCAAGGACCAGGTCCCCTGCACCGTGGCCCAGGCGAAGCGGGTGGCGTCGGCGGCGAAGGCGTCGTAGTTCGGTGTCTGGACGCGCGTCTTGGGGTTGTAGACGTGCACCTTGTCGGCGCGCAGCGTGTCGACCATCCAGACGTAGATGTGGTCGAACCGGGGTTGTGGCTTGGGCGGCGCCACGTGCGGCGGCGCCTTCACCACGATGCGCGGGTCGCCCCAGGCGATTCCTGGCCCGTGCGCCACCAGGTCGATGCGCGCGGCGTGCCCCGCCGCATCGCCCAGATCGACCAGCAGATCCTGCCACTGGGCGCCGGCCGTCACCTCTTTCAGCCTGCGCGCCGGCTTGCCGTCGACGGCGACGCGCACCAGGGCCGGGCCGCCCTGGCCGGCGTCAGCCCCCACCGCCACCGCCAGGCGCGCGCCGGCCGGGAGCTGCACGTAATACGAGATGCGGCCGCCACGTCCCCCGCCCACCAGCGCGCGGCGCGAGCTGCCCCCCACCGCCACGGCGCGAGCCTCGGTCACGCCCAGCTCGGCGGCTGGCGCCCCCAGCGAGGCGGGTCCCAAGGCGATCTGCTGCACGGCGGCCGCCGCGCGCTTGCCGCTGGCCAGCGTCGCCGCCCCCTTGAACTGCAGCCGGACGCGGTTGTCGCCCGCGTGCAGCAGCTCGGCCGGCACGGCGACGTCGTAGCGCTTGCGCGCGTTCGCCACGTCCAGCGTCGAGACCGGCTTCTCGTTGACGAAGATCGTCACCTTCTGCGCGGGGGCCAGCGCGCGCATGGTGAGCGACAGCGTGGAGGCACCGGCGGTGGGGCCGTCACCGTCAGCGTCGACCGGAACGAAGAAGATGGCGGCCAGCCCGGCCACCAGCGACGCCGGCTTCCCCTCGTCCTTCTCGCCGAGCATCCACGAGGTCTTCCAGCCGCCGTCGACGTACTTCAGGAAGTCGAGCGCGCCGGCGTCGATGACCAGCCGCCCGTCCCGGTAGGACGAGGCGTGGACGCGGTTGGCCAGCAGATCGAACGCGGTCCGGTAGCCGCTGGCGTCCGGAGCGTCCGCCGGTGCCTGGGCGGGCGCCGCGACGGCCGCAGCCGGCGCATCCACGGAGTCACCCTGGCGGGGGCTCCGGGCACAGCTCGCCGCCAGGAAGGCGAAGGCGGCCGCGCTTCGTCTGATCGACAACAACCCCAATGGCAAGTATCGCGGCGAGCCACCCGCGTCAAGAAGGGCGTGGGTTTGCGGCCAGCTCGTCCGGACAGCCGCGCGCTGTCCGGACAGCGCCGTCGCGCTCTTCGAACGCCAGGAGCTCCAACGAACTCCGCGATTTTCGCGGACAGCTCGACGGCACGGCTTCTGCTCAAGCGAGAGGGCGTCTGGAACGACAACCCTCAACCGGAGCAACCATCATGCGTTCGTCGACCATCTCTTTGACCTTCGTCCTCTCCGTCGCTCTCGCGTCCGCTGGCTCTCGCGCATTCGCGCAGACCGCGCCCGCGCCCGTCCCGCCGCCGGCCAGCGAGCAGGTGTCCGCCAGCGGATCGGCGCCCGCGCCGGCCTTTGCGCCGCCCCTCACCCTCGCGCCCGCGCCCGCGCCCCACGGCTTCAGCGTGTGGGGCATCCTGCCCTGGGGCGGGTACGGGGCGGGCGTGCGCTACATGCTGCCGATCGGCATCCCGTCGCTTCTCACCAACACCGGCATCCGCGACAACTTCACGCTGGAGTTCGGGGCCGACATCCTGCGCTGGTCCTACGGGGTCGACACCTTGTATTCGTCGTCCTACCAGTGGACGGAGATCCTGCCCGTCCTCGGGATCAGCTGGAACCTGTGGTTCAGCGACCACTTCGCCCTCTATCCGAAGATCGAGGCGGGGTACGCGATCGGCTGGCTGTCCGGGGCCAGCTACGACATCGGCGGGTACGGCGGAACGTTCGCCAGCGGGGCGGCCGGCCTGCTCTACAGGCTGGACGGCGGCCTGACGCTGCGGGCCGAGGCCGGTACCTCGGGCCTGAAACTGGGGGTCGGCTGGCTGTTCTGAGCCGGCCAAACCGCCTGACCCCCCCAATTTACAGAATGTTTACACCATCGGAGACGGTTAAATGGTAGGCAGACCGTTGCGGTGGCGTCCGAGGCTCGGCGGGCGCGATGCCACCGCGCTCCCGATGCCGCTGACCTCCACGACCAGCCCATCACCCAGCACCGGCATCGGCCCGTCGGGACGGCGAGCGACACGGGTCCTCTGGGTCCACCCCCAGCGGGTCTCGATGTCGCTGGCCTCGCGCCTGATGGTGGTCGGCCGCGACGACGACTGCGACACGGTGCTGGCCGGGACCGAGCTCTCGCGCCGCCACGCCGAGTTCCGGGTCGACGGTCCCCTGGTGGCGGTCCGCGACCTGGCCAGCCGGAACGGCGTTTTCGTCAACGGCGCGCGCATCAACGACGCGCCGCTGCTGGCCGGGGACGTGATCCGGTGCGGCGAGTGGGTCGGCGTCGTGGTCTCCGAGCCGGCCGAGGCGCCCGCCTTCGCCGAGATCACCCCGGGATGGTGGGGCGGCGCGAAGCTGGCCGCCGCCGTTCAACCGCTGCGCCAGATCCAGGGCGAGCTGCCGGTCATCGTCCAGGGCGAGACGGGCACGGGCAAGGAAGGGACCGCGCACGCCATCCACCTGTGGAGCGGCCGGAAAGGCCCCTTCGTGGCCCTCAATTGCGCGGCGCTCCCCGCGGAGCTGGCTGAAGCCGAGCTGTTCGGTTACCGCAAGGGGGCGTTCACGGGCGCCAACCAGACCAGCCCGGGGCTGTTTCGGGCCGCCGAAGGGGGCACGCTGTTCCTGGACGAGATCCTCGAGCTGGCGGCGCCGCTGCAAGCCAAGCTGCTGCGCGTGCTGGAGGACCGGCGGGTTCGCGCGCTGGGCGAGACGCGCGACGTCCCGGTCGACGTGCGCGTGGTCGCGGCCACGCAGGAGCCGCTGGCCGACGCCGTGGCGCTGCGCCGGTTCCGCGCCGACCTGCACGGCCGCCTGGACGGCCTGACCGTGGTGCTGCCGCCGCTGCGTGACCGGCGCGAGGACGTCGCCCCGTTGTTCCTCGAGCTGCTGCGCGCGCACACCGGCGGCCGGCCGCCCGCCGTCGAGCCGAAGCTGGTCGAGGCGCTGTGCCTCTACGACTGGCCGCTCAACGTGCGCGAGCTGGCGCTGCTGGCGCGCCGGCTGCTGAGCCTGAACGGCCACGAGAGCGTGCTGCGCAAGTCGCACCTGCCCGAGCGCATGATCGTGCGCGTGGCGGCGGAGGGCGACGGGGCCGGCGAGGCCTCGGGGCCGGTGGAGCAAGCGGCGGCGACGGGCGACAAGCGCGTCCGCCGCGCCACCGACGACCAGTCCGAGTTCGAGGCGCTGATCGAAGCGCTGCGCCGGGCGGACGGCAGCGTCGGCAAGGCCGCCGCGCTGGTCGGCATCAGCCGCGCCCGCGCCTACAGGTTGATCGCGGCCCACCCGGACTTCTCGCTCGAGGACATCCGACAGTAGCGATGGCCGAGCCAGAGCCAGCGACGGCGTCGCGCCTGGCCGATCCGGCCGCGCGGCTGGGATCGACGATCGACCGGTACACGCTGGTGCGCATGCTCGGCCGCGGCGGCATGGGGGCCGTGTACGAGGCGCGCCACGCCACGCTCTCGCGGCGTTTCGCGCTCAAGTTCCTGCTCCCGGAGCTGGCGGCCAACCGCGAGATCCTGCGGCGCTTCGAGAACGAGGCCAAGGCGGCGGGGGCCCTGGAGCACCCCAACCTGGCGGCGGTCACCGACTTCGGCCGCGCGCCCGACGGCGCCCCTTACATCGTGATGGAGTTCCTGCAGGGCGAGGACTGCGCCCGGCTGCTGAAGCGCGAAGGGGCGCTTCCGGTCCCGCGCGCGGTCAACATCGTGGTTCAGGCCTGCCGCGGCCTGGCCCTGGCCCACCAGGCCGGGATCGTGCACCGCGATCTGAAGCCAGAGAACCTGTTCGTGACGACCGCGGGCGACGGCGGCGATCTGGTCAAGGTGCTGGACTTCGGCATCGCGAAGCTGATGGTCTCGGACGCGAGCGTCGTCACCGGGACGGGAGCCACCTTCGGGACCGCCTTCTACATGTCACCCGAGCAGGCGCGCGGGGCGGGCGAGGTCGACGCGCGCACCGACGTCTGGTCGCTGGGCGTCGTGCTCTACGAGTTGCTGTCGGGACGCAAGCCGTTCGTGGGCGAGCAGTTCCTGCAGGTGATTCACCAGATCTTGAGCGCCGAGCCACCGGCGCTGGGGACGTTGCGCCCCGCCCTGCCGGCGAGGTTGACGGCGATCGTCGAGCGCACCATGGCCAAGGAGGTGACCGCGCGGGTTCCGTCGGTGACCGCGCTGGCCGAAGAGCTCGGCTCCCTCATCGGTGCCGGCCTGGCCGGCAGCGGCCCCATCGCGCAGCGTTCGCCGAGCGAGGCGATGGCCGCGACGGCCGCGTCACCTGCGACGATCACCGGGCCGGCCAGCCTGGCGCCTCGAGCGCCGACCGCGGCGCCGCAAGCAGCGCCAGAGGAGCGGCCCGGGCGGCCCGCCCAGCGGCGGTCGACCACGGCGTGGGTCTTGATTGTGTCCTTGCTGGCCCTGGCCGGCGGCGCGGCGGCACTCTTCGCCCGCAGGGGCTCCGATCCGCCGCGGGCGGCTGCCGCTGCCGTGACCACCGCGCCCGCGATCGTACCGGCGCCGGCGCCAGCGCCGGTCGCGCCGCCACCCGCCCCGGCCCCGGCACCTGTCGAACCGGCTGCTGCTGCGCCGCCGCCGCCGGCGAGCCCGCCCGCGCCGCATCCGGCGCGGCGTCCGACCCGGCACGCCGCGGTCGTGGCCGCGCCGGCTGTCCCGGCGTCCAGCCCTGCGCCCGCCTCGCACCCGGTGAACATCGAGAGGAACGACCCCTATGGTCCGTGACCGCGCGCGAACCGCGAGCCGCGTGCTCGCGGTGGTCGCGCTGCAGGTCTGCGCCACGGCGCACGCGCAGGGCGACCAGCGGGCGGCGGCGCGGGAGCACTTCACGAAGGGGGTCGCGGCGTTCGACGACCGGCGGTTCGCGGAGGCGGCGGACGAGTTCGAGGCCGCCTACAAGCTGTCGCCCGCGTTCGTCGTGCTGTTCAACATCGGGCAGGTCGACGTGGCGCTGGGGCGCTCCGTCGAGGCGGTCGACGCCTTCGATTCGTACCTGAAGCAGGGCGGGTCCTCGATCGGCGCGGATCGGCGGCAAGAGGTCCAGCGCGAGATCGAGAAGCAGAGCGCGCGCATCGGCACGATCGATGTCCACACCACGCCCGACGGCGCCGAGATCCGGATCGACGGCAAGCTGGCCGGCAAGACGCCGCTGGCCAGGCCGCTGCGGGTGAACGCCGGCAAGCACAGCCTGGAGGCCACGCTGGGCGAGCACACGCCGCAATCGCGCGATCTGGAGGTCGCCGGGCGCGCCGACATCCGGCTGGACCTGGCGCTCGAATCGCTGGCCGCGCCGGCCGCCGCGGCCGCGCCGCCAGCGGCCTCCCCGACGCTGCCACCGGTGGCGCCGGCCCCGGTCGCCCCGTTGCCGGCGGAGCACGCCGCGACGCCGGCCGATGGCGCGGCGCCCGAGCCGCCGCCGGTCGTCGAGAAGACGTTCATCGAGCGGACCTACGTCGAGGCCCCTTCGATCCAGCAGACGGCCCGCCCGACGGCGGCGGAGTCGAGCACCGGGGGCACCGTCCAGCGGATCATCGGCTACGTCGTGATTGCCGGCGGGCTGACGACCGCCACCATCGGGGGGCTGCTGGCCTTCAGCGGCGCCAACCAGGCGAACGATGCGAGCAACCGATTGGCCAACGCCGCCACGCCCGAGCAATGGGACATGGCCAAGCCCGACTACGACGCCGGCAAGAGCAAGAACCAGAAGGGATGGGCGATCGCCGGCGTTGGCACGGCGGTGGTCATCGGCGGCGTCGTGGTGCTGGCGACGGCCCCGTCGCGGTCCACCACGGTCGGGCTGGGGCCCTGGATGACCGCCAGCAACGCCGGCGGCCTGTCAGTCTCGGGCGCCTGGTAGCCGCGATCTCACGAATTGCCCTCCGATCCCGGGATGGGGCCGGGGGCTCGTGCGCTGGAGCCTTGGCGAATCTCCAGCGCGCGTTCAGCGTCCAGATAGAGGAGCTTGAGCGTGACGCGATCACCGAAGCGGATCAGGTCGCCCGGCCCCAGCTCGCGTCGATCGATCCGGTCCAGCCCCACGAACGTGCCGTTCCGCGAACCGAGATCCTGCACGACGATCATCTGGTCCCGCTTCGAGATCGAGGCGTGATGCCAGGACACGGTCGAATAGGGCAGCACGACGTCGCACTTCGGATCTCGTCCGACCGATACCGTCCCCTTTGACAGCGCGTACGTTCGTCCGGCCCCGTAACCCTCGACGATCACCAGGTGCGGGAACCGGCCGACCGGCGCGAGCGGCCGCCCTCTCATCGCGAGCCAGTCTGGCCGCGCGGCGCAGGTTTGTCAAGACAAACCTCGATTCCGACGAAGCGCCTGGCAACCTTGGAACATCACACGCGCCGGTTTGTCCCGACAAACTCATTCGAAAGACGGCCGCTCTAGCCTCGCGGCGTGCCCCGCCGAGCCAAACCCGACACGCTGTCGCAGGCGGTCGGCGCGCGCATCCGCCAGCTCCGCGAGGAGCTGGGGATCACGATGGAGCAGCTCGCCTACGAGTCGGAGGTGAGCTCGAAGGGACATCTGTCCAACATCGAGCGCGGGCTGGTCCGCCCCACCGCCTACACGCTGAACGCGCTCGCCGAGCGACTGGGCGTCGATCTGGCCGATCTGGTCACCTTTCCAGCCGAGAGCGAGCGAGCCCGGCTGTTCGACCTCACGCGCCAGCTCCCCGCAGCCCGCGTGCGCCTGCTGCTGCAGGAAGCGGAGGAGATGGCCGCCCGCGCCCCCCGCCTCCGCGCCGCCGAACCCCCAGCCCGCTACCGCCGCCGAAAGGCCGAACCGGAGTAAGGAGCCCCGGCCCCTGCGTCTGTCTTGTCCGGTATCTACGTCGTGGCGAGGCCGCGGGTCATGAGGACCTTGCCCGAGCGCACCAGCTCGACGACCTGGAAGTTCTTGAGCAGGCTCAAGAAGACGTCGATCTTCTCGGCGGCGCCGACGATCCGGACGATGAGCGAGTCGACGCCGTAGTCGACCACCTTGGCCGTGTAGAGCTCGGCGATCTGCAGGATCTCGGTCCGATCCGAGACCTTGCACTTCAGCTTCACCAGGGCAACCTCGGTCTCGTAGACCGACTGGCCCGTGTGATCGATCGCGTGAACCACGTCGATGAGCTTCGTGACCTGCTTGATGATCTGGTCCAGCGTCTCCGGGTCCCCGCTGCAGGTGATGGTCATGCGAGAGAACTCGCCGTTGGCGACGTCGGTGCTGACGACCAGGCTCTCGATGTTGTACCCGCGCCGCGCGAACACCAGCGCGACCCGAACCAGCACCCCCGGCTTGTTCCGGACCAGAATGGACATCGTGTGCATGGGAACAGCCGGCACCAACGACGAGATCTGAGCAGCAACGGACATGGGCTAGGTGCTCCCTTCGGGCTTGGCCATCTTCACTTTGGGGCGTTCGATGATCATGTCTCTCAGCGCGGCGCCGGCGGGGATCATGGGGAACACGTTGTCCTCCTTGACCACCTCGGCCTCGACGACGCAGGGCCCCTCGTTCCAGGCCATGGCCGCCTTCAGCACGCGGTCGACCTCGGCGGGGCGGCGGATTCGCCAGGCCTTGATGCCGTAAGCGCCCGCCAGCTTCACGAAGTCGGGGTTGCCTTCCAGGTCGACGCCCGACAGCCGGTTGTCGAAGAACAGCTCCTGCCACTGGCGAACCATGCCCAGGTAGCTGTTGTTGATGATGAGGACCTTGACCGGCAGCTTGTGCAACGCCGCCGTGGCCAGCTCGGCCAGGGTCATCTGGAAGCCGCCGTCGCCGACGATCGCCCAGACCTTCTCCTTTGGCTTGGCGAACTGCGCGCCGATCGCTGCCGGGAAGCCATAGCCCATCGTGCCGGCGCCCCCCGATGACAGCCAGTGCCGGTTCTTGGTGGTCCGGCAGAACTGCGCGGCCCACATCTGGTGCTGGCCGACGTCGGTGGTCAGGATGCAGTCGCGCCCGCCCAGGGCGTCCAGCCGGTCGAGCACGTGCTGGGCCTTCAGGCCGCCCCGCTTGCCGTACTTCAGCGGGAACTCCTTGCGCCAGCCGGCGATCTCCGACAGCCAGTCCTTGGTATCCAGCTCCTCGACCAGCGGCAGCAGGTCCTGGATGGCCAGGCGCGCGTCGGAGGCCAGGCTGACGTCCGGCTTGATGATCTTGCCGAACTCGGCCACGTCGATGTCGATGTGGATCTTGGTCGCCGTCGGGCAGAACTCGGAGAGCTTGCCGGTGATGCGGTCATCCCAGCGCGCGCCGATCGCCATGATCATGTCGCAGTTCATCACCGTCTTGTTGGCGTAGGCGGTACCGTGCATGCCCAGCATGCCCTGGTGCAGCGGGTGGTCCTCCGCGCAGGCGCCCTTCCCCAGCAGCGTGTTGACGATCGGGGCCTGCAGCTTCTCGGCCAGCTTCATGATGGCCGGGCCCGCGCCCGAGATCACCGCGCCGTGCCCCACGTACAGGACCGGCTTGCGGCTCTTCGCGATCAGCGACGCCGCCTTCTTGAGGGCGTCCGGATCGGGGTGGCCAGGAACCTCGTAGCCAGGCAGGTCCACCTGGTCGACGAAGTCGGCCTTGCAAGGCGCGCTGGTCACGTCCTTGGGCAGGTCGATCAGCACCGGCCCGGGACGGCCGGAGGTGGCCAGGTAGAACGCCTCGCGCGCGACGCGCGGAATGTCGTTCGGGTTCTTCACCAGGTACGAGTGCTTCACCACCGGGTACGTGATGCCCGTCACGTCCGCCTCCTGGAAGGCGTCCTTGCCGAGCATCGGAGAGATCGTCTGGCCGGTGAGGACGATCATCGGCACCGAGTCCATCAGCGCGGTCAGCATGCCGGTGACCGTGTTGGTCGCCCCGGGTCCCGACGTCACCAGCACCACGCCCGGCTTGCCGGTGGCGCGGGCGTACCCGTCGGCCATGTGGGTCGCCCCCTGCTCGTGGCGGACCAGGATCAGCTTGATCTTCGAATCGACCAGCGCGTCGAAGATCGGCATTGCCGCCCCGCCCGAGAGGCCGAAGACGTACTCGACGCCCTCGCGCTCGAGGCAGCGGATCAGCGCCTCTGCGCCGGTCTGCAGCTTGGTCGGGGCCACCGGCGCCTTGGGCGCGGCGTCGTCTGAGGAGGATGGCTGGCGGGCGAGAGGCGAAATCGACACGTGAAACCTCGCTTTCCTGTTCGAGGCCAGAACACAACGGTCCAGTTCGACCTCTGTCCAGGACTTATTTCGTCACGGGTCGCGCTCACCGTTCAAAATGACCCAATTTGACGCAACGCTCACATGCAAACGGTCCAGATCGGTGTCGATTTCATCACCAAACCATCAGGACCCGGCCAGGCGGGCCACCCACCAGGTCTTGCCGGGGCTGTCCCCGTCGAACGGCGACCAGGGCTGCTGAACGACCGTCCGGAATCCGGACGCCTCCAGCGCGTCCTCGATCTGCTCGGGCGGGAAGTAGCGCTCGGCCAGGCGGAACCGGCCGCCCGCACCTCCCTGCCGCGTGATCTCCACGTCGGCCAGACCGACCTTTCCCAGCGGATCGAACCGCATGTCGATCGTGAGGCCCCAGCCCGAGCCGCCGAAGCGCGGCCGCCCCCGCCACCAGCGCGAGAACCCGTTGGCGTTCGTCACGTCGAACACCAG
>DATJWP010000127.1:0-29580 GCA_035578045.1 Polyangia bacterium | reverse complement strand
GTGATGGGCAGATCGACGCTCACCCCGCGGACGATCATCGGCGTGATCACCATGAAGATGATGAGCAGCACCAGCACGACGTCCACCAGCGGGGTGACGTTGATCTCGGCGCGCACCTGCCCCTTGGGGTGGTGCTTGACCGCCAGGCGGCGGTGCCGTCGTCGCGGCGGCGGGGCGCTCGGCGTCACCCGGCCTCCCCGCGCAGGATGTTGTCGACCAGCTCGGACGCGGTCTCGTCGATGTCGATGGTCAGATCGTCGATGCGGGCCGTGAAGTAGTTGTAGAACCAGACCGACAGGATGGCGACGCCCAGGCCGACCGCCGTGGTGATCAGGGCCTCGGCGATACCGGCGGAGACGGTGCCGATGCCGCCGCCCCCCTTGGTCGGGTCGGCCAGCTTCTGGAAGGCGGTGATGATGCCGCCGACCGTGCCAAACAGACCCACGAACGGCGCCGACGAGGCGACGGTCGCCAGCACCGGCATCCCGCGGCGAAGCCCGGCCAGCTCGCGCTCCTTGCTGCGCTCCATGGCCCGGTTCACGATCTCGGCGACGTCGAAGGGGGAGGCGCTGGCCGCGTTGGGACGGTCCAGACCGCGGGCGTACTCCTGCACACCCGCGCCGATCACCTTGGCCAGCGGGCTGCCCACGAACCGCTTCTCCAGCCCGACGGCCTCGCGCAGCCGGCTGGCACCCTCGACCAGCGGCGCCAGCGCCTCGATGTAGAGGCGCGACTGCTTGCGCCCCCGCGCGAACGCCGTCAGGCGGTCGGCGGCGGTGGCCAGCGCGTACAGCGACATGATCACCAGGACCACCACGACCGCTCGCGCGGTGAAGCCCATCTCGTGCCACAGTCCGACCAGTGTGAAGTCCATCGCGTCTCCTATTGCCCTCGGAATTCGAAGCGGCCGAAGTAACAGAACGGAACGGGAATGCCGTCGGCCATCAACGGCCGGTAGCGCCAGCCTTTGACGGCGCGGGCGACGTTCTCGTCCAGCAGCGGATCCGCCCGCTGGATCAACGACACGCTCTCGACGTCGCCGCCGCGGGTCACGCAGATCTTGGCGCTCACGACGTAGAGCGCGCCTGCGTGCCGCAACGACGGCGGAAACACCGGGTCGTCGCCGGACGCCTTCTGCAGCGCCCCCATGTTGGGGGGCAGGAACTTGCGGGAGACCGCCGCGCCCGTGCCGCCGATCGTCCCGCCGATCACGCCGTTGGCCGTGCCGCCGATCGTCCCGCCGATGGTGCCGCCGATCGTCCCACCGATGGTGCCGCCGATGACACCACCCTTGACGCCCCCCTTCACGCCGCCCGCCTCGTTCTCGGCGACCTTGGTCGGCGGCTCTTCCTTGGGGGTCTCGCGCGGCTGCACGATGTCGGGTGTCTTCGTCGGAATCACCTTGGGCTTGACGACGACCTTGTGCTTGGCGCCGCCGCCTCCGCCCGGCGGCGGGGGCGGTGGCGGCGGCGGGGGCGCGGCCGACAGGAAGGTGACCTTCACCGAAGGCGGCGTCAGCTCCTCGATGTGCCAGAACGAGTAGGCGATCCCCACGGCCAGCAGGGCGCCGTGGAAGGCGACCGACAGCGCCAGCGTCAGCCGATTGCGGCGGGGCCGAGCCTGGGACTGCGCGCGAAACCCCTCGAACGCCACGGCTCAGGACTTTCCGGCTCGCGCGTCCAGCGCCCTCTGCTGCCAGTGGTCGGCTTCGTCGACGGCTGCCTGCCAGGCGATCGGGTCGCCGAGCAGCGCGAACGACTTTTGGCGCCAGAGCAGGCCCAGGTAGGTCATCGCCTCCGGGTAGCGGGGGCGGCGGGCCAGGGCCCTCTCGAGGTAGTCGATCCCGTCGTCGGCCAGCCCGATCCGCGCGTCGCCCGCCACCTCGCCGGCGCCGGCCGTGGCAGGCGCCGGCGGCTGGTCGGGGTGCGCGGTCACCGCCGGCCAGGGGGTCAGGCCGGCCGCCTTCTCACCACCGCCGTGCGCCGACAGGATCTGCCACACGAAGGTGCCGACCCCGTACTGCGCTTCAGCGTCGTCGGGGCGAAGCGCGGCCGCCTTCTTGGACCAGTCCAGCGCCGGCTGCCACTTGCCCCATCTATAGTAGACGTCCTGCAGCCCGTGAACGGCCTCCAGGTCGCTCGGGTCCCGGCGGTGGCGCTCCAGGAACGTCGCCTCCAGCTCGGGGAAGGCGCCGATGTCGAACCAGGTCTGCAGCGTCAGCTCGGTGGCGCGCTGGTCGCGCGGCGCGACCTGTCCCAGCCGCTTGAACGCGTCCAGCGCGCATTGCGCCGCCCACCGGCTCTCGGGATCTCGCCCGCCCGGCCCGATGAGCTGCCGGCAGGTGTACCCCTTGTTCAGCCAGAGCGTCGGCAGCTCGGGGACGAACGCCTCGGCCTGCTCGAACAGCGCCACCGCCTCGACGTATTTGCCGCGGCGGTACAGCTCGTTGGCGTCCTGGATCCGCTTGCGACCGCGGACCTGGTTGCAGCATGGCAACAGCAGCAGCGCCGCGACGGCGATCGCGGCGGATCTACCTGAGATCGAAGACCTGCAACTCATCGCCCCCCCGAGCGAAGCTCTTGAACCGCTTGAGCACCACCAGTGAGTCGGCGCGCGTCCGGTACGTGACCGGGCGGGGGATGAAGACGCGGCCACGCACGCTCACGCTCCCGTCGGACACATCGGCCGCGTAGAGGTCGAGCATGGGCAGATCGGGCTTCTGGCGCTTGATGGCGTCGGGGTTCAACGGATCGATGGCGATCCCGAACGTCAGGTGGTTCGCCTTCGGCCCCTCCTCGACCAGCAGGGTCTTGGGGTCGTAGAGCCGGAAGGGGGCCACCAGCGCGGCCGGGACCTTTTTCCCCATTGCGTCGATCACATCGACACCCGAGGCATCTTGATTGAGGTCGACGAACAGCGACTGTCCCGGGTGGTCGCGCCGCAGCTGGCCGGTCACCTCCCACCCGAGCAGGTCGGGGATCTCCGACTCGGAGACGGTCTTTCCGGTCAGCGTGTCGATGACCGTCTTCCGCGGGCGGTCGCGTACGTCGGCCGCCTTGTCGTAGGCGCCCGCGCGCTCCCCCAGGATGCGGGTGTAGCCGTCGAAGAACCCGACCAGGCGGACGGGCGGCGTCTTCAGGTCGCCGGCCGGGTCGGTGTGGTAGGCGTGCGGCTTGCCGGCGGGGGCCAAAGTGGCCAGCGCGTAGGGGGTCACCGTGTAAGTCGCCTCGGCGCCGTGCGCGCCGGGTTTGCGGTCGAACGCGATCAGGTGGCCGTCGGCGTCTCCGGGCGGGCGGGCAAAGGTGGTCGCCGGTCCGACCTTGGCCGACACCTTGCCGGTCGCGTCCAGCAGGAACGCCCAGACCGGCGCGTTGTCGTCCGGGTTGGTGCGCGCGATCAGCACCAGCCCCTTGCCGGGGGGAAGCACCTCGATCCGGACCGGGACCAGCGTCTTGTCCACGTTGAAGGTCGCGGTCTGCTTGGGCGGCGTGGCGGTCAGGTCGTAGAGCTCGACCTTGGCGAACGTGGCCCCGTCCTCGCGGATGGCCGCCAGGGTCGCGCCGCGGTCGTCCAGACCGAACACGTCGTCGAAGTAGCCCTCGCCTGCCGCCGGTTTCAGGCTGGCGCGCGGCTCCAGCGGTTTCGGCGGCTTCTCGACACCCGGCGCGGCGCCGGCCGCGGAGACCCCCACCAACATCCCGAGAATCGCCGCGAGGGAGCGCCCGCTCAGCATCAGGCCCCGGCGCGGCTCAGGAAGGCGTCGATCAGGGCCCGCGCCTGTTCGTCCACGCCGGTGAACTTCACGCCCATCCTCAGATCCTCGGGCGGGGTGGCCGAGACGATCTCGCCCGTGACGCTGATCGGGACGTTCTCGCCGGGCAGCGTGAACGTCAGGTTGACCGCCGTGCCGACGGGAAGGGGGATGGTGTGCTCGAGGCGCAGCCCGCCCCGAGACAAGTTGCCCGCGCGCCGGAAGTAGCGCTCTGTCCCGGTCGTCTCCTCGACCCACATCTCGACCGGGATGCGCGCGCCGCCGCGGCGCTCTTCACCCGTTCCGGACATGGCACCGGATGGTACACGCGGAGGTCGGAGGGCGCCAGAGTTTGGCGAAAGGCACGGGGCCGCGGTACAAAGGAGGGAATGTCACGACGTCGCATACTGGTCACTGGAGGCTCGGGGTTCCTCGGATCGCACCTGTGCGAGCGCTTGTTGAAGGAGGGGCACGAGGTGGTCTGCCTCGACAACTTCTTCACCGGTTCGCGCGCCAACGTCGAGCACCTGCTGGACCACCATCGCTTCGAGCTGATGCGCCACGACGTCACCGAACGGATGACGATGGAGGTGGACGAGGTCTTCCACCTGGCCTGCCCGGCGTCGCCTATCCACTACCAGCGCAACCCGGTCCGCACGATTCGCACCGCGGTCGAGGGGACGCTGAACATGCTCGACCTCGCGCGCGAGGCCAAGGCGCGCATCCTGATCGCGTCGACCTCCGAGGTCTACGGCGATCCGATCGAGCACCCGCAGCACGAGGCCTACTGGGGCAACGTCAACCCGATCGGCCCGCGCGCCTGCTACGACGAGGGGAAGCGTTGCGCCGAGGCGCTGGCCGTGTCGTACGCGCGGCAGTACTCGGTCGAGGTGCGCATCGCGCGCATCTTCAACACCTACGGACCGCGCATGCACGAGAACGACGGGCGCGTGGTCTCGAACTTCGTGGTCCAGGCCCTGCGCAACGAGCCGATCACCGTCTATGGCGAGGGGCAGCAGACGCGATCGTTCTGCTTCGCCACCGATCTGATCGAAGGGTTCATGCGCCTGATGGCCAGCCCGCACGGCTCCGACCCGGTGAACCTGGGGAACCCGCGCGAGACCACGGTCCTCGAGCTGGCGGAGATCACCAAGCGGCTGGCCAAGTCCAGCTCGCAGATCATCCGGGCGCCGCTGCCCAAGGACGACCCCACGCGGCGCAAGCCCGACATCACGCGCGCGCAGCAGCTGCTGGGCGGGTGGGGACCGGCGGTGCCGCTCGAGCAGGGGCTGGCGGCGACGATCGACGACTTCAAGAAGCGCCTCGCCATCTGACTCTGACACCCGCGTCGGGCGCGGCGCGGTCCAGCGGCTCGCCGGTGACGGGGTGGACCAGGCCCGGCTCGGCCACGTCCGCCAGCGGGATGCGCACGAACGGGCGCTCGAGCAGGCGCGGATGCGGAACCAGCAGCGACGGCGCATCCTGGATGACCGAGTCGCCATACAGCAGCAGGTCGATGTCGATCAGGCGCGACGCCTGCGGCCGCTGCGGCGGGCGGACGCGCCCGAGCGCCGCCTCGATCTGCAGGCAAAGCGCCAGGAGCGCGTGCGGGTCCAGTCGCGTGACCACGCGCGCGACGGCGTTCAGATAAGGCGGCTGCGGCTCCGGCGCCACGGCGTCGGTCTCGTACAGCGGCGAGCAGGCGCTGACCTCGACGCCGGCGGCGGAAAGCCGGGCCAGGCTTTCCTGGATGGCGCCTTCGCGGTCCCCCAGATTGGCGCCGAACGCGAGATAGGCCCGCACGACCCTGTATAGTGTCATCGGACCTTGCCGCCTGGAACTCTCCCCGCCGCCATCTCGGGCCTTGCGACCGGGCTGGGCGCGCTGCCGTTCTTGTTCGTGCGCGACCTGCCCCGTCGGGCCTACGACGGCATTCTGGGGCTGGGCGCCGGCCTCATGCTGGCCGCCGCGACGCTGGGGCTGATCACCGAGGCGCTGCGTGGGGTCGGCGAGGGCGGCACGCTGCACATCGGCCGCCTGATCCTGGTGCTGGCGGGGATCACCGCCGGCGCGGCGCTGGCCGCCGCCATGGACCGCCTGATCCCGCACCGCCACGCCGGCGGCCACCACCAGCACCTGGGGCACGAGGAGGGACACGACATTCACGATCGCGACGCGCGCCGGGCCTACGCGGTGGTGGGCGCGCTGAGCCTGCACCGCATCCCCGAGGGGCTGGCGATCGGCGCCGGCTTCGCGCCCAGCCGGTCTCACCTGGGGTTCGTGCTGGCCGTCGCCATCGGCGTGCAGAACGTGTGCGAGGGGATCGTCATGTCGGCGCCGCTTCGCCACGAGGGGGTGGGGCGCTGGCGTGGCTTCGCGGTCGTCGCGCTGACCGGGCTGGTGATCCCGGCGGCCGCCGTGGCGGGTGACGCGCTGGCCGCGGCGGCGGTCGCGACCATGCCGTTCGTGCTGGCGTTGGCCGGCGGCACCCTGACCTACGTGACGTCGGTCGAGATCATCCCCGAGTCGCACAGCCACGGCAACGAGGGGACCGCGTCCGCCGGGCTGGTCGCCGGCTTTCTGCTGACGACCGCCCTCGAAGCGATCCTGCGCTAGCAGCCGGAGGCGCCCGTTAGTGGGGTGAATGCCTCATGCGGCGGGCCGGGGAAGGCCCTAGCGTCTCGACCAAGGAGACCGACCATGAGGACGACCATTCTTGCTGCCGCACTGCTCTGCTCGCTGTCTTTCGGCGCGCGCGCTCGAACCCGCGATCCGGCCACCGAGACCTATCCGGACGCCCAGGCTCGGATCAAGAAGCGGCTGGACGAGATCTGGGCCAGCGCCGCCGCTCGAGACTTCGCCAAGCTGGAGTCATTCCACCTGTACGGACCCAAGTTCACCTCCTTCAAGGAGGGCCAGCCGCGAGGCAACGCAGAGGCCAATCGAGCAGGGGAGCGCGAGATCTTCAGCGCCCTGGTGGATCCCAAGGTCGACATGAAAGATCTCGCGATCGCCGTGTATGGCGACACCGCCGTGGCGACCTTCAACGGCGATTTCAGCGGAAAGCTCGGGGGCAAGCCGACCGCCCTGAAGCAGGCGGCCACCCTCGTGTTCGTGAACTACAAGGGCGACTGGAAGATCGTTCACGAGCACTTTTCCATGCTCGGCCCGCCACCTGCCGCCGGCCGCTAGTGGCCGGTCATTTGATGTTGAGCAGCTCGACGTCGAACACCAGGGTGCCGGCCGGGGCGCCGGGACGCTCGGGGTGGTCGCCGTAAGCCAGCGGGCCGGGGATCCAGAAGCGCGCCTTGTCGCCGACGACCATCAACTGCAGCCCCTCGGTCCACCCCTTGATGACCGCGCCCAGCGGGAACGTCGCCGGCTCGCCGCGAACCACCGAGCTGTCGAACATCTTCCCGTCGGTCGTCCAGCCGGTGTAGTGCACCTCGACGGTGTTGTCGGCCGTCGGGTGGGTCTTGCCCTTGCCGTGCTTCAGGATCTTGTAGGCCAGACCCGAGCTGGTCTTCTTCGCGTCGTCGGGCGCCGCCGCGACGTCGGGCGGAGTCGCAGGCGGCGGCGTGACCTTCTTGATGTCGAGCAGCTCGACGTCGAACACCAGCGGCCCGGCGGGCGCGCCCGGCCGTTCCGGCGTGTCGCCGTAGGCGAGCTTCGAGGGGATCCACAACCGCCGCTTCTCGCCCTTGACCATCAGCTGCAGCCCCTCGGTCCAGCCGGGGATCACCGCGTCCAGCGGGAACCGCGCCGGCTCGCCACCCGGGATCGAGCTGTCGAACATCTTCCCGTCGGGCGTCCACCCGGTGTAGTTCACCGTTACGCGATCGTGCGGCCCGGGGTGGTCCTTCCCCTTGCCCTTGTACAGCACCTTGGACGCCAGCCCGCTGGCCGTCTTCTTGGCGTCGGCCGGCGGCGCCGCGACGTCAGGCGGAGCGGCGGGCGCGCTGGGCGGGGCCGCGGCCGGCAGCGGATCGATGGGGGCGGCATGCAGGCGGAAGCCCGGTGCCAGGACCCCGACGGCGAGAAGGCTCGACCAGAGAAGGCGTCTCATGCGTGCCCCATATCATGTCCGGGGCGGGGTGGTGAAGCGCCGATCGTTGAGTGGAACGGACGGTTTGGGATTCAATTGTTTCGCCACGCCGGCCGCACCAGGTGCCGGAAGGCGCGCTGGAAGACGGGCACGCTCATGGCCACTGGCCCCAGCCGGTTTCCCACGAACTCCAGGATCACCTTCGGGCCCGACAGGGCGCGAATCTCGACGCAAACGCCGCGATCGCTTTCCCACCGCTCTCCAGGCGTCAATGTGGGGGCTTTCTGCATTTCGCTTCAACGATGTCCACCACCCTTCCGCGCGGGAAGCCGGCTTCCTCTTGACCCGAACGTCGCTAGGAAAGAGAGCTCAGCTGTTTCTGGAGCCAGAGCTCGAGCAGCCCGAGCTGCCACAGGATGTTGATCCCCAATCGCGATCTCTCGTTCGGGTGCTCGAACAGGGGCTGAACGTACTCGTCGCGATACAGACCGCGCTCGCGCGCGGCGCGGCTGGTCAGCGCGTCGCGCACGGTGGCCAGCACCTTCCCCTCCAGATGGCGGATGCCGGGCACCGGAAAGTATCCTTTGGGGCGATCGATCACCTCGTCGGGCACCAGGCCCCGGGCGGCGTCCTTCAGGACTCCCTTGCCGCCGTGGGCCAGCTTCAGCTCCGGCGGGCAAGCGGCGGCCAGCTCGACCAGCTCGTGGTCCAGGAACGGAACGCGCGCCTCCAGCCCCCAGGCCATGGTCATGTTGTCGACCCGCTTCACCGGGTCGTCGACCAGCATGATCGTCGTGTCGATGCGCAGGGCCGCGTCCAGCGTCGTGTCGGCGCCCGGCGCGTCGAAGTGCGCGGCCACCATCTGCCGGCTGACGTCGGCGGCCGGCAGATAGTCGGGGCTGACGATCGCCTCGATCGTCGCGCGGTCGCGGTCGAAGAAGACCCCGGCGTAGGCGTCCAGCGCGTCGGTCCGCGGAACGTCGCCCAGCGGTGGATACCAGTCGTAGCCGGCGAAGATCTCGTCGGCCCCCTGGCCGCACTGGACGACCTTCACGTGTTGCGACACCTCTTGCGACAGCAGATAGAACGCGACCGCGTCGTGGCTGATCATCGGTTCGCTCATGGCCGTGATCGCGCCGTCCAGAGCCGTCAGCAGGCGCCCGTTGTCGATCCGGATCTGGTGGTGGTCGGTGCCGAACTGGCGGGCCACCAGATCCGAGTAGTCGAACTCGTCGCCGGTCAGACCGCCCACCTGCTGGAAGCCGATGCTGAAGGTGCGAAGCAGTCCCTTCTGGCCCCTCGTCTCGACTTCTTGGGCCAGCAGCGCGACCAGCAGGCTCGAGTCGAGGCCGCCCGACAGCAGCACGCCGATGGGGACGTCCGCCACCATTCGCCGCCTGACGGCCGTCCTCAGCCTGGCCAGCAGCGCGCCGCGCCAGGCCTCGGGCGCCATCGGTCGCTCGGTGCGCGTGAAGCGGGGCCGCCAGTAGACGTGCGACTGCTGGCGTCCGTCGGGCTCGATCGCCAGCACCGTTCCTGGCGCCAGCTTGCGTACCCCGTTCAGGATCGTGTGCGGAGCCGGGACCACCGAGTGGAACGAGAGATAGTGATGAAGGGCGACCCGATCGATCGAGGTGTCGACCTCGCCGCCCGCCAGCAGCGCCGGCAGCGTCGACGCAAAGCGCAGCCGCCCGGGCCCCGGCGCCAGGTACAGCGGCTTGATGCCCAGCCGATCGCGCGCCAGCACCACGCGCCCGCTGTCTCGCTCGCAGATCGCGAAGGCGAACATGCCGTGGAATCGCTCGACGCACGCGCTTCCCCAGCGGTGGTAGGCCTTGAGGATGACCTCGCTGTCACTGGTGGAGAAGAAGCGGTAGCCGTGCCCCTCCAGCTCGCGGCGGAGCTCGGGATAGTTGTAGATGCACCCGTTGAACGCCAGCGACAGGCCCAGCTGACTGTCGACCATCGGCTGCTCGCCCGCGCGCGTGAGGTCGATGATGGTCAGCCGCCGGTGGACCAGACCCACGCCCGCCCGCCGCCAGGTACCGGAGCCGTCGGGGCCGCGCGCGCGCATCCGCCCGCTCATGCGCTCGAGCGCCACCACGTCGGCGTCCTGACCGTCGAACCGAACCTCACCCGCGAAGCCGCACATCGTTCCCCCTCAACGTGGGATCCAGGTGTCCTTGGCCCCGCCGCCGCGGGACGAATTGACCACCATCGATCCGGCCGGCGCCACGCGCGTCAGCGGCGCCGGGACCACCACCGCGCCGGCGCCCTGATACACGAAGACGCGCAGGTCGACGTGCCGGGCCTGGAAGCTCGGCTGGCGATCGCCGGCGCGCGCGTCGAACGTCGGGTGCGTCGACAGCGCGATCGTCTCCTGCGCCACCCAGCGCGCCGGCTGCTGCTGAATCAGGGCGCGCACGGCAGCCAGCTCGCGGTCGGTCGCCTGCGGTCCGATCACCACCCCCATCCCGCCGTACCCGTCCACCGGCTTGACGACCAGCTGGTCCAGGCGTGACATCACCTCTCGTCGCTGGTCGCGATCGGCGCAGTGGTAGGTGCGGACCTGTTCCAGGAGGGGTCGCTCGCCCAGGTAGTAATCGATCAGCGCCGGAACGAACGCGTAGGTGGCCTTGTCGTCCGCGACGCCGTTGCCCGGCGCGTTGGCCAGCGTCACGCGGCCGGCCCGCAGGGCTCTGACCAGCGCCGGTCCCAGCGGCTGGCCGTCTGCGCCTCGGCTGCGCGCCAGGCGATCGTCCAGGCGCATGTAGATGACGTGTACGGGGCGGCGGCGCCCGTCGGCGACCAGCCAGACCGCCCGATCCTCGACCAGAAGGTCAGAGCTGGTGACCAGCGGGATCTCCATCTCCGTGGCCAGCCAGCGATGCTCGAAGTACGCCGAGTCCTCGGGTCCGGAGGTGAGCAGGCAGAGCTGCGGCGTCGACGGCGCGCTGGCCGGCGCCGACTCGGCCAGCGCGCGCCGCAACAGGCCGGTCGCCTCCGCCGGGTCGTGCAGATCGACCAGCCCGAACAGTTCCGGGCAGGCGGCGCGCAACAGCCGCCGGCAGGCGACGGCGTACGCCACGCCGGATGGGACCCGGACGTTGTCTTCCAGGACCAGCCAGCGGCCGTCGCCGTCGCGCACCACGTCGAACCCGACCACCTGGATGCGGCGCCGCCCGGCGGGGACCGCCTGGCCCGCCGTGCGATAGCCGGGCGTATCGGTCGCGACCCAATCAGGCAGGACGCCGTCGCGCACGATCCGGCGCTCGCCGTAGATGTCATTCAGGAACGCGTCCAGCGCCCGCGCGCGCTGAGCGGCGCCGCCCTGCAGCCGGCTCCAGTCTTCGGCCGGCAGCACGCGCGGGACGACGTCGACCGGGAAGGGGACGGCCGCTCCCTCGCCGGTGGGGCGAAAGACCAGGCCCAGGCGCCCCTTGGCCTCCTCGAGCGAAGCCACCTGGCGGCGCAGCGCCTCGGGGGGGAGGCCGGCCAGCGTCTCGAGGATCGCCGCGTGCGAGGCGCGCGGCTCTCCGTCGGGCCGGACCGCCTCGTCGTACTCACCCGGCTGATAGCCGGGAAGGATCGGCGCTGCCGGGCCGGGCCCGCCAAGCGGGGCGCGCCCGGCCGTCTCGGCGACCAGCAGGTCGACGACGTCGGTGATCCGCGAGCGGCGCCGCAGCGCCGCGCGCTGGCGGGCGGCCGAGCTGCCCTGGGCCAGGGCGGCCTCGCACAGCTGCTTGACCGTCGCCCAGCAGCGGTCGGCCTCCAGCTCGGGGCGCAGGTCCTCGACCATCCCGCGCACCAGGACGGCCGCCGGGACCGGGTGCGGGCCGGACAGATCCACCAGCTCGCCCTCCAGCGCCGAGCGGGCGGCGCGCCACATGGCCGCGCGCAAGAGTGCCGGCGGCGGGGCCAGCGCCGGCGCGCCGCGCAGGTGGCGGGCCCGCTCGCGTTCGACGACCGCCCGAAACAGGCCCGCGATCAGCACCGCGGTGTCGATCGACGGGCAGGCGTCGCAGACGCGCAACTCCAGGGTCGGCGCGTGCGCCGACGGGCGGACGTCGAAGTAGATCATGCCGCGGTCGCTGATGACGCCCGAGCCGATCAGGTCCTGAACCAGGCGATCGTATTCGGCGGCGCCGGCGAAGCTCCCCGCGCAGCCGGTGGTCGGCCAGCGCGACCAGATCAGGGTGCGCGCGCTGGCGTACCCCGTGTCTTGTCCGTCGTGTGAGAAGGGCGAGCTGGCCGAGAGCGCCAGCAAGCCGGGCAACCAGCGCGCCACCCGGTCGATCAACGCGGCCGCCAGGTTCGGATCGCCGATGCCCACGTGAACCTGCAACCCACAGATGAGCTGCTCGCGCACCAGGACCTGGTAGTCGGCCAGCATGCGCCGGAAGCGCGCGTTCTCGGTGATGGTGATGGGGATCGGCAGGGGCATGGTGCCCGCGGCCGCCGCGCCGATCCCCAGCGGCTCGCAGGCCTGGGTCAGCTCGGCACGCAGGGTCCGCAGCGCGCGGTGCAGATCGTCCAGCGTCCGAACCACCTCTGTGTTGGTCTCGACGGTGGTCTGCTGCAATTCAGCCGCGTAGGTGCCCTTGGCGCCGGCGAGCCGGTCAAGGACCTCATGGGCCCGCGGTGTGGATCGACGCGTGACCAGGTCGACGAGGTGAAACTCCTCTTCGATTCCCAGCGTCAGCTGCATTGACTGTCGTTCCTTACGTAACTCCCGCAATGCCAGGAACAAGGGGCGTCGGCGATTTGCGAAGTGCCGGCGAAGGGAGTGGCTACCTTTGCCGGGGCCATGTGCGAGCTCCTGGGCGTCGACGCCAGCCAGCCGATCGACATCGCGTTCTCGTTCTCCGGCTTTGCTCAACGGGGCGGACGCACCGGGCCGCACGCGGACGGGTGGGGCGTCTCCCTGTACCAGGGCCACGTCGCCCGGACGTTCCTCGAGGAGCACCCCGCCTACCGCAGCCCGCTGGCGCGCTTCCTGCGCGAGAACCCGATCGAGACCCCGCTGGCGGTCGCGCACATTCGCAAGAAGACGCTGGGCGAGCCGAAGCTGGAGAACACGCACCCGTTCGTGCGGGTGTTCGGCGGCCGCCACATCGTGTTCGCGCACAACGGGACGTTGCCGCACGTGCGCGCCCGCGCGCTGGCATGCGAATCACCGCTGGGCGACACCGACAGCGAACACGCGTTCTGCTGGCTCCTCGAGCAGCTGCGCGGCATCCATCCGGACGGCCTCCCGGACGACGCCGAGCAGGCGGGGGGGACGCTGTTTCGGCTGCTGAACGATCTGGGGAGCGACGGGATCTTGAACTGTCTGGTGGCCGACGGGCGATTCCTGTTCGCGCGCTGCGGGGATCACCTGTCCCACATCGTTCGTCAGCCGCCGCTGGGCGTGGTGACGCTGGCCGACGAGGAGGTCGCGGTGAACCTGGCCGACATCATGCGGGGCCACGGATCGGTCGCGGTCGTGGCCACCCATCCGCTCACGCGGGGCGAACCATGGGTCGCCGCGACCCCGGGGACGTTGTGGGTCTTTCGCGACGGCGCGCTGGTCAAGACCTTCCCGGGGCTGCCCGAGGCCGCTCACGTCGCCGCCACCGGCTGGCGTCCGGGCAACGGCGTCCCCCTGCCCGCCACGACACCGATACGTTGACGCCAGCCTCGAATCAGCCGGGCGTGTCCTCGGCGTCGATGAACAGGTCGAGGCGCTTGCAGAGCTCGCTCACCTCGAAGGGCTTCAGGAAGCCACGATGATGACCGACCTCGTCCAGGTGGGGCGCCCAGCCGGTCATGAATACGAACGGAATCGTCGTGAGTGAAGGATCGGCTCTGAAGGTTCGCTCCAGCGCGGGGCCGCTGGTTGGCGGGATCCGGATGTCTGCCACGACCACGTGAACCTTCGTTGTCCTGGCGACCCGCACCGCGTCGTCGGAGTCGCTGGCCGTGACCGTCGTCCAACCTTCCAGCCGAAGGGTTTCCGCGAGCAACTCGCGGAAGTCTTCGTGGTCCTCGACGATCAAGACAGTCTTGGCCGGCCCCATGCCTTCGAGGGCATATTAGCCGAGTCGCGGCGGTTGGATGGGGTGGGATTCCGTGGTGGGATCCAGATCACGGAAGAGCGACCCATCGGCGGGTCCCACGGCACGGCCACCGCCGCACCGGGCGGTCAGAACGTCGTCAGGGTCCCGGCGAACGCGGCGGCCAGCATGCCGCCGATCGCCACGACCGCCAGCAGGCAGAGGCCCAGGCGAGACGAGATGGTCCCGGGCTCGACGATCGGCGTTCGGAAGACCTGCGTGATCTCGACGCTGTCGTCGTCGGCCAGCGCGATGCCCGCACCGGTTTCGATCCCCTCGAGCCAGGCGTCCTGGTTCCCCTGCGGCGGTACGTTGTCGAACAGTTCCTGATTGGTCGCGGCGTTCATGATCTCCCCCCTCCGGTGCTCGGAGACAGGCGAATGCACGGACGGTGCCAAGTGCTCCAACCCCCCGGCCCCACGCGATTTCGCGGCCGGCCGCCGGGCAAACATGCGCCGTTTGACCCACTTGTTTGCACAAGTTGATCAGGGGTGGCGAACGTTCTTGCACAATTGGCCGAAGGGCCCGTCCTGCGGCGCTCCGATCTTTGCGAGCCTGATTGTTCGGCCTCCGGGGTTCAGTACCCCAGCTGCGGTTGCCGCTTGTGGCCGTACTTGTCGGGCACGAACGGGGCGGGGCGCTTGTCGCCGCCGACGGCGATGGTGAGCTCGCGGAGGCCCTCGGGGCCGACGGTGATGGTCTTGTGGATGATGGTCGAGGCGGCTTCGTGCCAGGCGGAGACGTCGTAGCGGCCGGCGGGGACGTTGTGGATGCTGAAGGCGCCGGAGGCCTGGGCTTTGGCGTAGTAGGGGGAGTCCACCACGACCACGTAGGCGTTCATGGTCGCGTGGATGTTGCACAGCAGCTCGACGACGCCGGGGTGGCCGAACGTCTTCACGTAGGTCGCGCCGGTGGCCCGGATGCCGCCGTCGAATTCGTTCGGCTTCGCGATGGAGAAGACGTTGTGATAGATGCGGTCGTCGTTCCGGAACTGCACCGACGTGCCGACCGGCACGGCCAGGACGTGCGGCAGGAAGGTCTTCTCACGCTGGGTGATGATCTGGTTCTGGGCGGGGACCACGCGCGCCGCGGGGCCGTCCAGCCGCTTCAGCCAGACGACCGCGCCGCCCGGTCCCGACCCGCCACCGCCGGTGATGGTCCCGGTCACCGTCACGTGGGGCCGGCCCTCGTGGTGGGCGGGGGCCGCCGCCTCCTCGTGGCTGGCGCCGGCCCCCGCGTCGGGCTGGGCCGCGGCGACGGGGGCGCTCTCGCCGTGGGGGCGTCCGGCCCGGGCCCGCGCGTCGTCCAGGAACGGGCGCACGGCACGCTCGATCTGCGGGTCGAGCCCGGGCAGCCGCAGCAGCGTCTCCCACTTCTCGGCGGCAGCCGCGTAGTCGCCGCGCTCGTACGCGACCTTGCCGCCGGCCATCAGGTTGAAGATCAGGTACTGGCGCTCGGCGGCGGTCTTGAACCCGATGTCCTGCGGGGTCTTGACCGAGAGCTGCAGCGGCAGCTCGTCGCCCAGCCACTTGCCTTCTCCGGGCGCCGCGACTGCCGGCGCCCCCCACGCCAGCGCCGTCACCACCGCAACGGCCCGGACCCCTCGTTTGTACCCTCTTTTCATGTCGCCGCTCGCTCCTTCACCAGGTCCAGACGGCCGAGGAGGTGAACACGTTGTTCGGCACCTGGGGCGCCCCCGCCAGCTCGCGGTTGATCAGGTACTCGGCCTTCAGCTGCAAGCTCTCTCCGACGCCGAAGTTCACGCCGGCGGTCGTTCGATCGACGGTGAGCCAGGCGCCGGGGTAGTCGGGGAACTGCGCGTGACGCCGCTCGTACCGGGCGTAGACGGTCACCCGCAGCGGCAGCGGATCCAGGGGCAGCGGCAGCTCCTCGGCCGCCTGCACCCAGAAGCCGTGCGCGTAGAACTCCGCGATCTCCGGGTAGGGGCCGGTCCCGGTCAGCTTGGGGATCGTCGTGAAGCCCTGGTCGCTGCCGTTCTCTTCCTGGACGTGCACGTACTCGCCCGCGATGACGAGCGTGGGGACCACCAGGCGCAGGTCCGCCCCCAGCAGCGTCTGGGTGGCGTCGGTGGTGACCGACTGATCGTTGCGCGGGCCGTAAGCGACGCTGCCCCCGAGCTTCAGCGACACGCGCGGCAGGTTCAGCTCGTAGCCCAGGCGCGCGGCGGCGACCGGCTGGCCGGTCAGGCTGCGCGACGGCCCCTGCAGCGCCTCGACGAACGTGCCGCTGTTGGTTCCCGAGACGTTCAGGCTGACCGCCGAGGCCGCCGGGATGATCTGGTAGCGGTAGAACACCTTCACGCCGGTCGACTGTCCGGTCGTGTAGCGGGCGAGCAAGGACGGCGTCACGCCGACGCGGAAGCTCGCCTCGTTGTCCAGGTACTCGATCCCGAACACCGAGTCGAACTTGCCGATGCTGATGGCCAGCTCGGCGTTCTCGAGCGGCGTGATCCGGCCGAAGGCCTGCTCCAGCACCAAGCGGGTGTACTCGCCGCCCAGCGCGTTCTCGGCGGGGTCCGGGTCGTAGAGGCGCGGGATGGCCTGCAGTCGCGTGAAGATCAAGATCGGCAGCTCCGGCGCCGTGTAGCGCAGGTCGACGTCCGCCGTGTTGATCAGGAACGAGGGCCGGCCGGCGATCGCCGCCGACCGGGGCAGGAAGCCGGCGATGGTGGTGCCGGGCGGCTGCGTGGTGGACGCGGCCTCGCCGCGCGAGTTCACCGCGGGCGCGAACCCATCGACGTAGTAGTCCGCCGGCCCCGGCGGCGGCATCGTACCGTACGACGTCGGGAAGCTGGTTCCGTCCCCCTGCGCCTTCGCGAAGCCGACGTCGATGTACCCGGTGATCACCAGGGGCGAGGCGTTCGAGGGCGGGGCAGCCGGCGGTTCCTCGGCGGGCGCAGGCTCGGGCTCTGCTTCCGGCTCGGGGTCGACTTCCTGGGCCCGCGCCGCCGGAGCCAGCGCACCGCAGACCGCGAAAATGCCAGCGGTCAGGCGAAGTTTCGCCGAACCGCGACGGTCAAGCGCGCGCCGAGCGAATCGGCTCTGCTCCATTCGGGGCAGTGAACGTCTGCTCCGCCATCATCTTCCTCAAAATTCCGGTAAGTGTCGCTTTTATGTCGCGCGGAACGGCGGCCACCACGGCCGGCGGGTCGAGAAGGCGCGCCACCAGGCGGTCGCGCAGCGCGCGGCCGGCCTGGGTGACACACAACATCTTGATGCGCCGGTCGTGGTCGGCGCCGCGTCGAGCGATCAGCCCGCGCGTCTCGAGCTTGTCGACGATGCCCGTGACGTTGGAGGCGTCGCAGGCCAGCGCGTCGGCCAGCGTGCTCATCGCCAGCGGCCGCTCGGGATCCAGGCTTCGCAGGGCCAGCCCCTGCGAAGGGGTCAGGTCGAACTCCTCGCAGATCGCGCTCCACCAGGAGCGCATCCCCAGACACAGCTCGATCAGCGTCGCCCAGAACGCATCGGGCGCAGCCGGGCCACGTGAGGCAGCTTTCCGATTCGAGGACGAGGAAGACGATGACATCGAGGATCGATATTGTCTTAAACATTGATGGTTGACAAGCTCAAATATCGTCGTGTAGGACTACAACCGTACTCAAATGCCAAACGAACGAACCTTTCGAAAGTGGAACTGGGTGGCTGCTCTCGCGTTGCCGGCGGGTCTGGCGGCCTGCTCGGCGGCCCCGGCGGCCACGCCCACCGCGGCCAAGAGTGAAGCCGAGGCCGCGCCCATCGCAGTCAAGCTGACTCCGGCGCGCGAGCTCAAGACACCGCGGGTCGTGACGCTGTCCGGCTCGCTGATCGGCGCCGAGGAGGCGCAGGTGGCGGCCGGCGCCGCCGGCAAGGTCCTGGCCACGTTCGTCGAGCGCGGCACCTATGTCCACAAGGGCGCGGTGCTGGCCAAGCTGGACGCCCGCGCCGCCGGCGCGACCGCCGCTCAGGCTGCCGCCGACGTCGAGGGGCTGAAGGCCCAGGCCGCGCAGGCCCAGCTGGACTGCGACCGCAACCAGCACCTGTTCCAGAAAGGCGCCATCTCCAAGGCCGACTACGACAAGATCAGCACCCAGTGCACCACCACCAAGTGGTCGGTGTCGTCCGCCGAGGCGCGCAAGACGCTGACCGCGGAGGCCCTGCGCGACATGGAGATCCGGGCGCCGTTCGCGGGGACGGTGGTCGAGCGCGCGGTCACCGCCGGCGAGTGGGTGCGGGTCGACTCGCGCGTCGTCACGCTGGTGAACACCGATCAGCTCCGGGTGGAGATCACCGTCCCGGAGGCCGACGTGCCGCAGGTGCGGCAGGGGATGCAGGTCAGCTTCCGTACCGCCGGCGACGGCGCGGGACGGGTCTACAACGGCAAGATCCGCTACGTCGGACCGTCCGTGCGGAAGCAGAGCCGCGACGCGATCGTCGAGGCGGTGTTCGAGAACCAGGCGCACGACCTGCGCCCGGGGATGTTCGTCACCGCACGTCTGGCGGTCGGCGACCAGGCGCTCCCGGCGGTGCCGGCGGCCGCCGTTCGGTCCGACGGCGACCTGCGCCACGTCTTCGTGGCGGTGGGCGGCCGGCTCGAGGACCGGCTGGTCCAGACCGGCGAGCCTCTCGAGGGTGAGATCCCGATCATCGCCGGCCTCAAGCCGGGCGAGCAGGTCGTCGCCCAGTTGACCCCCGACGTCCACGACGGCGCGAAGGTGCAGTAGCTATGCAGTGGCTAGCCAGCGTTTGCGTCCGGCGCCCGGTCTTCGCCAGCGTCCTCATCCTCTTCATCGTCGTGGTCGGCTTCATCGGCTACAAGGCCCTGAACGTCGATCGCTTCCCCAACGTCGATCTGCCGGTCGTGCAGGTCATCACCACGCTTCCGGGCGCCTCGCCCGAGGAGATCGAGACCGAGCTGTCCGACAAGATCGAAGAGTCGATCAACACCATCAGCGGCATCGACGAGCTGCGGTCGGTCTCCACGGAAGGCGTCTCGCAGGTCATCGTCAGCTTCCAGCTGAACAAGGACATCAACGTCGCGGCCCAGGAGGTGCGCGAGCACGTTTCGACGGTGCTCCCCGACCTGCCCGACGGGACCAAGAGCCCGGTCATCAACAAGCTGGACCCCGACGCGGCGCCGGTGCTGTTCCTGGCGCTCGAGTCGTCGCGGCCCATCAAAGAGGTGACCGAGTACGCCGACCACGAGATCCGGCAGGCGCTGGAGAACATCTCGGGCGTCGGTCAGGTGACCATCATCGGCGGGCGCAAGCGCCAGATCCAGGTCGTGCTGGATCCGGAACGGATGCGGGGGGCGGGCCTGACCGCCACCGACGTCCAGCGCGCCATCGTGTCGCAGAACCTGACCACGCCGGGCGGGACCGTCGACACGGGGCCGTCGCTGCTCACCTTCCGGGTGAGCGGCCGCGTCCCCAGCGTCGCGGCGCTGGGCGACGTCGCGATCAAGACGGTCGACAACCACTCGATCACCATCAACGACGTCGGGCGGGTGATCGACGGTGAAGAAGAGGCGGCCACCGCCGCCAGCATCGCCGGGAAGCCGGCGGTCGTGCTCTCGATCCGCAAGCAGTCGGGCGAGAACAGCGTGGCCGTCGTGGATGCGCTGCGCGAGCGCATGAAGGAGCTGGCACCCACGCTGCCCTCCGGCTACCGGATGAACGTCATCCGCGACAACACCGAGAGCACGCGCACCAGCGTCGACGCGGTCCGCGAGCACCTGATCCTGGGCTCGGTGCTGGCGTCGCTGGTCGTGCTCCTGTTTCTCGGCAACTTCCGCAGCACCATCATCGCCGCGCTGGCCATCCCGACCTCGATCATCGGGACGTTCCTGCTGATGTGGCTGATGGGCTTCACGCTGAACACCATCTCGCTGCTGGCCCTGGCGCTGGCGGTCGGCATCGTCATAGACGACGCCATCGTCGTGCTGGAGAACATTTTCCGGTTCATCGACGAGAAGAAGATCCGGCCCATGCCGGCCGCAATTTACGCCACCAAGGAGATCGGGCTGGCGGTTCTGGCCACCACGCTGTCGCTGCTGGCGGTGTTCGTGCCGGTGGCGTTCATGAACAGCATCCCGGGGCGGTTCCTGCGCAGCTTCGGGCTGACCATGGCCGCCGCCATCGCCATCTCGCTGTTCGTCAGCTTCACGCTGACGCCCATGCTGGCCTCGCGCTGGCTGCGCCTGGACCCGGGCGGCGAGAAGAAGAAGAGCGTCCTCGAGCGGATCGTCGACGGCTTCTACAAGCCGATCGAGGCCGGGTACATGCGCATCCTGGCCTTCGTGATGAAGCGCCGCTGGATCGTGGTGCTGGCGTCGGTCGGGGCGCTGTTCTCGCTGGGGCCGATGATGAAGGTCGTTCCCAAGGGGTTCTTGCCCAAGAACGACGAGGCCCAGTTCGAGATCAGCGTGCGTACGCCCGAGGGGACCAGCCTGGCCGCCACCACCATCGCGGCCGAGCGCATCGGGCGCGAAGTGCGCCAGTGGCCCGAGGTCGAGACCACGCTGCTGACCATCGGCGACAACAGCCAGCAGACGCCCAACCTGGCATCGGTGTTCGTCCGCCTGAAGCCGCCGGATCAGCGCAAGGTCTCGCAGGACGAGCTGCAGAACAAGGTGCGCAAGGAGATCATCCCCAAGCTCCCCAAGGAGTACCGGGTGACCGCCTCGGCGGTGGCGGCGTTCGGCGCCGGCACGTTCAGCACGGCGACGGTGCAGTACATCCTGACCGGCCCGGACCTGCAGCGGGTCATCGCCTACACCGACCAGATCCTGCCCAAGCTGAAGGCCATCCCGGGCTCGGTCGACGTCGACACCACGCTGGTCACCGGCAACCCCGAGCTGGTGGCGACGGTCAACCGCCGCAAGGCGGCCGATCTGGGCGTGAACGTCTCCGACGTGGCCCTGGCCTCGCAGCTCCTGATTGGTGGCGTGAAGGTCTCGCGCTACCAGGAGGCGGGGCGTGAGTACGACATCCTCGAGCGCGCCGACACGCAGTTCCGCAACAGCCCCGAGGTGCTGTCGCAGCTGACGGTGCCGTCGTCGCGGCTCGGCTCGGTGCCGCTGCTGGACGTGGTCGATCTGAAGCGCCAGGAAGGGCCGTCGAAGATCGATCGCTACGCCCGGCAGGACCAGGTCACGTTCCTGGCCAACACGGCTCCGGGCGTGGGCGCCGGCGAAGTGGGCGCCGCCCTGGAGAAGGCGGTCAAGGCGATGAACCTGCCTTCGCAGTACCGGTTCGTCCCCTTCGGCCAGTCGCGCGAGATCGCGCGCACGGGTAAAGCCTTCATCCTGGCCTTCGGGATGTCGTTCATCTTCATGTACCTGATCCTGGCGGCCCAGTTCGAGTCCTGGCTGCACCCCATCACCATCTTGCTGGCGCTGCCCCTGACCGTGCCGTTCGCGATCATGTCGCTGCTGCTGCTCCGGCAGTCGCTGGACATCTTCACGATGCTCGGGATCCTGGTGCTCTTCGGCGTCGTGAAGAAGAACTCGATCCTGCAGATCGACCACATCAACCACCTGCGCGCCCAGGGGTACTCACGGCTCGACGCCATCCTCCACGGTAACCGGGACCGGTTGCGGCCGATCCTGATGACCACCATGGCGTTCGTGGCGGGCATGATTCCGCTGCTGACCTCCAAGGGCATCGGCGCCGAGTTCAACCGCGCCACTGCCGGCCCGGTGGTCGGCGGCCAGATCCTGTCGCTGCTGCTGACGCTGCTCGCGACGCCGGTCGCCTACTCGTTGTTCGACGATCTCTCCGGCCTGTGGGGGCGGTTGAAGCGGCTCATCGGGCTCCGCCCGCGCTCAGCCGCCGAGACCGGCGCCGACGAGATCGGCATCGAGGGACCGCACGCGGTGGAGCGCCCGGTGACCCAGCCGCCCATCGACGACGTCCCGCCCGCTCGCATCGGGGCCGCATCGTGAAGCGCGCCGTCTTGGTCGCGGCGCTGGCGGTCACGCTGGCGCCGCTGGTGGCGCACGCCCAGGAGGCTCCGTCGCCGGCCGTGCAGCCGGCGACGCCCGCGGGGCGCGACCTGACGTTGGACCAGGCGCTGGCCGAGGCGCGGCGCGCGAACCGCCAGCTGGTGGTCAACCGCGCCCAGCTGGCCGGCGTCCGCACCAACATCGAGCAGGCCTGGTCGGCGCTGTTCCCGGTCATCACGGCCCAGGGGAAGTACACCCGCAACTACAAGGAAGCCGACCTGGACTTCACCAGCCTGTTCCAGGCGCTGGGCGTGATGACCAACCCGCCCGTGGGGGCGACGGGCTTCGACGTGGTCATCCTCAAGGGGAACCAGCTGGACGCCAGCATCAACGCCAGCATGCCGTTGCTGGCGCCTGCGGCTTACTACGGCCTCGACGCCGTGAAGAAGAACGTCGGTTCCGCCGAGGCCAACTACACCGCCTCCGAGGACAACATCCTGCTCAGCGTGGCGCAGACCTTCTACCTGTGCGCCGCGGCCGACGAGGTGGTGGTGAGCCGCCAGACCGACATCCAGGTCGCCACCGCGACCCTCGACAACGCCAAGACCCGCTTCGCGGCAGGAACGGTCACCAAGGTGGACGTGGACCGCGCCGAGCTCGCGCTGGTCCGCGCCGACCAGGGGTTGCGGGACGTGCTCTACTCGCGGCAGCAGTCGTACCGGGCCCTGTCGACGCTGATCCAGGCGCAGGCGCCCTTCACCGTGCGGCCGCCCGAGCTGTCCACCGGGACGCCCGAGGGGACCCTCGAGACCGCGCTGAAGCTGCGCCCCGAGTTCCGCGCGCTGAACCTGACCGCGGCCTCGGCCGACGCGACCGCCAAGGCCTACGGCTGGAAGTGGGCGCCCACGCTGTCGGCGTTCGGCAACGCGCGCATCGGGAACTACATCGGCTTCACCGGTGACAAGTACAACTGGGCCGTCGGCCTCCAGCTCGACTGGACGATCTTCGACGGCGGCGCACGCGACGCCCAGCGCCACCAGGCCGCCTGGGCCAACGCCCAGGCCGAGGCGCAGTCCCTGGTCCTGGCCGACTCGATCCGCGACGACCTCGACAACGGCCGGCAGCTCCTGGCCACCCGGCGCGAGGCGCTGGCCGCCTCGAACCGAGCCCTGGTCCTCTCGCAGGAGACCCTGGAGCTCGTGCGCGCCCAGTACGAGGCCGGCACGATCACCCAGGTCGACCTGCTGCAAGCCCAGGACAACCTGGTGCTGGCCCAGGAAGCCCTGGCCCGCTCCCGCTTCGACGTCGCCACCGCCGACGTCAACCTGCGCTACTCCGCCGGGACGTTCCCGGGGAAGTAACGTGCCTGGCCGCCGGTGTGTTGATGGCGACGACGTATGACGTATGTCTGGCGGTCTGGACCCAGTCGCTTACACTGCCAGGGCTGACGCGCTGTATAGGGCTCGACCCGTCTTGCGGCTCTCACAACAAAGGCGAGCCGCACCTGATCCGGTCGCGGGGGCGGTGGAAGAGCATGATGTGGCAGCTGTGCTCGCGTCGGGAGGCCGGCGCGCCGCTGTAGCAGCATTTCGACGACATCGGCGAGCTGGAGAGCGGAAGCCTCGGAGACATGAGACCTCTGGTCACGGACGCAGAGGTGTTCTCATGTCTGTCAGCGTCTTTTCCAGCTCCCACGTTCCCGCAGTGGACCTCACCCGCCGCTGTCTGGCCATCGCCGAGGCGCACGCGTCGATCGAGGTACGTGCCGGTCTGGGCGGCGGGCACCACGGGCGCCACCCCATCGCAGTCACAGGTCGCTGCGGTGGCGTCGGTGGCGCACGTGAGGTTCGTGACCCTGCCGGCGGCCAGCGTCTGCCCGAACTGGTCGCAGGTGCTCGGCGCAAGACAGGAGCTCGGGTAGTGGTGGCGCACGATGTCGGTGCCCCCGAGGTTCGAGGTTTACGTGAGGTCGGCGTTGTAAGTCAGCGTTCCGGTGAAGGTGACATTCGTGGTCGCCCAAGCGTCGCCGCCGCCGCAGGCGCTGGTCAGATCCGTCCTTGCCGACCAGCACGTCTGCGTGACCTGCCAGGTCCCCACTAGGGCGCCACCGCACGGGGAGAATGAAGGGCAGGTCGCTCCACCGCCGTTCCCGCCCGCGCCGCCGCTTCCCGCGCGCCCTCCACTTCACGTTCCGCCGTCGCTGTTTCCGGAGCCACCGCTGCCGCAGGCGACCAACAACAGAAGCGCCAAGCCGGCGACTCTGCCGCAAGCACTCTTCATCCTCGGACATCGTAGAGCCGAACTGCGATTCACGCGCGCACCACTTAGGCCTCGTGCCGGTTTCCAGATCCGAGAGTTGGCCGCCTCGGTTGCTCCGGGCGATATGTCATTTGATCCGGATCCCACCAGAACTCCGCTGGTTCTCGGCCGAAGCCATCTACTGATGTCGCCACCCGGACGCGAACCCAGTTGCGGCCTACGCGGGCGTCTCTAACGATTGCCGCGTTCGTCGGCCTTTCAACGCGGAAACTGTGGTCGCAACTGCTCACTAACATATGAAAGAACAGCTGACCTGCGGCACCGAAGACCGGTGGCACCATCGCCGCCTCTTCGCGGCGAACCTCTCTTCGCAAGCGCCGTTCAATCGGATCCGCCTCGCGATCGCCGTCAATCATCATGTCTGGTACGCGAAAAAGTGTAAACGTCGAAAGGGCTTCAATACCCTCAATACGGAATAGGCGGTAGAGAGTCGGCCAAAGTAATGGCTCCCGCTCAAGCAGTGGGAACTCAATGATTAAGTTATGAACTCCATCAATGACGATGCCGGTGAACGGTCGCCCATCTAGCCGAGCAGACCGTATTCGATTTCGCACCTTCGCCACCAGAGTCTCGGGATCAACATATCCAGGGTAGAAGTCGAGCACGGATAGGCACTGGTCGACCATGCCCTTTGCTTCAAACGCTTTATAGTCAAAGCGCTTTGCAAACAAGCTGGCAGAAATGCGTTCATAGTATTCCCGGGGATACAAGAAACTGACGACTAAGACCCTGGTTCGTGAAAGGTCCTGTCGATCTGCTTTGATGTCTGCATGTTCGGCATGTCCCTCGACATACTGCCACCACTGGTCACTAGGCTCACGGCGTCGCCTGGGTTCGAACATTGCGGCCATGCCGAATCTAGCTTTTCCCGCAGAACCATAGCCGTATACAAGCGTTTGGGCATGCGCTCGTATAGTCACGGGCGGTACTCGCTCGCGCAGGCCCGGCAGACTCATTTGTTTGGGCCTGACCTCCGTCCAAAGGATTGCTCGGCGATTTTCATCGCTCTCCACGGGAACTCCACCGCGAATATCGCGCAAAACGGAATGCAGCGATGGGCTAATTGAAACGCCATTCTGCCCGGATAGGTGAAGCACATGCCGTCCGCGGTGGCTAGTCTGAAGCCTTGTCTTGTCCACCGAGAACACTCGTACAGGGTGGCGGCCAGAAGGTTCCGGTTCCAATTCAAGAGAGAAGACGTTGTCGACGAGGTATTCAAGGCCGAGTTCGTTTCGATCGGCTTGGCCCCCGACTAACAATACGCACACACCGCACTCGCGCAAATCGTTCAGTACAGTGGCGAGGCTGCGCCGCTGTTCAGCCAAACCAGAATCCCTGGAGGCGTCCGACGCGCTACGCTTCTCCGTGCTGCGTCGGTCGCCCCCGTGAAGTAGGGCTGTTAGGCTGTCGATTACAACGACCGCTGGAAACGGCAGGTAGAACCTCACTTCACCGGGTTCTGGAGGCGCTTCCGGAATGGACAGAGATAGTTCTGATGTTAGGGCATCACGCAGCTCTTCCAATGTCGCGAAGGCATTACCGTCGGCAAAATCAAAATCACGATCGAGTATATCCTTGTCCGAAAGCAACGCGGGCCAGGTTCGCCCCGTCATCGATTCGACGCTCGTGCGAACCTTTGCTGAAAGGCTATGGATGCTCTCTTCCGTTGCAATATATCGAACGCGTGATCCCATCTCTGCCATACGAGATGCGATTGCCAATGACAGACTTGTCTTTCCCGAACCGGCTGGCCCGGTCAAAAGAGTGACCAACCCGCGACTACGGTTCGGCTTTTGAGGGTCTGGAACAGCGGCCAGGAGACCGCCGGTGACCTCGTCTAGACCTGGAACCGATGTCGGCTGGGTGAACAACGCATTTAACAGCGCGGAAAAATCCGACAATTCCCCGCGCAGTTGCGGCCAATCCTGTTCCTCGGAAAAAGTTCGATGGCCGCGCGCTATGCCAAATGGATATTCTTGAAACCCTTGGTAATAGCTTCGAAGGTTGCTCCCTGTCAGGGAGCGAATGACCTTGCCGTCCATGCAAAGGATATCGAGGATCAAGTTTTCGTGGCGCAAGTCGCCTTTTCGCTGTCTGAGCTTTTGACCACTCCATCGACGGCGAAGGTCGTCGTACGCCTTTCGTAGTTCTTGTAAGGTAGAGGTTGAGTAGTCGACGACGTAGTAGGCCCGCAGCGCGAGAACGATGCAGAAACGAGTGGAGTCGCGGGTGAAAGGAAGCTCTGGATTGGAAAGTAGCTCGCAAGCCAAAGACAGCACGTCCGGTCGCCGGCCTCGACTAGTAACCTCCTCGGTCCAGGTGCGAATCACAATGCGAGCAAGGCGTTCTTCAAATCGATCGACGCTCTTCTTTCTGACAGTGTCGCGTCGACCGCGAATGCCACGGATTAACTCGTTCCAATCTACGATGTGCTCGGCTGAGATCTTCTCGGCTTCCAAGAAGTCTTCCACCTCGATCAGAAAGCGGGCAATGTCGCTCGCGGTCCGCTTCGCGCGATCAATAGTCAGGCCGAGGAGCGTTTGAGAAGACATACTACTCGGCCCTCTTTTCAACGTATCTGGGCCAATAGATCTTTTCGGCGCTCCTGCCGAAGATCTTCTGTTGGGTGTCCTTCGCTGGTCCGTTCAGCGCCGCCCGTGTCCAACTGGGCCATCGGTCGCGATCGGCTACCTCTGCGAAAAAGGATGCCCAGTGTTTCAGGCCGGGATACGTGGCTTCCACCTTTGAGGACAAGGCCCGAAGGCGGTCAACACGATCGGGTTCGCCAGCGGAGTCAAACCATCGCACGACGCATGTGAGAGCATCTTGAAGCGCTTCAAGAGATGGGCGGTCGCGGGCTTCTGCGGATGCAGGCATGAGCAAAATGCCCAAAAGGCCGTCTTCCGGAGAGCCCGGGACCGGCGTCGTCTCGCCAAGCAGGTACCTCTTCCAGTGTATAAGCAACGTATTGTCGAGTTGATTCCCGGCAACGGCCAAGACGAGGGCATCGGAAATGGGAATGCCATTCCACTCCCCCGAGACGCCGCGTTCGAACAACGGCCGCAGTGCCGCGCTCAATTCCTCGGGACATCCCAGAGAGGCGGCGGTCATAAGCAAGCCAAATGAAAGCTTACTGTCTCCTTGTGAAGAGAATGCGGTGACGGACAACTCACTAATACTCGCCGCTAGGCGGCCCGCTAGTTCGCGCTCTGCTGCGTGTCTCTGAGCGCCTAGCGGGAGCCCTTGAAGGATCCAAACGTACGGTTCTTCATCGCCCGAGACGGGTGGCAACCCCCGGCCGGCGATCCAGCCCAATAGGTCTTTAGTAGACCAGTGGTCCTTGCTGAGCCATGGCAGCACCAATCGCTGCATTGCCCCGTCTGGATCGGCTTCGCTATATTCGACGTCGAAATTCATCAGACGCAAGCCGGCATCCATAGCGGCACGCTCGGGCCGTAGACGGTCTGAAGGAGGGCATGGTGAGCCGAGCGTTGAGCGCCAAGGTCACCGGCACTGGTTAACGTTACACGTTCGCATCGGCTACCGGCATCCGTCCAGTGTCGAAGCGGATGCCAAATCTGCTTGTGAATGAACTCGGGGATAACGTCCGTACTTCTTGGATTATAGCGGAGGTCCACCGGATGTCCGCCTCGGTAGAGGGGGGCCGCCGGGGGCGAAGGAAAGTGGAGGTACGACCGACCGCAATCGAGCTGCGTCGGACGACAAAGTGTTCCTGCTTCACGCACTTGGTATTTGAGGACAATTAGCCAAATCGGGGTGGTAGACGGTGTTGACAGCCCAAGCACCTGCATCCACCGTGGGGCGCGCAGGGGCAAGAACGGGGATATAGCTGTCCAGGTTGTGCACCAAGACGGCTGAAAGGGCTCGTGCCTCGAGTAAAGGTAAATCAGATTGAGTATGCGTTCGATGAAGTCGCCACGCATCGAGGCGAGTGATAGACGCTCGTCCAACCAGCGTGTGATTCCTGACCACGACGTTTCGGAGAACCCCCGAAAACCTAGGATACGTTTGGCGTGGCCATATTGAAACAGTAGTCGCAGGCCATTAAGGATGAGCACTCGAGCGAGATACACTTCGCGCTTCGGTGACCCGCCACCCGTGGGAAGATCGGAGACCACGTTCTCGTGGTTTAGCCGGCGCATTACAAAGTCAGGCAGCCGGCGGGTTTTGACGCTTCGCTGGTAGTAGGAATCCAACCCATCAGTCAACTCTCTTGCCGTCGATGGGCGGGCCGCGACCTGATCGAAGCGCTCCGCACGTGCCGGAGTGACCCTGTGGTCGTGCATGACGTTTCGGGCCAATGCGCGCTCGGTGATCTCACCTGATCCGAGCAGAGTGGCGATACTCGGTTCGTACCGATGGGGCACCGCCTGGGTCCGGCCAAAGACGTCCGTCAACGCAACGAGCTTACGTCAAGACGACCGGCAATGTTAGCGGCGTGTGGCTACCGGAGCAGGTCAAAGGCCCGGAGATG
The DNA here is from genome assembly GCA_035578045.1 of Polyangia bacterium. Taxonomy (GTDB): domain Bacteria; phylum Myxococcota_A; class Polyangia; order Fen-1088; family Fen-1088; genus JADGRB01. Next base: position 934 of record DATJWP010000127.1, on the reverse strand, counting down.
ATCGCTATCACTTCGCCGCGTCCAACGCGGTACCTTCAGCATGATCGGAGGGTAACCAAGGCGATATCGGAGCTGGGCCACCGAGAGCATGTGGAGCAGGGAAACGTTAGTGTCGGGGAGACTGTGTGCCTGGCGAATCACGCCCGCTTCTCCTCGCCGCGCATCAGGCGCGCGATGTTCTGGCGGTGGCGCAGCGTCACCAGCGACGCGCCGCCCAGGGCCAGCACCCAGAGCGGCCAGGGCGGCCGCTGCCAGGTCACGAAGGTGATGCTGAAGGTCCAGACGCCCAGCAGCGAGCCCAGCGACGACAGGTGCGTGGTCAGGTACAGCAACACGTAGACGCCGAAGCCGATCAGAGCGGAGACCGGCGACAGCGCCAGCGCCACCCCCAGCGAGGTCGCCACTCCCTTGCCGCCCCGGCCGCGCAGGAAGATCGTGAACATGTGGCCGACGATGGCGCACAGGCCGGCCGCCGCGACGGCGCCCGGCGAGAAGCCCAGGCGGCGCCCGAGGTACACGGGCACGAAGCCCTTGGCGGCGTCACCCAGCAGAACGGCGATCGCCCACCCCTTGCCCAGCGCGCGCGCGACGTTGGTCGCGCCGATGTTCCCGCTGCCCACCTTCCGCAGGTTCACCCCCTTGGCGCGCGCGACCAGCACACCGAAGGGGACCGAGCCCGCCACGTAGGCGGCCAGGCAGAGCAGGATGGCGGACGTCATGAGGCGACGGCGGTGCGCGGGGAGGCCGGCGGACGGACGCGGGCCCAGAAGTGGGCGACGTCTTCCAGGGACTCGGTGCGGGGGCACTCGGCGGGCAGGCTGGCGCGCAGGGTGGCGCCGTAGGACTTGCGGGCCGCGCGCCCGTCCAGCAGCGCCACGATGCCGTGGTCGCCGCGGCTGCGGATCAGGCGGCCGAAGCCCTGCTTCAGCGACAG
>DATJWP010000126.1:0-12198 GCA_035578045.1 Polyangia bacterium | reverse complement strand
CCTGAAAAGAAAACGGATGGAAAGCTACTCCAGGTTGCTGGAGCCAGCAAGCACACCTTCATGTGGGTGTTTCCACCACTTCGAAGGGCCGCATCATCTCGTTGGCGGCGTGCTCGAGCACGTGGCAGTGCCAGACGTAGCGGCCCGCGTACCCGTCGAACTGGATCAGGATGCGCGTCATCATCGAGGCCTCGGCGCGAACCGTGTCCTTCCAGCCGGCCTCGTCGGGAGTGGGCGGAATCGGCTTTCCCTGCAGCACCAGCTTCCCGCTGGTCTTGAACTCGTCGGCGTCGAACGCCTGGCGATCCAAGATCCGGAAGCGCACCAGGTGCAGGTGGATGGGGTGCGTGTCCTCGGTCAGGTTCATCAGGTTCCAGACCTCGGCCGTGCCCAGGCGGGGTCGCTCGGTGACCGGGTCGTGCCAGCGCTTCCCGTTCAGCAGCATCAGCATCCGGTGTCGGCCGGCGTCGTGGTACTCGTTCAGGGCCAGCGTGCGCGTGGTGACCGCCGCCTCGGGCCGCGGCCGCGGGATGTCGCGCAGCTTGCGCGGCAACGCCGGCTCGCGCGCGGGCCTTCCGCGGCCCACGCGGAACTGCATGAGCTGGAACGACTGGCTCTTCAGGAGCACGTTCTTCCCCGCGGCGTCGCTGAAGTCGACCACCACGTCGGCCCGCTCGGCCGGAGCCAGGGTCAGCGTCGCCAGCTCGAGCGGCGCGGACAGCAGCCCCTGGTCGCTGCCGATCTGGTGCGCGACCACGCCGGGATCGAACGACAGGTAATAGAAGCGCGAGTTCGACCCGTTCACGACGCGCAGCCGGTACCGGCGCGGCTCGACGTCCAGGTACGGGAACAGCTTGCCGTTCACCAGGTGCGCGTCGCAGAAGATCTCGGACACCCAGGGGGCCGCCGGATCCTCGGAGGCGCTGTAGCGCAGCTGGCCGTCCTGGCCGAACCAGCGGTCGCACAGGACCAGCGGTAGCTCGTGCGCGCCGCCGGGCAGGCCCAGCGCAGCCTCGTGGTCGTCGCGCATCAGGTAGACGCCCATCAGCCCCGCGTACTGGTTGAGGCGTTCGATCCCCATCGCGTGGTCGTGGTACCAGAGCGTCGCCGCGTCCTGGGCGTTCGGGTACAGATAGGTCAGCGACTTTCCCGGCGTGATCCAGTCCTCGGGATAGCCGTCGCTCTCGGGGGGGACCTTGCCGCCGTGCACGTGCACGATCGCTCGCACCTCGGGCTTGTCGGCCCCGGCGCCGCACAGCGTGTGATCGATGGGCAGGAAGTGCCGCTGCGGCAGCGCGTTCATCCACTCGATCAGGATCGGGTGTCCGTTGCGGGCCTCGATCGTCGGGCCGGGGAAGCTGGCGTCGTAGGTCCAGGCCCGCGTGAGCGGGACGTCGCGGTGGACCTTCACGGCGGCTTCGGTCATCAGGACTCGGTAGTAAGGGATCTGTCTCCGGGGATCGTGCGGGTGGGGCCGGGTTCCGATCGGCTTCAGCAGCCTGGGAATCGGGAGCGGGTCCACGAAGCGGGCCAGCGCGTCCGGGTGCAGCGGCGGCGCCTCACGCGGGGCCGCCGGAGGTGGTGGCGCCGGCGGCGGCGGGCCGGGCTGGACGGCAACCCGGCGGCAACCCCAGGCCGGGACTGCCGCCGCGGTTACGACGAGGAATCGCCTGCGGTTGATCAGAACGAGAACATATTCTGAATCGAGCCGGCGATCGTGTCGAAAGATCCTCCCGTCTGGATGCGTTGCCCGCCCAGCCAGTTGTCCTCGACGAACTTCAGGATCGACGTCTGGTCGGTCAGCGTGTGGTCGATGTAGTTCTGCTTGGCGTACGGCGAGATCACCATCAGCGGCTGGCGCGTGCCGTAGCCGCAGCGGCCGTCGACCGCCACGCCGTTGGCGCCCAGCAGCTTGGTCGCCGGCGCCGCGCCGTTCTGCTGCGCGCCCGTGTCGCAGTGGCCGGCGCTGTTCAGGGCGTCCACGGCAGCGCTGTCCGACGGGTTCACGATGGGCGGCATCTGGTGGTCGTACCAGCCGTCCGAGTCGTCGTACGCCAGGATGATGGCGGTCGAGGTCCACTCCTGGCTGGCCTTCACCGCGTTCACGACCTGAAGCAGGAAGCTCTGCTCGTCGACCGGGTTCGAGTACCCGGCGTGGCCGTCCTGGAAGGCCGGCGCCTTCAGGTAGCTGACGGCCGGCATGTGCCCCGCCGCCAGCGCGTCGAAGAAGTCGTGGCTGTCGTACTGGTGGTTGGCCGGCTCGGCCGTGACGTTGTCGGTCTCGAGGCTGTTGCCGATCGCGGCCACCGAGCTGGGGCGCGCGTGGGTCAGGTTGGCCGTCGAAGCGTAGTACTGGAAGGGCGCGTGGTGCGGGATGTAGTCGGTCGAGGTCGACGTGGCGCCCGCCACCGTCTGGGGCGTCGAGCGGGCGCAGCCCGTCGTCATGTTGGCGTTGGTGAGGGTCAGGTCGAAGCCGCCCTCGAACCAGCCCCAGCTGACATGCTGCGAGTTCATCAGGTCGCCGATGTTCTTCCCCTTGAAGGTGTTCTGGTCGGCAGCCGTCGAGCAGACGTCACCCAGCGGATCGGTGTCGCCGATCAGCGAGAAGTCGCCCGCGCCGTCGGCCACGACGTGGGTGGCCGCCATCGTCGAGGGGTCCTTGTTGAACGTGGCGAAACCGTTGGTCTGGCCCGAAATCAGGTTGATGGCCCCCGGCGTCGACGGACCGAAGACGGTCGACCAGGAGTTGTCGTTCATCGCGTACTGCTGCGCCCAGCCCCACAACGCGCTGACCGTGTTGCCGTCGTAGTAGGCCATGACCAGGCCCTTGGTCGACGCCTGCGCCGGCGCTCCGGGCGGTGGGCCCGCGGTGCCCGTGTAGTTCGGGAACAGGTCCATCGCGCCGTTGTCGTCGGCCTGCTGCTCGGGCTTGTAGTTGTGGCCCTGGTCGGCCGTCGCGGCCTGGGCGGCGGCCAGCCGGAACGGGTTGACGGCGCCGGTGCCGTTCGTCGCGTTGAGCGAGTTCGGGTTGCTGGCCAGCAGATTCAGGCCGGTCAGCGGCACGAAGCTGTTGGTCGGATCCAGCGGTGCGGTCAGGTTGTTGTTGGCGGGCGTGCCGGCCGCCGGCGTGAACACCGTCTCGCCGCTCAGGTTGGCCGCGTTCGGGTAGGTGCCGAAGTAGTGGTCGTACGAGATGTTCTCGCCGAACACCACGACCAGGTGCTTGATCTTGGTGGCCGTCGGGTACAGCAGCGCGGCGTCGGTGTGGCCGGTGCAGGTGACCTGCACGCTGCCGGTGGCCGGGCAGCCCGGCGTCGTGTCTCCGTCCGACACGGTCACCGACAGGAGCGCCGTGCCCGGGGTCGTGCAGAGGAACGTCGGGGTGGCCGTGCTGGCGCCCGTGAGCACGCCGTTGGAGGCCGTCCAGCTGTAGGTCAGGGCGGAGGGCGCGCTGTCGACGTCCACGGCGGTCGCCGTGAGGGCCGCCGTGCCGCCGACGTTGACCGACGAAGGCAGGCAGGACAGCGCCTGCAGCGACGGGCAGACGTTGATCGTCCCGTCGATCGAGATGCTGCCGGTCTTGGCCGGCTGGTGGCAATCCAGCGCGACGCTGACCTGGGTGACCGAGCCGGCCGTGACCATGAAGGTCGCCGAGCCGGCGCAGGTGGTGGTGCCGTCGGTCGCGGCCGCCGACAGATTGATCGTGTACCCCGACCCCGCCGGCAGGCCGCCGATGGTGGCCGAGACCGTCGCGCTGCTCGAGACGTTGAGCGTGCCCGACTGGCTGAAGTTGTTGGGGCCGGTGATCGTGTAGGAGACGCTGTTCAGCGTGATCCCCCCATCGATGAGCCCCAGGTTGATCGACCCCTGGGTGCCCTGATGGCTGCCCGATCCGGCCGAGCGGTCGCCGCTGCAGCCACTACCGAGCGCGTAGGCTCCGAACGCGAGGACGGCCAGAAGGGATGCTCTGCTGAACGTACGCAACACGGGGGACCTCCGAGGTGGTGGAATGCGCACCTCGGGATACAAAGTTCGCGCCAGCGTCCTGGCGGCGAAAACGCCCCGCTCGCGGGCAGATCAGCGGCGGTGATTGACCGAAATCCGGAGACCACGTCTCCGGTTTCCGGTCAGTGGCCTCGGCTCTAGCCGGCGGCCTGCGGGATGCCGAACAGGTCGCGCAGTCGGGGGTAGCGGACCTTCGGCGCGTCCAGGTGGTGAAGGCCGACGCGCAGGGTGACGGTCGTCCCGTCTCCCCAGGGCCACCACAGGCCGAACGCGCCGGGGCTGTCCGACGCGCCGTTCCAGAGAAGCTGCTGGGCCGCGCGCAACCCGCCGCAGGTCTCGGCCAGCGCGCGCACGTCCTCGGGCGCGCCGGGCAGCGTGCTCGCCGCCCAGGCCGTCGGGAAAATGTCGCCGATCAGGGCGCGCACGGCCTGCTCCTGCGCCAGCGGGATCGAAGAGGCCACGCACCGGAGGCGGCGATCGTACGACCAGTCCTGGACCAGCCAGCCTTCGCGAAGGCGTGCCAGACCCTCGAACACCGACTCCCACACCTGGTTCGTCGCTTCCTCGGAGCTCGCCATCGCCATTCCCTTGATCATCGCAGGAGTGGCGCGGCTCTTGAGGCGTCAGCCGAAATGCTTTGACGAGGCGTCATACAAATTACTTCAAGGCTCGGGGATATTGACCGATCTGCTTCGTTGAGGGTACAAAAGGCTTGCGACAGCCTGTTCATCCACATTTGCCTTACCCCGGGAGACGGAGATGACGAGACGGGTCGGTTCAAGCAGGTGGCTGGGGACGACGTTCGTGGCGGTCGTCGTTTCGGCGGCGATCATCATGATTCCGGAAATGCAGCGTCCGGCCATGGCCCAGCAAAGCTGGGCCCCGCCGCCGCAGCCGATGCAGGGGCAGCCCTATTATGCCCCGCCGCCGGTCGACGCCTCGCGCGCGACTGCCGAGGCGCTCACCGACGCGCACGCCGACACCAACGGCACGCTCTGGTACTTCGCGGGCTGTTTGCTGGGCGTGATCGGCATCTTGATCGCGTACGTTTCCGAGCCGAGCCCGCCGCCCGCCCGCATGATGGGCAAGTCGCCGGAATACCTGGCGATTTACACCAACACCTACAAAGCCGAAGCACGCTCGATCCAGGGCCGCTCGGCGATCTACGGCGCGCTGACGACGGTGGCCGTGGTGGTCGTGATCTACGTGATCATCGTCGTGGCCATCGTGCACGACGCCAACACGACCTACTACAACGCCATAACACCTGCATCTCTATAGCGGCGGCCGTTGCTCGTCGCCGCGCTCGCCTTCGCGCTGGCCGCCGCCGATCTCCCGCCGCCCGCGCCGACCGTTTCGGTCCCGCTGGCGGCGGACTTCACCTTGAAGACCACCGACAAGCAGGGGACCGACACGGTCTCGGGGTCGCTGCAGTTCCTGCCGGGCGGCGAGATCTGCGTGGCCGTGAAGTCGCCGCGCATCCAGGAGATGCGTCTCGCACCCCGAGAGATGGTCATCTACTACCCGGACCGTGACCTGGCCTTCGTGGCCCACCTGGCGCCGCCGCAGCCGCCGCCGATGCTGGACGCCCTGGCGGCGGGGCTGGTCGACCCCAGCAGCACGCTGCCCAAGGGGTCGAAGCTGCTCGATCGGAAGCACGCCAACGGCGAGCTCATCACGCGCTGGCGGGTGGTCGACGACGGCGGCAAGGATCTGGGCGAGATGCACGCCGTCGAATCCAGGGCAGGCGCCCGATCGGTCGACCTGATCGACGCCGCGGGCAAGCCGCAGCGACACTTCACGTTCGAGGACCGGGTCCGGATCGGGACGCGCAGCGTACCGCGCGCGATCGTCGCCGATTACTTCGCGCAGGGGGGCGTCCAGCAGCGGGAGGAGCAGTGGACGCTGGACCACGTCAGCCGCTTCGATCCTCAGAAAGCCACCGCGATTGGTTGCGCGAAGCTCCGCCCCCAGACGAAAATCCAGACCCTGACGTGGTGAGGCTGGCATTCACCGTCGCGGCCGTGGCGGCGACGATCGCGGTGCTCTCGGCGCCGGCGCGGGCCCAGGAGCCTGCGAACGCCGACGCGCTGCCGCAGCTGTGGGAGCCCGATCAGGCGGTCGCCTACCTGCTGACCGGACGGCCGGCCACCAGCGCGGGCGGCGAGCCGGCGGCGCGCTGGGACGGCGGGCTGCCGGGCGGCGTCTCGCGCGCGCTGTTCGGGGCCTACCACCTGGTGCTGTCGTCGCAAGACAGCGCGACCTGTGTCTTCAGCCCCTCGTGCTCGCGCTTCTCGCAGAAGGCGATCGGCACCTGCGGCTTTCTGGAGGGGGCGCTGCTGACGCTGGATCGCCTGCTGCGTGACCACCCGCTGGCGGTCCCGTTCTACCCGCGCGCCGAGGGAGGGCGATTGCTGCAGGACGAGCCCGCGCGCTACTGCTTGACGCGGTCCCCGTGAGCCACGGCCGGGTCGGGTTGGCCGTCGCCCTGGGGGCCGCGCTGGCGAGCGCCGTGCCGGCCCGCGTGTTCGCCGAGACGCCGCCCGCGCCGGAGCCGGCGGTTGCGGCGCCGGCGGCGCCCGAGGCGCCTTCGTTCCTGGAGCTGGCCGAGCGGCTGCGCAACGTCAGCAGCTACGACTCGTGCGCCGTCGAGGCGCTCCGCTACGCCTACCAGCACCCCGAGGCGCGCGAGCGGGGTTTCGATCGCGCCGCGCTCTGCCTGTCGATGGCCGGGAGATTCGACGACGCGCGCCGCCTGATGCTGGCGCTGCCGTCCGAGGGGACGCCGCTGGGCCCGCGCGGGCGGCTCCGCATCTGCCTGACCGAGGTGTTCCTGCCCGAGCTGGGCGTTCCGGCTTGCGTGCCCGCGGACGATCTCGAGCGCGCCACCTTGCGCATGCGGGCGATCCGGATGCGGCGGTGGGACGAGGCGAGCCGCCTGGACGCTGGCGCTACGGCCGCCGGGACCGCCGGTCTCTGGCAGCAGGAGGACCGCGAGCTGCTGCGCCGCTATCAAACGCTGCCGCGGAAGTCGCCCTGGGTGGCCGGCGCGCTGTCGGCCGTCATCCCCGGCCTGGGCCGTGTCTACATCGGTCGCTGGCCCGACGGGCTCATGAGCTTCCTGCTGGTCGGCCTCACGGCCGGTGTGGCGGCGCAGGGGTTCTACGAGGACGGGCGCGACTCTGTCCGCGGGTGGATCCTGGGCAGCATCGCCGCGCTGCTCTACGTCGGGAACGTCTACGGGTCGGCGGTGGGGGCGATCGTCCAGCGCCGCGACGCCGAGGACGCGCTGATGCAGGAGATCGACCATGCGTATGAACGGCGGCTGGATCCGTAGCCTGGTCCTGGCGCTGGCGCTGGCGGCGGCACCAGCGCGTCTGGCCGTGGCGGACCAGGCGCCGCAACAGCCACGACACGATCTGCTGTCGGCGCTGCTGCGCCTGGGGCTGAGCCACGAGGCGGGCTGGGAAGCCCGCCGGCTGACGGTCGAGAACGGCCCCGAGGCCATCACGCCGGAGGCGGCGTACCGGGTCGGCATGGCGCTGGCGCTCGACGGCCGGCCCGACGAGGCGGCCCCGTTCCTGGCCGACGCGGCCGCGGCGACCGACGATCCCCGGCGCGCCGACCAGTGGCAGCTGGCGGCCGGCGTCGTCCTGCTGCGCGCCCGCGCGTTCCCCCACGCGGTGCATCTGTTCGCGCGGGTCGAGGACTTCGGCGTCGACGCCGCCACCCGGGCGTTCGCGACGCGCCTGCGGTGCGTCGCCGAGGTCCTGGCCGGTGACGGGGTGGCGGCGCGGGCCTGCGTGGCGGCGCTCCCGGCCGGCTCGGCGCCCCCGCCGGCGGCCGTGGCCGAGCTGCTGGACACGCTGGAGATCAACCCGCACCGGCGCGCGATCGCGGGCGGCGTCCTCTCGGCCCTGCTCCCCGGGCTGGGCCAGTCGACCGCCGGCCGCCCGGGCGACGGTCTCCTGGCGCTGGGATTGAACGGGGGCCTCGCCGCGGCGACCGTCCTGTTGATCGTCGACGGTTCCTACGGGAGCGCCACGCTGGTCGGGCTGGGGCTCGGGTTGCGTTACTACCTGGGCAACATCCAGAACGGCGCGGCCGCCTGGCGGGCCGACGCCGAGCGACAGAAGGCGCGCGCCGCCGAGCGCCTGGTCCGCCTCATCGTGGACGGGCCGCGCTAGACTTTCGTCGTGCGCGCCCCGCCCACCGTCGACCTGTACCTGCTGCTGGGCGTGTCGCGTTCCGCCAGCGGGGCCGAGATCCGGCGGGCGTACCGCAAGCTGGCGCTCCTGCATCACCCCGATCGGGCCGGGGCGGCCAGCGCCCAGAAGTTCGCCAGCATCGCCGAGGCCTACCGCATGCTGTCCGACCCGACCGCGCGCTCGGCCTACGACGCGCATCTGCTGCAGCGGGAGTCCCAAAGCGCGTTCGCGCCGGGCGCGGCTCAGGCGCAGGCGCAAGGGGACGGCCGCTCGTGGACCGTGTCGGGTCCCGGCTGGAGCGCGTCGTTCGAGCGCAGCGTCCCGAACGTGCTGCCGCGGGTGAGCGGGCCCATCGATCGCCTGCAGGCGGTGGGCGTGGCCCGCCTGACCCTGGACGGGTTGCTGGAGCTGTCGCTGAACGTGGCCGAGGCGGCTGCCGGCGGCTCCGCGGTGGTCGAGATGCCGCTCAAGGTCATGTGCCCGACCTGCGGCGGCGTCGCCAGCCCGCGCGGCGTCTGGTGCGTTCGCTGCGAGCACGCGGGGATCGTCACGGAGAGCGTCGCCGTGGTCGTGCCGATCCCGCGCGCCGCCCGCGACGGCATGATCGTGACCGCGAGCCTGCGACGTGCCGGCGTCGCCCAGCAGCGCGCCCGGATCCGTGTTGCCGGATGAAGCCGAAGCCGTTCCGCGTCCTTCTGCTCACGCCGCCGATGGTCCAGCTGAACACGCCCTACCCGGCGACGGCGTACCTGATGGGCTTCCTGCGCCAGCATGCCGGCCAGCTCTCGCTGGAGCTGGCGCAGGCCGACCCGGCCCTGGAGCTGTTCCTGCGGCTCTACAACCGGTCCGGGCTGGCGCGCGTGCGCGACGCGATTCCGTCGCGCACGCGCGGCGCGAGCCCGGCGGTCGCCTCCTTCCTGGCGCAGGCCGAGCGCTACATCGAGACCGTCGACGCCGCCGTGACGTTTCTGCAGGGGCGCGATCCGAACCTGGCCGCGCGGATCGCGGGGCGCGCCTTCTTGCCCGAGGGGCCGCGGTTCGCGGCGCTGTCCGAAGACCAGGAAGACGGGCCGCTGGCCTGGGCGTTCGGCGCGCTGGGGACGACCGACCGGGCCAAGCACGTCGCCAGCCTGTACGTCGACGACCTGGCCGACGCGATCCGCGACGGCGTGGACCCGCGCTTCGAGCTGGCCCGCTACGGCGAGCGTCTGGCCACGGGGGCGACCCGCTTCGATCCGATCCAGGAGGCGCTCGAGGCGGCGCCCACCCTGGTCGACGAGCTGACCGATGCGATCGGCGTCGATCTGGCGCGGCGGCACCGGCCGGACCTGGTCGGGATCACGGCGCCGTTCCCGGGCAACGTCTACGGCGCGTTCCGCCTGGCGCGGGCCATCCGGCGCGCGCGCCCCGCGGCGCGGCTGGCGCTGGGCGGCGGCTACGTGAACACCGAGCTGCGCGGGCTGCGCGAGCCGCGGGTGTTCGACCACTTCGACTTCGTCACCCTGGACGACGGCGAGGCCCCGCTGCTCCACCTGATCCGCCACCTGATCGACGGCGTCAGCCCGCTTCACCGGACCTTCGTGCGCGAAGGCGGCCAGGTGGTCCAGAAGGTCGACCCGGGGGCGCGCGACGTGGGGCACGCCGAGGCCGGGACGCCCACGTACGTGGGGCTGCCGCTGGACCGGTACGTCTCGCTGTTCGAGATGCTGAACCCGATGCACCGGCTCTGGTCCGACGGCCGTTGGAACAAGCTGACCGTCGCGCGCGGCTGCTACTGGAAGAAGTGCACCTTCTGCGACGTGTCGCTGCCCTACATCGGCGGCTACGAGACCGCCTCGGCCGACCTGATCGTCGATCGGATCGTCGCGATGGCCGCCGAGACCGGCCAGACCGGCTTTCACTTCGTCGACGAGGCGGCGCCGCCCGCCATGCTTCGGGCCATCGCCGAGCGCCTGATCGCGCGCGGCGTGGTGATCTCGTGGTGGGGCAACATCCGCTTCGAGAAGACGTTCACGCCGCAGCTCGCCCGCCTCTTGGCCCGCTCGGGCTGCATCGCCCTGACCGGTGGCCTGGAGGTGGCCTCGGACCGGCTGCTGGAATTGATGAAGAAGGGCGTGACCGTCGCCCAGGTCGCACGCGTCACCCGCGCCTTCACCGACGCCGGCATCCTGGTCCACGCCTACCTGATGTACGGCTTCCCCACCGAGACCGAGCAGGAGACCATCGACGCGCTCGAACGCGTCCGCCAGCTCTTCGCCGAGGGCTGCATCCAATCAGCCTTCTGGCACCGCTTCGCCGCCACCGCCTGGAGCCCCATCGGCCTTCACCCCGAGCGCTACGGCATCCGCGTGCTGCGCCCCCCGTCGACCTTCGCCCTCAACGAGATCCCCTTCGAGGACCCGACCGGCACCGACCACGATCGCCTGGGCGAGGGCCTGCGCAAGGCCCTCTACAACTACATGCACGGCGTCGGCCTGGACCTGGACGTCCGCTCCTGGTTCGAAAGCCGCCGCGGCAAACGCCGCGTTCCCCACCCGGCCGTCCCCCCCGATTTGATTGCCAAAGCGCTGCAAAGCGCTTGAGTCGCCGCCCCAGTTCGCGCCCACCGTCCGAGCCTCAGTCTAGTGACCGCCCTCCGCCGCCGCTGGTCCGGCCTCAGGAAACAGTTCGCGGCCCTTATCGCGTTATCAAGCCACAAGAAGCGGTCCCCATCACGGCCGCCCGCGCAACTCCCTGCAATTGCTTGACGCAACCTCGGGCCCTCCCCCGCGTCGCTTGCAGGAATAATGCGTTTGTGCGCAGGCTAATAATAGTTGGACAGACGAACATGGCGCTGCTTCGATTCGCAACCGCGGTTCTGGTGGTGACCATCGCCTCGAGCTCCGTGGCTGACGAGAAGAAGGAGCCAGGTCTCTCGAAGACGGAGATCATGGTCGTGGTGAAGGCACAGATGGTGAGGGTTAAGGGTTGTTATGAGCGAGCACTCGCTAAGAACTCGGCCCTGAAGGGTACGGTGGTGGTCGCTTGGACCGTCCAACCCGATGGGCGCGTCACTGGAGCGCGCGTCGCGGAGTCCACGATGAACAACAACGATGTTGAGACATGCATCGTCGGCGAGGTCGCAAGCTGGATATTTCCGAAGTCGCCGAGCAAGACCAAAGTCAACAGATTTCCTTTCGTCTTCAGGGGGGGCTAATGCGACCATCTGGACGAAGCCGGGGTAGGTCGCTGTCCAACCAGGCATTGCAGCGGACGATCGGCCTTCCTCGCTTTGCTCGGGCGGCCGTTCGCCGCTGAATGCCGGGTCGTTAGCCGGATCAACGTCACGAAGGAGGTGAAGATGAAGCGCATCTCTCTCGGTCCAAGAACCTCACTCAACATCGGCAAGCGCAGCACAAGTGTCTCGACGAAGCTCGGGAAGGGTATGACCCTCACGTCCGGGGCAAGGGGTACGACCCTGACGCGGACCACAAAGCTTTCGGGGGGGTTCAGTTTCACGACGAAGACCCGAAACGGAAAGACATCGACCAAGCTGAATAGGCCCAAGAAGTGGTGGTGAGTCGATGAGCGACAGAAAATGGTACGAGCTCATTCTTCCGGAAGTCAGAAAGCCTGCGGGTTACGAACCCTTGTCCAAGTCATCGAGATCGATGTTGACCATCGTGAACTATGGTTTCAACATCCGGAGGAACCAACGATCCTTCGGACTGTGCGGATCAACGTCGCCGAAGGCACGAGCGTCAAACCAAAGACGATCCTAACGAAAGGCGTTAGGTCTCGGGGTGAGACTGGCTAACGGCGCGTTGCAGCGGACGGCGCTTGCGCGCCGCCGCTGAACGCGTGATCGTTCGGCAGACAAGGAGTTGTCGTGGCGGTCGGCTGCAAGAGAGCGTGTGGTGGCGTCATCGGCGCCGTCATTTGGTTGCTGGCTTACGGAGCGTTGGCAGCGCCTCGTGTCGAGGAGTTGGTATTGGTTGGAACCATC
>DATJWP010000125.1:0-2487 GCA_035578045.1 Polyangia bacterium | reverse complement strand
CGAAGCCGAGCACTTCGAGGTGCACAGCATCGCCGGCGAACGCCTCGATGTGACCGAGGGCACCGGAACCGGCATCGGTCCACCTGGCCACGGTCGCTACGACTGGTCAGACTCAGGGTGCGTGAGCGTCTTCGGCAGTCCCCGCCAGCCAGACGTGCGGAGGCCTGGTCCGTGCCCCCAGCCCGGCTCAAAGTCCCGTGGGAAAATGCTGGTCCTGCCTGCACGAGACTGGCATCGTGACGAACACGGGGCGAAGGCCCGCCGCGCGCCGGCTCTGGCAGGCAAGACGCGCTCCGTGCGGACCGAGTACGCTCGGCCAGCATGGCGGTGGACAACTCGACCGCGTGCGCGCTGGCGCCGTCGCGCCCGGCCCGGAGTAGCCGGCGCGCGTCAGGTTGAATCGTCCCTGTTGCTCCAGCCCGGCTCGACCAGGCCGTCAGCCACACGCGAACCTGAGCCCGACTGCTGCCAAGCCCATAGCCATCTACCGGCACAGGGCGACAGAGCTTGAGTATCGGCCCCCCGATTCCAAGTCCTGCGCCCTGCCGTCTCGGGGCGGGTTCGGGGTGGGGTCGGCGGTCCAGGAGCGTGCTGATGTGACAGTTCGGTGCTGGTTAGCGCAGGCTTGGCTAGCGCTGGCTGCCGTCGGCGGCGCGCCGGATTGTTTCGGCGATGACGGCAGGGTCGGGGTTGGCGTGGCGAGGGTCGCCGGGCCAGGCGGCGACGATGCCGGTGGCCCAGTCGGCCCAGTCGCCGACCAGGAGGTAGAAGTCGGTGAGGAAGCGGCTGGTGAGCTGGAGCACGGCTGTCCGCTCGGGGAACGGGCCTTGTGCCTGGTCGTACTGTTCGCCGATCGCCAGGCTCTCCTGGCAGCGGGCCCGCGCCCACTGCTGGGCGGCGGCGAGGGTGGCCAGCACATCGGCCGTGGTGCCGTGGTCGGCGAAGAACACCTTGAGCAGTTGCTCGAACTCCAGCGCCGGGCCACCGCCAGGCTCAGCCAGCCAGCCTCGCAGCGCGCGCCGTCCTTCTGCCGTGATCGCGTAAACCGTCCGCGTGCGCCGCCCGTTCCGCTGCGTGGAGGAGCTGGCGAGCCCGTGGGCGACCAGCTTTTTCGGTTCCTCATACAGCTTGCTCACCGCGCGGGGCCAGACCCGCCCGAGCGAGCGGTCCATCTGCTGGGTCAGCTCGTAGCTGCTCCACGGCTTGATCGCCAGCAGGCCGAGCAGCGCGTACGAGGTGGTGGTCAGCGGAGACGTTGACATTATGCTCCCTTAGGGAGTATCACAGTACTACCAAGGGGAGTATACGGGAGGTGCATCATGACATCGACCGCGAGTGGCCCGCGGGTAGATTCGTCTAACGCCGAGCAGGCCAAGGCCTGGGACGGCGACGAGGGCGCCTACTGGGCGGCACACGCCGCGCACTTCGACGGGACGGTCGCCGGCTACCACGTCCCGTTCATGGAGGCGGCGGCGATCAGCGCCGGTGAGCAGGTGCTCGACATCGGCTGCGGCACCGGCCAGACCACCCGCGACGCCGCCCGCCGGGCACCGGCCGGCGGCGCGCTGGGGGTGGACCTGTCGGCCGAGATGATCACGCTCGCACGGCGGCTGGCTGGCGCCGAGGGCCTTCCCAACGCGCGGTTCGAGCAGGCGGACGCGCAGATCTACCCCTTCGGTCAGGGCTCGTTCGACGTGGCGATCTCCCGCACCGGGGCCATGTTCTTCGGCGACCCGCATGAGGCGTTCACCAACATCGCCCGCGCCCTGCGCGGCGGCGGCCGGCTCGCACTGCTCAGCTGGCAGGCGCCGCCAGCCAACGAATGGGTCACCGAACTGACCACCGCGCTCGCCGCCGGCCGGGACCTGCCCGCCCCACCTCCCCAGGCGCCCGGGCCGTTCGCGCTCGCCGATCCCAGCCGGGTGCGCCAGCTACTGACCGGCGCCGGGTTCACACGCATCGAGATCGACCCCATCCAGGCCCCGATGTGGTTCGGCGCCAGCAACGACGACGCGTACGACTTCGCGCTCGGGCTTTTGGGCTGGATGCTAGACGGCCTCGACGAGGACCGTCGCGCCCAGGCGCTCGCCGCTCTGCGGGCCACAGTCACCGCCCACAGCACCGCCAACGGCGTCGTGTACAACTCCGGAACCTGGCTGATCCACGCACAGCGACCCTAGGGGAACTGCCCCGCCGATCGCCACGGACGACGCCGGGCAACGAACCCCCGCGGGCAGCAGATACACCCGACCCAACCCCGCGGCCATCACAGATCGATCCATCGGAACGGGCCGATGGCCCAAATCAGCCGACCGGAAACCCGTCCCGAACGGCGGTTATCTGAACTCGTGCCTGTCTACGCAGCATCTGACCAGGGCGTCTGCGGCGTAGACATGTCGCCGCACAGCGTTCATGCAGTAGCCACTTGGTTCTAAAAACAGCAGCAACAAGGAGGATCGAACCAGGTCTGCGGCGAAGACAGTGTTC
>DATJWP010000124.1:0-17154 GCA_035578045.1 Polyangia bacterium | reverse complement strand
CGGGCGACGCGCCGCACCTCCTCGTCGGCGGTCAGCTGGTCCTCGATGAGGTGCCAGTACCAGGCGGCCACGTCCTGCCAGCTGGCGTAGGTGCTGACGTGCAGGTAGGGCGCCACTTCGGCGGTCCCCGGCATGGCCGGCTCGGCGGGGATCTTCGGCACGTTGCTGGCCGCGAACCGGTAGATGCGCTGGTCCCCTTCCAGGGCGGTCGACTCCTCGAGCCCCCCGACCCGCGGCACGTTGCTGTGGATCGGGCGGGTGGCCGGCGCGAGCAGCGTGTAGTCCCAGCGCCGCTTGGGGATCGCCTCGGCCACGTACTGCAGGTCGCCGAAGTAGTCGGCCATCTGGTTCTCGGTGCCGACGTCGTCGACCAGGTACTGGATCTCGATGACGTCGCCCGGCCGCAGCCCTTCGAACCGGATCACCTCGGCGCGGTTGTCGTAATAGAGGCCGTACCAGGGCTCGGACAGATCCTCGTCGCTCCGATCGGCCGCCTCGAACACCTGCACCTCGCCGCCGGGAGCGCGCCGGTAGACGCGCGCCTGACGGACGTCGACCTCCTCGCTCCCCGGCGTGTAGTGGATCTCGAACTCCTTGTTGTCCTCGGCGCCGCGTTCGGTGAGGACCTGCACGACCCGCTGCGCGAAGGTGCGGGCCAGGCCGTTGCGGTGCATCCGCACCACGCGCCGATCGAGCAGCACCACCGCCGGATCGGCCGGCCTGGCCGGCGGGGCGGCGGCCGGCACCAGGCCGCGGGCGTCGTCGGCGAATCGCTTTGCCAGCTCGTCCGGCGCGCTCGGATCGGCGCGGTCGCCGATCAGCAGGTGGTCGACGTAGCGTTTCAGCTCGGGGTCCTGTGGCCGCAGGCTCAGGGCCGCACGCAGCCGCTCCAGCGCCTGGCTGTTGCGCCCCGCGCGACGCAGCAGCTTGCCCAGCGCGGTCAACGTCTGGGGATCGTCGGGCAGTCGGGCCGCCTGGGCCTCGAGATCGGCCAGCGCGCGCGCCGCGTCCCCCGCCCCTTCGTCCAGACGCGCCAGCTCGATGCCCAGCGACGGCAAGTCCGGCCGCAGCCCGGCCGCGCTCGCCAGCCGGCGTCGAGCCTCGGCCGCGTCGCCGCGCGCCCGGGCCCGTGACGCCAGCTGGTGCAGCAGATCGACCTCCATCTGGCGACTGTCGGACAGGGCGGCCAGGATCTGGTCGCTCTCGGTCCGGCGGTCGGCCGCCTCGTAGAGGCGAGCCGCCACCCGCTGGACTCGCGGCAGCGCGCGCACCCAGGTGGGGAGCGCGTCGAGCCGTCGCACCGCCGCCAGCGGCAAGCTGGCGTCGGCGTCCATGTCGGCCGCGGCCAGCACCGCCGGCCAGCATCCGGGGTCGACCGCCAGCGCCCCGCTCAGCTCGGCAGCCGCCCGCGCCTCCCGGCGCTCGACCCGCGCGATCTCGGCCAGCCGCACCGAGGTCAGCGCCCGGGCCGACGCCGAGACGCTGCCTCCCGCGACCAGCGCGCTCTCGAGCGCCCGGCGGCGCTCGTCGTCGGTGTCGGCCACGTCGGCTGCCAGCCACCACGCCTCGAAGCTGGGGGCCAGCGCCACCGCCCGCCGCGCGGCCGCCGCGGCGGCCCGCTCCTCGCGGTCGCGCGGGGCCAGCCAGCCGAGCACGCGCGCCAGGTCCGCCCAGGCCCCGGCCGCCGCGGCAGACGAACCCGCTCGCTCCGCGCGCCGCGCCAGCAACCCGTCCAGCGACGCCACGACCGGCGCCGGACCCCGGCGGGGGCGAGCCCAGACCGCGTCCTCGCGTGGGCGGACCCGGGCTTCACCCAGCCCGGGGTCCCCGCGAAGGTCCGCCTTCGCGGGGTGGCTTGGAGCCCGTCGCGGGAGAGGGCCAGAACCCTCCGCAGGTTCTCGCAGGAGATCGAACGGCACTCCCGTCGCGACGCCGCCTCGTAACGGGGCGCCGGACGGATCGGTCAGGCGGGTGTACAGGCGCCAGGCGCCGTCGACGACCACCGTCTTGATCAAGATCCGGTTCCAGCCGCGCCCGAGCCGCACGCCCACCGCGTCCTGGTCCAGCGCCGCCGGGCGGACCACGTCGTGTCTGAAGACCGGCTGCCCGTTCAGCCAGACCGCCACTGGCCCCGGCGAGCCCAGGCGCAGAGCCGCCGCGCGGTCGACGTCGCTGTGCACGAACGCGACCACGTAGGCGACCGCCTGATCGTCGGGCCGCAGCAGCGCGTCCAGCAGCAGCGCCCCCTCGCGCGTCGCCCCGTCGGCCGGCCGCCAGGTCACGTCGTGCCCCTTGCCCGGATAGTGCCGATCGAGAGCCGGCGGCGACGGCTCGCCTTCCGGGGGGAACTTGGTGGCGAAGCTGGCGCGCCCTTCGCCGAACGGGCCGATCACGAACGCGGGAGTGACGAACCCCAGGGTGGCGCGCCGCGCGGCGGCGGCCGCTGACGCCCCCCGCTCCTCCTCTAGATGGGCCAGCCACAGGGCGGCCTGCGCGGACACCAGCGGCTGCGCGCCGGGAGCCAGCGCCGGCTGGATCGCGGTCTCCAGGGCGCCGGGCGGCACGCTTTCTTCCAGGGTGGCCAGATCGGCCAGCGCGGCGGCCGCTTCGGGGCGGGCCGCCTCCGCCGCGAGCCGACCGGCCGCGCGTTGCAGGCGCTCTGCGTAGGCATCACCGCCTGGAGCGACCGGAGCTTCTGCCCACCCCCAGTTCGGTGTGCCGACCGCCGCGACGACGCCGATGGTGAGCGCCGCCGCTGCCCGAAATTTTGCCATGGGGCGGGCCGATTATAGCCGGAATCTCGGGGTCTAGACGCGGAACCCGCAGGTCCGCGACGCTCGTCAGCGCTGGTCGAAGTACTGGCTGATGGCCTGCCGCAGGGCCAGGCGGGCCCGGTGGAGGCGGGTCTTCACCGTCGGCACCGAGATCCCCAGCACCTCGGCGGTCTCCTCCGTCGACAGCCCCTCGACGTCGCGGACCAGGAAAACGGTGCGGTAGATCTCGGGCAGGTCGTCGACGGCCGCCTGGATGCGGCGTCGCAGCTCGTCGCTCTGCAGCTCGTCGTCCGGCCGCCGGGCCCAGTTGTCGCCTGGCGTCGGGAGGTGACCGTAGGTGTCCAGAAAATCGACCGGCAGCTCCTCGGTCGACACCTCGGGGTGGCGCCGCTGTGACCTGAGCCGCATCAGGGCGGCGTTGGCGGCCACCCGGTAGACCCAGCTGCCGAACTGGGCGTCTCCCTTGAAGGTGTCCAGCTTGCGCCAGATCGACAGGAACGTGTCCTGGACGATCTCCTTGGCCTCGGTCTCGTTGCGGACGAACCGGAAGGCCAGCCGGTAGACCTTGTCCTCGTACCGATCGACGAGCTGCTCGAACGCCCCGAAGTCCTGGGCGCGCGCCTTGGCCACCAGCTCCTCGTCGCTGACGGGAGGCGGCGCGCCAGAGTCGGGTGTCGTCGGTGACGCCATCGTTGACCAACCTGAATTCTCCCAGATAATCACGTCGGCCGAAAGCGGCCAAACATGCTCCGCGCGATCCTCAAGTCGGCCCGCCCCCACCAATGGGTCAAGAACGTCTTCGTCATCGCGCCCGCGGTGTTCGCCCGCAGGCTGTCTGATCCGCACGCGGACCTGCGAACCGCAGCCGCGTTCGTGATTTTTTGTTTCCTGTCGAGCGCGGTCTACTTCGCGAACGACCTGGTCGACCGCGAGAAGGACCGCCAGCACCCGACCAAGCGCCGGCGCCCCATCGCCTCCGGAGATCTCGGGGTCGGCGTGGCCCGCGCCGTGGCTGGGCTGTTCGCGGGCGGCGCGCTGGTGGGCGCTTACCGGCTGGGCGCGATGTTCGCGCTGGTCGCGCTGTCGTACCTGGCCCTCAACGCCGTCTACTCGCTGGTGCTGAAGCGGATCGCGTTCATCGACGTCGGCTGCCTGAGCCTGTTCTACCTGCTGCGGGTCTGGGGCGGCGCCGTCGCGATCCCCGTGCCCCCATCGACCTGGCTGCTCGCCTGCACGCTGCTGCTGTCCGCGATGCTCGGGTTCGGCAAGCGCGCGCATGAGCTGAGGGTGGCCGGCGGGGACAGCCGGAAGCAGCGTGAGGTGCTCGGGAGCTACAACCCCGGCGTGCTGCGGGCGCTGCTCATCGGCCTGGGTGTGGCAACCACCGTGACCTACGCTGCCTACACCCGTTCGCCTCACGCGCTCGAGATCTTCAAGACCGGCCGCCTGGTGTTCACCGTCCCCTTCGTCGCGTTCGGCGTGTGGCGCTTCATCCGGATCGCGGAGAGCCGCGCCGACGCCGACAGCCCGACCGACACCATGCTGAGGGACGTCCCGTTCCTGCTGACGCTGGTCCTGTACGCGGCCGTTTCGCTCGCCATTCTCTACTTCGCGCCCTGAGCATCGGCCGCGCGGGCGCCGCGCGTGCTAGAAACGGCGCATGCACGTACGCGCCGCCGCGGCACTGGCTGTCCTGGCGAGCGCATCGGCGGCGCCGGGTGGCGTCCCAGCCGGCGCGCCCGCCAAGCCGACATCCGACCTTCCCGAGCTCCCCTTCGAAAAGTACACGCTGCCCAACGGCCTGGAGGTGATCCTGCACGAGGACCATCGCACGCCGGAGGTGGCGGTCGACGTCTGGTACAAGGTCGGCTCGCGCGACGAGGCGCCGGGCCACACCGGGTTCGCCCACCTGTTCGAGCACATGATGTTCCAGGGGACCAAGCACATCCCCGAGGACAAGTACTTCGCCTTTCTCCAGAAGGCGGGGGCCTCGAACATCAACGGCTCGACCTCGGCCGATCGCACCAACTACTTCCAGGTCGTTCCATCCAATCAGCTCGAGCTGGCGCTGTGGCTGGAGAGCGATCGGATGGGCTTCCTGCTGGATCGCCCGTCGTTCAAGGAGACCTTCGACAACCAGCGCGACGTGGTCAAGAACGAGCGCCGCCAGCGCTACGAGAATCGCCCGGTCGGCCTCATCACCGAGGTGCTGTCCACCGCGATCTACCCCGCGGATCACCCGTACCACCACGAGGTGATCGGCTCGATGGCCGACCTGTCCGCCGCGTCGGTCGAGGACGTGAAGGCGTTCTTCCGGACCTACTACGCCCCCGGCAACGCCACGCTGACCATCGCCGGCGACATCGATCGGGCCAAGGCCAAGGAGCTGGTCGAGAAGTACTTCGGGCCGATCCCGCCGGGCGCGCCGGTGGTGCGGCGGGCCGGCGGCGAGGTGCGCCTGACGGCCCCCGAGCGGATCGCCATGGAGGCGAAGATCCAGCAACCCCAGCTGTACGTCGACTACCCCTCGCCGGCCAACTTCGCGCCGGGCGACCGCGAGCTGGACGTGCTGGCGAACGTGCTGGGGAACGGCAAGGCGTCGCGCCTCTACAAGCGGCTGGTCTACGACCTGAAGATCGCCCAGGCGGTGACGGCGCAGCAGCAGAGCCAGCTCTTGACCAGCACGTTCGAGATCACCGCCTCGCCGATGCCGGGCCACACGGTCGACGAGATCCTGGCCGTCATCGACGAGGAGACGGCCAAGCTGCAGACGACCCTGGTCGATCCGGCCGAGCTGGAGCGCGCCAAGAACCAGATCGAGTCCGAGACCGTGCGCAGCCTGGAGCCGCTGCTGGGGCGCGCCGAGCGCCTGCAGTCGTACAACTACCTCCTGGGTGACCCCGGGTTCGTGACCGAGGACCTGCGCCGGTACCGCGCGGTCGACGCGGCCGCGCTCCAGCGGTTCGCGCGCGAGACGCTGGACAAGAACAACCGGGTGATCGTGACCGTGGACCCGAACCCCGACGCGCCCATCATGGGCCGGGTGAAAAAGTGAAAGCGATGACCGGAGCTCGCGCGAGAAGGACGACGGCAGCGGCCGCCCTGTGCGGCATGGCGCTGGGATGCGCGACGGCCGCCCCCAGGCCGCCGGCGCCGGCGGCCGGACCAGCGGCGCCTGCGCCGGCCCGCGCGGCGCCCGCGGTCGCGACCGGCCAGCCCGGGCCGCCGCCGCGCCTGACCCCCGACGCCCCCTTCCGGGCCCAGCCGCCCGGACCGGGGCCGGAGGCGCCGTATCAGCCGCCGCACTGGAGCCGGTTCAAGCTGAAGAACGGGCTCGAGGTCTACCTCGTGGAATTTCACGACCTTCCACTGGTGGAGTTCAACCTGATGGTGAAGACCGGCTCCGCGGCGAACCCGGCCGACAAGGCGGGGCTGGCGGACCTGACCGCGCGCATGCTGGTCGAGGGGACCAAGACGCGCGGCGCGCTGGAGATCGCCGACCAGGTGGCCGCGCTGGGCGGCACGCTGGTGACCGGCACCACCTGGGAAGCCTCCAGCGCCCAGATGTCGACGCTGACCAAGAACCTGGACGCCGCGCTGGCGATCTACGCGGACGTGCTGCTCCACCCGGCGTTCGACGCCAAGGAGTTCGCCCGGGTGCGCGACAACCTGCTGACCGCGATCGTGCGCCGGAAGGACAGCCCGCCCACGGTCGCCGGGCTGGCGCTGGTCCGCCTGCTCTACGGCACCAAGCACCCCTACGGCTGGCCCACCAGCGGGACCGAGGTGACGTTGAAGAAGGTGACGCCGGCGGAGCTGCGCGCCTTCTACCAGGCGAATTACCACCCCGGCAACGCCGCGCTGATCGTCGCGGGCGACGTGACCGAGGCCGTCCTGCGCCCCAAGCTCGAGGCGGCGCTGAAGGGCTGGCGCGGCGGGCGCGTGGCGGCCCGGAAGCTGCCGGCCGCGGCGGCGCCCGGCGAGACCAAGATCTTCCTCATCGACAAGGCGGGCGCGCCGCAGTCGTCGATCCGGGTCGGCCAGATCGGCATCGACCGGCTGAACCCCGACTACTTCGCGGTGACGGTCATGAACCTGATCCTGGGTGGGGGCTTCTACCGACTGGACCTCAACCTGCGCGAGGGGAAGGGATGGACCTACGGCGCCCGCTCGACCTTCGACAGCCGCCGGACGCCCGGACCGTTCTCGGCCGGGGGCGAGTTCGTCGCCCCGCACAGCGCCGATTCGGTGGCCGAGATCCTCAAAGAGGTGAACGGGATCCGCGACAGCGACGTCACGGACGCCGAGCTGGCCCGGGCCAAGGACCAGATCGTCAAGTCGTTCCCGGCGCGGTTCGCGACCCGCGCCAGCGCGGCGGCGCAGCTGGCTGACCTGGCGGTCTTCGGCTTCCCGGACAGCTACTGGGCCGACTACACGAAGAAGATCGCGGCCGTCACCAAGGACGACATCCGCCGCGTTGCCAGGAAATACCTGGATCCGGGACACTTGACGATCGTGGTGGTCGGCGACAAGAGCTCGATCGAGGGGCCGCTGGCCAAGCTGGCCCCGGTCGAGGTCCGGGACCTGGACGGCGATCCGCAGGCGGCGGGCGAAGGGCGCGCCCCGACTTCGGCCCAGGACGCGAGCGCGAACCATGACAACCGAAAGCCCTGAGCTGGACGACGCTTGCTGCCAGGCCGGGGCGGAGGACGCCGCCGCGGCGGTGGCCCGCGCCCGGCGCGAGAAGGTGCGGCGGGTATTCTGGATTACTCTCGCGCTGAACACGATCGTGGCCGTCAGCAAAGCGTCGTACAGCCTGGTGTCGGGCTCGCTCACGCTCGGCGCCGACTCGTTGCACGCGATCCTGGACGCCTCGTCCAACGTGCTGGCGCTGTTCAGCCTGGGATGGGCAGCGGCGCCGGCCGATCCGCGCCACCCATACGGCCGCCAGAAGATCGAGATCCTGGCGGCGCTGGGAATCGGCGTCTTGATCGTCGCCGGTCTGCTCGAGTTCACCCAGGCGGCAATCGGCGCGTTGCGGGCGGGACGGCACGCGCCTCAAGTTGGTTGGGCGGGGTTTGCCATCGTTCTGGGGACGATGGTGATCACGCTCTTCGTGAGCCGTTACGAGCACCACCAGGGACACGAGCTGGGGAGCGAGCTGCTCCACGCCGACGCCCACCACGCGGCGTCCGACTTCTATGCCTCGGGCGCCGTCGTGGCGTCGTTTCTGGCAATCCGGGCCGGCATCGCCTGGGCGGACGCGGCCGCCACGCTGGTCCTGGTCGTGTTGATTGGCCAGGCCGCCTGGAAGGTATTCCGCGACAACATCCCGGTGTTGATCGACGCCGCCCGATTGGACCCGGCCGGCGTCGCGGAGCTCGCGCGCTCAGTGAACGGCGTGAGCGACGTGCACCGCGTGCGCTCGCGTGGAATGCGCCGGGCGGTCGAGCTGGACTTGCACCTGGAAGTGGCCCCCGAAATGAGCGTTGTGGACGCTCATAAGCTCGCACAACAAATCGAACGCGAAGTGAAGGTAAAGTTTCCAGAGGTTTCCGACGTAATCATCCACGTCGAGCCGAGAGCCCGATAGCTTGACACCCCCCGCCATAACGATAAGATATCGGCCGCAACCCCCTTAACTTCCACTGCGGGGACCCTTCCAGGGGTTCAAATCGGGCGCTAAACCGTCAACAACCGCTTCCAACCCACACCCGAGAGTCGTTTGCCGCGCATTGAGCGCGAGCGCGAGGAGACACGAGATGCAAGGACTCGCCCAGTTCCTAGAGCAAGGTGGCACCCTGATGTACGTCAACCTGGTGGTGTCCATCGTCACCTTGGCGATCATCGCGGATCGAGCCATCTTCTTCCTCGGCAAGGGTTCGGTGAATGCCAAGGCCTTCCTGGAGCAGATCCGGAAGCTGGTTCTGGCGAACAACATCGACCGCGCCGTCAAGCTCTGCTCGGCCACGGAGGCGCCGGTCGCTCAGGTCGCCCGCGCCGGTCTGCAGCGGGTTCACCGCGGTGAGATCGCCATCGCCCAATCTATCGAGGAGACGCTGGTCGACGTCACGCCGCTTCTCAAGAAGCGCGTGCAGGTCCTCTGGTCGATCGCGAACATCGCGACCCTCGTCGGTCTGCTCGGTACCGTCACCGGCCTCATCAAGGCCTTCGGCGCCGTCGCGGCCGCAAAGCCGGAGGAGCGGTCGGCGCTGCTCGCGAAAGGTATCTCCGAGGCGCTCAACAACACCGCCATGGGTCTGAGTATCGCGGTCACGTGCATCATCGCGCACGCGTTCCTCTCGTCGGCCTCCAAGAAGCAGGTCGGTGACCTGGAAGGTTTCGCGCTGAAGCTGGAGAACCTGCTGGCCGAGTCGGCTCAGGGTGGCGCCAAGGCCTAATCAGCCGCGCTCGTCGCAGTCACCCCTGACCACCAGCGGATGAAAGGACCAAGCCTCCCATGACGAGAAGCCAGGTCCGAGCGGCGTGCCGCCGGATGCGTGACCATGTCGAGGAGCTCGAGGAAGAGGCGGGCGAGCTGAACCTCGTCCCCTTCATGGACATCGTCACCAACATCATCATCTTCCTGCTCGCCTCGGTCGTGAATCAGGTCGCCCTGGGGAACATCAACGTCTCGGTGCCGACCATCGCCTCCGGGGGCGGCTCTTCCGAGGACCAGCCGCCGCCCGAGAAGCCCCCGCTGAACCTGACCATCTCGGTCGGGGCCAGCGGCTTCACGGTGGCGGCCTCGGGCGGGGTGCTCCCGATCATCCCGAAGATGCCGAACGGCCAGTACGACTACAAGGCGCTCACCACCAAGCTGAAAGAGATCAAGTCCAACCCGGACAACGCCACCGAGACCAAGGCCAACTTCAACGCCGACGCGAACATCCCGTACGACATCGTGGTCGCTACGCTGGATGCCATGAGACAGGACGAGGGCGGCAAGATCCTGTTCCCGGACGTCGCCTTCGCCGCGGGGATTCTCTAAAATGCCGATGGCAAGCGAGGTCTCGCGCCTCGAAGGCAAGAAGGCCATCCGCTCTTACGCGCGGAAGCTGTCCGAGCCCGAGGTCGTCAAGGACCTCAACATCACCCCGTTGATGGACATGATGACCATCATCCTGGTGTTCTTGTTGAAGTCGTTCTCGTCCTCGACCTCGACGATCACGTTCGACCAAAACCTGCAGGTCCCGAAGTCGTTCACCGAGCTGAAGCCAAAGCTGGCCGTGACCGTCACAGTGACCAAGAAGGTGCTGCTGGTCGAAGGCGACGGCATCGCGCCGATCAACAACGGGCGCATCGACACGGCCATGAAGCGCGACGGCGAGAACGGCTACTACATCACGCCGCTGGTCGACATCCTGGAAAAGCACGCCAAGCGTGAAAAGAAGGTCGCCGAGATCACCGGGCAGAAGTTCGAGGCGCAGCTGATGATCGTGGCCGATCAGACGACTCCTTACCGGTTGCTGACCGAGATCATCTACTCCTGCGGTCAGGCCGGCTACGCAAACTATCGGCTCCTCGTCATGAAGGCCAAGGGCGAGTAATCGCCAAAGGCGACAGAACGTCGCCCGGAAACGAGAACCGAGAACCGAGAACCCCCAAAAGGGAGAAAAAAGGCGGCGAAAGCCGCCTTTTTCGCGTCGGCGAATACGGGTCTGAACCCACGACTGCGATGGACTTCGCGCGGCAATTGGTTTAAAAGTCCCGCGCGATGATCAGAGCACGTGTACGCGGGTTGATTGCGGTTCTTGCTGCGTTGGTCGTGTCGGCGGTGGGCGGCAGCGCCTTTGCCCAGGGGCATGAAGGCGGCGAAGCGACGCTGGTCCTGCCGGACCTGGGACAGGTGCAGTTCCTGAACGGGATCCCGGGAAACACGCTGCTGAAGGTCGGCATCGTGGTTTGCATCCTGGGCCTGGCGTTCGGCCTGGTGATCTACCGGCAGCTGGAAAAGATGCCGGTCCACCGGTCGATGCGCGAGATCTCGGAGCTGATCTACGAGACCTGCAAGACCTACCTGACCACGCAGGGGAAGTTCATCCTGCTGCTCGAGGTCTTCATCGGCGTCATCATGATCTTCTACTTCGGGGTGCTGCGGCACTTCGAGCCGGTGAAGGTGGCCGTCATCCTGCTGTTCTCGCTGATCGGCATCGGCGGCAGCTACGGCGTCGCCTGGTTCGGCATCCGCATCAACACCTTCGCGAACTCGCGCACCGCCTACGCCAGCCTCAAAGGCAAGCCCTACCCCATCTACGCCATCCCGCTGAAGGCCGGGATGAGCATCGGGATGCTGCTCATCAGCGTCGAGCTGGTGATGATGTTGTGCATCCTGCTGTTTCTCCCCCGCGACTACGCGGGCGCCTGCTTCATCGGGTTCGCCATCGGCGAGTCGCTGGGCGCCTCGGCGCTGCGCATCGCGGGCGGCATCTTCACCAAGATCGCCGACATCGGCTCGGACCTCATGAAGATCGTCTTCAACATCAAAGAGGACGATGCCCGCAACCCGGGCGTCATCGCCGACTGCACCGGCGACAACGCCGGCGACTCGGTGGGCCCCAGCGCCGACGGCTTCGAGACCTACGGCGTCACCGGCGTCGCGCTGATCACCTTCATCCTGCTGGCCATCAGCAACGGCGACGTGCAGGTCCAGCTGCTGGTCTGGATCTTCGCGATGCGGATCATGATGATCGTCGCCAGCGGCCTGTCGTACCTGTTCAACGAGGCCATCGTCAAAGGCCGCTACGCCAACGCCGACAAGCTGAACTTCGAGTCGCCGCTGACCCAGCTGGTCTGGGTGACCTCGCTGGTCTCGGTGGCGATGACCTACATCGTGTCGTACCTGCTGGTCCCGTCGCTGGGCGGCGACGACAGCCTCTGGTGGAAGCTGTCGACCATCATCACCTGCGGGACGCTGGCCGGGGCCATCATCCCCGAGGTCATCAAGGTCTTCACGTCGACCGAATCGAAGCACGTCAAGGAGGTGGTCACGGCCTCGCGCGAGGGCGGGCCGTCGCTGAACATCCTGGCGGGCCTCACCGCCGGCAACTTCAGCGCGTACTGGATGGGGCTGGTCATCGTGGCCCTCATGGGGATCGCCTTCGGGGTCAGCACACAGGGGCTGGGCGAGATCATGAAGGCCCCCGCCGTCTTCGCGTTCGGCCTGGTGGCGTTCGGCTTCCTCGGCATGGGCCCGGTCACCATCGCCGTCGACTCTTACGGCCCCGTCACGGACAACGCGCAGTCCGTGTACGAGCTGTCGGTCATCGAGTCGATCCCGGGCATCAAAGAAGAGATCAAGAAGAGCGACGGCTGGGACGTCAACTTCGAGCACGCCAAGCACATGCTCGAGGAGAACGACGGCGCCGGCAACACGTTCAAGGCGACCGCCAAGCCGGTGCTCATCGGCACCGCGGTGGTCGGCGCCACCACGATGATCTTCTCGATCATCATGGGCCTGACCGACGGGCTCTCGGCCGACCTGGACAAGCTGTCGCTGCTGCACCCGCCCTTCCTGCTGGGCCTGATCATGGGCGGCGCCGTCATCTACTGGTTCACCGGCGCGTCGACCCAGGCCGTCAGCACCGGCGCCTACCGGGCCGTCGAGTTCATCAAGCGCAACATCAAGCTCGACTCCAGCGTCGCGAAGGCGTCGATCACCGACAGCAAGAAGGTGGTCGAGATCTGCACGCAATACGCGCAGAAGGGGATGTTCAACATCTTCCTGACCGTCTTCTTCAGCACCCTGGCCTTCGCCTGCCTGGAGCCGTTCTTCTTCATCGGCTACCTGGTCTCGATCGCCCTGTTCGGCCTGTACCAGGCCATCTTCATGGCCAACGCCGGCGGCGCCTGGGACAACGCCAAGAAGATCGTCGAGGTCGAGCTGAAAGAGAAGGGGACCGAGCTGCACGCCGCCACGGTCGTGGGTGACACCGTCGGCGACCCGTTCAAGGACACCTCGTCGGTGGCCATGAACCCCGTGATCAAGTTCACCACCCTCTTCGGCCTGCTGGCCGTCGAGCTGGCCGTCGGCATGAGCCGGACCACCAGCCTGGCGCTCGCCGGCGTGTTCCTGGCGCTGTCGGTGGTGTTCGTCTACCGGTCGTTCTACGGCATGCGCATCGGGTCGACCGGAGCGGCGGCCGCGGAAGCGTCCGCCCCGGCAGCGAAGAAGGCGGCCGAGGGAACCTAGGCCTCCCGGGCTCAGGCGCGGGCGCGCAGGAAGCGAACCGCGGGCAGCACGAACGGCGCGACGGCGGCGGCGAGCAGGATCGTCGCCAGTCGCGGACCAGCCAGCTCGAAGGCGGACAGGCCGGGCAGGTGATCGCTGCCGAAGGCTGCGACGGCGGCGCCGGCCACGGCCAGCCAGCCCCAGGTGCGCAGGCGGACGATGCCGCTCAGACCGACGATCGTGAGCCCGAGGGCGGCCAGCGAGAGCAGCATCCCCTGCCCCTCCTTCGGGCCGAGCGCCCAGAGGATCAGGCTGGGGAGAGACGCGGCCGACCGCGTGATCGTCTTGCGGAGGCGGGCCACGCCCAGCTCGTCCATCCGGTAACGCTGCCGCCAGGACTCCTGAAGGTCGTACTGGGCCGCCATGCTCTTGCCGGCCAGCGGCAGCACCACCATCGCGTGGAGCGCGCCGTAGATGGCCAGGGCCGGCGCCCAGCCCACCATCACCAGCGAGATGCCGGCCACCATCAGCCCCGACCAGCCGAGACCGGTGGCGAACCATCGCCCCCAGAACCAGCCCGCGACGACGGAGAAGAAGGCGACCAGATAACAGAGACTCAAAGCGCCGAACGCCGGTCCCCAACCCGGAGGCGCATTGAGCGACAGGAACAGGTAGAGGACCACGAAGAAGCTGAGCGCCAGGGCGGACGCCGCGCGCCGCGGCCCCTCGAATCCCAGCCCTCCCAACTTGCTCGATAACGCCGACAGCTCGGACGGGACCTTGAACGCCATGCCACCATTATAGCTATTCCGTTGCAGTCGGTCCCGGGGCGTGCGAAATAGACCGGCCAGTGGATGCCCCCCCGTTGACGGTAGACCAGCTCAAGACCGAGATCAGCGAGGTCACGCTCCAGGTGCACCAGGCCGAAGAGCGCAAGGATGAGCGGGACGTGGTGGCCGCGGCGCACGCGGGGGTCGAGCGGGTCTCGCAGCGTTACCGGGCGCTCCTGGCCTCGCTTTCGGCCGGGGAGCAGATGACGGCGGAGCGACTCCTGGGCCGCCGCGTCGTCGACCTCAAGCGGCAGGCCTCGATGCTGCCCAAGGTCCCGGCGGCTTCGACCGAGAGCACGCCCGACCGGGTCGCTGGCGGGGGCGCCCCCGGCGAGCGGCGCATCACGGGCGTGACCTGGTCGACCCCCGGTCGAGCCGCCCCGACCAGCGCCCTCAAGGTCGGCGGCGACGTCGAGTCCTGGTGTGGGCGTTGCGCCGAGCTCACCACACACAGCATCGTGGCGATGGTGGGTGACGAGCCCAAGCAGGTGCTCTGCCAGGTCTGTGGCTCGCGCCACACGCACCGCACCGTGGCGACCCGCAAGACGGCCGCCGCCACCCCCGGCTCGGCCGCCGCGACCGACGACCGCCCGCGCGGGGGCGACCCCGAGGCGCGCAAGCGCGCCGCCGAGCTGCGCGCGCTGGGCGAGGAGGTCGCCGGCGCCCCGAACGTCCGCTCCTTCGACCCGAAAGAGCGCTACAAGGCGGGCGAGATCATCTCCCACCCCGAGTTCGGGCGCGGGAAGATCGAGAACGTGCTCCGCTCGAGCCTGCTGGTCCGTTTCCCGAACGGCGGGCTCAAGTCGATCATGCTGCTGTAACGATCGGTCCAGCCGAGCTGGGCCGTCAGCCCATGTTCTCGAGCTCTTCCAGGAAGCGCTTGAGCAGGCCGTCGACCATCAGGTTTCGCGCGGCGCCGTCGTAGCGGCCGGCGCGGTAGCCGCCCTGGATCTCTTCGAAGCGGGTACGCGTGTCCGCGATCAGCGTCCGGCAGCTCCCCACCTTGGTGGTGATCTCCTTGCGGTTCTTCAGCAGGTAGCCGCCCGCCGACATGGCCGCCGCCCCGGTCAGGATGATGCCCAGCGGACCCGAGAGCGCGTAGCGCAACCCGAGGCGTAGCGCGACCACGCCGGCGGCGCCCAGCGCGGCCTTCTTGAGGCCGCTGCCGTCGCGGACCGACTCAGCCGCCATCGACGTCATCTGGCCCGAGGCCATCACCAGCGCGATGAACGTCCCCCGGCGGCTCTTCCAGCCGCGATCGTAATAGTCGCGGATCGCCTGCTTCAAGAACGCGTCGTAGTCGTCGAAGACTTCTGGCCCCAGCTCGTTTTGCTTGGTCTTGCCTTCCGCCTCGGTCGCCATGGGCTAGATCGTACCACGCCGCTGGTGAACACTATTCGGATGTATCCGGCGTTGCTCGCCGCCGCCACGATGGCCCTGGCCGGTGCCGGCGCTCGCGCTGCGCGGCCCGATCCGGCCGCGCTGGCCTTACGGAGCGGCCGGTACGAGGAGGCGCTGCGCCTGGAGAAGGTTCGACTGGGGCGTTCGCCGGACGACCGCGGCGCGCTGCTGGTGGCCGCGCGCGCCGAGATGGCGCTGGGGCGCCACGGCGACGCCCGCCGGCGACTGGAGGCCGCCGGGGCCGCCCACCCCGAGGACCTGGCCGTGCGCGACGCCCTGATGCGGCTCTACGAGGAGCTGGGGGACCGCGCGGCGGCCGCGCCCCTCATCGACGCGAGCTACGCCGACTGGAACGGCGGCGGCGTCGACCGCGCGCGCGCCGCCGACCTGCTGGCCATCGCGACGGCCGTGCGCCTGGACGGCAACTGGAAGGACGCCAATCAGGTCCTGCGCGACGCCGTCCGCGCCAACCCTCACGATCCCACGGCCAACCTGGACTGGGGCCTCCTGCTGCTGGCCAAGCACAACGCCGCCGACGCCGAGGCCTGCTTCCGGCAGGCGTTGCAGGTCGACCCCGACAACCCCGACGCTCACGTGGGGCTGGCCCGGGCCGCCGTGGACGACCGCTACGACCCGGCCGCGGCGCGGACAGAGCTGGCGGCGGCGCTGGCGGTGAACCCCTTCCATGCCGGCGCCCTGGCCCTGCGGGCCGAGCTGGCGCTGGACGCCGAGGACTTCGCGGCGGCTCGTGCCGGCGTGGCGGCCATCCGCCGCCTGAACCCGCAGGATCGCGGCGCCGCCCGGGTCGAGGCCGCCGCAGCCCGCCTGCTGGACGACGCCGGCGGCTTCGCGCGGGCGCGCGACGCGGATCTGGCCGTACACCCGCGCGACGGCCAGCTCTTCGCGTTCGTCGCCGAGGCGCTGGCCCGCCAGCGGCGCTACGAGGACGCGCGTGAGGTGGCCGCCGACGGGGTGGCCACCGACCCCGAGGACGCCGCCTGCCTGTCGGCGCTGGGGGTCACCCAGCTGCGCCTGGGCGACGAGGAGGCCGGCCTGGCGACGTTGCGCAAGGCCTGGAAGCGCGACCCCTACGACCAGCGCACGTACAACCTGCTCGACCTGTTCGAGAAGGTGATCCCGGCCGACTACCTGACCGTGTCGACCGCGCACCTGCGGTTCCGCGTCCCGCGCGCGGCCCGCGCCGCCGCCGAGCAGGTCGTCGGCCCGTACCTCGAGGAGCGCTACCGCGACGACGTCGCCCGCTACGGGTTCCAGCCGCGCGGCCCCATCACGTTCGAGCTCTACGCCGACCCGCAGCAGTTCGCGGTGCGGACCACCGGCCTGCCCACCATCGGCGTGTCGGCCGTCTGCTTCGGGCGCGTCATCACCTCGGTCTCGCCCACCAACCACGCCTTCAACTGGGGGATGGTGCTGACCCACGAGCTGGCGCACGTGTTCGCCATCGAGCTGTCGCGCGCCCGCGTCCCCCGCTGGTTCACCGAGGGGCTGTCCGAGCTGGAGGCGGCGCGGGTCCGTCCCGAATGGACGCGCCACGACGGGGCGGCCCTCTACGGGGCCTGGCGCCGCGGCGAGATCCCGGCCCTGGCCGACCTGTCCAACGCGTTCATCAGCGCGCGCGGCGGCGACCAGGCCGGACGCGCCTACGCGGTCGCCGCCCAGGCCGTGGCGTTCCTCGAGCGGCGCCTGGGCTTCGCCGCGATCCGGGCGGCGCTGGTCGCCTACGGCCGGGGCGAGCGCGGCGCCGCGGTGCTGGAGCGGATCTCGCACGGACCGGTCGCCGACCTGGACCGGGCCTTCCACGACTATCTGGGCCGGTGGCTCGAGGGCTACGCCGCCCAGTACATGCCGACCGAGTGGCTGGGGCCTGGCGTCGCCCGCGACGGCGACCTGGCCCGCGGCATCGCGGCGGTGGCGGGTGGGGATCTGGACACCGCCCGCAAGGCCCTGCAGCGGGCGC
>DATJWP010000123.1:0-4194 GCA_035578045.1 Polyangia bacterium | reverse complement strand
GGTGCGCACGTTCCACCGCATCGGCAACCGCAAGGACAAGCACAAGGCGCGCCTCAAGTGGGCCATCCAGAAGCTGGGCACGCCGGCGTTCCTGGCCGAGTACCAGAAGGATCTGGACGCCGTGCGGGCCGAGGGCGGACGTCCGCTGGGGATCGCGCCGGCCCCCAAGCCGCGCGCGGTTCCGGTGGCGGGCACGCCGGTCGAGCCGCTGCCCGAGCTCGCGGCCTTCCAGAAGACCAACGTCCGCGCGCAGAAGCAGCCGGGCTATTCGGCGGTGGTCGTGCGGTTGCCCAAGGGCGACATCGCGCCGGCGCAGTTCCGCGCGCTGGCCAAGCTGTGCGCCGAGTTCGGCGAGGGCTCGATCCGCACGACCAACGAGCAGAACCTGGTCATGCGCTTCGTCCCGAC
This sequence comes from Polyangia bacterium, assembly GCA_035578045.1. GTDB lineage: Bacteria > Myxococcota_A > Polyangia > Fen-1088 > Fen-1088 > JADGRB01. The sequence goes on along the minus strand of DATJWP010000123.1, from coordinate 3,786 downwards.
CTGGCGGGTGGCCGAGCTGCACCGCGAGCTGACCGCCATCGGCCTGGGGCAGGCCGGCGCGGGGACGATGGCCGACGTGCTGTCGTGCCCGGGCGCCTCCACTTGCAAGATCGCCGTCACCAACTCGAAGGCGCTGGGGGCCACGCTGACCGAGCAGCTGGACGCGCGGCCGGACCTGGTCAGCCAGGTGCCGGGGCTGGACATCAAGATCTCCGGCTGCCCGAACGGGTGCGGCCAGCACTACAGCTCGGTCATCGGGCTGCAGGGCGGGATGCGCAAGATCGACGGCAAGCCGGTGCCGCAGTACTTCATCTACATCGGTGGTGGCTTCGCCGCCGACGGGCCGAAGTTCGGGCGGATCGCGGGCAAGGTGCCGGCCCGTCGCGTGACGCAGGCGCTGGAGCGGCTGGTGGCGATGTACAGCGAGGAGAAGCAGGCGGGCGAGACGCCGCTGGCCTTCTTCACCCGCATCGAGCCAGCCAAGGTCGGCGCGCGCATCAAGGACCTGACCGAGCTGGACGCCGCGGCGGCCACGGCCGACGACTTCGTCGACTTCGGTGAGAACAAGGCGTTCGAGGTGGTCGAGATGGAGGGCGAGTGCGCGGCGTGAGCAACTTCGTCGCCGCAGTCGCCGCATGAGCCTCACCGTCAAGAACCTCACGAAGCGGTTCACGGCCTCCGGCACGCCGGCGGTCGCGGACGTGTCGTTCACGGCGGCGCCGGGCGGGATCACGACCCTGCTCGGCCCGTCGGGCTCCGGCAAGTCGACCGTCCTGCGCATCGTGGCCGGGCTCGAGCAGCCCGACACAGGTCAGGTGCTGTTCGGCGAACAGGACGTGACCACCGTCCCCGCGCAGAAGCGCGGGCTGGGCTTCGTGTTCCAGAGCTACGCGCTGTTCAAGCACATGAACGTGCGCAAGAACATCGCGTTCGGCCTGGGCGTGCGCAAGGTGCCGGCCGACGAGACCCGCCGCAAGGTGGACGAGCTGCTGTCGCTGGTGCAGCTGGACGGGCTGGGCGAGCGCTATCCCGCCGAGCTGTCGGGCGGGCAGCGCCAGCGCGTGGCCTTCGCGCGCGCCCTGGCCATCGAGCCCAAGCTGCTGCTGCTCGACGAGCCCTTCGGCGCGCTGGACGCCCAGGTCCGCGTCGAGCTGCGCGACTGGCTGCGGCAGCTCCACAGCGAGCGGAACGTCACCACCATGCTGGTGACCCACGACCAGGAAGAGGCGATGGAGGTCTCGGACCGCGTCGTCGTCATGCACGAGGGGCGGGTCGCCCAGACCGGCTCCGTGCGCGAGGTCTACGATCGCCCGGCCACGCCGTTCGTCGCGGCCTTCGTGGGCGGCGCCAACGTGCTGCGCGGGACGATGGTCGATGGGCGCGTGACCGTCGGCGCGCTGGCCGTTTCGCTGGCCGACGGCAGCAGCGCCCCCGACGGCATGGCGGTGAACGCCTACGTCCGGCCGCACGACGTGGCGCTGACCAAGGCCGAGGCAGGCGCGCCCGCCGTCTCGGTGGCGCGGGTCGAGCGCATGGCCTGGCTGGGCGGGACCGTCAAGCTGTCGCTGAAGCTGGCGGACGGCGCGCCGATGACCGTCGAGCTCCCCAAGTCCGAGGTGCAGGCGCTGTCGATCAACGAGGGCGACCTGGTGATGGCCAGCCCGCGCGACGCCAGGGTCTTCCTGGAGGACTACTCGATTTGAGGCTGACCACCCGCACGCGGTACGCCATCCGCGCGCTCTACGACCTGGCGTTTCACGCCGGCCAGGCCTGTCAAGCCAAGGAGATCGCGGAGCGGCAGAAGGTCCCGCTGAAGTTCCTGGAGCAGATCCTGCAAGACCTGCGGCGCGCCAAGCTGGTCGAGGCCCGGCGCGGCCCGCACGGCGGCTACGCGCTGGCGCGGCCGCCGGCCGAGATCACGCTGGCCCAGGTGCTGCGTGCGGTGCGCGGCCCCCTGGAGGATCTGCTGGGGATCGGCGCCGAGGGGAGCGTGGAGGACATCCCGTCGCTGGTCTGGGGCGAAGTCGGGTCGCGCATCATCGAGGTGCTGGAGAAGACCACGCTGGCCGACTTCATCGCGCGCGCCGAGGCAGAGGGCGTGCGCCGGGCCGCCGCGCCGGCCACGATGTACTTCATCTGATGGAAAACGCTCGCGTCGACGACGACATTCTGTCCCGCATCGGCCGGACTCCGCTGGTCCGGTTGAAGCGCCTGCCCGCCCCAGGCTCGGCCGACGTGCTGTGCAAGTGCGAGCAGTTCAACCCGGGCGGCTCGGTGAAGGACCGCACCGCGCTGGCCATGGTCGAGGCGGCCGAGCGCGAGGGGCGGCTGGTGTCGGGCAAGTCGACGCTGATCGAGGCGACCTCGGGCAACACCGGCATCGGGCTGGCCCTGGTGGCCGCCGTGAAGGGCTATCGCTTGATTCTCACGATGCCCGAGAACATGTCGCCCGAGCGGATGGAGCTGCTGCGCGCCTACGGCGCCGAGCTGCACCTGACGCCGGCCGAGCGGGTCATGCGCGGCGCCGTCGAGAAGGCAGCGGCCATCGCCGCGACCACGCCGGGCGCGTACATGCCGCAGCAGTTCCGCAACCCCGTGAACCCGGTCGTCCACTTGAACGGGACGGGTCCCGAGATCCTCGAGCAGCTCGGGGGCCGCGCCCCCGACGCGTTCGTGGCCGGCGTCGGGACGGGCGGCACCATCACCGGCGTCGGTCAGGCCCTGCGCGCGCGCCGCGCCGACGTCGCGCTCATCGCCGTCGAGCCGGCGAACAGCGCGGTGCTGTCGGGGGGCCCGTCCGGCCCGCACCGGATCCAGGGGATCGGCGCCGGCTTCGTCCCCGAGATTCTGGATCGCGCCCTGCTCACCGAGGTCCGCCGCATCACCGAGGAAGAGGCCGAGGTGACCCGCCTCGAGCTGGCCCGCCGCGAAGGCCTGCTGGTCGGCATCTCGGCCGGCGCGGCCGTGCGCGTCGCGCTGGACGTGGCCCGGGCCCTGGGCCCCGGCAAGACCGTCGTCACCGTCCTGCCGGACACCGGCGAGCGCTACATCTCGGTCGGAACCGCGCGCGCCCGGCGGACCTGAGTCCCGCGGCTCCCGCTCGATTCGCGGAGCGCTCACCGTCTCATCATCGATGGGCTGGCGCGCAACATCGACGCCTACCGGCGCAGCTCGTCCTTCTTCAAGGACCGGAGCGGGCTGCTCGACGACTTCGTGCTCGCCCGCGCCTGCAAGCAGCCGGCTGGCGCAGGCAGTCTGGCGCCTGCTTCCTCATGGCACCGTGACGCCGAAGTCCGTGGTCTGCAGGCCCACGCCGCCCTTCCAGATCTCGAAGCCGGAGAAGACGTTGGTGAGGTACCAGCCGCTGCCGAGGCACTTGGTGCTTCCGGAACATGTCCGGCCGACGGCGTCCTGGATGAAGGCGCCCAGCGGGAAGCTCCAGGAGTTCATCTTCTGCTGCGCGACGTAGGAGACCACGGGCTTGCCGTTGTTGGTGCCGTACCAGATGTTGAACTGCTTGCCGTTGATGGTGGCGGTGCCGTTCGTGATGGTCGCGCCGACGGGCTGGTTGTCGCTGGGCTTGTAGTACCAGACCATCAGGTAGCCGCCGCTCGGGGCGCCGGCGCTGGGATCCCCGCCGGAGCTCGTGCTGAACCAGACGTCGTAGGCGGCGTTGTAGCTGCTGCCGCCAGCCACGCTGCTGTCGTCCCAGCTCCAGCTGGTCTGGATCCCGGTCGCGCTGATGGAGCTCACCGCCAGCGGCAGCCCACTGCCGTTCGTGCTGTG
>DATJWP010000122.1:0-13604 GCA_035578045.1 Polyangia bacterium | reverse complement strand
CGCCGTGGCGCCGCAAGGTGCGGGCGGCGGTCGGCAGATCCGGGAGGGCCGAGAGCTCGAAGGCCATGTCGCCGGCGTGGCTGGCGACGGCGGAGAACAGCTCGGGGTGGTGCATTGCCAGCACCAGCGCGCCGAAGCCGCCCGACGACTTGCCGCCGATGGCCCGGGCCTCGCGCGAGGCGATGGTGCGCAGCCGTTGATCCAGCGCCGGCACCACCTCGCGGGTCAGGTGCGTCTCGTAATTCCCCAGGGCCGGTGAGTCCAGGTACTGGGCGCCGCCCCACCGCGTGAAGCAGTCGGGCGCCGCGACGATGACCTCGCCCATCTTCCCCTGGGCGACCAGGCCGTCCAGCCGTTCGCCCAGCCCGGGCTGCCAGGGCGTCCCCGAAAACAGCATCTCGCCCGTGCCGGCATAGCCGGCCAGCCACAGGATCAGCGGGTAGCGCCGCCCGGGGGCCTGTGCGTAGGAGGGTGGCAGCCAGACGGCCACCCGCCGCTCCGTCGGATCGCCCAGCGGGTTGCCGGCCAGGGCACGGCTCTCGACGACTTCGATCGCGACCGACATCGCGCGGCTAGTGTGTCATAGTCGCCTTCGACCGTGCCGCGACTTCGATATCTGACCGCAACGGCGGCGATGATGTTGGGGGTCGCCAATGGCTCTGGCGCTTCCAGCGCCGCCACATCGTCCGCCAAGCCGGCCAAGGCGGGCTCCGCCACCGCGGCTTCCTTGCCAGCCCCTCGGCTGGACGTGAAGAACTGGTCGCTCGACAACGGCCTGAACGTGCTGTTCCTGGCCGACCACAAGGCGCCGATCGCGACGGTGCAGATCTTCTATCACGTGGGATCCAAGGACGAGCACATCGGGATCCGCGGCGTCGCCCACATGTTCGAGCACCTGATGTTCAAGGGCTCGACCCACGTCCCGCCCGAGGAGCACGCCCGCCTGCTCAAGGAGGTGGGCGGCGTCGTGAACGCCTTCACGACCGAGGACCTGACCGCCTATCACGACACCGTCCCACCGTCGTACCTGGGGTTCGCGCTGGAGCTGGAGGCCGAGCGGATGCGCCTGCTCAAGCTCTTCCCGACCACCATCGACTCCGAGCGCCACGTGGTCGAGGAGGAGAAGCGGCTGCGGGTCGACAACGATCCGGTCGGCAAGGCGATCGAGCGGTTCCGCGCGCTGGCGTTCACCAAGCACCCGTACAGCTGGACGGCCATCGGCACCATCGAAGACCTGGAGAAGGTCACGCCCGCCGACTGCCAGCGCTTCTACGACACCTATTACCAGCCCAACAACGCGACGCTGATCGTGGTGGGCGACCTGGACGAGCAGGTCGTCCGCGCTCAGGTCCAGCAGAAGTTCGGCGCCATCCCGCGCGGCCCCAACCAGCCGCGCGCCTACACGCCCGAGCCGCCACAGACGGCGCCCCGCACGACGACGATGGAGATGGAGGTCCAGGTCCCCGTGATCGTCGGGGGCTACCACATCCCGCGCGCGTCCGATCCCGACGTGCCGCCGCTCGAGGTGCTGGCGACCATCCTGTCGGGCGGCGAATCGTCGCGGCTGACCCAGCGGCTGGTCCACCACGAGCACCTGGCCATCGCGGCCGGCGGCGTGACGGAGACGATGGAGGACTCGGGGCTGTTCATCGTCTACGCCGCCTACCTGCCCAACAAGGACGGCGCCAAGGTCCAGGCCGCGCTCGCGGAGGAGATTGCCCGCGCCCGCAACGCGCCGGTCGCGCCCGACGAGCTGGACAAAGCCAAGAACGAGCTGGCCGCCGGGTTCGTCTTCGGCCTGGAGACGGTCGACGGCGTCGCGACGCGCCTGGGCCAGGCCCAGTACGTCGAGGGTGACTGGCACCGGTTCACCGAGGGGGCGACCCGTTACCTGGCGGTCACGGCCGCCGACGTGCAGCGGGTCGCGCAGAAGTACCTGATCGACACCAACTTCACGCGCGTGACGCTGGTGCCGCCGGGCGCGCCGATGCCGCCGCCGGCCACCGGCGTGAAGCCGCAAGGGGGCAAGCCGTGAAGGGGCTGGCGCTGCTGCTGCTGGTGCTGGCGCCGATCGCGTGCGCCAGCGCGCCGCCCAAGCCCAAGCCCCCGGCCGGGTCGGTCGAGGTGCAGTACGAGTCGAATCCGCCCACGCCGCCCGCCGCGGGCGCCGCCACGTTCTGGCACGGGCGGACGGATCTGATCCAGGCCCCGCCGCCGCCCAAGCCGGCCGCGCTGGCCATGCCCAAGGTCGAGCGCTTCACGCTGAGCAACGGTCTCCAGGTCATCGTGGTGCCGCGCAAGGACCTGCCGGTCGTCAGCTTTGGCCTGGCGGTGCAGGCGGGCGGCTACGACGAGACCCGCCAGACGCTGGGCGTGTCGGACTTCGTGGCCGCCATGCTGCGCAAGGGGACCAAGAAACGCAGCGCCGACCAGATCGCGGGCGCCATCGACTTCGTCGGCGGCACGCTGGACGCGCAGTCGTCGAACGAGGCGACCACGGTGGCCTGCTCGTCGCTGTCCAAGGACGCGCCGCTCTGCCTGGACCTGCTGTCGGACGTGCTGCTGCACCCGTCGTTCCCCGAGGCCGAGATGGGGGACGTGCGCGATCAGATGCTGGCCGCCGTCGCGTCGCGCTTCGACAGCCCGGGCGACCTGGCCACCGCGCACTTCGAGAACCAGCTGTTCGGCGAGGACCACCCCGACGGCTGGATCCTGACCGCCGAGGACGTGCGCAAGATCGATCGCGCGGCGCTGGTGAAGTTCTGGCAGACGTTCTACAAGCCGAACCGGGCGCTCCTGGCGGTGGCCGGCGACGTCGACGCCGGCAAGCTGCGCCCCCAGATCGAGAAGGCTTTCCGGGCGTGGGCGCGGGGCACGGCGCCGGCGCGGCCGGACTGGAAGATCCCGCCGCTCAGCGGGACGCGCATCTTGCTGGTCGATCGCCCCGACCTGACCCAGGCGACGATCGTCCTGGGGCACGCCGGCATCCGCCACGCGGACCCGCAGTGGTACGCGGTGACGCTCATGAACTACGTGCTGGGGGGCTCGGACTTCTCGTCGCGCCTCATGAGCGAGGTGCGCTCCAAGCGTGGCCTGACCTACGGCATCGGATCCAGCTTCGGCTCGTCGCTGTACCGGAGCGCGTTCCGGGTCAGCGCCGCCACCAAGAACGAGACGGTGTGGGACGCGCTGCTGGCCACGGTCAACGAGATCCGGCGGATGCAGGCCGAGGGTCCGACCCAGATCGAGCTGGACAAGGCCAAGGGGTACTACGCCGGCAGCTACCCGTTCAGTCTGCAGACCGCGGCCGGAGTGGCCGGCGCGCTGGTCGGCGCCGAGGAGCACGGGCTGGGGGACAGCTACGTGCGCGATCTGCCGCTGCGCCTGGCCGCCGTCGACCAGGCGCAGGCCAAGACGGCCGCCCACGACTTCCTGTCGCCCGACACGCTGATCGTGGTGATCGTCGGCAAGGCCGACGCGATCGAGCCGCAGCTCGCCCAGAGCGGCATCGCCTACCAGCGGATCGAGTTCAAGGACCCGATCAGCTCGGCTGCCCGCGCCGCCGCCGCCACGCCGAAGGAAAAAGCGAAATAGACGACAGGGCGTAGGCGCGGCCCAGGAACGCCAGGAGGTAGCCGCTCACGACGTCGGCCAGGAAGTGCTGCTTGGTGGTCAACGTCGACACGGCGAGCATCGTGGCCATCACCAGCGCGACGCGCCCCAGCCGGGGGCGGTCGCGGATCAGCAGCGACGCGAGCAGCGTGGTGTGCGCCACGTGGAGCGACGGGAAGACGTTGCCCGGCGGATCGACGTGCTGGACCCAGGCCATGAAGGCGTACGAGAGGTTGGGATAGGGCGGGACCAGCACCGGCCGGGGGTACTCGGCCCCGATGAACAGGTGTCCCATCGCCCCGATCAGCATCACCAGGATCACGGCGGTGGCCGCCCGGTTGAACAGCACCCGCCGGCGGAACCCGCCCACGGCGATCAGGAACGTCCCGGCGTAGAACGGCAGGTAGCACCAGGCCGTCCAGGGCCAGAACGGGATGGCGTCGTCCAGGCGCGTGCGCAGCAGCTCCGTCGAACGGGTGAGGTGCGCGTGCCCGATCCCGAAGTAGACGCCCGATTGGATGGCCGCCAGCGCCAGCCCGATGCTCCAGCGGTATCGCGCGCTCGCCAGCTCGCCCGGCTGCGCCTCGGCGATCGGCTCGAGCTCGCCGCGCGGGCCACGATGGACGGGCGCCGGGAGGGTCGGATCGTCGGAGTTCTCGGGGGCGCTGGTCATGGGCGGGCCCATCATAGGTCGACGATCGCGAATTTGAGGTAATCGCCTTCCGGAAACACCCGGAGGGTCGGGTGGTCGAAGCCCGCCCCGCGCATCTCTCGGATGGCGGCGTGCCGCCCGGCCGCCGCGGCGCCGTCGGTGATGGTGTCGGCGAAGAGTTGCCGGTCGACGTGGCTCGAGCACGAGGCGGCGCAGAGGACGCCGCCCGGCGCGGTCACCTCGGCGCACAGCTGGTGCAGCCGCCGGTAGGCCCGCAGGCCGGCGGCCAGCGTTCGCCGGCTGGAGGCGAAGCTGGGCGGGTCGGAGATGACCAGGTCGTAGGACTCGCCCGCCCCGGCCGCTCCCTCGAGGAACGCGAAGGCGTCCACCGCGGCGAACCGCGCGGGCGGCAAGGGCAGTCCGTTCCGCACGAAGTTTCGCCGCGCCGCTTCGAGGGCGGGCGTCGCCACGTCGACGGTCGTCGTCTCGCGGGCGCCGCCGGCGGCCGCGTAGATCGAGAACCCACCCGTGTAGCCGAACAGGTTCAGGACCCGCCGGCCAGCCGCCAGCGAACCGACCAGCGCCCGGTTTTCCCGCTGGTCCAGAAACAGACCGCCCTTCTGCCCGTGCCTCAGATCGGCGCCGAACCGCAGCCCGTTCTCGCGCACCTCGGCCTCGCCCTCCGGCAGTGTCCCGAGCGCCACCGCGGTGCCGCTGCTGGAACCGCGCGGGCGCCGTTCGACCACGGCGTCGACCTTCAGCCCGCGAGCGCCCGCGATGGTCTGCAGGCGTGCCGGCAGCCCGCGGTAGAAGGCGCGCGCGCCGGAGCCGTCGTAGCGCACCGTGGCCGCGCGCGCGTAGACGTCGACGTGAAGCCCGGGCAGCGCGTCCGCCTCGCCGTGGATCCAGCGAAACGCGTTGGTCTGGGCCAGGTCCAGCCGCTCCAGCCGGGTCGCGAGCGCCCGGTCGATGCGCGCGTCGACCTCCGCCTCTGCGTCGTCCAGGTCGGCGCCACCCAGCACCCGCACGGCGATGGGGGACCGCGCGTCCCAGAAGCCACGGGCCAGTGGCCGGCGATCCCCGTCGGCGACCAGCACCAGCGCGCCGTCGCGCAGGTCGGGCGCCGGCGCGAGCGCGTCGCGGTAGATCCAGGGCTGCCCCTGGCGGATGGCGCGCGCCAGCGGCTTGCGTAGAGTCACCCGGGGAAGCGGCACGCGCGAGTCTGGTGTCGAGTCTGGTGTCGAGTCTGGTTACTTGGGAGGGCGGTCGGCGATCGGTACGACGACCGCCACCGGCCGCGCCAGCGTCGAGGCGGACTTGGCGACCGCCAGGACGCGGGCGCCGTTGGGGAACACGACGTCGATCTTGCCCAGGCCCGGCGAGCCTGCCACCACGCCGGTCCCGAACTGCGGGTGGGCGATCCGCTCGCCCGGCAGGTACTGGGCCGAAAAGGCGTAGGGGCGCGCGGGCTTGGAGGGATCGAAGGGCGGCGCGGTGACCACGGGCGCGGGCGTGCTCGCGGCGCGCGGGCGCGCCGGGGTCATCGAACGGCCGGTCCGGGCCGGGCGCGCCTGCTCGTTGGCGTCCTCGCCTTCGGTCCGGTAGCGGTGGTGGCCACCGCAGCGCTTGCAGACGACCTTGACGATCTTGTCACCCATCTTGGCCATCACGACGTGCCAGACCTGTCCGCACTTTCCACAGAGAGCATCGATGTCCTGTCCAACTGCCGGGGTCGCCATCACCTAACCTTAGCGCGCTCAGACCTCCGCGGGATCTCGATATTCGCCAAAGACTTCTCGAAACACGCGACAGATTTCTCCGAGGGTGGCGTCGTGCCGCGCCGCCTCGACCACCGCCTCCATGAGGTTGCCGTCCGCCTGCGCGGCGCGCCGTACGCCGGCCAGCGCCGCCGCGACGGCGGTCGCGTCGCGGTGCGCGCGCAGCTCGACCGTCGCCGCCACCTGAGCCCGCTCGGGCGCGTCATCGATCTTCAGCGTGGGGATGCGCGCCGCGGCGCCGCCGGTGTGACGGTTGACACCCACCACCCCCCGCTCGCCGCTGTCGATCTGGCGCTGCGTGCGGTACGCGCTGCGCGCGATCTCACGCTGCGGCCAGCCGCTCTCGACGGCCCGCACGATCCCGCCCAGCTGGTCGATCTTGGCCAGGATGGCGTTCGCTTCGGCCTCGATGCGATCGGTCAGCGCCTCGACGTAGTAGCTGCCGCCCAGCGGATCCGCCACGGATGCGACGCCGGTCTCCTCGGCCAGGATCTGCTGGGTGCGCAGCGCCAGCGTCGCAGCCTCTTCGGTCGGCAGCGCGTAGGTCTCGTCGTAAGAGTTCGTGTGCAGCGACTGCGCGCCCCCCAGCACCGCCGCCAGCGCCTGCAGCGCGGTGCGCACCAGGTTGTTCAGCGGCTGCTGCGCGACCAGCGACACGCCCGCCGTCTGGGCGTGCGCCCGCAGCAGCCACGAGCGCGGGTTCCTGGCGCCGAACCGCTCGCGCAGGAGGCGCGCCCACATCCGGCGGGCCGCGCGCATCTTGGCGATCTCCTCGAAGAAGTCGCTGTGCACGTCCCAGAAGAACGACAGGCGCGGCGCGAAGTCGTCGACGTCCAGACCGGCCTCCCGCCCCAGCTCGACGTACCCGATCCCGTCGGCCAGCGTGAAGGCCAGCTCCTGCACGGCCGTCGCGCCCGCCTCGCGGATGTGATAACCGCTGACGCTCACGGTGTTCCAGCGCGGCATCCGGCGGGTGCAGTAGACCAGCATGTCGCGCATGATGCGCAGGTGCGGCCGCACGCCGCAGATCCACTCTTTCTGCGCGATGAACTCCTTCAACATGTCGTTCTGGATGGTGCCCGACAGCCGGTCCGGCCCGATCCCGCGGCGCTCGGCCACCACGACGTAGAACGCCAGCAGCGCGACCGCCGGCGCGTTGATGGTCATCGACGTGCTGACCTGGTCCAGCGGGATGTCGGCGAACAGCCGCTCCATGTCCGCCACCGACGCGATCGAGACCCCCTCGCGCCCGACCTCGCCCGCCGAGAGCGGGTCGTCCGGGTCCAGCCCCATCAGCGTCGGCATGTCGAACGCCGTCGACAGCCCCGTCTGCCCGTGACTCAGCAGAAACCGGAAGCGGCGATTGGTGTCCTCCGGGGTGCCAAACCCGGAAAACATCCGCATCGTCCAGAGCTTGCCCCGGTACATCGTCGCGTGGGGCCCGCGCGTATACGGGTACTCGCCCGGATCGCCCAGCTTGTCCGCGTATCGCCAGCCGGGCCCCAGGTCCGCGGGGCCGTAGACCGCCTGCAACGGGATGCCCGAGAGCGTCTCGCGATCGTTGTCGCCGTCGGACATCGGAGCCTTCAGTCTAGCTCTGTCTCGCGGCCCGCGCGTATAGTGCCGCCCAGGTGACCCCATGACCGACTGCTGCCGCACGCCATTTTTCGCCCGATTGGGCCTGCTCTCTGTCCTGGTCTTGCTTCCCGCTGCCTGCAGCAGCAGCGGCGGCTCTTCAGGGACCGGGGGACATGCCGGGGGCGCCGGGGGACATGCCGGAGGTGCCGGCGGCAGCCACACCGGCGGAGCTGCTGGAGCGGCGACCGGCGGCAGCGGTGGTCAAGCGGGCGACGCCGGAGGCGCTGGCGGCAGCGGCGAAGCAGGCGGCGGCGGAACGGGTCAGGCGGGCGCCGGCGGGCAAGCGGGCGCCGGTGGCGGGCAGGCGGGCGCCGCCGGCGGTCACGCGGGCGCCGGTGGCGGCAGCGCGGGCGCTGACGGCGGGCAAGCGGGCGCCGGTGGCGGTGGGGCCGCGGGCGGCGCAGTCGGTGGCCTCGGCGGCGCCGGAGGTTCCGCGGGATCAGCCGGGCAGGGCGGCGCCGGCGGCTCGCCGCCCATGTCAGCCAACCTGATCGTGAACGGCGACGCGGAGGCGGCCGTCGGATCCACCGACGGTTCCCCCGTGACCACGCCGGGCTGGACGGTCGACGGCGAGGCGACGGCGGTTCAGTACGGTGCGAGCAGCTATCCGGCCGCCACCGATCCCGGCCCAGCCGATCGGGGAAACAACTTCTTCGCCGGCGGGGCGCACGACGAGCTTTCGACGTTGAGCCAGACGATCGACGTCTCGACGTACGCCACCGCCATCGACGCCGGCGGCGTGCAGGCCGCCCTCTCCGGGTACTTCGGGGGATGGCAGACCCAGAACGACATCGCCGTCATGACGGCGACCTTCCAGGACGGTTCCGCCACCGCCATCGGTCAAGCTGTCACGATCGGCGGGGTCAACGCGAACGACCGCGATAACATGACCGAGTTCCTGCTCCGCACGGCGACGCAGGCGGTGCCCGCCGGCACGCGCAGCATCTCGATCGTCGTGACGATGACCCGGACCGATGGGACCGCCGACGACGGATACGCCGACGACCTGTCGCTGATCCTGGTCGGGATCTAGGCGACAGGTCGCCGTCGCTCTCGCGTCAAGCCTGGGCGGTCACTTCCGGTCCGGCGGATGCACCCTCCGGACCGGGCACGACCACCGGCACCGTCTCGAGCGTCAGGTCGAGCACCTCGTCGATCTTCTTCACGAAGACCAGCTCCAGCTCGGCCCGCACGGTGTCGGGGATGTCGACGATGTCCTTCCGGTTGCGATCCGGCAGGACCACCCGCTTGATGCCCGACCGGTGCGCCGCCAGGACCTTCTCTTTGATCCCGCCCACCGGCAGGACCGTGCCTCGCAGTGTGATCTCGCCGGTCATCGCGACGTCACCGCGAACGCGCCGCCCCGTGAGCAGCGAGACCAGCGCCATCGTGATGGCCACGCCCGCCGACGGCCCGTCCTTCGACACTGCCCCTTGCGGGACGTGCAGGTGGATGTCCGTCTTCTCGAAGTCGGCCGTGATCCCCAGGTCCTCGACGTGCGTCCGGACCCATGACAGGCCGGCGCGCGCCGATTCCTTCATCACGTCGCCCAGCTGCCCGGTCAGGATCAGGCTCCCCTTGCCGGTCATCGCCGAGGCCTCGATGAACAGGATGTCGCCACCCGTGGGCATCCAGGCCAGCCCCGTCGACACGCCCGGGATCTCCGTCCGCTCCGCGGCTTCGGAGTAGAACTTCTGCGGTCCCAGGATGTCGCCGATGTCGGCCGGCGACAGGTTCGGGTCGTAGTTCTGGTTCTCGGCGACCTTCACCGCCACCGCGCGGATGACGCTGGCGATCTCGCGCTCGAGATTACGCACCCCGGCCTCGCGCGTGTACTGCTCGATGACCGTGTTCAATGCGTCGTCCGAGAGCTTGATCCGGTCGTCGTCCAGGCCGTGCTCCGCGATCTGCTTGGGCACCAGGTGGCGCTTGGAGATCTCCAGCTTCTCCTCGCGGGTGTACCCGGGGATCTCCAGGACCTCCATGCGGTCCAGCAGCGCCGGCGGGATCGGGTCCAGCATGTTCGCCGTCGCGATGAAGATCACGTCGCTGAGGTCGAAGTTCACCTCGAGGTAGTGGTCGGAGAAAGTCGAGTTCTGCTCCGGGTCCAGCACCTCGAGGAGAGCCGCCGACGGGTCGCCGCGGAAGTCGGCGCCCAGCTTGTCGATCTCGTCGAGCATGAAGACCGGGTTGCGCGACCCGACTCGCCGCATGCCCTGGATGATCCGGCCCGGCAGCGCGCCGATGTACGTGCGCCGGTGGCCACGCACCTCGGCCTCGTCGCGCACGCCGCCCAGCGACACGCGGATGAACTCGCGTCCCAGCGACCGCGCGATCGACTTGCCCAGCGACGTCTTGCCGACGCCCGGAGGGCCCGCCAGGCAGAGGATCGGCCCCTTCTTCCCCGGCGCCAGCTTGCGCACGGCCAGGTACTCGAGGATGCGCTTCTTCACCTTGGCCAGGTCGTAGTGATCCGTATCGAGGATCTGCCGCGCCTCGTCCAGGTTCAGCCGGTCCTCGGTCCGCTTGGACCAGGGGAGCTCGACCAGCCACTCGAGGTAGGTGCGCTGGACGGTGTACTCGGCCGACGACTGCGCCATCTGCTTCAGTCGCTCGAGCTGCTTGCGCGCGGTCTTCTCGACCTCGGCCGGCATCTCGGCCGCCTTGATCTTCTCCTCGAACGCGTCCAGGTCGCTGGCGTCGTCGCCCTCGCCCAGCTCGTCCTGGATGGCCTTCAGCTTCTGCCGCAGCACGGCCTCGCGCTGGTGCTTCGAGAACTCCTCACGCACCTGCGAATCGATCTTCTGCTTGACCTTGATCAGCTCCACCTTGCGCTGGAGCAGGACCAGCAGGCGGCGCAGCCGCTCGGCCACGTCGACCTCGACCAGCAGCGACGCGCGCTCCTCCGGCGACAGGTCGACCGTCGCGGCGACGATGTCGCCCAGCCGGCCCGGATCCTTGTGCTGGTCCAGCACCTGGGCGGTCTCGTCCGGGATGTCCGGCGAGATCGCGATGAGCTGTTTGGCCACGTCGTAGACGGCCATGCCCAGCCCGTCGATCTCGATCGGGTCCTTGCGGACCTCGACCAGCGGCTCGTAGGAGGCCAGCAAGTAGGGTTTTTCCTGGGTGAAGCCGGTCACCCGGCGACGCTCGACGCCGCGGAGCACGGCGGTGACGCGATTCTCGGCCGCCTTCACGATGCGGACGACCTCGCCTTCGACACAGATGGTGTACAGGTCCGCGCCAGCGGGCTCTTCGATGTCGGCATCCTTCTGGGTGCCGACCAGCACGCGCGCGCCTTTACCACCCAACGCCTCGATCAACCGCAGCGAGCTCGCGCGGCCGATCTCCACGGGCATCACCGCGCCCGGGAACAGAACCAGGTTGCGAAGTGACAGGAGCGGGAGGGTCTTGGTGTCAGCGCTCATTTGGGGATGTACCTCAGGGTTTATGATGCCGCGACGTCTGAAAAGGTAGAACAGAAATAGGTATTGCTCAGAATCTCCGCACGTCTCCCGTTGCGGTTCGACGGGCCAGCTCTTCGACCAGCTTTCGGGTCTCGGTGTCGTCCGGTTTGATCTTGGGGGCGACGATCTCGACGCGACACAGCTGATCGCCTCGCGAACCGTCCGGCTTTTTCACGCCGCGGCCGCGCAGCCGCAGCCGGGCTCCGCTGGAGGTCCCGGGCGGAACCGAGACGGTCACCCGACCCTCGACTGTGGGAACCTCGATCTTGGCCCCCAGCGCCGCCTCGGCGAACGTCACCGGCAGGTCCAACTCGATGTCCAGGTCGTTGCGGCGCAGGTACCGATCGGGCCGGACCTCGATGTCCAGATACAGGTCGCCGGGCGTGCCGCCGCTGCCCGCCGCCGGCGCCCCCTGGCCCGGGACCCGCAGCCGGCCACCGCTCTCCACGCCCGGCGGGATGTTGACTTCGACCGGGGATCCGCTGCCGTTCCGCACGGTTCGCTTCGCGCCGAGGGCGGCCTCGGCGAACGTGACCTCGAAGCGGCCGATCACGTCGCTGCCGCGGTTGGATCGGCTGCGCGCCCGGCCGCGCGGGTTGAAGCCGGCATTTCCACCGGGCCCCCCGGCGCCGCCGAACAGGCTCGAGAAGATGTCGCCCAGGTCGAAGTCGCCGTTGACCTCGACGCCGCCGGCCGAACCGCCAGCCGAAGTCCGGGCACGGCCAAATGTCTGGGCGAACGCATCGGCGTCGAAGCCCTCGGGCATCCCGTCGGGACGCACCGGGGCATGCTTCAGCCGATCGTATTCCTTCCGCTTTTGCGCGTCGCCCAGGACCGAGTACGCCTCGTTGATCTCCTTGAAGCGCTCGGTCTTCTTCTTGTCGTTGCCCGTGACGTCGGGGTGGTACTCCTTGGCGAGCTTCCGGAACGCCTTCTTGATCGTCGCGTCGTCCGCGTTCTCGGCGACTCCCAACGTCTTGTAGAGGTCTTTCATGTGGCCGGTCGCACCTCCATCATGACACGGCGGCCACCCGCCGCTCTGGCTTCCTGGTGAACGTCAGCTCTCCGGCGCCCGCCGGCCGGTCGACGACCAGCGTATCCCCCGGCTGGACGTCGCCCGACAGCACCTTCCGGGCCAGCGGGTCCTGGACGTACCGCACCATGGCCCGCTTGAGCGGCCGGGCGCCGTAGGCCGGGTCGTATCCCTGGTCCGCCAGGAACGTGCGCGCCTCGGGCGTCAGCTCGAGATTCAGGTTCCGCTCGGCCAGCAGCTTGCGGATGCGAGCCAGCTGCAGGTCGACGATGCTGTCGATCTCGTTCCGCCCCAGCGGGTGGAACATCACGATGTCGTCGATCCGGTTCAGGAATTCCGGCCGGAAGGAACGACGCAGCTCCTCCATCACCCGGTCCTTGGCCGAGAGGTCGGTCCAGTCCTGCAGGTACTGGCTGCCGACGTTCGACGTCATGATGATGACGGTGTTCCGGAAGTCGACCGTGCGCCCCTGACCGTCGGTCAGGCGCCCGTCGTCCAGCAGCTGCAGCAGCGTGTTGAACACGTCCGGATGGGCCTTCTCGATCTCGTCGAACAGCACGACCGAGTAGGGCCTCCGCCGCACCGCCTCGGTCAGCTGCCCGCCCTGGTCGTAGCCCACGTATCCGGGAGGCGCTCCGATGAGCCGCGACACGGCGTGCTTCTCCATGTACTCGGACATGTCGATGCGCACCATGTGCGTCTCGTCGTCGAACAGAAACTCGGCCAGCGCGCGGGCCAGCTCGGTCTTGCCGACGCCGGTCGGGCCCAAGAAGATGAACGAGCCGATGGGCCGGTTGGGGTCCTGCAGCCCGGCGCGCGCGCGGCGCACCGCGTTCGCCACCGCCTCGACCGCCTCGTTCTGACCGATGACGCGGGCGTGCAGCCGCTCTTCCAGGTGCAGCAGGCGCGCCTGCTCCCCCTCCAACATCTTGTCGACCGGGATCCCCGTCCACTTCGAGACGACGGCGGCCACGTCCTCTTCCGTCACCTCCTCACGCAGGAAGGACCCGTGCTTCTGGGCCTCTTTCAGCTCCGCGCCCTTGGCCAGCATGGCCTTGTCGAGCTCGGGGATGCGCCCGAAGCGCAACTCGGCGGCCCGGTTCAGGTCGCCGCGCCGCTGCGCCAGCTCCGCCTCGGTCTTGGCCGCCTCGGCCTCTTCCTTCAGCTTGCGGAGCTCGCCGATCAAGCTCTTCTCGTGCTGCCAGACGCTCTTCATCTGATCGGCGCGCTCGCGCAGCTCGGCGATCTCGGTCGCGACCTGCGCCAGACGCTTGGCCGAGGCTTCGTCCTTTTCGCGCCCCAGCGCCTGCTCCTCGATCGCCAGCGACGTCAGGCGGCGCTCGATCTGATCGATCGGGTCGGGCCGTGAGTCGATCTGCATCTTCAGGCGGCTGGCCGCCTCGTCGACCAGGTCGATCGCCTTG
>DATJWP010000121.1:0-34470 GCA_035578045.1 Polyangia bacterium | reverse complement strand
CCCCTTCGGGATCCATGAACCGCCGGGTTGCGATCCTGCTGCTGAGCGTCGTGCTCGCGGGCTGCGGGAGCGGCCACGGTGACGCGGGAGTGGGTGGCGCGGCGGGCGCTCAGGCCGGCGCGGCCGGTGGCGCCGTCGCAGGCGCCGCCGGCGGTGGCGCTGCAGGCGGCGTTGGCGGCGGCGGTGCCGCTGGCAGGGTTGGCGTCGGAGGCGGCAATGCCGGCGCCGGTGGCGCGGCGGGCGGCGCGGCCAGCGTGGCCGGCGCGGCGGGCGGCGCGGCCGGGCGCGACGCCTGCGCGGCCAGCGCGCTGGCCGGGGGGCCGCTGGTCTCGATCCCCAGCCACCTCGACTTTCCCGTCCACGATCCGTCGATGATCTGGGACGGGACCAGGTACTACCTGTTCGGGACCGGCGGCACGCTGTCCTTCCGCAGCTCGCTCAATCTGGTCCAGTGGGCTTACGGCCAGTCCGTCTTCAGCGAGATCCCGGCCTGGGTCACCACGGCGCTCGGGGCGAACCCGGGCGACCTGTGGGCGCCCGACATCAGCTACTTCAATTGCCAGTTCCACGTTTACTACGCGGGGTCGACCTTCGGGTCGAACACGTCGGTCATCGGGCTGGCCACCAGCCCGGTGCTGAACCCGGACCAGGCCGGCTACAAGTGGACCGATCAGGGGATGGTCGTTCAGTCGACCAGCTCGGACAACTTCAACGCCATCGATCCCAACGTCGCCTTCGATCAGAACGGCGCCCCCTGGCTGGCGTTCGGATCGTTCTGGACCGGCATCAAGCTGCGCCAGCTCGACCCGGCGACCGGCAAGCTCTCGACCAGCAACCCGATGACTTACTCGCTGGCGGGGCGCGGCAACGGCGGCGCCATCGAGGCGGCGTCGATCGTGTCGCACAACGGCTTCTATTACCTGTTCGTCTCGTTCGACGCCTGCTGCAAGGGGGTCGACAGCACCTACCGCACCATGGTCGGCCGCGCCTCGGCCATCACCGGCCCTTACACCGACAAGGCTGGCAAGAACATGACCAGTGGCGCGGCCGAGCAGCTGCTGGCCAGCTCGGGCCGCTACATCGGCCCGGGCGGCGGCACCGCCTGCAAGGACGGCGACAACTACCTCTACGTCTATCACTACTACGACGGCGACGATAACGGCGCGTCCAAGCTCGCGATTCGCCCGATCGCCTTCGACTCGACCGACTGGCCCGTCCTGGGCGACATGCTCTTTCAGTGAACGGTGAGAAAGAAAATTGTCCGGGCGGGGGATACTCGCGCGTCTAGGGGGTGAAGACCGGCCAGAGTGGCCGGACCACAACCAAGGAGACGTGTCATGAGCCAGTTCTTGTTCATCTATCGTGGTGGAATGCCGGCCGGTACCTCGCCCGCCGAGATGCAGCAGCAGATGGGGCGCTGGATGACCTGGTTGAAGGACCTGGGCGAGAAGGGGTTCGTCAAGGACCCGGGCCAGCCGCTCGAGCGCGCGGGCAAGGTCGTGGCGGGCAAGCAGAAGACCGTCACGGACGGACCGTTCGCCGAGAAGGACCTGGTCAGCGGCTATACGCTGGTCGAGGCCAAGGACCTGGAGCACGCGACCGAGCTGTCGCTCGGCTGCCCGATCTACACGTACGCCGGATCGGTCGAGGTGCGGCCGGTCGCCAAGATGTGAGGACCGGGGGCCGTGGATCTCGACGCGCGCTTCTTCCGGCGTGAGGCCGGGCGGCTCACGGCTGCGCTGACGCGTCTGTTCGGGGTTCACAACCTGGCGCTGGCGGAGGACGTCGCTCAGGACGCTCTCTGCCGCGCGCTGGAGGTCTGGAAGTTCCGCGGTCTGCCGCCCAACCCGTCGGCGTGGCTGATGACCACCGCCAAGCACCGCGCGGTCGACGTGCTCCGGCGCGAGCGCACCGCGCGGACGTTCGGCCCCGAGCTGGAACGCTGGCTGAAGACCGAGTGGACGCTGACGCCGACCGTCGACGAGCTGTTCGCCGACGACGCCATCCAGGACGACCAGCTGCGGATGATGCTCTCCTGCTGCCACCCGCGTCTGCCCGAGGAGGCCCAGGTCGCGCTGATCCTGCAGATTCTCTGCGGTTTCAGCGCGCGCGAGATCGCGGCGGCATTCCTCGAGTCGACAGCCGCCCTGGAGAAACGCGTGGCGCGCGCCAAGAAGACCCTGGCCGCGTCGAAGAACCTGTTCGACCTCGGCGATCCGGCGCAGGTCGCGTCGCGGCTGCCGGCGGTGCACCGCGCGTTGTACCTGCTGTTCAACGAGGGCTACCACGGCGCTTCGCCCGAGTCGGCGGTGCGGGTCGAGCTGTGCCAGGAAGCGCTGCGGCTGGTCTCGCTGCTGCTCGAGCACCGGGCCGGACAGACGCCGGCCACGCGCGCGCTGGCCGCGCTGATGTGCCTGCACGCGGCCCGGATGCCGTCGCGCCTGGACGCCGCCGGCGACCTGACACCGTTCTTCGACCAGGATCGGTCGCTCTGGGACAGGGGGATGATCGCCGAGGGGCAACGATTGCTGCACGATTCAGCCGACGGCGCCGAGCTGACGACCTATCACCTGGAGGCGGCGATCGCCGCCGTGCACGCGCTCGCGCCGTCGCCGCGCGACACGGACTGGGCCGCGATCGTGCGCCTCTACGACGCGCTGCTGGCGATGCGGCCGTCGCCGGTCGTCGCGCTTCATCGGGCCATCGCCGTGGCGCAGCAGGAGGGGCCGGAGCGCGGGCTGGCGGAGGTGGCCGCCATCCCGTCGCGCGATCGGCTGGAGAACTACCCGTTCTACGCGGCGGCGCTGGCCGAGATGGAGCTGGGGCGCGGTCACGTCGACCAGGCGCGCGCGCACTTCCAGCAGGCCCTGTCCCTGGCCCGCAACCCGACCGAGCGGCGCTCCCTGGAAAAACGGCTGGCCGCCTGCCGACCCTCAGATACCTGAGGTGGATCCCCGGCCGGCTCGCGGAGTTGTGGGAGGTTGGGGCTGGTCCAGCAATTGCTGTTCTCGGGCCCCGCGATGCCCCCCATGACGCGATCTCTCTCGGCGATGATTCTAGGCGTCGCTCTCTTCGGCGGCGCCTGCGGTTCAGTCCAGAGCCTGGACGGAACTGGCGGAAGCGGCGGTCAGGCCGGGACGCCCGGAACGGGCGGCACGGCAGGCGGCGGCGGTCATCGCGGTGGTGGCGGAACCGGAGGGCAGGGCGGTCAGACGTGCGACGAGATCGAGGCCGCCTTCGAGCAGGCCCTGGTGGCGGCGATGTCTTGCACCCTGGGCGCTGACCACCAGTGCCAGGCCATGGCCCCGATCGGCCCGCTCGACATGTGCCCCGGGTGCGCCCGGTACGTCAACGACGCGACGGCGCTGAATGCGCTGCGCGCGCAATGGGAAGCCCAGCAGTGCTCGCAGCCGACGCTCTGTCCCGCGATCGCCTGCGTGGTCCCTCGCGCCGCGACCTGCGTCGCCGGCGACGGCTCGTCGGGAGCGACCTGCCAGGCCACCGCCCTCACGCCGGCAAACTAGGACCTCACCACAGAGAAGATGACGGGTTGAGCCGACGTGGTATCTGCGCCTCTCTCCGCGAAGGCGGCGAAGGCGGGGAGAGGTGGCCGCGCGAAGACCGAGGGGCGAGGACAACCGGCTTCAGTGCGCCGGCGGGTAACCCCGGCTCACCAATCGATCAAAACCACTGTGGCGAAGGACTAGCTACATCGCCACGGAGAAGATGACGGGTTCTGACTGGCTGCTGGTCGGAATCATCTTTCTGCTGGGCTGCGCGATGCTCGCGGGAGCAAGATTCGCCCATGCGTGACTACATCCTGCTGATGCACGGTGACGCTCCTCTCCCGCGACCTCGCAGCGAGTGGGCGGCGTACATCGGGAGGCTTCAGCAGGCCAACGTGTTCCAGGGCGGCAGCTCGATCGGCGGCGGCGTCTGCATGGCCAAGTCCGGGGCGGGCGAGCCGATCACGAACGCCGTTCATGGCTACATCCGGGTGAACGCGGTCGACCTCGAGGCGGCGCGCGCCCTGGTCATCGGCAATCCGGTCTACGAAGCGGGCGGGACGGTCGAGATCCGCGAGCTCCTGCGGGACGAGTAGGCGCTCACCAGGTCGACGGCGGCAGGGTGTCGTCGTCGTGCGGGTCGACGGTGTTTCGCCCGGTGCGCGCCGTCCGTCCGTGCGTGACCGTGCGCGACCGGTTGTCGGCGGCCGGCGGGTGAGCGGTGGGCGGCGTCCGGTCCGTCGCCCCCTGGGCGACTGCCGCCTGCTTCTTCAGCACGGCGAACACCGGGATCGGCATGTTGGGCACGAACGCGACGGTCTTGGTGGCGTAGCCGGGCCTTCGCATCACCACCTCGGTCGCGCTCTCGCTGTAGGGAACCTCGGTCGCGAGCGGCGTCACGCCCAGCACGGTGCCGTCCTGCCGCGCGACCGTGGCGCCGTCCGGGTCGGAGCTGAAGTTCACCCGCACGACCGAGGGCGCGGCCGCCGGCGCCGGCGCGGCCGCGGCCGGTGTTCCGGCCTCCACACGGGCGCCATGCGGCCGGAGTCCGACGTTGGCGGCCGCCACGGCGACCAGCACGGCGACGCCGCCCAGCAGCAGGCCGCGGTGCCGCTTCCTGGGTTTGACGTCCGCGGAGACCAGCTCGCCGACGCTCGCCAGCGCCTCGCTGGCCGGGGTGAGCAGCCGCGCTCGTGGGGTCACGGCCGGCGCCGGCAGCGCACCCTCGAGCTCGAGCAACGCCGATCGGAGCTCAGCCATGGTCTGGAAGCGGCGCTCGGGGTCCTTGGCCAGCGTCCTGGCGACCAGCGCGTCCAGCGCGGGGGGCAGGCCGGGGACCAGGCTCTGTACAGATTGTGCAGACACGTTGATCTGTTTGTACAGAACGTCGCCATACGCTTCGCCGCCGAAGGGAACCCGGCCGGTCAGCATCTCAAAAAGAATCACACCCAGGGCGTAGATGTCACATCGGTGGTCCACCTCAGCATCACCCACGCACTGCTCGGGACTCATGTAGAAGGGCGTCCCCATCACGATGCCGGCGCCGGTGTGGTGAGCGGCCGGTGTGCTTCGGGTGCCGATGAGCTTGGCCAGGCCGAAGTCGAACACCTTCACGAAATCCGGGGTCCCTTCCCGCGTAATCAGCAGCACATTGGCGGGCTTCAGATCGCGGTGGATGACCCCCTGGTCGTGCGACGCCTGCAGCGCGTCCGCGATCTGGGCCGCGATATTCAGCGCCCGCGCGGGTGGGAACGGCCGGCCGATCCGGTCGGACAGCATGGCCCCCTGCAGGTATTCCATGACGAAGTAGAAGTCGCCGGCCGAGGTCGTCCCGAAGTCGGTGATGTCCACGATGTGGTCGTGGCCAACCTGGTTGACCGCGCGGGCTTCGGTCACGAAGCGCGAGACGACCTCCGGGTTGCGGGCGTACCGGGAATGGACGGCCTTGATCGCCACCTTGCTGCCGATGACAGGGTGTTCGGCCAGGAACACCTGGCCCATCCCGCCCTCACCGAGCTTGGCGGTAACACGATAATTCCCGACAGTTTCCCCGACAGCTATCATGCCGCCCCCCACCAATAAGCAAACGCCGGGCCGAGCTGGCCTGCATCCAACCCCTCAAATCAGGCCTCGTTTTGTGGCCCGGCGGTGACATCCCCCGCCTCACCGGCTTCAGGCGGTGACGCAGATCTTCCGATTGGGTCGTGCGTCGGATGAACGCATGAGCCGAAAACTGAGAGCGTTCCGTGGGATCTTCCTGCTGGTGGCCGGCCTGGTCGGGTGCGCGACGGCCCCCCCGGTCGAGGCGCCCGGGCTGGCGCTGAAGAAGGTGGTCATCTACAGGAATGGCGTCGGCTACTTCGAGCGCGGCGGCCGCGTCGACTCCGACCGTGTCGAGTTCGAGGTCCGCAAGGACGAGGTCGGCGACTTCCTGGCCACCCTGGCCGTGCTCGAGCGCGGCGGCAGCTCGGTTCGCTCGGCGTCGTTCCCGCTGGACGTTGCCAGTGATGCGCCGGAAGCCAAGCCGGTGGAGCCCGCCGATCCCAAGGCGCAGGAGAAGCGCGACCTGCGTCATGTGGTGATGGCGCTGGACGGCAAGGAGCACGACCTGCAGGTCGGCTACATCTCGCAGACGCCGGTCTGGCGGCCGTCCTACCGGCTGGTGATCGACAAGGACGGCGCCAGCCTGCAGACCTGGGGCATCGTGCAGAACCTCTCGGGCGAGGACTGGAACAACGTCGCACTCTCTCTGGTGGCCGAGGCCCCGCTGGCGTTCGACGCCTCGCTGGGCACGCCGGTGATCCCGGAGCGCCCGACCGTCAGCGACGGCGGAGACGTGATCGCGGTGGTGCCGCGCAGCGAGACGTCGCTGGCGCAGGCGCCGGCCGCCGAGCCGCCGCCGCCCGCGATCGCGCTCTCCGCAGTCGGTGGGGCCGCGCCGCCCCCTGCTCCGCCCGCCGCCAAGAAGGCCGGCCCGCGCCGGATGGAGTACGAGCACGAGAGCAACGGCGCCGACCACGACGCGGCCGCGGCGGCGCCGGCCTACTCGCGCCAGACCCGCAACCTGGCGGCGCTGGCCGCGATCTCGGTGCAGTCGGGGACGACCCGCTACGACCTGCCTGCCACCGTCACGATCCCGGACAAGAGCTCGACGATGGTGATGCTGGCCGATCAGCGCATTCCCGGGGAGGTGGTGGCGCTCTACGCCCCTGACGACGGCGTGCCCGATTCGTCGCGGCATCCGTTCCGCGTGGCCCGCTTCGTCAACCGGACCGGCGGGCTGGTCGAGCGCGGCCCGCTGGCGATCTTCGCGGGCGGCGCGTTCTCGGGCCAGGGCGTGACCGACCCGCTGCCCGACGGGGCGACCGCCACGGTGCCGTTCGGCCTGGATCGGCGGGTGGCCGTCGAGGTCTGGCGCGACTCGCGCAACGAGGGGGCGCGCCTGCGCCACATCGAGGCCGGCACGCTGACCATCGCGCGCGACCTGGTGTCGGTGACGAAGTACAAGCTGCGCAACGGGGCGGGCGAGCCGGCCAAGCTGCTCATCAAGCACCCGCGCATCGCGGGGTCGCGCACGAAGGGCTTCCCGGCCGGCACCGAGGACAACGTCGGCACCGGCAGCGCGCTGGTCCCCGTGCAGATCGCCGGCCGCGCCACCAGCGACCTGGTGCTGGACGAGCGCCAGGAGAACACGCAGATCGTGGACTGGATGTCGCCGCTGGCCGACGAGGCGGTGCGTGGTTATCTGGCGGACCCGCACGCCGACCCGACCATCGCCGCGCAGCTGAAGGCGGCCTGGGAGGTGCGCCGCGCGCTGGTCGACGGGCAGGCTCGGCGCCAGAAGCTGGGCGCGACTGACACGGAGCTCCGCCGCTCGACCGAGGAGACCCGCGCGAACCTGAAGGCGCTCGAGAAGAACACCGCCGCGGCGGACCTGCGCGCCAAGCTGGCCGCACGCCTGGCCGACGATTCGTCGCGTCTGGACCTGGTCGGCAAGCAGATGATCGAGGTCGACCTGAAGATCAACGAGGGGCAGATCCGCTTCAATGACGCGATCCGCGCGCTGAAGCTGCTGACGCCGGTCGCCCAGGCCGAATAGCCGAATTTGGCCGTGGCAGGGGCGCGCGCCGGGCTTTAGGCTGGCGCCATGAAGCCTCCTTGTCGCTTGCTCGGCGGTTTGCTCGTTGCGGCTCTACTTGGAGCCTGCAGCTCGGGGCAGTCGACGACCGGCGCCGGCGGAGGCAGCGGCACGGGGACCGGCGGTTCGACGACCGGGACGGGCGGCAGCGGAACGGGGACCGGCGGCGGCGGTCCCGGGACGGGCGGCAGCGGCACGGGGACCGGCGGCAGCGCCGCCACGACGGGCACGGGAGGCATCAGCCCGACCGGCGGGAGCACCGGCAGCGGCGGCAGCGGGACCGGCACCGGCGGCGCCGCCGGGTCGAGCAGCACCGGCAGCGGCGGTTCGGGCCCGGCCTCGATGACCCTCATCACCTCCGCCTCGGGCGCCACCTGGAAGACCGGCGCGCTCACGACGGTGACCAGCGGCAACGCCGACATGACGGTCGTCGACGGCACCGTCAACCAGACGATCGACGGCTTCGGCGGCGCCTTCAACGAGATGGGCTGGGACGACCTGAAGCAGCTGAGCTCGTCCGACAGCGCTCAGGCGATCGACCTGCTGTTCGGCAGCGACGGCGCGCGCTTCGTGTTCGGCCGCATCCCCATCGGCGCCACCGACTTCGCGCTGACCCGGTACACCGACGACGAGACCGCGAACGATTACACGATGGACCACTTCTCGATCGCGCCGGATCAGACGAACCTGATCCCGTACGTGCAGGCGGCGCTCAAGGTCAATCCCAACCTGCGCCTGTGGGCCAGCCCCTGGACGCCCCCCACCTGGATGAAGACCCAGGACAGCAGCAAGTCGGCGAACGGCACCTCCTGCAAGGCGTCGGGGAACACGCCCTTCGACGGCGGCTGCATGGTGGACAGCGACCAGAACCTGACGGCGTACGCGCTGTACCTGGTGAAGTGGGTGCAGGCATTCGGCGCGCTGGGGATCAACATCGAGTCGGTCCACCCCCAGAACGAGCCGAACTACGCCACCGGCTACCCGTCGTGTCTGTGGGACGTCGCGCTCTTCGACAAGTTCATCGCGACCTATTTGGGCCCGACCTTCGCGATGCAGTCGAACTTCAACACCAAGATCTATCTGGGCACGATGTCGAACGGCAACAGCGGCACCGACCCGGCCATCGTCACCAAGGTGACCGGCGATCCGGCGGCGATGAAGTACATCGCCGGCTTCGGCATGCAGTGGAACATGATGTCCACGGTCTCCAGCCTGATCTCGAAGAACCTCCCGATCATGCAGACCGAGCACAAGTGCGGCAACTATCCCTTCAGCGTCAGCGGCGAGAACCCGGCGCCTGGCCCGATGAACCCGAACATGGCGCCCAACGACTGGACCTACGGGTTGGAGACCTGGGGCCTCATCCGCGACTGGCTGAAGTCCGGCGTGAACTCGTACAGCGCCTGGAACATGGTGCTGGACACCATCGGCGTCAGCGACATCTCCACCGGCAGCAAGTGGCCGCAGAACGCGCTGCTGGCCGTCGATCGCACCGCCAAGACGCTGATCGTCACGCCCGCGTACTACGTGTTCCGTCACTTCTCGGGGTTCGTCGACCCCGGCGCCAAGCGGGTGGGCACCAGCGGCAGCAGCCTGGACATGCTGGCGTTCAAGAACCCCGACGGCAGCCTGGTGGCGGTCATGTTCAACTCGAGCAGCTCGGCCAAGACCACCACGCTGCAGATCGGCGGCGCGAAGCTGCAGTTCTCGGTGCCCGGAAACGGCTTCGCGTCGGTCAAGAAGTAGGTAGCGAGCGCGGGAACCCCGAGAGGTTCCCGCGCCTGGCTCTCGTCCGGCGTCACTTGGTCATGTCGTCGGTCGTCGACTTGGCCTTGTCGGTAGCCTTCTGAGTACCGCTCTTGGCGCTGTCGCCAGCCGACTTGGCGGCGTTCTTGGCGTCGTCGGACGCCTTGTTGGCGCTGTCTGCGGCGTTCTGCGCCTCGTCAGAGGCCTTGTTCGCCGAGCTCTGCGCCTCGTCGCCGGCCGCTTTCCCCGCGCTCTTCGCCTGGTCGGCCGTGTCGGTGGCCGTGTCGTTCATCTTGTCGCTCGTGTCGTCTGCGCGCGCGACCAGCGGGGACGCCGTCAGCGTTCCGAACAACAGCATCGTGTAGAGACGTGAATGGCTCATGTGTTCCTCTCGAGGACTCCAGGTCCGATACCAGGAACCTGGAACGGGGCGGCGATTCCGAAAGGGCTCGCCCGAACCTGGGCCGGTCGTATCGGTGGAGTACGTACAGCGACCGCTTGCCCCGTCGATGGGCGACGGCACGATCGAGATCGGCGAGCTCATGCCGATGCCCGGAACGGGCTGAGCCGAGCCAGCAGGTCCGCCCTGGTGACGGGTGGCAGCGGCCGCCAGGGCGTCCCGCGATCGAGCAACCGCCCGGTCCTGACGTCGATGGGGAGGTTGGCCTCGATCGGGTAATAGCGGTTGTGACGAGCGATGAGATCGTTCAGCTGGGCCAGCTCCGCCGTCATGGTCGCCGAGGCGAGCGCCTGTTGTGGCTCTTCCGCGGCTCGGATCGTCGCGATCAGCTGAGCCTCCAGCTCCTCGATGCGGCGCCGCCGGCGGATGTACGCAGGCACGCCTTGCGCATAAGCCCGCAGCCGATCATCGACGGAGAGCTTCAACACCATCCCGAGAGCCTAGCAAACCGGAAAGCAGCCCTCTGGCCAGCGGCCCCCGGCGTTCTCACGATGCTGGCGTGAAGCACCCATTGAAGTTTCGAGATTTCGCGGCGGGATCGATGGCGACCGGGTCGATGGCGACCGGCGCCGTCGCGTTGGGATCGTTCGCGCTGGGCGCTCTGGCGGTCGGGGCGCTGGCGGTCGGCTGGCTGGCCATCGGTCGGCTGGAGATCCGCCGCGCCCGGGTCCGGCGGCTGGTCATCGAGGACCTCGAGGTGGTGCGCTGGCGGCCCCCTGAGCGAAGCCTCGCGACCTAGCTGTGGCAGACTGCCGAGCCGGTGGACCCGTCAGGCGAAAGGACGCTGGGCCGCACCGGCGCCCGGGTTCTGCCCGTGTCGCTGGGCGGCGAAGGGGTCCTGCGCACCACCGGCCGGGCGCGCGATGCAGTGCCGGTGATCCTGGAGGCGCTGCGGCTGGGCGTTCGCTACTGCGACACCGCGCCGGCCTACCAGCAGAGCCAGGACTACTACGGCGAGGCGTTTCGCGCGGCCGGTCCGGCGGCTCGCAAGGGCGTCTTCCTGGCCTCGAAGACGCACGAGCGGACCCGGGACCGGGCGCTGCGCCTGCTGGACGAGTCTCTGCGGCGGCTGGGGACCGACTGGCTCGACCTGTGGCAGATGCACGACCTGCGCGACCGGGACGAGCTGGACGTCCTCTTCGGCCGCGGCGGCGCCATCGAGGCCGCGCAGCAGGCCCAGGCCGACGGCCGGATCCGCTTCATCGGGTTGACCGGCCATCACGATCCCGACGTGCTGGTCCAGGCGATGCGCCGCTTCCGGTTCGACAACGTGCTCTGCGCGCTGAACCCGGCCGATCCGCGCTACCTGCCCTTCACCCCGTCGGTGGTGGCCGAGGCTCGCCGGCAGGGGATCGGCGTCGTCGGCATGAAGGTGATGGCGGCCGGCCTGCTGCCGCGCGAGGCCAGCCCGCGCGACCTGATCCGCTATGCGGCCTCGATCGCGGACACCGTGATCATCGGCTGCTCGACGGTGGCCGAGGTGCGCGAGAACCTGGCGGCGGCGCGCGACTTCGTGACGATGGACGCGGCCGAACGGCAGGCGCTGGAAGCCCGCATCGCGCCGCGCGCCGAGGACTACGACACGTTCAAGGGGTGAGGCCGACAGTGTAGGCTGTCGGCATGGGGTTGCTCGACGAGCCGGCTTTCGACCGGTTGATTGCGGCGGGGTGCGCGGCGTGCGGTGGGCGGGCGCTGGTGTTCCGCACGTACGTCGACGGTCTGTTCCCGTTCGTCGACGGCGAGCCGGTCGGGCGCGTGACCTGGGCCTACGACGGCGAGAAGTTCATCGACGGCATCTACGCCGTCGCCTGCGCTGCCTGCGAGGCGCCGGTCTTCTCGGCGGACGTCTGCCCGCGCTGCCACGCACCGGGCGGGCTGGGGCGCGCGCTGGCCACGCCCAATCGCTGGCCCGTCCCCACCGGCTGCGCCGATGCCGACTGCGGCGGCGAGGAGATCCGCTACCTGGCGTTCGTGCCGGCCCGGCTCACCGCCGAGGGCCAGCGGTCCGATCGGGCACGCACCGAGACCGAGCCGCACGACGACGGCTTCCACGGGTTTCGCGCCGAGTGCCGCGACTGCGGCGCGACGATCGCCGCGCGTCTGGACGGCGACGGCTGCCCGCTCTGCGAGGCGCCCGGACCGTTGCGCCCGCGTCCCGGCTGATTCAGGCGCCGGTGACGAGCGCTTCGATCCGCAGCATCTTCTCCAGCGACGAGATGGCCTGGGCGTGATCCATCGCGGCGAACAG
The DNA here is from genome assembly GCA_035578045.1 of Polyangia bacterium. Classification (GTDB taxonomy): domain Bacteria; phylum Myxococcota_A; class Polyangia; order Fen-1088; family Fen-1088; genus JADGRB01. The sequence goes on along the minus strand of DATJWP010000121.1, from coordinate 22,372 downwards.
GTGCGACTGCTCCAGCACGAAGCGCTCGGGGTGGCGCTCGAGCAGGCGCACGTAGTAGTCGAAGTAGCGGGCCTGGGGGACGGTGCCCTTGGCCGAGACGGCGTAGCGCACGACCGCGTGGACGGCGTAGCGCTGCGGCAGCGGCTCCTGGATCAGCTCCCACCGGCGGAGTTTCGCCAGCGCCGCGCCGACGGCGCCCCCTGCGCGGGCCAGCCGCGCCAGCGCGGCCGCGTCCATGTGATCGCCCGGGCAGTGCGCCAGCACGCTCAGGATCCGCCGGGCGGCCGGCGAGAGGCGGCTCCAGGCCCACTCGACGAGCAGGCGCACCTCCGCGACGTCGTCCTCGTGGGCCATGACCCGAACCCGCCCGACGCCCTGGTCCTGCAGCCAATCCCGCACGCCGTCCACCGTCGCCGCGCCCGAGCCGACCAGCCCGTTGGCGATCCCCAGCGCCAGCGGATTCCAGCGCAAGAGGCTGGTCAGCGCCCGCACCGCCGGGAACGCGTTCCGCCGCGACTGGATGAGCGGCGCGATCACCGGGAAGACCGAGACGCCCGACAGCAGGCAGCGGCGCGCGGTGAGGATCCAGGTGACGGGTGTCCCGGCCAGCGCGTCCAGGAAGCGCGCCATCGCCTGGTCGTTCTCGTGGTTGTCCAGCACCACCAGCATCGGACCGGCCACGTCCAGGTGCAGGCGCAGGCTGGGCAGCAGCGGCTCGCGCGGGACGCCCAGCCGCAGCGCCAGCATCTGCAGCAGCGTGCGGTGGTCCCAGTTTCCGACGCGCAGCCAGGCGACGCCCCCGGCGTACCGCCGGCTCAGGCGGTGGGCCAGCGACGCGGCCAGCACCGACTTGCCGCTGCCGCCGCCCCCGACCAGCGCCAGGCGGCTCACCCGGCCGGTCGTCAGCGCGGAGGTCAGCGTGGCCAGCTCAGACTGGCGTCCCTTCAGCGCGATGGCTGGCGGCAGAGCGTCGTCGAAGAGGCGAGGCATGCGGCGACGTTATACGCCGAGGCGCGCTACAATCCCCGCGTGCGCACCGGCGCGGTCTCGATTGTCGAGGTGAAGGTCTCGCCGCTCTCGGTGCCGCTGCGCGAGCCGTTCGTGATCGCCTCGGGGCGTGTCGACGCGACCCGGGCCGCGTTGGTCCAGGCCACGCTGCAGGACGAAGGTGGGCGTCGGGCCACGGGGCTGGGCGAGAGCGCCGCGCTGCCGCCGGTGACGCGCGAGGATCAACCCGACCTGCTGCGCGCGATCGCGGAGGCGGCCGCTGGTCTCCGCGGCGCCTCGCTGGCCGGGGCGGAGGAGCTCGACCAGCTGCTGCTCGCCCGACTGCCCGGGGGCGGCGTGGCGCGCGCGGGGGTCGAGTCCGCGATCCTGGACGCGGCGGCCCGCCTGCAGGGCGTCCCGCTCTACCGCGCGCTGGGCGGCACGGACGCGGCCCCGCTGACCACGGACATCACGCTGTCGATCTCCGATCCGGAGCGCATGGCCCAGGCGGCGACGCGCCATGCGCAGGCGGGGTTCTCGTGCTTCAAGGTGAAGGTGGGGCGCGACTGGCGGGCCGACTGCGCGTCGCTGCGGGCGGTCGCCGCCGCCGTCCCGGGCGCGACCTTCCGGCTGGACGCCAACGCCGGCTTCCGGGCCAACGAGGCGCTGGCGCTGCTCGACACCGCGCTCGCCGACGGTTTGACCGTCGAGTGCTACGAGCAACCGTGCGCCGCCAGCGACCTGGCCGGCATGGCCGAAGTCACCGCCCGGGCTCCGGTGCCGGTGGTCGCCGACGAATCGTTCCGGGGCGCGGGCGACCTGGAACGGCTGCTCTCGGCCCGCGCCGCCAGCGCGGTGAACCTGAAGCTGACCAAGCTGGGCGGCCCGCTGGCCGCGCTGGCGCTGGGCCGCCGGGCGCTGGCCGAGGGGCTGCGGCTGATGGCGGGCGCGATGGTCGAGACGCGGGTCGGCCTGCTGGCCATGGCCCACGTCGTCACGGCCCTGGGCGGCGTCGACTGGGTCGACCTGGACACCGCGTTCCTGCTGACCCACGACCCGTTCCTCGGCGGCTGGACCGCCGACGGGCCGCGCTTGCGGCTGGATGATCGGCCCGGGCTGGGCGTGGAGCTGGCGGCCGATACGGCTGCGCTTCCTTGACTTTCGGCCTTCGGTCCCTCAAGGTGTCTGCCAAAGAGAGTTTGTCCTGCCCCCGCGCGAGTCGTTGCGGGGCGCGCCAGGGACCGGTTGGCGGCGTCGCTGTCTGAACGGGTTCGCACGGACAGCACGCCAACAACAGCCGAAGAGCATTGCCAGGTACCCCGTCCATCCGACGGGAGGCGCATACACCGGCGGCCCGGCTTCGAGGTTCCATCAACATGACCGCTACACCCGTATCTTCTTCGCTCGACATCCCTTCCTTCGATTCGCTCGGCCTCATCGATCCCGTCCGGCGCGCCGTGCTGGGCGCCGGTTACGAGGCGCCGACGCCCATCCAGAACCAGGCGATCCCGCACCTGCTGGCCGGCCGCGACGTGCTGGGTTGCGCGCAGACCGGCACCGGAAAGACGGCCGCGTTCGCGCTGCCGATCCTCGACCGGCTGGCGCGGACCCGCCGCGAGCCCGGGCGCCGTGGGCCGCGCGCCCTGGTGCTGGCGCCCACGCGCGAGCTGGCGCTGCAGATCGCCGAGAGCTTCCGCGGCTACGGCCGCCACCTCTCGATCGGCGTGGCGGTGGTGTTCGGCGGCGTGGGGCAGGGGCCGCAGGTCGAGGCGCTGCGCCGCGACACCGACGTCGTCGTCGCCACCCCCGGTCGGCTGCTCGACCTGATGGGCCAGGGGCACGCGCGCTTCGACGCGCTCGAGACGCTGGTGCTCGACGAGGCCGACCGCATGCTGGACATGGGGTTCATCGATCCCATCCGCCGCATCATCGCGGTCCTGCCGCGCCGCCGCCAGACGCTGATGTTCTCGGCGACCATGCCCAAGGACATTCGCGACCTGGCGCAGACCATCCTGAAGGATCCCGTGCAGCTCTCGGTCGCGCCCGTGTCGGCCCCCGCGGCCGGCGTGACGCAGTGGGTGCTGCACGTCGACCGCGCCAACAAGCGCGGCCTCCTGACCGAGGTGCTGAAGGATCCGGCGATGACCCGCGTCCTGGTGTTCACCCGCACCAAGCACGGCGCCAACCGCGTCTCCGATCAGCTGGAGCGGGCCGGTGTTCGCGCGGCCGCCATCCACGGCAACAAGTCACAGGCCGCCCGCCAGCGCGCGCTGAACGGCTTCAAGCAGGGGCAGGTTCGCGTGCTGGTGGCGACCGACATCGCCGCCCGCGGCGTCGACGTGGACGGCGTCACCCACGTCATCAACTTCGAGCTGCCCAACGAGCCCGAGAGCTACGTGCACCGGATCGGCCGCACGGCCCGGGCCGGCGCCTCCGGCGTCGCGCTGTCGTTCTGCGACGCCGAGGAGCGCGGCCTGCTGCGCGCCATCGAGCGCCTCACACACGTGCCGGTCAAGGTGGTCGAGAACCACCCGTTCGCGCGGGCGCGCTAGCCTATAGCCTGTCACGATTCGTCAGATCTTCGGGGATCCCTTGGGGCCCCGAACCTCAGGCCTCTGGGCCCGCGGCTGGCTGTCCTTCGACCCGCAGCGGCCTTCGCCACAGTGGTTTGGATCGATTGCTGAACGGGGGTTACCCGTCGGTGGGCTGAAGCCGGTTGTCCTCGCCCCTCGGGGCGAGGATGAAGGAGAGAGTGGGTGAGGGCGTAACCAAAGAAGTAGAGCGCGCCCGCCGGCGACCAGCGCCGCAGCTTGCCCCAGCCGCGGAAGGCGTTGCGGCCGTTGTCGGCCGAGAGGGTGACGGCGCCGCCGGCGTCGGTGAGGGTGAGGCGGCCGCGCTCGAAGGTGCCGGTCGCGCCCGGCGTCGGGTAGTCGTGGAAAATGGCGCGCCCTTCGTGCGGGGACACCTCCGCGCGGGGCGGCAGCGGGAAGGTCCGGCCGAACCCCTTGAGCCAGGGGAGCATCCCGTTGAGCAGGCGCGGCCGCACCTCGAGCGCGCGCAGGGAACGCCAGGCCTCCCAGCCGCCGTGGCGCCGGACCGCGGTCTCGAGCAGCGCGCGCGCCGGTCCGTTCCAGCCGGCCGGATCGCCGTTCAAAACGACCAGCCGTTCGCGGCGGCGGCGCGCGCGGCGTCGCCCGCGACCTGCTCGCGCAGCGAGGCCGGCTCCACGACCCGGGCCTTGTCGCCGAACCCCAGCACCCAGCTCACCAGCTCCGTCGTCCCTCGCACGTCCATCGTCAGCTCCACGCCGCCGGCGACCCGCCGGAACCGCTGCGTCGGGTGCCACATTCGCCGCTGCGCGTAGCGGGCGACCTTCTCGTCGAAGACGATGCGCACGCGCGTCACCTCCTTGCCGCGGATCAGGCCGAACGCCCCCTCGGTGAGCAGCTCGGGCCGGTAGTCGGTCGGGTACTCGAACCTCTGGCCGCGCTGCCATTCGACCTCGCGGAAGCCGTCCAGCGCGAACGTCCGGATCTCGCCGCCGTGGCCCTGGCTGCGACCGGCCAGGTAGAGCCCCTTCTTGTAGACGACCAGCGTGTAGGGCTCGAGCACGAAGGTCTTGCGGCCGCCCGACACCCCTTCGTGCGTGACGCGCAGCCGTTCCTCGCGCAGGAGCGCGGTCATGATGTCGTTCACGTCCTCGATGCGCCCCTCGTACAGGTGGCGGGCCTCGTTCACGTCGAACACCTTGCGATCCAGGTTGCGGACGGCGGCGAAGTCCTTGCGGCGCAGGGTGGCCTCCAGCTTGGCGAAGACGTCGTCCAGGTCCTCTTTGAAGCCGGTGCCGGCCAGGAAGTCGAACACCCGCCGCGACAGGAAGAGGGCCACCATCTGGGCGGTGGTCAGCGTGATCGATTGCCGCCGCGCGGTCGGCATCAGGCGCCAGGCTTTGCGCTTGCCGGCCGTCTCTTCGTAGAGCGGCTCGCCGGCCCGCTGCAGGGCCTGGATGTAGCGCAGCGCCGTTCGCGGGTTCACGCGGAAGCGCTCGGCGACGTCGTAGATCGTCAGGCCCTCCTGCCCGTCCAGCATCGTGCGCAGCTCGTGAAGGCGCGCGGCGGGGGCATACCGTGTGACCAGTTTTGTCATAGGTCGAGGTTAGTGTGAGAGGCATGGAGAACAAGGACAAAACGGACAACAAGGCGGTTCTGGCGGTGCTCGGGGACATCGAGAAGCAGTTCGGCAAGGGGGCGATCATGCGCCTCGGCGCGGAGGGCGAGGGCGCCCGCCCGGAGGTGGGCGTCGTCTCGACCGGGTCGCTGGGGCTGGACATCGCGCTGGGCACGGGCGGGCTGCCGCGCGGGCGCATCGTCGAGGTGTACGGGCCGGAGTCGTCGGGCAAGACCACGCTGGCGCTGCACGTGATCGCGGAGGCCCAGCGGGCGGGCGGCGTCTGCGCGTTCATCGACGCGGAGCACGCGCTGGACGTCGGCTACGCGCGCAAGCTGGGGGTCAAGACCGAGGACCTGCTGCTGTCGCAGCCCGACAACGGCGAGCAGGCGCTGGAGATCACCGACATGCTGGTGCGGTCCGAGGCGGTCGACGTGATCGTGATCGACTCGGTGGCGGCCCTGGTCCCCAAGGCCGAGCTGGAGGGGGAGATGGGCGACTCGCACGTCGGCCTGCAGGCGCGCCTCATGAGCCAGGCGCTGCGAAAGTTGACCGGCGCGACCGCGCGCGGCAAGAGCCTGGTCGTGTTCATCAACCAGCTCCGCATGAAGATCGGGGTCATGTTCGGGAACCCCGAGACGACCACCGGCGGGAACGCGCTGAAGTTCTACGCCTCGGTGCGGCTGGATGTGCGGCGAGTGGGCGCGCTCAAGGACGGCGACCAGGTGATCGGGAACCGGACGCGCGTGAAGGTGGTCAAGAACAAGATGGCGGCGCCGTTCCGCGAGACCGAGTTCGACGTGGCGTACGGGCAGGGGATCTCGCGCGCCGGCGAGATCATCGACCTGGGCGTCGAGGCGGGCGTGCTCGAGAAGAGCGGGGCCTGGATCGCCTACGGCGGCGAGCGGCTGGGCAACGGGCGGGACGCCGCGCGCCAGCACCTGCTGGAGCGGCAGGACTTGCTGAAGGAGATCCGCGGCAAGCTGCTGGCGGGCGCGGGCATCAACGCGAGCGAAGAGGCACGCGCGCCGCTCAGAAAGGTGGCCTGAGCGATGGAGACCAGGTTGCCGATTGGCTGTCAGGCGAACGACAACGGCTGGCGCGAGCGGCCGGTCGTTCGGGCGTCGCGGCGGCGCAAGGACGAGACCTACGCGCGTTGGGAGAACCTGATCCTGCCGATGCGCTTCGCGGTGCGGATGAACGGCTGGCAGGCGGTGGCCGCCAGGGGGTGATCAGCGCGCCAGCACCACGTGCGTGGCGTTCGGGGTGGAGAGGTGCTCGGTGCAGGTGTAACCGAGCTTCACCAGATCGAGCCCACCCAGCAGATGCTCTCCGGTTCCGAGGAGGACCGGCGCGATGGCCAGGTGAATCTGGTCGACGAGGCCTTCGCTCAGGTACTGCCGGATCGTGGCGACTCCACCGCCCAGCCGGATGTCCTGGTGGCCGGCGGCCTCCCGGGCGCGCTTCAGCGCGGCGTGGATCCCGTCGGTCACGAAGTGGAACGTCGTGCCGCCTTCCATCACCAGGGGCGGCCGCGGGTGGTGGGTCAGCACGAAGACCGGCGTGTGATAGGGCGGGTTGGGTCCCCACCAGCCCTTCCAGTCATGGTCCGGCCAGGCGCCCCGGATCGGTCCGAACATGTTGCGCCCCATGATCCAGGCGCCGATGTTCTGGAACCCGCGGGCCGCCATGTCGTCGTCGGGTCCGGTCTCTCCGCCCCCCGTTCCGTGCATCGTCTGGAACGTCCGGGTGCCGAACACCCAGCCGTGCACCGCCATCCCACCGACGCCCAGCGGATGCTCGAGATCCTGTTCGGGACCGGCGCCGTACCCGTCGATCGAGACCGAGAACGCGTGAACGCGCAGCTTCGACATGAACCGAGTGGTCAGGAATCTTTGCGCCGCAGCCGCTCAGCCATGTTGCGGAGCACCACGATCGAGAAGAACGGCACCCACGTGTCCGTCCTTCAGGATCTCGACCTGACCGGCCTGAAATACGACCGGCGTGGTGCCCCGTTCGAAGATGTTCGGCAGCTTCATGTTCATCCCTCTTCGCGGTGGTGACCTTGCAGCGCTTGCAGCCTGTCGCGATCGACCTTGTCGCCGGGCACGCAGGCGACCCGGCAACGGGTGACCGCCCGCAGCGTCGCCGTGCGTACCCCGCCTTCGATCAGCGCGCGCTCCCCCAGGACGGCCCCCGGGCCAATCTCGGCCAGCGGCTTACCGTCGACCCGGACCTCGAGCACCCCGTCCAGCAGCAGATACAGCTCGTCTCCCGGTTCGCCTTCGGCGCACAGCATGTGGCCGGGCTCGATCGTGCGGATCTCGGGCCGCTTCCCCTCGCGCATGATGGTCTGGCTGATCTCGCGCTCCAGCGCCGTCTCGACCGTGCTGGTCAGCGCCGGGGAGTCGACCTCGCCCCAGGGCGTGTTGTCGCCGAAGTGCTCCGCCGCCCAGGTCTTGAAGTCGATGACGCTGCTCTTCTGGAACAGCCGCTCGTCGTCGCCGTAGATCCAGTGGCGCGGGAACGGGCTGGCGCCCACCAGCCGCCCCGTCGACGTGCCGTCGGCCCGGATCTCCAACTCCAGCGTCGTCCAGGCCGTGGGCGCCGCGAACTGGACGTAGGGCGGCCGCTTCACGGGCCGGGGCGCCGGCACGCCCGTCCGGGCGCCGCAGGTCTGCCGGAAGATGACGGAGGTCGGCGTGACGACCGGATCGGGCCGCAGCGTCGGGAACACCACCGCCGCGAACGTCATCGAGGCGGGCCCCAGCCGCAGCGTGGTCGACCCCACCAGCCCGTCCGCCATCACGCCGTGTCCGACGATCTTCCCGTCCTGGACCTCGACGAACGCCTGCAGCTGGTTGCAGAACCGGCAGCGGTCCTGGGCGATCAGCTCGGCGACGTCGCTCAACGGATCGGGCGGCGGGTCGTCGTAGTGCGACATCCCCATCGAGAACGGCACCTTGAAGGCCCCGACGACGGCCTCAGACGGGATCCACGACACCGACGTCACCGAAGCTTCGATGCGCATCCAGCCGGACACTAGTGGATCGCGCGCCCGAAGGGAACAGACTCGGGCCAAGACTCGATGCGACGCAGTCGGGGCCGGCGAGGGACATGCTGTCTGCCGTTTTATGGATAGAGTGTGTTTCGTGATTGTTTCCAGCTGCGTGACAATTCCAATCTGACCGATTTCGCTGTTGCGTTCCCTCGGCGCGGCGGGTGACAACACGCGCTTGTGAGTATGTTCACCCGGCCGTCGCCCGCGAGTACCGGTGGCTGAATCGGGCTCGAAGAACGGCGGCATGGACGTCACGCTCCCCCCCGATCCAGAGGGGCTGGCGAAGTCGTCCGCCCAGAAGGTGTCGACGGCGGAATTCGGCCCGGACGACTCGGGTCCGGATGACGCGGCGCTCGAAGCCGATCTGGAGGTCCTGACGGTCGGCGCGACGGTGGGGCGATACATCGTGGTCGAGCGCCTCGGCGCCGGGGCGATGGGCGTCGTGTACGCGGCCTACGATCCGAAGTTGGACCGGAAGGTCGCGCTCAAGCTGCTCCGCCGAGCGCGGGCCGGCGGCGACCACGCCCGTCGCACGGCGCGCCTGGAACGCGAGGCGCAAGCCGTGGCCAAGCTCTCGCATCCCAACGTCGTCGGCATCTTCGACGTCCTCGTCTACGAGGACCGCGTCGTGCTCGCCATGGAATACCTGGGCGGCGGGACCCTGCGGGCCTGGATGGAGGCGCAGAAGCACCCCTGGCGCGAGATCGTCCGGATGTTCATCGAGGTGGGCAAGGGCTTGGCCGCCGCGCACGATGCGGGGCAGATCCACCGCGACTTCAAGCCCGACAACGTTCTCCTCGACGGCAACGGGGTGCCGAAAGTCGCCGACTTCGGGCTGGCCCGGGTGCGATCGACGACCGGCGTTCACAAAGCGGTTGCGTCCGACGACGAAAAGGACGACCTGCCTCTGGAGATCTCGCCCAGCTTGACCCGGACGGGCGCCATCACCGGGACGCCGGCCTACATGGCGCCCGAGCAGTTCCTCGGCAAAGAAGTCGACGGGCGCACCGACCAGTTCGCGTTCTGCGTGGCCCTCTACGAGGCGCTCTATGGCGAGCGTCCGTTCGCCGGCGAGACCATCCTCGCTTTATCCGATTCGGTGACCGACGGTCGCCTGCGGCCGTTCGCGAAAGGTACCGACGTGCCGGCCTGGGTTCGCGCGATCGTCCTGCGGGGACTTCGTGTCGCCCCGGCCGATCGGTACCCGGCGATGGACCAGCTGATCGTCGCGCTGGCCAACGATCCCATCGCCCGCCGCCAGCGCCGCCTGTGGACGGGCGCGGCAGTCGTCGCGCTGGTCGCAGCCGGTCTGACGACGCGGCATTACTTCCTGCAGCGGCGCAACGAGATCGATCGCCAGGCCACCGAGCAGATTGGCGCGGCGAACGCCGTGCTAGCGGACGCCGGCAAGAGGCGCACCGAGGCGAGCGTTCTTCGGAAGCGCGCTTTCGCCGCGTTCGACGGTTACGATCGCGACAAGGCCGAGGGATTCTGGGAGCAGAGCCTCACGGCGGCCACGGCGGCGGACGCCGGCTACCAGCGGGGGATCCAGCACCTCGAGGCTGCGGTGGCGCTCACTCCCCGCAAGGACCTGAGGGACCGCATTGCCGATGTGCTGGTCGATTACGTCCAGATGCCCGGCCGGACGGAGAGTGAACGAGAGGCCAGTCTTCGGCGGCTCTCGTCTTACGACGAGGGCGGCCGCCGCACTCAGAAGCTGACCGCGCCCGCAACGCTTCAGATCAAGACAGATCCCCCGGGTATCTCGGTCAGCCTCGAATCGTACGACGCCGAGACCCACCGCTCGGCCGAGCCGGCCCGGCCCATCGGGAAGACGCCGATGACCTTGGCCGTCCCGAGGGGGTCATACCGCCTGTCATTCGAAGGGACCGTCACCCAGGTCGCTTTCCGCGATCCGGTCCTGCTGGCGCCCGGCGAGACGTACGAGGTGTCCGTTCGCGTGCCTCCTCGGTCGGCGGTGCCCAAGGACTTCGTCTACGTTCCGGCGGGGGACTTCCTGTTTGGTTCTGACGATGAATCGATCCGCGCAGTCTTCCTGGAGACCGTGCCGCTCCATTCCGTTCGAACCGAAGCGTTCCTGATCTCGCGCACCGAAACCACGATTGCAGACTGGATCGCGTTCCTCGAAACACTTCCGCCGGCTGAGCGGGAAAAGCGACGACCACACGGCGGAAGAGAGGGGCTGGGTGGGTTCATCGATGTCAGGCCGTCGGTCGCCCGGGGCTGGGAAATCCGGTTCCGCGCGACAAACAAGGACTACCGGGCCACGCAGGGTGAGCCGTTCCGGTACCTGGATCGCGATCGGCGCAGCTCGCTCGATTGGATGCGATTTCCGGTCACCGGGATCACGCCCGAAGACGCGCTGGAGTATGTCGCCTGGTTGAATCGATCCAGGCGAGTCCCGGGGGCGCGCTTGTGCACCGAGCGTGAATGGGAGCGGGCGGCGCGCGGCGCCGATGGCCGCTGGTTTCCTCAAGGGAACAAGCTCCTCCCGGATGACGCGAACTTCGACGTCACGTATGGCCGTCAGAATCGCGCGTACGGTTTCGACGAGGTCGGCAGTCATCCCGCCTCGCGGAGTCCATTCGGCGTCGACGACATGCTCGGCAACGCCTGGGAGATCACGCGATCCGTGATGGATCGAAACCAATTCGTGGCCCGCGGCTCGAGTTTCTACATGTGCCTGAAGACACTCCTGAGCGCCAACCGGGATCCACTCGCTTCCGTGACCCGAGACTACACGGTGGGGCTGCGCGTCTGCGCAGATGCGTCTTTCTAGAGGGGGAGATCCGATGCATTGGAGAAATCGTCGTTCGAAGTCGCAACACGCCGCGTTCTGGCTGCTGCTTCTCTCCCTGTTCGTGCAAGGAACGACCCGAGATGCGATGGGCGGTCTGGCGACGCAAGGACTCGCCACGCAGGGTTTGGCGACGCAAGGTCTGGCAACGCAGGGCCTGGCGACGCAGGGCCTGGCGACGCAAGGACTCGCGACGCAGGGCCTGGCGACGCAAGGTCTGGCCACGCAGGGACTCGCGACGCAGGGTCTGGCGACGCAAGGACTGGCGACGCAAGGACTCGCCACGCAGGGTTTGGCGACGCAGGGCTTGGCGACCCAGGGACTCGCGACGCAAGGGCTGGCGACCCAGGGCATGGCTCTGGGCGGAGTCGATCGATTGCGCGAGTTTCTGGCTCCGGTGACGTTCGTCGGGATGTCCCGCGCCGATGTGACGGTGCCTGGCAATCTCCAGGGACTGCAGGCTGGACCCGTCAGCTACGTTCCGGTTGCGAGCCCGATGACCGGGGTGCAATTGCAGCGCAGCCCGACGGACACGACAGCCGGAAGCTACATCTATGTGCCCGGTCTGGCGGGTACGGCGGCCGACCTCAAGGGTTCGCTCTGGAACATGGTGCTGGCGGACACCTGCACGGGTGACGCCCAGTGTTCGGGCGGATCGGTTTGCACCAACGGCGCGTGCCTGAAGTCCTGCTCGTCGGACAGCCAGTGCACGACCGCCGGTAGCCAGTGCGTCCAGGGCTCGTGCAGCGACGTGGAGGGCGGCGTCCCGCTGTACATCGCCGACGTCCGCCTGGACACGCATCAGAACTCGACCAAGTACCCGGACAACGACGACGTGTACCTGTACACGGTTTATTACCGGCAGCCTGCGACGGGGCAGTGGTCGGCGCTGTGCCCGATGGACATCTACGGTGAACCGACCGCCATGGCGGTGCCGTTGAACACGAACGACTGGCAGACCGCCGGCTCGCGCGCCAAGTTCGGCTTCGCCTGCAACGGGTCCGGCGTCGCCGCCAAGTGCGCCCGCATCTGGGGTTACAAGCCCTGGAAGTCGGTCACGGAGACGGTCTGGAACGGCAGCGCGTTCGTCCCGGCGACCATCCCGCTGGCGCCGTTCTACGAAGCCTGCATCGTCACGGCCCGGGCCGACTACTGCCAGGACGACCAGAGCTACACGAAGAACGGGACGACGGTCGATCTCTTCGACACGCTCGACGGATTCACGTCTCTCAACCCGACGGTCGGCGTGCCTTACGCGCCGTACTCGCCGGGCATCATGCTGCACGAGGAGTATCAGATCTCGGCCCTCGACCTGTCCACGTTGAGTGGAACGCCGGGGCCGTACTACGTGAGCGAGAACTACACGTCCGACCAGCTCATGAGCCTGCCGCCGGACGAGCAGACGCTGGTGTCGTCGCTCCGGCGGTCCGGGATGGAATCCTCGCGCTACTCGGACCTGGATCCTGGGCGCTCCTGCGCGGCCGCGCCGTACATCGATCGCTGCGATCCGACGGAGCCCTACGATTGCTATCGGGCGGCGAACATGGCGTCGCAGCCATATGGCGCGTTCCTGGCGCTGAATTCGCCGCGGCACTGCAGCCACGACGAGGCCACGGACGGCGAGCCGCTGGATCCCCTGTGCAACGAGTGCGTCAACCGCGTCTGTCAGGTCGACCCGACCTGTTGCGGCGATCCCGGCAACACCTTCTACCCCGGCACCCTGGTGTGGGATCAGCGGTGCAACACGATCCGCCAGCAGGTGTGCAAGAGCAGCAGCGATCCGAGCGCGCCCGTGTGGCCGCTCGGTGTGACGGCGGTGCCGGCGAGCGCGCACAAGTACGCGTACCTGAGCGGCGCGGTCGGGTCGTTCGAGGGGATCACGACCGACGCCAGCGGGAACCAGTTCGCGGAAGGGTGGGCCTGCGATCCGGACTTTCCGGGGACGCCGATTCCCGTGCAGGTCTCGGTGGGAGGCGCGCTGGGCGCCGACGGCGCTGCGCTGTTCACGACGACCGCGGACCAGCCGCTGGCGACGGGGTGGCGGGAGGTGGTCGCTTCGGAGTGCGGCGGCGCGGGCCCGCAGGGGTTCCGCTTCCAGTTGCCGGCGGGCTCGGCGGGCAAGGACGTGTACGTCTACGGGATCGATCTGAACGTGCCGGGGGCGCCGTTCACGGTCCTTCGCGGCGGCAAGAAGACGGTGCCGGCGGGCGCGCCGGCCAGCCCGCAGGGGGCCGTCTGGACGGGCTGGGTCCAGCCGTCGACATCGGGCAGCTATCAGTTCTCGGTCGACACGGGGTCGGCGGATCTCTATCGGCTTTGGGTGAACGGGGTCTACATCGCGGGCGACTGGGTCGATCCGGACCCGACGGTGCCAGGGGCGTTCACGCTGCCGGCGCCCAGCCCGAGCCCTTCGCTCGATCTGCTCGCCGGTGTCCGCTACGGCGTTCGCGTCGAGTACCTACGGCCCACGCCGCTGCCGGCCGACTCTCACTTCCAGCTCTCCTGGAACGCCAACCTGACCGGCTGGTCGACGATCCCGACGACCGCCCTTTACCCGATGGCACAGGGCAGCGGCTCCGGTCTGCTCGGAACCTACTTCGTCGGGACGCTGGACAGCGGGACGCAGCAGGCGGCCCAGACTGTGGGAGCGGTCGACTACCTGTGGACCAGCGGCAACCCGCCCGTGTCCGGGGTCTCGGTGGACGCGTCGTTCGCCGCCACCTTCCAGGGACAGGTGGTGCCCGCGGTCTCGGGCGACTACAGCTTCACCGCCGACACGGACGGGGTGGTCCAGATCTTCGTGAACGGCCAGCTCGTGACGGACGTGACCAGGCAGCCGACCGGGTTCGACGCGGCCACCTGTAGCCACGACATCTGCGGCACCGGCGCCGCGATCAGCCGGACCTGCCCCGAGGGTTTCTTCTGCTCCGGCCTCGTCTGCAACTTCGATCCGCGCTGCTGCTCGATCACCTGGGACGCGACCTGCCAGAAAGAGGTCGCATCGCTCTGCGGGCTCGACTGCAGCCCGACGCCGCCCGTGCCGATCACGCTGAGCGCCGGTCAGAAGTACGACATCCGGGTCACCTACCAGCACCAGGCGGGCGGCGCGAAGCTGCACCTGCAGTGGGCGCTGCCCGGCGGGCTCGCCGACACGATCACGGCCGATCGTCTGTTTGCAACCCCGGTGGCGGGGGCCGCCGCGCCCGGCGTCGGGATCAACGCCGCCTACTTCTTGGACGGCGCGTTCCAGACCGAGTATCTGGATCACGTCGAAGCCATGCTCGGCTTCGACCCGAGCTCACCGCCGGGCGCTGCTCGCCCGACGTCCATGATCTGCACGTCGAGCGCCTGCGGCGCGGGCGGGCCGCCGGGCGCTCCGGCGCTGACCAGCGCGCTGTCGACGGGGACCAGCGGCGCCGGCGTCGTGGTCGCCTTGACGGGCGGCGGGGCGTCGTCGAACGCCACCGTCGAGATCTGGGACGGGACCAGCGCGGCCGACGGCAGCAGCTGGACGCCGACCACGCTGGTGGACTCGTTCACCGTCGCGGCTGGCTCGACGGCCGGTGGGACGTTCACGCGGGCTCTGACGCTGTCGCAGGGCGCGCATCAGCTGGCCGCGCGCCAGACCTTGGCCGGTCAGACGGGCGCGTTCTCGGAGGCGCTGGCGGTGTTCGCCGCGAACCCGTCGGCGCCACCGTCGCCGACGGTCACCGTCCCGTCGGGCGGCCTGGTCTCCGGGAACGGCAAGCTGCAAGTCGGCGGCACGGCGGCGCCCGGCGCGACAGTCACCGTCACCGCCGGAGGGACCAGCGCGTCCTTCGTCGCCGGCGCGAGCGGCGCGTGGGGTGGCCTGCTGACGCTGCCCGGGGTTGGCAGCTACACGCTGTCGATCGTCCAGACGGTCGGCGGCCTGTCGAGCGCGATGCCGGCGACGGCGACGGCGAACGTGCTGCTGCCGCCCCTCACGGTCACGTCGCCAGCCAACGGCGCCAGCGTCTCGAGCCCGCTGTCGATCGCCGGCTCGGGCGCTGACCCGACCCTGGGCGCGGTCGTCATCGCCGACGGCGACGGCCGGTACTTCGCGGACCGCGGCACGGCGGCCGTGGTGTCGGGCGGCGCGTTCTCGGGCGGCGCGGTGACGCTGGACTACGGCCTCCACCAGCTCAAGATCTTCCAGCGCGCCAACGGCCTGGACGGCGCGGGCGTCACCATGACGGTGCAGGTGCCGCCGCCGGCCACCGGGCTGACGATCGGCTCGCCCCAGAGCGGCGCGATCGTCGACGCCGCCATTCACGTCGTCGGGACCGGCGGCCTGCCGCGCGTCGGCTCGGGCGGCAACGGGCTGCCGGGCACGGTGATCGTGTACGAGGGGACCACCAAGGTGGGCGAAGCCCGCCGCGCGGACGACGGCAGCTTCGACGTTCCGGTCACTCTGACGGGCGTCGGCCCGGTCACGCTGTCCGTCAGCCAGACCGCCAGCTCGCTGTCGGGCGCGGGCTCTGCGGAGAGCGCGCCGACGGTGCCGATCACCGTGGTCCTCCGTCCGGGTGCGCCGGCCATCACCCAGCCCCTCAACGGCCTGACGCAGACCCCGCTGTCCTTCTCCGTCGCGGGCACCGGCGTGCCGGGCGCCAGCATCTCGATCGCCTCGGACGGCGTGAACGTGGGCGCGGCGACCGTGGACGCGTCGGGGGTCTTCTCGGCGTCGCTCACGCTGGCCAACGGCACGCACGCGCTGACCGCGACGCAGACGCTCTCCGGGGCGACCGGCACAGCCAGCGCGCCCGTCCTGGTGACGCTGGGCGACGTGTCGCCGCCCAACGTGGTGGCCGACACGCGAGAGGTCGTCGCCTACGCCGCCGATGCGGCGGGAACGACGGTGGACTTCTCGGCTCACGTCAGCGCGACCGACAACGGCGCGGCCATGCCGGCGTCGAGCATCACCTGCCTGCCGGCCTCCGGCTCGCTCTTCCCGATGGGATCGACCACCGTCGCGTGCCAGGCCATGGATGCCGCCGGCAACCGCGGCGCGACGTCGTTCCTGGTGACCGTCATGAGCCCCGGCGGGCCGATCATCACCGGCAACGATCTGGTGGCCGAGGCGCAGGGCCCCGCGGGGGCGGCGGTCGGTTATCAAGTGACGGCGACCGGCTTTGCGCCCAACTGTGCCCCACCGGGATCGGACCAAACAGCCGCCTGCAATGTCTGGCAACCCGCCTACAAGGGCGTCGGCTTCGAAACGACCAACCTCCTGGTCGACTATCCGACCGACAATCCCGGGGGAACCCTCTTCCTCGGTCTGCCGACCACCAACGGGTTCGGACAGGCGCCCGTGGACGGCTGCACCACGCTGCTCGCCTCGCTCGACCGGGGCGCGACCTGGCAGAGGCTGGCCAGCCCGGCCGGGTGCGAGGTCACGAACCTGTTCTTCGCACCGAGCAAGGGGACCACACCCGCCAGCCTCTTCGCCGCCACGTCCGCCGGCATCTCGGTCAGCCACGACAGCGGACAGAGCTGGGCGCTGTCCTTCGGCGGCAAGGTCATGGCGGGCGTCGCGGTGGACCCGGCCGATTCGCAGCACATGATGGCGTTCACGAACGTCCTGGCCGAGGGGCCCGGTCTCTACGAGACGCGCGACGGGTGGCAGACGCAGGCCGAGATCTCCGACGGCCTCCCGGCGTCGCAGATCTTGGCCGTGGCCTTCGATCCCCTCAACGCGGGTCGCGTCTACCTCAGCATCAGCGCCACCTCGGTCCAGGCGATGCAGACGCAGCTCTTCCTGAAGCTCGGCGCGAGCTCCTGGCAGCGACTGGCCGTTCCGCCCTATGCCAGCGCGACGTCGAGCGCGGCGACGAAGATCGCGGTCGCGCCCGGCCTGGATCTCTGTCGGCCCGGGGCCCCGGGCCAATCCTGCGCCCCTTGCCCGGCCGGTCAGGGCCAGTCGGGGGCGAGCTGCCAGACGTTCCCCACCGTTTTCACGGAGACCGTGCTGTCACGAGATGGCGGCAACACGTGGGTGGAAGACACGGTTTCCCTGGTCGGCGGCGCCTTCGCGTTCGACCGGGCGGCTCCAGCCACCGTCTATGCCCGCTCGACGGGCTCGAGCTTCCATCGTTCGGACGATGGGGGCCAGAGCTGGTCGTCCGTGTACGTGGATCTGGGCGACCCCATCCTTTCGCAGGACGTCTCGGATCCGCAGACGATCTACTCCTCCGGCGTAGCCTCCTCGATCGCGCCGTTTCCAGGTGGGCCCCCGTATCCGGGACCGATCGTGTCACATGACGGAGGCGCCAGCTGGACCGCGCTGCCCGAGCCTGATCTCCTGCTCGACGGCGACGACCAGGGTCTCCTCTACGATCTCGTCGCCGATCCGGCCGATCCGGCCGTCGCCTACATGGTGACCCAGCCGCGAGTCTTCAAGACGCAAAACGGCGGGGATTCCTGGTTCAGCCTGGGAGGAGAGATCCCGATCAATTATCAAACGTATGACGGGAAGCCCACCCTTCAGGTCGACCGCCTGAATCGCAACAATGTCTACATCGGTGGCCCCACGCTCTGGAGGTCGCCCGACGCTGGTGTCAGCTGGCTGAACGTCGATCCCCTGTACCTGAACAACACTCCCCCGACGACCGCTTACGCGCTCTCGACGCTGGTCCCAGATGCTTTTGTCTCCTCGGGCGAGCGGTCGCTGGATTGGCGCAAGCCGATCGATCTCCTGCAGGTGACCCCCACCGCGCAGTCCCAATTCTACGTCTCCTACCCGACCACGACCGACGTCATTCCCCGCCAGATTCAGCTGGTTCCGGATTCGCGACAGACGGCCCTGATCGCGTCGATCACGGACACGTCCCATCCTGCGGTGAACGACCTCTCGTTCGTTTCGTTGTCCCAGACGCCGGACCCCGCTACGGGGACGCTCGCGAGGCAGAGCATCCCGAACGCGGCCGGAGGGAATCTCATCAACGTGCAGTTCGACGACTCGGACGGCGTCAACCGGCTCTACACCGACGGGCTGTCGCTCGATCCGGTCGCGGGCAACCCCGACATCCTCTACCGCGCTCGCGTGGAAGACCTGTGGCCAGCCCCCCACCTGCAGTGGGAGGCGCTGGGCAGCGGTGCCCCGGGACCGATCAATTTCCGCAACCTGCTGATCGATCCGGTCGGTGGGGGGCAGACCATGTACGCGCCGAGCCCGGCAGGGGACGTGTTCTGGGAGAGTCACGACGGCGGCCGCACGTGGCAGGCGGACCCCTCCGCGCCGACCACCCTCACCAAGCTCTGGCTGTCCCCGGTCGACGGAGCGGTCTACGCGACCGTGTATGCGGCTGGCTCGGACACCAACTTGAATGCCATCTCGGGCATGCCCTGGAAGCGGGTGCGCGCTGCCGCCGTGCATTCCGGGACGCCCATCTTCGAGGCGGCGCTGCGGCCCACCTGCACGGGCGGCGACGGCAGCCGCGCCGTCACGCCCGGATCGACGTTCCCCCTCGGCGACACGACGCTCACCTGCACGGCCCAGGACTCGTTTGGCCACACGACGACGAAGGCCCTGACGATCAGCGTGCACGACACGACCGGGCCTGTCATCCAGGTGCCGGCGACGCTGCCGACGGCGACGGCGCCGGCCGGGCAGGGCGCGCCGGTGACGTTCGCCGTGACCGCCACCGACGCGGTGGCCGGTCCGGTCGCGGTCTCCTGCTCGCCCGCTTCCGGCAGCACCTTCCCGTCGGGCGTCACCCTGGTGACCTGCACGGCCGCCGACCAGGCGACGCCGACCCCGAACGTCTCGACGGCCTCGTTCCCGGTGCTCGTGACCGACGGGACGACCGCCTACCCGCAGCTCACGACGCCCGGCGACCAGACAGTCGAGGCGCAGGGCCCGAACGGCGCGACGGTGCCGCTGGCCGTCACCGCGCAGAGCGGCGGCACGACGCCGCGCGCGCTGCCGGTCTCCTGCACGCCCGCGCTGGACGCCACGTTCCCGATCGGCGTCACCACGGTGACCTGCACGGCCACCGACGGTGCGATCACCGCGACGCAGGCGTTCCAGGTCACCGTTCAGGACACGCAGCCGCCGGTGGTGAATGTGCCGGCCGACATCCAGGTTTCAGCTCAGAGCGTGGCCGGGGCGGCCGTGACGTTCTCGGTCACGGCGAACGACGTGGTGGACGGCGCGGTCACGCCCATCTGCTCGCCGCCGACGGGATCGACGTTCGCCCTCGGCAGCAGGCGCGTCGCTTGCCGGGCGACCGACCGCGCGGGTCACACCGGAACCAGCTATTTCACGGTCACGGTCGCCGACCTGAATTCGCCCGTCCTGTTCCTCTCGGACGTGACGGCCGAGGCCCAGGATGCGCTGGGGGCGCTGGTGACCTACCTGCCGGCGCCCTCCGCGACCGACGTCGAGGACGGGACCGACCCGGTCGAGTGCCTGCCGGCCTCGGGATCCTGGTTCCCGTTGAACATCCCGACGACCGTCGTCTGCGTGGCCACCGACGGCGCCGGTCACGAGACGCGCGGTTCATTCCAGGTGCTGGTCGCCGATTCGACCCCGCCGGTCGTCACGGTGCCGAAGCCGATGACGGTCGAGGCGTCGGGCTCGACGGGCGCCGCGGTGACGTTCCAGGCGTCCGCCGCCGACGCCGTCGACGGGGCCGTCGTCCCGACCTGCACGCGGCCCAGCGCCACCGGTCCCGTGACCGTCGCGTCCGGCGACCTGTGCCCGCTGGGCGACAACCTGATCACCTGCGTCGCCCGCGATCACGCGGGGAACGTGGGGTCGGCCAGCTTCGACGTGCTGGTGCGTGACACCACCGCGCCGGCGCTCACGTTGCCTGCGAACATCGCGGTGGTCGAGGACGGCACCGGGACCGCCGTGGTCACGTTCTCTGCCAGCGCCCATGACGCCGTCTCGGGGACGCTCTCCGTGGCGTGCACGCCCGCCTCCGGCAGCCGCTTCACCGTCGGTGTCACGACGGTCGCTTGCACCGCCCACGACGGGTCCGGCAACTCGGCCGCCGGCCGGTTCACCGTGACGGTGAACCGCAACCACCCGCCCACCGTGATCGTCCCCGGCCCGATCACGACCGAGGCGACCGGTGCCTCGGGGGCCAACGTCACGTTCACGGCCAGCGCGAACGACGTCGACACGGGACCGCTGGCGCCCACCTGCGCGCCGCCGTCGGGCTCCCTGTTCCCGATCGGCCCCACGCTGGTCTCCTGCACGGCGACGGATCCCCAGGGCGCCTCGGCCACCGCGTCGTTCACGGTGACGGTCGTCGCGGCGAACACGCCGCCCGTCGTCACCGTGCCGGCGGCGATGACCGTCGAGGCGACCTCGGCCAGCGGCACAGTCGTGACGTTCACGGCCAGCGCCAGCGACGCTCAGGACGGAAAGCTCGACCCGACCTGCACGCCCGCGTCGGGGTCGACGTTCCCGCTGGGTACGACCACCGTCACCTGCAAGGCGACCGACTCTCAGGGCGCCGTCGGTTCCGCGTCGTTCACCGTCACGGTGCGCGACACCACGCCACCCAAGCTGTCTCTGCCCGGCAACCTGAGCGCCACCGCGGGGAGCAATGGAAAGGCGGTCGTCACGTTCACCGCCACGGCCACCGACGCCGTGACGACCAGCCTGGCCGTGACCTGCACGCCGGCGTCGGGTTCGAGCTTCTCGACCGGCACGACCACCGTGAACTGCTCGGCCACCGACAAGGCGGGCAACAAGAGCTCCGGGTCGTTCACGGTGACCGTCACCGCCGCCGCCAAGCCGCTGGTGCTGACGGTGCCCGCCGCCGTGACGATCTCGGCATGCGCCAACGCGAACATCGGGACCGCCACGGCGACGGGCGGGGTGTCGCCGGTGACGATCACCAGCAACAAGCCGGCGGCGTTCGTGCTGGGGACGACGACGGTGACCTACACGGCCAAGGACGCGACGGGCAAGACCGCGACCGGGACGCAGAAGGTGACGGCGGTGCTGGGTGACGACGCCTCGTGCTGCCCGGCCGGCACCAAGATCATCAAGGGGACGTCAGGCAACGACGTGCTCCTCGGGACCAAAGGATCAGACTGCATCCTCGGTCTGGGTGGAAACGACCTCATCAGCGGCGGCGGCGGGAACGATTACATCAGCGGCGGCGCCGGGAACGACGTGATCACCGGCGGGAGCGGAAGCGACGTCATCAACGGCGGTGACGGGAATGACGTCATCATCGGCGGCGGCGGGAACGACGTCATCAGCGGGGGCGCCGGGAACGACGCCATCACCGCCGGGGGCGGGAGCGACGTCATCGATGGCGGCGACGGCTCCGATCTGTGCATCGGCGGCGGTGGCAAGGACACCATCGCCAACTGCGAACTCAAGCTCTGATGGGTATCTGCGCCTCTCCCCGCGAAGGCCGCGAAGGCGGAGAGAAGCTTCAGCCCGCCGGCGGGTAACCCCGGTTCACCAATCGATCGAAACCACTGTGGCGAAGGCCTAGTCCACGGCGGCGGTCTCGCCGGCGGCGAGGGGCACTCCGGTCCGGCTGATGAACTCCAGCGTGGCCGCTCGAGCCACCCGCACGCGGCTGCCGGGGCGGATGGCGGCCTCGGCGCCGCGGGCGATGACCTGCCCGTCCACCTCCGTAATTTGGTCGGAGACGGGGCGCAGGCGGAAGCCGTCCGGGTAGCGCCGGAGCTCGAACTGCCAGCGCGAGATCTTGCGCGTCTGCTCGTCGGTCCCCAGCGCGAGCACGACGTCGTTGCCGATCGCGCCGTCGGCGTCGGCCAGCCGGCCGAAGGTGATGACGTCCTGCGAGGGGAGCGGGATGTCCTGCGCGGTCTCGTGGATCCGGATGACGTCCGGGAACACGGTGCCGTCGCGCCAGACCAGCGACAGCAGATCGACGGGGTGCTGCACCCCCTTCACCGGGGTGGGGCCCAGTGACCGGCAGGAGATCCGGTACGCTGCGTTCGAGAGCTCGCGAAAGGCGTCGCGCGTCAGCCGGATCTCGCCCGGGTCGGCGGTGCCGGCCACGCGCGAGGCCAGGTTGACGGCGTCGCCGGTGACCTGCTCGCCGTCGGTGAGGACGGATCCATAGTGGAACCCGATGCGGACCTGGAGCTGCTGGTCACGGGAACGACTCAGGTTGTCCTCGGAGATCCGGGCATGCAGATCGATGAAGCTCCGCGCCGCCGCGTCGGCGGTCGGAAACGCCAGGAAGACGCCGTCACCGGCCGTGTCGACGACGCGGCCGCCGGTGGCGGCCGTGGCGCGCTGCACGAAGTCGTAGTGCCGCTGCTGGAGCTTCCGCCCCGCTTCGTCGCCGAACCGCGCGAAGTAGGGCGTCGATCCG
>DATJWP010000120.1:0-10794 GCA_035578045.1 Polyangia bacterium | reverse complement strand
TGACGGCGAAGCCGCCGATGAGCTCCTTCGATTCGAGGAACGGGCCGTCGATGATCGTGAGCTCGTTGTTGGTGAACTGAAGGCGCTTGGCGCCGCCGCTCGGCTTCAGATCGATCGCGCGCACGAGGACGCCGGCCTTCTCCATCTCGGTCCGCAGGCGCGTGAGATCCGCCTTCTGCCTGGGCGTCCGCCCGCCCTTCTCGGTGGCGGGGTCGGCCTTCTCGATCAGCAGGAACCGCTGCGGCGGGTCCTCGGGCTCGGGCGCCAGGCCGAGATCCCACGCCTCGTTGACCTTGCCCACCTCGAGCTCGCCGTCGACGAGGATCTTGCCGTAGCGCTCGGCCCAGCCGAGGCCCTCGTCGAGCGTGCGCACCTTGAGCAGCAGCGTCGCCGCCGGCAGCTCGTTCTCGCCGCGGTACGGGCCATGTTTTACGGCGCAGCGCCCGCCGCGGAAGACGAGCCGCGTGCGCGTCTTGCTGGCGCTGAGGCCCGCGCCGTCGATGAAGCGGCCCGACGCCGCGTACTCGCCGATGAGCGCGCCCATCTGGTGGACGAGCTCCATGGGCGGCTTCTCGCCCGCCTCGGTCTTGGGATCGTTCTTGTGCATGAGGATGAAACGCATCGTCGTCTCCTTTCAGCGCTACGACGAGCCACCGCCCGACGCTTCGACAGGCGCGGCGATCTTTTTTCAACCCCGCGTTTTAATTACCAAAAATATTGAACGTGCTGCCGGATCTTCGTCTCGTAGATCTCGCGGACGTCGGCCATGGTCTCGTCGGACAGCGGCGGCAGCGCGGCGGCCGCGCAGTTCTCGTCGACCTGGCTGGGGCGCTTGGCGCCGGGGATGGCGCAGGTGACCGCCTCGTTCATCAGGATCCAGCGCAGCGCGAATCCGGCCATCGTCTCGCCCGCCGGCACCAGCTCGCGCAGCTGCTCGACCGCGTCCAGGCCCACCTCGAACGGGACGCCCGAAAACGTCTCGCCGCGGTCGAACGCCTCGCCCTTGCGGTTGAAGGCGCGATGGTCGTCGGCGGCGAACGTGCTCTCTCGGGTCATCTTGCCCGCCAGTAGCCCGGAAGACAGCGGCAGCCGCGCCAGGATCCCGACCTTGCGCCGCCGCGCCTCGCCGAAGAACAGCTCCGACGGCCGCTGCCGGAAGATGTTGTAGATGAGCTGCACCGACTGGACGCCGGGGAACTCGATGGCCTTCAGCGCCTCCTCGACGCGCTCGACGCTGACGCCGTAGAAGCGGATCTTCCCGGCCTTCACCAGGTCGTCCAGAATCCCGAACGCCTCCGGGTGGTAGTAGAGGTCGGTGGGCGGGCAGTGGAGCTGCAAGAGGTCGATGGTCTCGGCCTCCAGGTTCTTCAGGCTGCGGTCGACCCAGGCGTTCAGGTTCTTGCGGCTGTAGCCCTCCACCGTCTGCTTGGCCAGCCGGCGCCCCGCCTTGGTGGCGACGTAGAACGGGTCCTTGCGCTCGCGGCGCAGCCGGGCCAGCAGCCGCTCGCTGCGGCCGTCGCCGTAGACGTCCGCCGTGTCGAAGAAGTTCACGCCGCGATCCACCGCCTGGTGCAGCGCCGCCAGCGACTCGTCTTCCTTGGTCGGCCCCCACGCGTCCCCGATGGCCCACGCCCCGAAGCTGATGGTCGAGACCTGCCAATCGGTCCGACCCAGTGTCCGATATTCCATCATGCGGGCCGGACCCTAGCACAGACGCGACAGCGCCGATTCGACGGAGCTGACGTAGCCGCCCCCGAACAGGTTCACGTGAACCATCAACGGGTAGAGCTGGTACAGGGCCACCCGCTCGCCGGCGCCGTCCGCCAGCGGCCAGGCCTCCTGGTAGGCCGCGAACACGCGCTCGCCGAACCCGCCGAAGAGGCGCATCATCCCCAGGTCCACCTCGCGGTGGCCGCCGTAGACGGCCGGGTCGATCAGGCAGGGGGCGCCCGTGGCGTCGCAGAGCAGGTTGCCGCCCCACAGGTCGCCGTGCAGGCGGGCCGGCGGCTCCGGCGGGCCGATCAGGTCGTCCAGCTCGCCGAACAGCCGGTCGAAGCCGCGGCGCATCCGGTCGCTGGCCAGACCGCCGTCGACCGCGCTCCGCAGCTGCGCCTCCAGCCGGCGCTCGCGATAGAACGCGAGCCAGCTGGGCGCCGCCGCGTTCGACTGAGGCAGCCGTCCGATGAAGTTGTCGTGGTCCAGGCCGAACCCGGGCGCTCCAAAGCGGTGCAGCGCCGCCAGGCCGCGTCCCAGGCGTTCGTCGAAGTCGCGCGCCGGTCGCCCCGACTCGACCAGCTCCAGAACCAGGAACTGGGAGGTGGCCTCCGGTTCCGAGACCGCGACAACGCGCGGCACGCGCAGGGCCCCGGCCTCGGCCAGCCAGGCCAGGCCGCGCGCCTCGGCGGCGAACATGCCGCGCGGCGAGCGCGGGTTCGCCTTGGCGAACAGCCGCCGCCCGTCCCCCAGGCCGATCTCGTAGGCCTGGTTGATGTCGCCGCCGGCCAGCGAACGTGCGTGCGCGACCGGGCTCCCCAGCGCGGCGCCCAGCGCCGCCCTCAACCCGCCGTCCACCCTCAGACCCCCGCTTCGCGCTTCAGCTGCTCGAGCAGCGCGGCGCAGGCGCGCTCGCAGATGTCGAAGACCTCGTCGAAGCCGCGCGCCCCGCCGTAGTAGGGGTCGGGGACCTCGGCGTCCGGGGGCGCCGTCGGATCGAACGAGCGCAGCAGCGCCACCTTGGCTCGGTCCTGCGCGCCGCGCGCCATCTTCACCAGCTCGTCGCGGTTGCTGCGGTCCATCGCCAGCACGTGCGTGTAACGGTCGAACGACGCCGGCACGAACTGCTGGGCTACGCCGGACAGCGGGATTCCGCGGGCCTCACCGACGGCTCGGCTGCGTCGATCGCGCGGCTGGCCGACGTGCCAGTCCCCGGTCCCGGCGCTCTCGATCAGGATCTGATGCTCGAGCCCGGCGCCCACCACCAGGTGGCGCATGACCGCCTCGGCCGTCGGCGACCGGCAGATGTTGCCGAGGCAGACGAAGCAGATCCGGACCATGGCCGCTGGCTACGTCTGCGGCTCGTCCGTCGAACCGTCTGAACCTTGCGAACCGTCCGAACCTCGCGAACCGTCGTTCGGCGAGGCGGACACCTCGTCCTCGTCCTCGGTATCGCCCCGATCGGCGGCCATCGACTCGGGGTCGACCGCGTTCGCCTCTTCCTCGGCCAGCGCCGCCTCGACCTCTTGTGGCGGCCCCAGGTGCCGGCGCCGCTTGCGCCGCCGCCCGCTCTTCGGCCCCTCCTTGACGTCCTCGCGCGCCGAGCCGGCGATCTCCGACTTCTGGATGGGCGCCTTCTCGTTGGGCGAGCGGATCTCGAAGTCCTCCATGTGGAACGACCCGCGCGCCTTCACGACGATCCGCTTCTGCAGGCGCTTCTCCATCTCCTCGAGGAACGGCCGGTCGGTCGTCGCCAGCACCTGCGCCACCTCCGGGTGGACCTCGACCAGCACGGTGTCCCCCTCGACCAGATCGCCCTGACGTCGCAGCTCGCGGAAGAGCTCGTACGTCACCGTGCGCCGCGACTTGGTGTAGCCCTTGCCCTCGCAGGCGGAGCAGGGCTCGGTCAGCGTGTGCAGCAGCGACTCGCGCGTCCGCTTGCGCGTCATCTCGATGAGCCCCAGCTCCGAGATGCGCGTCACGGCCGCCTTGTTCCGGTCCTTGCGCAGGAACTCGTTGAACGACCGCGTGACCTTGTCCCGGTTGTGCGGCCGGTCCATGTCGATGAAGTCGACCACGATCATCCCGCCGATGGACCGGATGCGCAGCTGCTCGGCCACCTCGCGGGTCGCCTCGAGGTTGGTCTTGGTGATGGTGTCTTCCAGGCTCGACTTGCCCACGAAGCGGCCGGTGTTGACGTCGATGGCGGTCAGCGCCTCCATCTCGTCGACGATCAGGTAGCCGCCCGACTTCAGCCAGACCTTGCGCTCCAGCGCGCGGTCGATCTCGATCTCGATGCCGTAGCCGTCGAAGATCGGGTCGTTCCCCTCGTACAGCTCAATCTGGCCGCTGAAGTCCGGCATCATCGCCGCGATGAACTTCTTCACGCGGTCGTACTCGCTGCGCGAGTCGATGATCATCTTCTCGACGTCGGGCGTGAACAGGTCGCGCACCGTGCGCAGCAGCAGGTCCAGGTCGTTGTAGATCAGCGCCGGACAGCGGCCGCCTTCCGAGCGGCGCACCACCTCGTTCCAGAGCTTGATCAGGAACTCCATGTCCTGCTTCAGCTCGCGCTCGGAGACGCCCTCGGCGACCGTGCGCACGATGAAGCCCGACCCGGCCGGCCGCATCGAGTCGACGATCTCGCGCAGGCGGCGCCGCTCTTTGTCGGAGCCGATGCGCCGCGAGATCCCCACGTGGTCGACCGTGGGCATGAACACCAGGTGGCGCCCCGGCAGCGAGACGTAGCGCGTCGTCCGCGCCCCCTTCGTGCTGATCGGCTCTTTGGTGACCTGGACGACGATCTCCTGCCCTTCCTTCAGCAGGTCCTCGATGCGGGCGCCGCTGCCGACGCGCGCCGCGTCAGCCGCCTCGTCGTCGTCGTCGTGGCCGCTCCGCTGCGAGTCGCCCGCCAGCAGACGCTTCAGATCGTCGGGGGTGCCCCGGACGTCCGAGACGTGCAGGTAGGCGCTCTTCTCGAGGCCGATGTTGACGAACGCCGCCTGCATGCCGGGGAGCACGCGCTCGACCCGGCCCTTGTAGATGTTCCCCGCGATGCCACGCTCGCGCTTCCGCTCGATGTAGAGCTCGCCGAGGTACCCGTTCTCCACAAGCGCGACCCGCGTCTCGGGTCCGTCGGCGTTGATGACGATCAGGCTATCGGAGGCCATACGGCGGAGCTGAGGATAAGGACGAAGCGCGTGTGCATCGGAGGCACAGGCTGACGCAAATGTCAGGGTTCATCGCTGAACTTCGGGGGGCCGACTCGAACAGCTAACACGGAACTGCCACCAAATCAACGACATCGCCACAAATCTCCCCCTCGGCACATCACTTGCTCACGTTTTAGGTCGGAAGCGCACGACCGGGTTCCCGCCTGGTTTTCGCTTTTCCTCCTCCCTTCACGCCGGCTCCCACCGGTGTGACCTAGCCTTCCGGTCCCGGGGTTTACTGGCAAGTCGGCCCGGCACCGTCTTAACCCTCCCTTAGCCTCCCGCTCCGCCTAGGACCCTCGCCCGGGACAACCCGCGCGAGGGTCCTTTCATTTCCTATCCTCGGGCCGGAGGTTATTTGAGGTGCTGGGCGTAGACGTAGACCCAGGCGCTGACGAACAGCAGGGCGTCGATGCGGTCCAGCATCCCGCCGTGCCCGGGGATCAGGTGGCCCGAGTCCTTGACCCCGGCCGCCCGTTTCATGAGCGATTCCACCAGGTCGCCGATGGGCCCGAGGACCCCGGCCGGCAGCGCGACCGCCAGGCAGTCCGTGGCCGTCAGCCAGGGCGCCAGCGTGGCCCTGAGCGCGAACATGATGCCCAGGGAGGCCACCATGCCCCCGACCGCCCCCTCGACCGACTTGGCCGGCGAGACCTTGGGGTAGAGCTTGTGCCGCCCGAAGGCCTTGCCGGCGAAGTAGGCCCCGGTGTCGTTCCCGAACGTCACGGCCACCGCGAGCAGCACCCAGGCCCGCCCATGCGGGGCGTCCCGCTGCAGGAGCCCCAGCGGCGCGGCAAGCCCCCCCACGTAGAAGACGCTGTAGACCGCGCCGGCCAGGCGGGTCCCCGCCGCCGGGATCTCGCCCGGGTCAAACAACACCACCGCCGCCGTGGCAGTCAGCGCCGCCAGCGTCCAGGGGAAGACCAGGCCGGGCGCGAAGTAGAGCCCGGCCGTGAGCCCTACCCCCAGCGCCACGATCATGGCGCGGAACCCGGGCGTGGTGCCCGGCAGCATGATGGCGGCGCACTCGTGCAGCGCCAGGCCCGCGACCAGCAGGACGAACAGGCCGAACCCCAGGGGCGCCACCCAGAGCACCAGCGCCGCCACCAGCGGCAGGGCCACCACCGCGGAGAGCGCTCGGAGCGCCAGGTTCGACATGGAGGAGGCCCTCCTAGCCGGCGCTGCGGATCTGCTCGCGCGTGCGGCCGAAGCGCCGCTCGCGCCCGCGGAAGGACTCGAGCGCCAGGTACAACTCGGTCTTGCCGAACGCCGGCCAGTAGGTGTCGGTGAAGTAGAGCTCGGCGTAGGCGGCTTCCCAGAGCAGGAAGTTCGACAGACGTTCCTCGCCGGAGGTGCGGACCAGCAGATCCAGCTGCGGCAGGCCGCTGGTCTGCAGCTGCGAGGACAGGCGCTCTTCGGTGACCTCGTCGGGGTTCAGGCGCCCCTCGGCGACGGCCTCGGCCATCGCGCGCGCAGCGGCGACGATCGACTCGCGCCCGCCGTACGACAGGGCCAGGCACAGCGTCATCCCGCGATTCCCCGCCGAGTCGGCCATCAGCGCGTCCAGCGGTTCCTTCGCGAACGGGGGCAACCGATCCACGTCACCGATGGCGATGAGGCGGATGTCGTTGTCCATGATCTCGTCGCGCTCTTCGATCACGTAGTCGCGCAGCAGCTGCATCAGCGTCGCGACCTCTTCGACCGGGCGCTGCCAGTTCTGGGCCGAGAACGCGTACAGGGTCAGCGCGCGCAGGCCGATCTCGCGGGCCGCGCGTACGACCTCGCGCACCGCCTTGGCGCCTTGCCGGTGCCCTTCCACGCGGGCGAGCCCGTGCTCCTGCGCCCAGCGACCGTTCCCGTCCATGATGATCGCCACGTGGCGAGGAAGCTTGGTGGGATCAATCATTCGGCGGCTCTCGGGTATCACAACGGGGCCCAATTGTCGATGGGGCAGGGATCGACTAACCTTTGGCGAATGAAGACCGCCGAGGACGTCGAGTCTTACCTGCTGCGGATGGGAGTGGTCTACGAGACAGTGAACGCGGGCATCTGGCTGGTCAAGACCGACGGTCCGCCCCTGGCTGTCTCGCTGGCCGGCCCGGTCGTGGCGTTCCGAGTCAAAGTCATGGACCTGCCCCGGTCCGGGCGCGAAGAGCTTTACCGGACCCTCCTGTCGCTGAACACGACAGAGATGGTCCACGGCGCCTTCGGGCTGGAGGGTGACACGATCGTGATCGTCTGCGCCCTGGAGCTGGAAAACCTGGACCTCAATGAATTCCAGGCAGTGATCGATGACATGTCCATGGCTGTCGCCAAGCACCAACCCAACCTCTCACGTTTCGTGGGCGCCCCCGCCGCCGGCGCCACGGCCCGCGTCTAGGACACACCACCCATGGGAATCTTTTCCAGGCTCGGAACCCTCATCAAGTCGAACCTGAACGATCTGATCAGCAAGGCGGAAGACCCGCAGAAGATGCTGAACCAGATCGTGCTGGAGATGCAGAACCAGCTGGTCGAGGCCAAGAAGCAGGTCGCCACGTCGATCGCCGACGAAAAGCGGCTGAAGAAGCAGTGGGACGAACAGGTCGAGCTGTCGGCCGAGTGGGAGCGCAAGGCGATGCTGGCCGTGCGCGCGGGCGATGACGCACTGGCGAAGGAGGCCCTGGCGCGCAAGGGCGAGCACGACAACATGCAGGGCGAGTTCGGCAAGCAGTGGCAGCTGCAGAAGGACGCCGTCGAAAAACTGAAGGACCAACTTCGTACGCTGAACGACAAGATCGAAGAGGCGAAGCGCAAGAAGAACATCCTGATCGCGCGTCAAAAACGTGCCGAGGCCCAGAAGGCGATTCAGGACACCATGCGCGGCCTGTCCGACAACAGCGCCTTCGACACGTTCGAGCGCATGAACCAGAAGGTGGAGCAGATCGAAGCCGAATCTGAGGCTTCGACTGAGCTAGGCGGCGAGCTTGCAGGTGATACGTTGCAGCAGAAGTTCAAGAAGCTGGAGGGGGGGACCGGATCAGACCTCGCGCTCGCCGAGCTGAAGGCCAAGATGGGGCTGGGACCTGCTCCCGAGCGACCCGCGCTGCCGAGCGCCGCACCGGGCGCTCCGACGGAGCCCTCCGACGGTAAGTAAAATTTTCGGCTGTTGCCGGACGTATTGAAACGCTGCTATACGAGATCCCATCGAAGGGGACGACCGAGCGATGCCACAACACCAAAATCACACGACGGCGCGTTTCAATGGCGTGAAGGTTTTCTCGGCCACCATGGCGCAGGAACGCGAGAATCTGGGCGAGAAGCTGACAGCCTGGATCCGCGAGCATCCCCAGTGTCAGGTCGTCGACACGATCGTCACCCAGTCGTCAGACGAGGCCTTTCACTGCCTCGCCATCACCCTCTTCTGGTGGGAAGACAAGTAGTCTAGTTCGTCGCCGATCGCCCTAGCCTGCGAGCAGCAGGACGCCCGTGAACATGTGGATCCGCGGGCGGCCACAGGTTGGGGCGATCTCGAAAGAGCTTTCGATCCCCGCCACGGGGAGCGCGCCAAAGCGGCGCTGAATCAGGTCCGGGTCCAGGCCAGCCTGGCCGTACAGAGCGCTGCCGCGGCCGGCGCAGTTGAAGTAGAGGCCGAAGGCCGGCGGCTGTCGCCGCTCCTGCGCTTGCTCCTCGAGCATCGCCTTCATGTCCTCGCGCGCGCCGATGGCGTCGCGGAGCGTGAAGCGGATCGTCTGCCCGGGGCGCACCGGCTCTGCCACCGCCAGTGCCGGACGCTCACTGTCGGCCATCGCGAACGGGCGGACCACATAGTCCGAACGGCCCCCCTCGCCCAGCTCGCTGATGCCGGCCAGCAGGTGGCGCGACATCTGGCGCAAGCCCGGGTGGTTCGGGTCGGAGAGCGTCCTGTCCAGCGCCTCGACCGCCGGGCGGCCATCAATTTCCAGGATCAGGTTTCCCTCGGCGGCGGTGATGGTGTGCGGCGCCCCGACCGCCTGGCACCCCTGGGTCATCCCCATGCTGGGGTGCAGGTCATACGGAAGCACGAGCGCCACCGCCGCGTCCGTCTGAGCCGCGTCCTTCCAGAAAACGCGGCAGCCGTTCTCGCCGCCCGAGGCCCCCGCGCCCGTGATCAGGATGTCGGGCGCCACCTCGGCGATGCCGGCCACGAAGTCGGCCGCGTCCAGCTCGGACGGGTCGACCAGGACCGCGAGCGCGGCGCCCGTGGGCTTGTTGCCCAGCGCGCGCAGCGCCTCGCGCCCCAGGCGATTCCCCGCGCCGCGCGGATCCGCGCGGACCCCGGAGACGTAGATGGGCGTGGGGAGCGGCTCGCCGCCCAGCGCGAGGACGGCCACGGCGCTGCCGT
Organism: Polyangia bacterium; assembly: GCA_035578045.1. GTDB lineage: Bacteria > Myxococcota_A > Polyangia > Fen-1088 > Fen-1088 > JADGRB01. The sequence goes on along the minus strand of DATJWP010000120.1, from coordinate 1,506 downwards.
TTTCGAGCTCTTCGGAGGTGGCCAGCACGCCGGTCGCCGAGCAGCCGAGGATGACCGCCGTGGGCAGCGTGCGCCGGACCGCCGAGAGGACCGCGCTGAACTCGTCCTCGTCGTGGCGCGTGCCGGCGAAGACCAGCGCGACCTCGACAGTCGTGGCTCCAGCCGCCGTGCGCGCGCGGTGTGCCGCGAGCCCAGCCGCCGTGAAGCCGTCCGAGTTGACGGCGACGCCAACACCCGCGGAGGTCATCGCCCCCCTCTTACCGAGGAGTCCGCTATACTGCAAGCCATCCCCGCTCCATGAGCGGATTACGGGGGCGAAACGGTTTCGACGGGGGTGAGCAAAGTTCGAGTCGCGTGCCGAGGCGCCCGAGGCCTCGTAAAAACGGGCAAAACAAGAACAGCGAACGACAACGCGTTCGCTCTCGCCGCCTAAACAGCGGACGGGACCACGACCCGGGGAGGCGCCCATGGCCCCGGCAAGTGGACATTTAGTGGGCTAGCGGCCGCGCAGCTGCCTTCGGGCGCGGCCGCGAAACTTCGAAGGCTAAGCGCCAGGACGCCCGGCCGGTGGGCCACCCCGACGTCGAAAACCAAATCACCGGACACGCACGTAGTGGCTTGAGCGGAGCGCTTCCGGACCCGGGTTCGACTCCCGGCGCCTCCACAATTTTTTCTCTTAAGATACCGACTGCTTAGCTACCAACTTCGCTGCTTGCTCGATCTCCTAGCCACTTCCTAGCCACTCGCGCTTCTTGGCAGTGAGTCGAGCATTCGCACCACGTCCCGTCGGACAGCGGGGCTCAGGTGCGAATACCTCATCGTCATTTCGATCGTCGCGTGCCCGAGCAGTTCCTGGATCGCCTTCAGCGGCGCGCCGCGCATCGCGAGATGCGAGGCGAACGTGTGCCGAAGGACGTGCCACCCGATCTGTCGCAGCCCCGCCTTACGGCAGGCCCGCCAGAGCGGATGTTTGACCTCGTTCTTCCCCATCATCCGCCCGTCGGCGCTGCAGAACACGAGCGGCCCCCGAAGGTGCCTCGCGCACTTCAACGCCGCGATCGCCTCGTCCCCGAGGTCGACCTCCCGCTTCTTTCCGGACTTCGGCACTGTGACGATCCCGCGCGTGACCGACTGCCGCACCACGATCTGCCCCTTCACGAGATCGACGTCCTCTCGCCACCGCAACGCCAGAAGCTCCCCCAGCCGTAGCCCCGTCTTGACGGCAACCGTGATCATCGGCCGCCACTCTTCATCCGCGCCGTCGATGAGGCGCTGAGCCTCCCCGAAGTCCAGATAGTCGAAGTCCTGCTCGGGAACCTTCAGCCACTCGATCTCGGGCACAACCTCGATCAGCGTTCGCTTCTTCGCGACCACCAGAAGCCGCCGCAGGACGGTCAGGTGGTTGTTGATCGTCTTCTTCGAGAGGCCCGCCTTCGTCTTGCTGGTGATGTAGTCCTGGATTTCAGTGAACCCGATCTGGTCGATGGGCTTGCGCCCAAAGATCGG
>DATJWP010000119.1:0-20744 GCA_035578045.1 Polyangia bacterium | reverse complement strand
GGCCCCGATCAGGGCCGACGCGCCCGAGCGGTGCCCGAACATCACGTATCCGCCCAGGCCGGTCACCGAACCGCTCTCTTTCAGGTTGGCCCCGTTCACGCTCTCGTTCGCGCGGTGATCGTAAGAGCCGTCGTGCCAGGCCAGCACCCCGTACTGGTGGTGCGCGCCGAAGGGCACCGCGCCGCCCGCCTGCAGCCGCCAGGCCCAGGCCTGGGGATCCGAGCGCAGCTCGCCGCCGCCCGACAGCTCCGGGGTCACGCGGAAGTGCATCCGGTCGTACGAGGTGACCAGCGTGGCGTCGGCGCTGCCGCTGGCCGCCTCCGCGTCCATCGCGTGACCGTACTCGAGGCTGGCCGCCCGGAAGCTGGCGGCGCGCTCGAGCGCGCGGCCGTAGTCGCGCTGGTGCTCGGGGGTCGGCTGGTCGTCGACCAGGCTGCGGCGGACCGCCAGCTCCCCGTCCAGATCGCCGTCGGCCTCCAGGGCCCAGGCCATCATCTCGCGGCCGCGTACATTCTTTGGGTCGAGCGCCAGATAGCGTCGCAGGACCAGCACGCCTCCTTCCCAGTCCTTGTTCATCAAGTGCGCATCGGCCTGATTGAGCGCAACCTCCGAATCGAACTGCGGCGCCGGCGGAAGCATGGTTTCGTAGAGCCGGTCGGCCAGAACCACGTAGCCGCGCCGCGCGTAGATGCGGGCCAACCAGAGCTTCTGCATCCGGTCCTTGGGCTCGGGACCGATCTCCAGCTCGGCGATCTTGTGCTCCCGGGCCGCCTCGTCGTCGCGGCCGAGCGTGTAGAGGGCCTCGCCGCGCAGGTAGTGAAGCTCGGGGTCGCGCTCGTGAGCGCTGAAGTGGTGAGCCTTCTCCAGCGCCTCCGCCGCGTACTCGAACTTGCCGGCCGCCTCGGCCGCGCGCGCCGCGTCCCGCTCGGCCGACGCGTCATAAGGGAGGGCCTTCAGGATCTGCTCGAACTCGCGCTGGGCTTGCTCCATGTCGCCGCGGGCCAGAGTTTCGGTGGCTTGCTTTCTAAGCTCCTCGATCCGGTGGGACTCCTCGGCCGAGAGCTCGGGCTCCTTGCCCGAGAGATCCCGCTCCTGCGCGCGCGCGATCGGCGTGAGCAAGACGTAGAGGAACGCGGCCGCGAACGCTGCCGAGGTGATGAATCTCGAGCAACTGCGTCCGTGAGTTGCGAAAGCCACGGCCGCAACAAGTTGCAACCGCCATGCCCGCAACTCATCGGCGCGACCCCGATGAATTCGGAGCCGAATTCGCCGCCCGTGCCTGAGTTACCGTCACCGCCACGTAACGACGCAATGGATGAGGGTTACCCGCGGCTTGACACCCCAACGGCAGACCCTACGTTGGCAAACGTTACTCATCCACGGAGGCGATCATGCGTAAGTTGCAGCAGGGCGGAATGTTCGTGTTGGCGTTGGCTCTCGCGGTCCCCAGTTTCGTCGCGGTCCGGTCGGCCGCGGCCAAGACCGCCAGCAGCGACGAGTCGACCAGCGGCATGTCCAAGGAAGACCAGGAGAAGCTGAAGGAGCACAACAAGCTCCGCATGGAGATCAAGAAGGTGAAGTACCCGGCGGCGAAGGCCACGATCGTCTCGCACGTCAAGGGCATCAAGGCCGACGACAAGAAGTGGTTCGACCAGACGCTCCCCGACAAGACGTACACGTCGGCCGACGAGGTCTACACCGCGCTCGGCTGGCCCGAAGCGGCGCCTGCCAAGTAACTTCCGACTGGGCCGAGCGAGCCTTTGCGGCGCCGGGCGCTCGGAATATTGCTGCTCCTGCTGATCGTTCCCGCCTGCGCGCACAAGGAGCGCGCGGGCGGACGGTCGCTCGAGAGCGTGCGGCGCTGGTGGATCTTGATCGGCTCCTCGCCGACGCTGGACTTCGTCGACTGGCGCGGACAGGCGCGCGACTCCGAGATGGTGGTGCTCTCCGGCGATCCGCGCATCCCCTTGACGGACCTGCCGCGCCAGACGATCCGCCTGGGCTACCTGAGCGTCGGCGAGGCCGATCCGCGGCGCGATTACTGGAACGACGTGCGCGGCGCGCCGTATCTGGTCGAGCCCGATCCCTCGTGGCCCGAGAACATCCGGGTCGACGTGCGCGACCCGCAGTGGCAGGCGGTGCTGCTGGATCGAGAGATCCCGCGCCTGCTGGCCATGGGCTTCGACGGCCTGATGCTGGACACGATCGACACGGCGCCCTACCTGGAGTCCAGGGACGCCGCCCGGTTCGGTGGGATGCGCCAGGCGCTCCAGGAGCTGCTGCGCACGATCCACCAGCGGTTCGGTCGCGCGCCGCTGGTGGCGAACGGCACCGAGGCGCTGGCGGACGCCGCCCCCTACGTGGACGGGTTCATCGTCGAAGGGGTGTTCGCGACCTATGACTTCGGCCGGCGGCTGTATCGCGAGACCACCGACCAGGAGCGAACCTGGAAGCTGGCCAAGATCGACCAGGCCCTGGCGATCGCCCGCAAGCCGGTGTTCACCATCGAGTACGCCGACGTCGGCGACGCCGCGCTGTCCGGGTGGGCGGCCGCGGAGTCCGAGCGGCGGGGCTTTCGCCCCTACGTGGCGGTCAAGGACCTGAACATGCTGCCCTGAGCAGCTCGGCGGGTTTCCCTTGCATCGTTCAATTGTTTTTGAATATTTAGAAACATCGTGACCGCGGCCAGCTCTATGACGAATATCAGCGCCTTGACCACCGCGGCCCTTTCAAGCTCATGCGTCGGCGCCATCTCGTCGGCGGCGGCTCTCGTGGAAGACGAGATGCGCACGGTCGAAGCTCGGTTGGCCGAGCGGATGGAGAGCCCGATCGGCGCCATCCCCCAGGTCGGCGCCCACCTGCTGGGGGCCGGCGGCAAGCGGCTCCGCCCCCTGCTGGCGGTCCTGGCGGCCCGCGCGACCGACGCCCCCCTGGAGCACGGCGTCGCCGTGGGCTGCGCCGCCGAGCTGATTCACACGGCGACCCTGTACCACGACGACGTGGTGGACGACGGGCGGGTCAGGCGCGGCCGCCCCGCCGCGCGCATGGTGTTCGGCAACGGCCTGGTGGTCCTGGTCGGCGACTTCTGCCTGGCCCGCGCCCTGGAGACGGTGGCGCTGACCGGCTCGCTGCCGATGGTCCGGTCGCTCGCCTCGACGGTGACCGAGATGGCCGAGGGCGAGGTGGCGCAGCTCGAGCGCGCCGGTAACCCGGACGCCTCGGTCGACGAATACTTCCGCGTCATCGACCGCAAGACCGCCTCCTTGATCGCCTGGTGCGCCCGCGTGGGCGGCTCCGTCCCGGAGGGGCTGGCCGGCCCGCTGGATCGGTACGGGCGGGCCCTGGGTCGGGCCTTCCAGATCGCCGACGACGTGCTGGACAGCTCGATCGACGAAGCGACCGCCGGCAAGTCGGTGGGGCACGATCTGCAGGAGGGGAAGCTGACCCTGCCGGTCCTGCTGGGGTGCGAGGCCGATCCGGCGCTGGCCCAGCGCGTCCGCGAGCACCTGCACGAGACGGGCGTCCCGGCGGCGGTCGTGGCTGACATCCTGCAGCACGTCCGGTCGGCCGGCGGGGTCGAGCGGGCGCGCCGCAAGGCCGCCGCGCTGGCCGACGAGGCCGTCTCCGCGCTCCAGGCGTTGCCGCCCTCGCGCTACCGCGACGGCCTGGCCGCGCTGGCGCACGCGTCCGCCGACAGGAGCTCCTGATGGCGACCGCAGCGGTCGACGCGCCTGCCCCGGCGGCGGATCCGATCCCCGCCGCCTGGGACGACCTGGCCGGCTTCGTCCGCTACCTCGAATCGCGGGGCGAGCTGCGCCGCGTGTCCCGCGAGATCGACCCGGTGCTCGAGGTCTCGGCGCTGGCCCAGCGGGCGGTCCGGGCCGGCGCCCCGGCGCTGCTGTTCGAGCGGGTCAAGGGCTCCCGCTACCCGCTGCTCATCAACACCTACGCGACGCGCCGCCGGATGTCCTGGGCGCTGGGCGTGAACGATCTGGACGAGCACGCGCGCGCGATCCTGGCGCTGGTGAAGTCACAGCCGCCGGCCGGCCTGCTGGACAAGGTCCGCATGCTGCCCAAGCTGGCGCGCGTCGCCGCGGCGACGCCCAAGCTGGTGCGCCACGCCCCCTGCCAGCAGGTGATCGAGAACGAGCCGGACCTGGGCAAGCTGCCGGTCCTGACCACCTGGCCGGGCGACGGCGGTCCGTACATCACGCTGCCCATGGTGATCACCCGCGATCCCGACAAGGGGACGCGCAACGTCGGCTGCTACCGGATGCAGGTGTACGACGCCCGCACGACCGGCATGCACTGGCAGCTGCACAAGACCGGGCGCCGGCACATGCGGCGCTACAAGGAGCTGGGGCAGACGCGCATGCCGGTGGCGGTGGCGCTGGGCGGCGACCCGGTGCTCCCCTACGCGGCGACGGCGCCGCTGCCCGACGGCATCGACGAGTTCCTGTTCGCGGGCTTCCTGCGCCGCAAGCCGGTCGAGATGGTCAAGTGCAAGACCATCGACCTCGAGGTGCCGGCCTCGGCCGACTTCGTGCTGGAGGGGTACGTCGACGTCGACGAGCTGCGGCGCGAGGGGCCGTTCGGCGACCACACCGGGTATTACTCGCTGGCCGACGACTACCCGGTGTTTCACATCACCTGCATCACGCGCCGCGAGTCGCCCATCTACGCGACCACCGTGGTGGGGCCGCCGCCCCAGGAGGACGCCTGGCTGGGCAAGGCGACCGAGCGGCTGTTCCTGCCGCTGCTGCAGATGACGTTCCCCGAGATCGTCGACATGAACCTGCCGATCGAGGGGGTGTTCCACAACCTCTGCCTGGTGTCGATCAAGAAGGAGTACCCGCACCACGCCCGCAAGATCTGCCATTCGCTGTGGGGGATGGGGCAGATGATGTTCGCCAAGTGCATCGTCGTCGTCGACGACGACGTGAACGTGCAGAACGTGGGCGAGGTGGTCTGGCGCGCGCTGAACAACATCGACGCCAAGCGCGACGTCTTCTTCGCCGAGGGGCCGATCGACGTGCTGGACCACGCCTCCAGCGGGTTCGGGTTCGGGGGCAAGCTGGGCGTCGACGCCACCCGCAAGTGGAAGGACGAGGGGTTCACCCGCGAGTGGCCCGAGGTCCTGAAGATGGACGCCGCCGTCGAGGCCCGGGTGGACGCGCTCTGGAAGGAGCTGGGGCTGTGAGCGAGACGCAGTCGCTCGCCGAGTCGGGCGCGGACGTGAAAGGGATGTTCAACCGGGTGGCCCGGCGCTACGACGCCGCCAACCGGGTGATGTCGGGCGGCATCGACATCGTCTGGCGCAAGAAGGCCATCGTGCGCCTGCTGCAGGACCTGGGCGACGCGCCGCGGGTCCTGGACCTGGGCGCGGGCACGCTGGACGGGGCCATCGAGATCGCCCGCCGCGCGCCCGGCGCGCAGGTGGCGGCCGCCGACTTCGCGCGCGAGATGCTGCGGCGCGGGCGGCGCAAGATCCCGCGGCGGGCGCACATCCAGACCCACGCCGCCGACGGCCACCACCTGCCCTACCGGCGCGACGTGTTCGACGCCGCCTTCTCGGCCTTCTGCATCCGCAACCTGGCCGACCTGAAGCGCGGGCTGTCCGAGCTGCGCCGGGTGGTGAACCCGGCCGGGCGGGTCGTGTTGCTCGAGTTCCTGCGCCCGGAGCGGCCGCGGTTCTTCTTCGATCGGATCTGGAACAAGCGGGTCCTGCCGGCCATCGGGCGGCTCATCACCGGCGATCGGGCGGCCTACCGCTACCTGCCCGAGTCGATCGAGCGTTTTCGCAGCGCCGGCGAGCTGTCGGACCTGATGCGCGAGGTCGGCTTCCTGAACGTCGAGACCGAGCCGCTGTTTCCGGGGGGCGTCGCGACGATGGTGGTGGCGTCGTGAAGCTGGTCGTCGCCATCGGCGGGGCTTCGGGCTCCGTCTACGCCAAGCGCCTGCTGGACGCGCTGGTGCCGCTGGCTTCCGGCCCCAACGCGGTCGAAGTCGGCCTGGTGTTCACGCAGTCGGGCAACGAGGTCTGGGCCCACGAGATCGGGGACGTGCCCGCCTATCCTTTCAAGAAGTACGGGCTGCGCGACTTTCGGGCGCCGTTCGCGTCGGGCTCGGCGGGCTGGGACGCGATGGTGGTGGTCCCCTGCTCGACCGGCGGGCTGGCCCGGATCGCCCACGGCATCTCCGACGACCTGGTCGGCCGCGCCGCCGACGTGATGCTGAAAGAGCGGCGCAAGCTGGTGCTGGTGGTGCGCGAGACGCCGCTGTCGGCCATCCACCTCGAGAACATGCTGGCGGTCACGCGTGCCGGCGCGGTGGTCCTGCCGGCGGCGCCGTCGTTCTATTCCAACCCGGCCACGATCGAGGCGCTGCTCGACACGGTGGTCGGCCGCGTGCTGGATCAGCTGGGGCTCCCCAACCGCCTGATGCCGCGCTGGGGCGCCGAGGACGTCAAAGGAGGATCGCGATGAGCCTGGACCCGGGGGCGCTCCCAGTCGAGGCGCCGGCTGCATCCGGCGAGACGCTGGCGCAGGTCGATCTGTTCGCGCTCGGCCGCCGGGCGTCGGCGGCCCGCGACGAGCGCCTGGGGCGCCGCGGCTCGTTCGTCCGCGCGCGGCAGCTGCTGGTGGGTGGAACCTGGCGCGGCCCGCGCGACGCGGCCGAGTCGTACGCCGACGAGAGCGACCTGGACGGGCTGGGTGGTCTGGATGTCGCCCGCGCAGCGGGCGTTCACACGCTGATCGCCACCCGTGTCTCGCCGGTGGCGCGCGCCGCCGCCGACGGCGGGCTGCGGGTGGTCGTGCGCGTCCCCTTCCGCGCCGGTGAGGCCGACGCCGAGCGTCTGGCCCGGCTGGCCGAGATCGACGCGGCGCCGTTTGCAATCTGGGGGGCGCTCCCCTCGCCGGCCGGCGAGCCATACGGGCTCGACACGCTGAAGCTGTTCGCGCTCAGCCGGCTGTCGCTCCCCCGGGTGCCGCACCTGCTGGCCGACGCCGGCGCGCTGGGACCGCGGCTGGCGCAGATGGCGTTCGGCTTCGGCGCCGACGAGCTGTTCGCGCCCATCGTGGCCGAGCGGGCGCTGCGGCTGGGCGCCAACGCCAACAACCCGGCGCTGACGCGCAAGGAGGCGGTGATGCTGATCCGCGGCGGCGGCCTGGTCGCCTGCGAGCGGGTCGGCAGCGGCGCCCTCGAGGAGGTCAATCCGTGACCAGCTTCGCTCACATCCGCGACAAGGTCCGGGCGGCCGAGCCGCTCTCGCTGGAGGACGGCGTGGCGCTCTACCAGCACCCCAACCTGATGGAGCTGGGAGCCCTGGCCAACGAAGTGCGGGAGCGCCTGCACGGCGACCGCACCTACTTCAACCGCAACCTGCACATCAACGCGACCAACGTCTGCGAGGCGAGCTGCAGGTTCTGCTCGTTCGCGCGCCTGCAGCCGGGCGACAAGGGCGCCTACACGATGACGCTGGACGAGGCCTGGGGGCGCTTGCAGGCGCGCGTCGACGCGGCCGATCCGATCACCGAGATCCACATCGTCAACGGCCTGCACCCGGGGCTGCCGTTCGCCTACTACACCGACCTTCTGGCCGGGCTGAAGAAGATCCAGCCGTCGATCCACCTCAAGGCCTTCACCGCCGTCGAGATCTTCTACTTCACCAAGAAGTTCGGCATGAGCGTCGAGGCGGTGCTGCGGGCGCTGCGGGCGGCGGGCCTCGACTCGCTGCCCGGCGGCGGCGCCGAGATCTTCGCGTCCCGCGTCCGCAAGAAGATCTGCGACGACAAGTGCACGGCCGACGAGTGGCTGGACGTGCACCGGGTGGCGCACCGCCTGGGGATGCGGTCGAACTGCACCATGCTCTACGGCCACATCGAGAGCGCCGAGGAGCGGGTCGACCACATGCTGCGCCTGCGCGCGCTGCAGGAGGAGACCGGCGGCTTCCAGACGTTCATCCCGCTGGCCTTCCACCCCGAGAACAACGCCCTCATGAAGCTGCCCGGGCCCACCGGCGTCGAGGATCTGCGCACCTACGCGGTGGCGCGCCTGATGCTTCACAACATCCCGCACCTCAAGGCCTACTGGATCATGCTGGGCGTGAAGACGGCGCAGACCGCGCTCTGGTTCGGCGCCGACGACCTGGACGGCACCGTCCAGGAGGAGCGCATCTACCACATGGCCGGCGCCGAGACCCCCCAGGTGATGCACCCGACGGAGATCATCCGCGTCATCCAGAACGCGGGACGCACGCCGGTCGAGCGCGACACGCTGTACAACGTCGTCGCCGAGGGGGACGCCCTGGTCCCGGACAAGCCGTTCCGGCGCGACGTGCGGCGCCGCGGCCTGGAGGTGGTGTCGTGATCCGTCTCTCTGCGGTCTCGTTCCTCAATACCCGGCCGATCACCTACGGCATCGAACGTTCGCTGGACGCCAGCCGGTTCGAGCTGTCCTTCGATCTGCCCTCGCGCTGCGCCGAGCGACTGGCCGCGGGCGACGCAGACCTGGGCCTCATCCCCGTCGGCGCCTACGCAACCAGCGAGACCGAGCTGCGGATCGTCCCCGGCATCGCCATCGCCAGCCACGGCGCCGTGCGCACGGTGCTGATGGTCAGCGAGGTCCCCTGGGAAGAGCTGGAAGAGATCGCCCTCGACGGCGCGTCGCGCAGCTCGGCGCTGCTGCTGCGCCTGCTTTGCCACGAGCGCGGGCTGACCCCGCGGTTCCGCGAGGTCCCCCACGAAGAGGTGCTGGGGGTCGCCGGCGGTAGGATCGGCGCGCTGGTGATCGGCGATGCCGCGTTCGAGGCCGCGCGGAGGTTCCCGCACGTTCAGGACCTGGGCGAGGCCTGGCGCGCCCTGACGGGCCTCCCCTTCGTCTACGCGGTCTGGGCCGGTCGCCCCGACGCAGTGGACGCGCGAGCGATCGCCACGCTGCAGGCCAGCCTGCAGGAAGGCCTGGCCGCTCGCCCCACCATCGCGCGGGCCTGGGGCGAAGCGCACGGAGGCGAGCCGGCCTCGTACGAGGCCTATCTCACCCGCAACATCCACTACCAGCTCGGTTCCGAGGAGCTGTCGGGGATGTCCGCCTTCTTCGAGCGGGCCCGGGCCGCCGGCCTGATCTCGCAGGCGATCCGCCCGATTCTGTACACCAACGCGGCGACCGCCAGGCAGCAGCCTGTCGCGCGCGCCGCCCGTTCGATGGATGCGCTGCTGGCCGACGCGGCCGCGGGCGGCCGCCTGTCGCCCGAGGACGCGGCGCGCCTCTACGCCGAGGCGCCGGTGCTGGAGCTCGGTGCGGCCGCCGATCAGCGCCGCCGGGCCCTGCACCCCGAGGACGTCGTCACCTACATCATCGACCGCAACGTCAACTACACGAACGTCTGCGTCACGCGCTGCAAGTTCTGCAACTTCTACCGGCCGCCCACCAACAAGACCGAAGGCTACGTGCTGTCGCGCGAGCAGCTGGCCCGCAAGTTCCAGGAGACGGTCGACCTGGGGGGCGTGCAGATCCTGCTGCAGGGGGGCCTCAACCCCAACCTGCCCATCAGCTGGTACGAAGAGCTCTTCCGCTGGATGAAGGCCAACTTCCCGCTGGCCATTCACGGCCTGTCGCCCGAAGAGATCCGCTACATCGCCGAGATCGAGAACATGTCGATCCGCGCGGTGATCGAGCGGCTGATCGCGGCCGGGCTGGATTCGATCCCGGGCGGCGGCGCCGAGATCCTGGACGACGAGATCCGGCACGCCATCTCGCCGCTCAAGTGCACCACTGACACCTGGATGGAGGTGATGCGGCAGGCCCACGCGCTGGGGCTCCGCACCACGGCGACCATGGTGTTCGGGTTCGGCGAGGAGCCGCGCCACATCATCAATCACCTCGAGCGGCTGCGCGCGCTGCAGGACCAGACCGCCGGGTTCACCGCGTTCATCTGCTGGCCGTTCCAGGCCGAGGGGACGCGCCTGAAGCTGCGCGACGACACCACCGCCATGCGCTACCTGCGGCTGTTCGCGCTGTCGCGCCTGTACCTGGACAACTTCCCCAGCCTGCAGGTCTCGTGGCCGACCATGGGGCCAGAGGTCGGCCAGGTCGGGCTGCGCTTCGGCGGCAACGACTTCGGCTCGGCGATGATCGAAGAGAACGTCGTCTCGCAGGCCGGGGCCATCTTCAAGCTGTCGGCCGACGACATCGAGCGGTACATCCGCGCCGCCGGCTTCACGCCGCGCCGGCGCAACATGCGCTACGAACGGCTGGCCGCGGACAACAAGCCGGGAACCCTGGGAGGGTTCCCGAACCCTCCCGCGACGACTCCGCTCGGCGAAGCCGAGCTCCGTCAACGCGACTAGCATGCGGGTGGTGAGCGCGCGCTGGGTGATCCCGATCGAGCGGCCGCCGCTGGCCGATGGGGCGGTGGCGCTGGACGACGGCGGGACGATCCAGGCGGTCGGCCCCCGCGACGAGGTGCGCCGTGCCTTCCCCGACGCGCCCGAGGAGCGCGCGCAGGGGGTGCTGGTCCCGGGCCTGGTCAACGCCCACTGCCACCTGGAGCTGTCCGCCCTCGCGCACGCCGTGCCCGGCGGCTCGGGGCTGGTCGCCTGGGCGCGCCAGCTGATGAAGGCGGTGGTCGAGACCGGGCACGAGGCGCGGCAGCAGGCGGCGCTGGACGCGGCGCGCGCCGCGGTTCGCCTGGGGACGGCGGCGATCGGCGACGTCGGCAACAGCCTGGACGCCGCCCCCGCCATCGGCGACGCGGGCATGTCGGGCGTGCTGTTCCACGAGCTGGTCGGCTCGCGCGAGACCGCCACGGGCGACGCGCTGGCCGACGCCGCGCGCGAGCGCGACGACGCCTCCGGCCGATGGCCCCCGTCGCTGGAGTACGTCCCGGCCCCGCACGCCCCCTACTCCGTCAGCCCGGACCTTTTCCGGCGCATCTTCGCGGCGGCCGCGGTCGCGGGAAGGGCCACCTCGATCCACGTTGCCGAGGATCCCGACGAGCTCGCGCTGCTGCGCGACGGCAGCGGCCGCTGGCCGGCTTTGCTGCGCGCGATGGGGGTCGATCCGGCCTCGCGCACGCCCTGCCGCAGCCCGGTCGCCTATCTGGCCGAGCTGGGCGCGTTCGACGGCCCGGCCCCCCCGCTGCTGGTGCACATGGTCCACGCCGGCGCGGACGACCGGCGGCTGGCGGTCGAGGCGGGGGCGACGGTGGTGCTCTGCCCGCGTTCGAACCTGCACATCGGCGGTCAGGTGGCCGACGTGACCAGCCTCCTGGAAGACGGCCTGCCGCTGGCCATCGGCACCGACAGCCTGGCCTCGACCCCGGATCTGTCGCTGTGGGGCGAGATGGCGACGCTGGCTGCCCACTTCCCGTCGGTCCCGGCCGACGTCTGGATCGGGGCGGCGACCCGGAACGGCGCGCGCGCGCTGGGGTTGCCGGGCCTGGGCACGCTGATGCCCGGCCAGCGCCCGGGCGTCCTGGACGTGCTGGTCGACGACCCCGCTGCGCCGGTCGAGTCGCTGGTCCGCGATCCAACGCCGTCCTTGCGCTGGGTGGCGCGCCCATGACCGTCGCGAACGCATCGGAGCAGGCGCGCGCGGGCGCGCTGGGGCAGGTCGTCAAGTTCGGCCGGATGATCAAGTTCGAGCACACGCTGTTCGCGCTGCCCTTCGCCATGGCGGCCGCCGCCATCGCGGCGCGCGCGCACGGGATCACCGCCGCCCGCGTGGCCGGCATCATCGTGGCGATGGCGGGCGCGCGCACCGCCGCGATGGGCTTCAACCGGATCGTCGACCGCCACATCGACGCGCGCAACCCACGGACGGCCAGGCGCGAGATCCCGGCCGGCGTGATCTCGCTGCGCGCCGCCTGGACGATGACGCTGGTCGCGACCGCGGTCTTCGTGCTGGCGGCCGCGGCGCTGGGTCCGCTGTGCCTGGCGCTGTCGCCTCTGGCGCTGCTGTTCCTGTTCGGCTACTCGTTCACCAAGCGCTTCACGGCGCTCTGCCACCTGTTCCTGGGGCTGGCCATCGCGTCCGGCCCGGCGGGGGCCTGGATCGCGGTGCGGGGAGACTTCGGCTGGCCGCCGGGCCTGCTGATGATCGCGGTGGGCGCCTGGATCGCCGGGTTCGACATCCTGTACGCGCTGTCGGACCGCGACTTCGACCGCTCCGCCGGAATCCATTCGATCCCGGCGCGGCTGGGCGTGACCGGGGCGCTGGTCGTCTCGGCGCTGTTCCATCTGGTCACGGTGGCGGCGCTGGTCGTGCTGGGCGCTTGCGCCCACCTGGGTCCCAGCTACGCCATCGGCGTGGCGATCGTGGCCGCGCTGCTCATTTACGAGCACGCCATCGTCCGCCCCGGCGATCTCTCGCGCCTGAACGTCGCCTTCTTCAACCTGAACGGCTACGTCTCGGTCGTGTTCTTCGTGGCGACCCTGATCGATACGTTGATCCGCTGAGCGGCGCTTCGCCGAACGCGCGCTAGATTTCAGGCGTGGCCGGGGCGCTCTCGCATCAACCCAGCCTCCTGGGCGGAGGCGACCCAGCCGTCGACCCGTCGGGGTTGTCGCGCATCCGCCGGATCGCGCTGGACGACCAGGCCTGGGTCGAGCACCTGCCCGGCTGGGTCGCCGGGCACGAGGCGCTGCTCGACCACCTGGCGCGCACCACAACCTGGCGCAGCGAGCGCCGGATGATGTACGAGCTGCCGCAGGCGATCGTGGCCACCGTGTCGCTGGGCGAGCCGCGCAAGTTCTTGCTCCGTCCCAAGCAAAGGGGCCGGACGCACACCTTCATGCTGGGCTGGGGCGATCCGATCGTCATGGGCGGCGCCTGCCAGCGGAACTGGGAGCACAGCGTCCCCAAAGTGGCCCACGCCTGGCCGCGCATGGCCGTGATGTTCCGGCCAGAATGGAAGAAACCATGAAACCCAGGGTCATCATCATCGGCGCCGGGTTCGGCGGCCTCGAGGCCGCCAAGGCGCTCGGCGGCCGTCAGATCGACGTGACCGTGATCGATCGCCTGAACTACCACCTGTTCCAGCCGCTGCTGTATCAGGTCGCGCTGGCCGAGCTGGCCTCGACCGACGTCGCCTACCCGATCCGGTCGATCCTGAGTCACCACCGGAACATCGAGGTGATGCTGGGCGAGGTGGTCGGGATCGACCTCTCCGCGCGCCAGGTGCGCCTGGGCGACGGCACGGCTCTGTCGTACGACTTCTTGATCGTCGCGGCCGGCGCCGGCAGCAGCTACTTCGGCCACGATGAGTGGGCCGCGCTGGCGCCCAGCCTGAAGGATCTCGACGACGCGCTGGAGATCCGGCGCCGGGTGCTGCTGGCGATGGAGGCGGCCGAGCGGACGACCGATCCGACCGAGCGCCGCCGTCTGATGACGTTCGTGGTGGTGGGCGGCGGCCCGACGGGCGTCGAGCTGGCCGGCGCCATCGCCGATCTCTCGCGCGACATCCTGCACTCTGACTTTCACCGCGTGAGCCCGCGTGAGCTGCGGGTCGTGCTGGTCGAGGCGTCGCCGCGGATCCTGACCACCTTCGAGCCCTCGCTGTCCGAGAAGGCCCGCCGCCAGCTGGGCGATCTGGGCGTCGAGGTGCGCACCGGCGTCCGCGTCGACGGCATCGACACCCACGGCGTGCGGATCGCCGGCGAGGCCATCCCGGCCGCGACCGTGCTGTGGGGCGCCGGCGTCCGACCCAGCCCGCTGGGCGCCGCGCTGGGCGTGCCGCTCGATCGGTCGGGGCGCGTGATCGTCGCCGCCGACTGCTCGATCCCCGGTCACCCGGAGGCTTTCGTGGTCGGAGACCTGGCCGCCGTGACCCCCGAGGGTGAGAAGGTGCCGCTCCCGGGCATCAGCCCGGTCGCCATCCAGGAAGGGCGTTTCGCCGCCCGGGCCATCCTGGCCACGCAGAACGGCGAGCCGCGCGGCGCTTTTCGCTACCTGGACAAGGGCTTCATGGCCACCATCGGGCGCGCCCGCGCCGTCGCCCAGATCCGCCGGCTGCGCCTGTCGGGCCTGGTGGCCTGGCTCACGTGGGCGCTGGTCCACCTCTGGTACCTCGTGGGCTTCCGC
The DNA here is from genome assembly GCA_035578045.1 of Polyangia bacterium. Classification (GTDB taxonomy): domain Bacteria; phylum Myxococcota_A; class Polyangia; order Fen-1088; family Fen-1088; genus JADGRB01. Next base: position 6,662 of record DATJWP010000119.1, on the reverse strand, counting down.
AACCGGATCGCCGTCTTCCTCAACTGGATCTGGGCGTACCTGATCTCGAACCACGGCGCCCGCATCGTGATCGGGCGGATCGAGCACATCCCGTCAGTGGTGGACGGGGAAGGTCGCCTCGTCGACGGCGGTGACGGGCGGCGTGTCTCGCAGCTCGGCCATGGAGACGCGCAGGATGATGGCGTCCCCGGCCGCGTGAATCAGACCGGTCGGCACGTCGAGGGTCGGCCGGTTGAAAAATGACCAGGTCATCGCCATCTCGCGGGCGGCCCGCTTGCGGATCGTGACCCGCAGCGTGTCGACCAGCCACGTCTCGCTGTCGACCAGCGGCGCCTTGATGTCGCCGAGCACCGCCCCATTCGCGTCCAGCACCGGTCGCCCCGGCAAATCAGCCAGCTTCATGTGCATGCGTCCCCTCCTTACACGGAGGTAAACTTAAGCCGCACCCCCTCGCATACAAGGATGCGCTGCGGCCTCGGCTCAGCCGTGCGCTAGTGGCCCGCGTCGGCGGCTGGATCGCAGGTCAGCGCGCTGGGATCGCTGGCGTCGACGCCGTTCACCTCGATCTGGTAGGCGTATGGCTCTCCAAATTCACTGTCGCAGCCAACGATGACCTTGCCGTTGCACCCGCAGGCCAGGCTGAAACAGGAGCCGCCCGTCCCGTTGAAACAGGTCGGCTGGGCGTCGCAGCCGGCGGAGAAGTAGTGGAGATACTTGCAGCCTCCGGCGCCGCCCGAACCGGTGGAACCGCCGGATCCGTTGGATCCGCCAGTCCCACCTTCGTTGGTTGGCGACGAGCTGCTGCAGGCCAATCCGAGCGCGAGACCGAGGATAGCGGCGGTGATGAGCGCGAGGCGATTCATATTGGCGCGGTGGTGCAAGGGCGATGCCGCCTGCCAAATGCCGGGCCATGGCTGGGTTCACCCGCCGGCCCCTGACATTCCTGTCGCGATCAGCGGGTGGGCGTCCAGGCGGGACCGCTGCTCTCGGGCGGGCGGCTGGACTTCGAGCCCGGCGATGCCGACGCGTGCTGCTCGGCGGGCGGGCGCTCGGCGACCTTGGGGGGCGGCGCCGGGCGGGGGTGGTGCACGTCGAAGGCCGGCTTCTGGTTCGGGTCGCAGTTCGGGCCGAACCCGTTGGCGTTGAACCGGTACGCCAGGCGGCCGCTGTTGCCGGCGGCGATGGCCTCGACCTCGACTTCGTGCTCACCGGCGCGCGACGGCGAGCAGTAGGACAGCAGGTAGTAGCGGCGCGACGCCGCCTCGATGCGCGCGCCGATCTCGTCGAACCCGCGCTTCACGTCGGCCGGGTTCTGCGACGCGAACGTCCCCGAGCGGCCGATGCGCGAGAGCTGGCCCCGGTCGACCTCCTGCCCGGCGCCGATGACGTACGTCTCGAACCCGGCGTTGTCGATGGCGCGGTCGACGTCCTCGGGGCTGGCCCGGTGGGCCCGGTCGGTGCCGTCTGTGAACACCACCAGCGTCCCGAAGCGCAACGGCACCGGCCCGTGCTCCATCTGCTGGGTCAGGAGGCGCACGCCTTCGATGACCGCCCCGTTGAGGTTGGTCGAGGGGTCGCGCGGGCGGCGCATCGCCAGGGCGCCGATCCCGCCGCGCACGTTGCCGCCAAAGCCGACCACCTGGGTCAGGTGCGGGCTGCCGTCGAACGTGTAGACCGCGACCTTCTGGTAGGGGCCGACCCGGTCGCCGAAGGACGAGGCCGCCTCGATCAGCGCCGGCATGTCGCCCGAATCGACCACGCTGCCGCTCATGTCGATCAGCAACAGGGTGTAATGGATGGCCGCCACCTCGGGCTGCAGGATGGTCTGCTTGCTCTCGAGGATCGAGACCGGCTGCCGGTCCTCGTAGATCCGGAAATCCTGGGGCGTCAGGTTGGCGACAGGGGCGCCGTTGTGGGTCTCGACCGTGAAGTACACGGCCACGTTGGAGGGCTTGCGAACGGAGGCGTCCACCATCTGCATCCTGAGACCGCAGCCGGATACCCCCACCGCCGCCGCCAGGGACCAGATCATGAGGCCAAGTGCCGATGAAGCGTTCCGCATGCGGTCCGCATACCACGAAATCAGAATCGTCATTAAGCTTCTGGGGATTGCTGCCGACCGTCATGATGCCCTGAATTCTCGGAATCGGACCATGAACCGAAATTCGCTGTTTGTAGGTGCCTTGCTGTTGCTGGCGGGGTTGGTGTCCGCGCCGGCCCAGGGGGCCATCATCCCCGCCGACAAGTTGCCGGAATCGCCGCTGCCCCTGCCGCCGCCGGGCCCCGAGGCCACCTATCTGACCGCCGTCCACAACCGGATTCACGGGCGCTGGACCGACAACTTCCTGCGGCTCATCGGCGAGAAGCTCGAGCTGAACAACCCGCTGAACGTGCCCGATCGCGTGGCTGAAATCGATCTGGTGATCGCGACCGACGGGCAGCTCATCTCGTCGCAGGTCTCGCGGTCCTCCGGCTTCCCCGGTTTCGACGACGCCGTGCTGGAGATCCTGCGCGACGCGGTCCCCTACCCGCGCCCGCCGGTCGAGGTCCGCTCGGACGACGGCGCCACCCGCCTGCACTGGATGTTTGCCCGCGACCAGCGCCGGGACTCGGGCATCAGCGTGCGCCGGACCTACGACCCGGTCGCGACCGCGCTCCCCCGGCTGCTGCAGCAGGGGCGGCGCGACGAGGCGCTGAACCGGGTGGTCGTGGCGCGCGGCAACGGGGAGCACGTGGGCGAGCAGTTCACGCTGCTGGCCCTGGACTGGCTGAAGGCTTCGCTGCACCAGCCCTGGACGACCGCCCGGATGGCCAAGCTGATGGCGGCGCGCGGGGACGCGGACGCGATCAAGTGGCTCAAGCAGGCCGTGCGGCGCCCCGAGCTGGCCGCCAGCGCCGGCGAGGCCCTGAGCGCGCTGAAGATCCCCGTCTGTCCGCTGGTCAAGGACCCGCTGGAGAACGGCAACCCGTTCGAGATGGGCACCGCCGCGACGGCGCTGGCGACCGCCGGCGAGGCCGCCTGCCTGCCCGGGCTGGCCAAGCTGCTGGCGACCGGAAAGTTGCCGGCCGACGCGCGCGCCGCGGCGGCGACCGCCATGGGCGTGATTGACGATCCGTCAGTCAGCAAGGCGCTGAAGGCCGCGATGGACGACAACAACCCGATGGTCAAGAGCGCGGCGCTGCTGGCGCAGGTCCGACCAGGCTCGGGGCGCGGCAAGGTCTACCTGGTCGAACCGTTCCTGCGCGATCCGCAGGCGCTGATGCGAGCAGCGGCGGCCGCGGGCGTGGTGCGGGCCGGAGGCGACGCCAACCTGGCCGACCTCTACGTGCTGTTCAAGGAGAACGACGTGCGGCCCTGCCTGGCGGCCCTCAAGGAGCTGGAGCACCTGCAGACGCAGGCATCGACCGAGCTGATCGCCCGCCTCATGCACCGGCCTCAGCCCGACGTCCAGCGCACGGCGGCCGACATCCTGATCCGGCGCGGCGCCCGCGACAGCTTCGGCGCGTTCAAGACGTTCCTCGAGCCGAGCGCCGACCCGGCCATGCGTGGGCGCGCGCTGGTGGCGGCCGACGACGCGACCCTGCAGACCGCCAGCGCCGATCCGCGCATCGGGATCTGGGTGTTCCGCGCCCTCATGCTGCGCGGACAGCCCGATCTGGCCGCCGACTGGTTCATCGCCCACGGCAGCAAGATGTCTCCCGACGGTCAGGCCGACGCGATGGCCGACTGGGTGACCTACGCCGCCTCGATGAGAGTGGCCGCACCCGCCGCTCCGTCCGCGGACCAGAAGCCAACCGCGGCGGTCACGACGCACTGATCGGAAAGGGCCCCGGGCCTCAGGTCGGGGTCACCTGGGTGATGGCGACCGCGGTCTTGTCGAAGAGGTTGCGTCCGTTGGTGGCGATGACCTTCTTGTACCAGTCGAACGAGTCCTTGGGGATGCGCTTCTGGTTCTGGTAGTCGACGTACACCAGCCCGAACCGCTGCTTGTAGCCGTCGGACCACTCGAAGTTGTCGAGCAGCGACCAGACGTAGTAGCCGCGCACGGGCACGCCGTCCTTCAGGGCGCGGCCCAGCTCTGACAGGTAGCGGTGCATGAAGTCCACGCGCTGCGGGTCGTGAACCTTGCCGTCCAGGAAGACCTGGTCGCGCGTCGCCAGGCCATTTTCGGTCACGTAGATGGGCAGCTTGTAGCGGTCGTACATGTAGCGCGGGCCCCAGTACATGCAGGCCGGCGTGATCGGCTGCCAGTCCGAGCCCGCGCGCGGGTAGCCGGACGGAACCGGGATGTGCTCGGGCTTGCCGTCGGCGCCCTGGCGAACGGTCTCGGCCTTGTACAGGTTCAGCCCCAGCCAGTCGAGCGGCTGCTTCATCTCTTCCAGGTCGGAGGCCTTGAACTTGGGCATGTCCTTGCCGGCCAGCGCCAGGCCGTCCTCCGGGTACTTGCCCAGCAGCACCGGATCCATCCACCAGGTGTTGTTCCACTCGCCGCGGTAGCCGACCGTGAAGATGGCGGCGCGCGCCGCCTCGACGTCCTCGGGCTTGTCGGTGGCCGGCTTCGTGACCTGCGTGGAGACCACATAGCCGATGCTCATCGCCTTGGGGTCCTTGGCGCGCGCGCGCAGCACCTGCACCGCCTTGCCGTGGGCGCGCATGCCGTTGTGGGCGGCGGTCAGGTACTGCGCGAACGGCAGCTTGTCGCCGGGCGCGTGAATCCCGTCGAGCAGCGCCATCCCGATGAAGCACTGGGGCTCGTTCTGCGTCGCCCACAGCTTGACGCGGTCGCTGAACTTGTCGGCCAGCAGGCTGGTGTACTCGGCGAACCAGTCGGCCGAGTCGCGGTTCAGCCAGCCGCCCTTCTTGTACAGAGCCTGCGGGTAGTCCCAATGAAAGATGGTGCACATCGGCTCGATGCCCGCCTTGAGGACCTCGTCGAGCAGGCGGCTGTAGAAGTCGAGCCCCTTGGGGTTGGACGCGCCGATCCCATCGGGCAGCACGCGCGGCCAGGAAATGCTGAGGCGATAGGACTTCACGCCCAGCGCCTTCATCAGCGCGACGTCCTCTTTGAAGCGGTTGTAGTGGTCGCAGGCCACGTCGCCGGTGTCCCCCTCGAAGACGGCCCCCTTCTTCTTGCAGAAGACGTCCCACACCGACTGCCCCTTCCCGTCCGCGTAGGCCGCGCCCTCGACCTGGTACGCCGACATCGCCACCCCCCAGAGGAAGTCTTTGGGAAACGGCCCGCCCCCCTTCGCGCCAGCCTTCGCCGCGGCCTTGGCCGCAGTCGCCAGGGCCAAGGTGCCCGCCGATGCCCCCAGAAAGTGCCGCCTGCTGAGACCGCTCATGCTCACCTCTAAATAGGAGTTGCCCCTAAAGAGTCGCCGCACCCTCTCCCTGGTCCCCGTTTGTGACGCGGTTCCCTACACGACGTCAAGCAGGGTCACCTGCGGCGGCGCGGCTTCGCCGCGCGGAGCGAGGGAGCCCGAGGATCGAGAGTGGGCGCAGAAGGAATCGAACCTTCAACAAACGGATTAAGAGTCCGCTGCTCTACCAATTGAGCTATGCGCCCGGAGAATCAGAAATGGTGCAGGTACTTACGTCATCCCGGACACCCTCGTCAACCCCCATTGAGATCGCGCCCGAGCTGCAACATCGCTGGTGGCGGGCACCGCTGCATCGACGTCGCCTGCCGGCCGCCGCCACCGGCGTATGCGTCGCGGTCGACGGCGGCGGCGGCGTCTGCCTGTCGGGCAACCAGGCAAAGTGAAGGCGGCCCTCGGAGGCGACCATTGGATCATGTGGCGGGACGGTTCTGGTTCATCGCGGCAGTGACCGTGGCGGCCGGCTGCGGCGGGAGCCTGGGCACCGGCGGAAGCCGAGCGGCCGGCGGGGGCAGCGGCACGGGAGGCGCGGGCGGAATCGACGTCGCGCGCTGCAACCAAGCCGTCGCCGAGTACGCCACGGCGCTGAGCGCGGAGCTGGCCTGCACGCCGGGCGCGCCCAATCAGTGCCAGGTCCTGGTCGGCCTCCAGCCGACACTCTGCGGCGGACAGACCGCCTGTGGCGGCCAGGAATATGCGAACGACAACACCCTGGTGGAAACGGCGCGCGGCGAGTGGCTGGGCGCGTGCGGCAACAACGAGTGGCTGGGTTGCCCGGTCTACGCGTGCGATCCGCCCGCCCCGCCCAGCACCTGTGTCCCGACCGCCCCAGGCGCCTCGACCGGGAGCTGCGTGCCGAATCCGTCCAACGTCGTCCCCGACGGAGGCGAGAGCTGCGACCAGCTCGCCGCCGACTACACCGCCGCGGTCAGTGCCGCGCTGGCCTGCACGCCGGGCGCGCCGAATCAGTGCCAGTCGACGCTGAGCCCCGCGGTCAGCGCGTGCAACGACGATTGCAACAGGTACCTGGGCGCGAACGACACCACCAGCGTGACCGCCATCTGGCAGACCTGGGCAGCGCAGTGCCTCGGCCCCAGCGGGTGCCCGGGGAGCACCTGCACCGGGGGCTCGGTGTACGCAGTGTGCATGCCGGTCGACGGCGGCGCGACCGGCGTCTGCACGACCGCCCTGCAGCAATGATCCGTTCGGCGCGTCAGTTCGTGGGGTCGTAGCAGGGGGTCACGACGCCCGTGCACCCGAGCCCGCCGGTCGCACCGGGATCG
>DATJWP010000118.1:0-4089 GCA_035578045.1 Polyangia bacterium | reverse complement strand
GCGCCAGGAGATGCGCGACCCCGACGACGACGCGGTGCTGAAGCTGGCCGTGGCGCGCGCGCGCAAGGAATGGATCCGCTCCGAGATGACCCGCCAGGGCATGGAGCGCGCCGCCAAGTGGGGCTGGCCCAACATCTACACCTACACGAAGAGCATGGGCGACCAGCTGGTGGCGCGCGAGACCGGCATCGTGCGCGCCATCGTCCGCCCGGCCATCGTCGAGAGCGCGGTCGAGTACCCGTTCCGCGGCTGGAACGAGGGGTTCACCACCTCGGCGCCGCTGGTCTACCTGGCGCTGAAGGGGCAGAACATGCTGCCGGTCGCGCCCAAGCTGATCCTGGACGTGGTGCCGGTCGATCACGTGGTCGCCGCGATGCTGATGGTCGCGGCGCAGGCCATCGTCGAGCAGCCCAAGCTGGTGTTTCAGCTCTCGAGCGGCGACCTGAACCCGATGCGGATGGACCGGGTCACCACGCTGACCGGCCTCTACAAGCGCAAGCGCTTCCGCGACAAGGAGACCGGCAACAAGTTTCTGAACGAGCTGGCGGCCCGCATGGAGTTCCGCCCGGTGACCCAGGAGCACTTCGACCGCTACTCGCTGCCGACCATCCAGCGCGCCGCCAAGCAGATCTCGAAGGGGCTGGGCCGCATCCGCCCGAGCTGGGGGGCCGGACGATTCAGCGAGATCCTCGATCGGTTCAAGCGGGGCGTCGACGAGATCGACCGCGTGACCGCCGAGGCCAGCGAGAACATCGAGCTGTTTCGCCCGTTCATCTTCGAGAACGCCTACGTCCTGCGCGCCGACAACATCCGCGCGCTGCGCGACCGGATGGCGCCCGAGGACCAGAAGAAGCTCTGGTGGTCGCCGGAGACGCTGGACCTCTACGACTACTGGATGAACATCCACTTCCCCGGGCTGGCGCGGTGGGTGCTGCCCGAGCTGGACGAGACCTACGCCGCCCGCCCCAAGCAGGTCTACAGCTACCACGACCTCCTGGAGCTGTTCGACACGACCACCAAGCTCCACGCGACGCGCGTGGCGCTGCGAATCGAGCGCGGCAAGCGCGAGGAGATCTACAACTACGAGGACCTGCAGGAGCTGGCCTCGCGCATCGGCGTCTTCCTGCTGGGGCACGGCGTCGCGGCCGCCGAGCGGGTCATCCTGTGCGGCAAGAACTCGCCCGAATGGTCCATGGCCTACTTCGGGGTGCTGAAGGCGCACGCCACCTCGGTCCCCATCGACCACGAGTCCAAGGTGGCGGAGCTGGTCAACGTCGCGCGCGCCTCGGGCGCGGTCGGGCTGTTGATCGGCGACGACGTGCTCGAGCGCCACGGCGACGCGCTGGCCAGCGCCCTCCGGGACGCGGGCCTGACCACCAAGATCTGGCCGTTCTCCGAGGCGTTCGCGCTGCCGGATCTGGCGGTCGAGAACCAGCGGTTGCCGCTGCTGGCGCGCCGGGCCAGTCCGGACGCGCTGGCGTCGCTGATCTTCACGTCGGGAACGACCGGGCGCCCCAAGGGCGTGATGCTCACCCACCGGAACTTCACGTTCATGGTGTCGGAGCTGGCGAAGATCTTCGAGTTCGGCGTCACCGACGGGATGCTGTCGGTCCTGCCCCTGCACCACGCGTTCGAGTTCAGCGCCGGCCTGCTGGCGCCGCTCTCGCATGGCGCGCAGGTCACCTACCTGCCGGAGCTGACCGGTGAAGCGATCTCCTCGGCGCTGAAGAAGGGGCGCGTCACCGCCATCGTGGGCGTGCCGGCGCTGTGGGACCTGCTGCGGCGGCGCCTGTTCCAGCGCTTCGCCGACAAGTCGCCCATCCTCGAGGCGCTGATGAAGGTGGTGGCGGCGGGAAACTTCGAGCTGCGCTCGCGCACCGGCATCGACCTGGGCGTGCTGGCATTCCTGCCGGTGCACGAGGGCTTCGGCGGGCGCATCCGCTACCTGATCAGCGGCGGCTCGGCGCTGCCGGCCGACGTGATGAAGGCCTTCTACGGCATGGGCTTCAACTTCTTCGAGGGCTACGGCCTGACCGAGACGGCGCCCGTCCTGACCGTCACGTCGCCCAAGGAGAAGCCGATCGCCGGCTCGGTGGGCCGCCCGCTGCCGGGCGTCGAGGTGAAGATCGCCGACCCGGACGCGGCCACGGGCATCGGCGAGGTGATCGCCCGCGGTCGCAACGTGATGGCCGGCTACTGGGAGAACGCCGACGCCACGGCAGACGCGATCAAGGACGGCTGGTTCCACACCGGCGACCTGGGCCGCTTCGATGAGAAGGGGAACCTGTACCTGGTCGGCCGGTCCAAGGACATCATCGTCGACGCCAACGGGAAGAACGTCTACCCCGACGAGATCGAAGAGCTCTACACGGGCAGCGACTACGTGAAGGAGCTGTCGGTGGTCGGCGTTCCCGACGGCATCGGCGAGCAGGTCGTGTGCGCGGTGGTGCCCGATCTGGACCACGAGCCGGCGCTGTCGCGGGCCGAGATCGAGGCCAAGATCGAGGAGCACTTCCGGAAGGTGTCGACCGACCTGCCCATCTGGAAGCGGGTGCGCGGCGTGCACTTCTGGGAGGGCGACTTGCCCAAGAGCGCCAAGCGTTCGGTCAAGCGGCGCGAGGTGGCGGCAGAGATCGCACGCCAGCGGAAGAAGACCGAGGAAGCCAAGGGGGCGCTGGCCGTCGCATCGGGCGACCGGGCGCAGGTGAGCTGGCTGCTCGAGACGGTGGCGACGGTGTCCGGCCGGCGGCGCGCGGACGTGCAGCTGGGGAGCCGCTTTGGCGAGCTGGGCTTCGACAGCCTGATGTACGCCGAGCTGTCGAGCGCGCTCGAGAACGCGGGCGCGGTCGTCCCCGAGAGCGTGGACATCACGACGCTGGGGACCGTCGCCGAGTTGCAAGAGCTGCTCGCGCGCGGGCCGATCGCGGCGGCGCGCGAGCGGGCCACCAGCGCCAGCGACGACAGCGACATCCACGTCCCGTCGCCGGTCGCCTCGGCCGGCAAGCGCGCGCTGGAGCTGGGCCAGCGGTTCCTGTACGAGCGCGTGCTGGACACCCGGGTGAAGGGGACGATTCACATCCCGCAGCACACCAGCTTCATCGTCGCCGCCAACCACGCGTCGCACCTGGACATGGGCGCGATCAAGGTGGCGCTGGGCGACGCCGGCAAGGACCTGGCGGCCATGGCGGCCGCCGACTACTTCTTCCGCGGCCGCTACCGGCGCGCCTACTTCAAGCACTTCACCAACCTGGTCCCGATGGAGCGCAGCGGCTCGATCCGCAAGTCGATGGAGGCGACGCTGCAGGTGCTGAAGCGCGGGCGCAGCCTGGTCGTCTTCCCCGAGGGGACGCGCTCCGTGACCGGCGAGCTGGCCGAGTTCCTGCCCAGCCTGGGCTACCTGGCCCTGCGGGGCGAGGTGGGGATCCTTCCCGCCCACATCGCCGGCAGCTACGAGGCGCTGCCCAAGGGGACCGCCATCCCGCGGTCGCGCGAGCTGACGGTGTCGTTCGGTCCCTTTCTCGCGGCGGACTGGCTGGCCGCGCTGACGGCGGGGCTGCCGCAACAGGAGGGCTGGCGGCTGGCGGCGGCCTTCACCCAGCGCGCCGTCGAGAACCTGCGCGACGGCGTCGCGACCGCCCTGGACGTCGACGCCGTCCGGTCGGCCTGGGACGGCCGGGCGCTGGGCCCCGTGGCCGTACGCCATCGGTCGCCGCGTCGCCCCCTGCTGAAGTCGGTGCCATGAAATCGAACGCCATCCTGGTCACGGGCGGCACGGGCTTCCTGGGCAGCCACCTGGTCAAGTCGCTGGCCGCCGATCCGGCGGTCGCCCCGCGCCTGCGCGTGCTGGTGAACAGCAGCACGCCGGCCTGGCTGCGCGAGCTGGGCGTGCGCCTGGTCGAGGGCTCGGTCACGTCACCCGAGAGTGTCGCGAAGGCGGTCGAGGGCGTTTCCGAGATCTATCACCTGGCCGGTTTCGTCTCGCACCTGGCCAGCGACGCGCACCGGATGTACAGCGTGCACGTCGACGGCACGCGCCTGGTGTGCGACGCCGCGGTGAAGGCCGGCGTGCGCCGCATCGTGATGGCGTCG
>DATJWP010000117.1:0-35609 GCA_035578045.1 Polyangia bacterium | reverse complement strand
GCAAGGTGGCCGAACAGCGCATCCGTTACGGAAACAAGATCCCGGGCGGAAAATGGTTTTACGTCTCCAGCCTCTCCTACAAGACCGTCGTCTATAAGGGCATGCTCATGCCCGAACAGGTCGGCAAATATTATCCCGACCTGCGCGACCCGGCCATGGTCACCGCCCTGGCCCTGGTCCATTCGCGGTTCTCCACCAACACGTTCCCCAGCTGGGACCGCAGCCATCCGTACCGCTACATCGCCCACAACGGCGAAATCAACACCCTGCGCGGCAACATCAACTGGATGCACGCCCGCGAAGGGCTGTTCGAGTCCGACCTCTTTGGCGATGACATCAAGAAGGTGTTGCCCGTGGTCTGCACCGACGGCAGCGACTCGGCCATGTTCGACAACACGCTCGAACTGCTGGTGCTGGCCGGCCGGCCCCTGGCCCACGCCGTGATGATGATGATCCCCGAGCCGTGGTCCAACCACGAGTCGATGTCGCGCGCCCGCAAGGACTTCTACGAGTTCCACGGCTGCCTGATGGAGCCCTGGGACGGCCCGGCCTCGGTCTGCTTCACCGACGGCATCCGCATCGGCGCCACGCTGGACCGCAACGGCCTGCGCCCGTCCCGCTACTACGTGACCAAGGACGGCCTGGTCGTGCTGGCCTCCGAGGTCGGGGTGCTCCCCGCCATCGCTCCCGAGCGCATTCTAGAGAAGGGGCGCCTGCAGCCGGGGCGCATGTTCCTGGTCGACACGTCGCAGGGGCGGATCATCGGCGACGACGAGATCAAGGACCAGATGGCCAAGGCCGCGCCCTACGGGCAGTGGCTGAAAGAGAACCTGGTGGCGCTGGCCGACCTGCCCGCGCCGCCCTCGGTCATCGCGCCCGACCACGAGACGGTGCTGCGCCGGCAGGAGGCGTTCGGCTACACGTCCGAGGACCTGAAGGTGCTGGTCGCGCCGATGGCCACCGACGGCGTCGAGGCGACGGGGTCGATGGGGACGGACACGCCGCTGGCCGTGCTCTCGAACCGGCCGCAGCTCCTCTACAACTACTTCAAGCAGCTCTTCGCCCAGGTGACCAACCCGCCGGTCGACGCGATCCGCGAGGAGATCATCATGGCGGTCGACACGGCGATCGGCCCCGAGGGGAACCTGCTCGAGCCGACGCCGGCCTCCGCGCACCAGATCGGACTGCCCACGCCGGTCCTGCGCAACGGCGAGCTCGAGAAGCTCCGCAACCTGGACGGTGGGTCCGCCTCGCGCGGCTTCAAGAGCGTCACCCTCCAGGCTCTCTACGACGTGAAGGCGGGCGGCGCCGGTCTGAAGGCCGGCATCGAGGTTCTGCGCGCGGCAGCCAGCAAGGCGATCGCCGACGGGAACAACATCATCATCCTGTCCGACCGCGGCCACGACCACGATCGGGCGCCCATCCCGGCGCTGCTGACCATCGCGTCCGTGCAGCACCACCTGCTGCGCGAGGGGTCGCGTACGCGGGTGGGCCTGGTGCTGGAGAGCGGCGAGCCGCGCGAGGTGCACCACTTCGCGCTTCTGCTCGGCTACGGGGCCAGCGCCATCAACCCCTACCTGGCGTTCGAGTCGCTGCACGACATGGTCAAGACCGGCCTCTTGGCCGGGGACGCCGAGCAGGCCGAGAAGAAGTACGTCAAGGCGGTCGGCAAGGGGATCGTGAAGGTCTGCTCGAAGATGGGGATCTCGACCATCCAGAGCTACCACGGCGCCCAGGTGTTCGAGGCCATCGGCCTCAACGAGGCGTTCGTCGCCGAGTACTTCACCTGGACGGCCTCGCGGCTCGAGGGGATCGGCATCGAGGAGATCGCCGCCGAGGTCAAGGAGCGCCACCTGCGCGCCTTCCCGGACCGCCCGCTGCCCCAGGACAGCCTGGACCCGGGCGGGCAGTACCAGTACCGCCGCAACGGCGAGTACCACCTGTTCAACCCGGTCAGCATCCACAAGCTGCAGACCGCTTGCCGCACCGGCGACTACCCGACGTTCAAGGAATACTCCACCTTGATCAACGACCAGTCGCGGAACCTGTGCACGCTCCGCGGCCTGATGGATCTGAAGCCGAATCGCGCGGCCGTGCCGATCGACGAGGTCGAGCCGATCGAGGCGATCCTCAAGCGCTTCAAGACCGGCGCGATGTCGTACGGATCGATCAGCAAGGAAGCGCACGAGACGCTGGCCATCGCGATGAACCGCATCGGCGGCAAGAGCAACACCGGCGAGGGTGGCGAGGACCCGGCGCGCTACGTCCCCGACGCCAACGGCGACTCGCGGCGCAGCGCGATCAAGCAGGTCGCCTCGGGGCGCTTCGGCGTCAACAGCTGGTACCTGGTCAACGCCGACGAGATCCAGATCAAGATGGCCCAGGGGGCCAAGCCCGGCGAGGGCGGGCAGCTGCCCGGGACCAAGGTCTACCCCTGGATCGCGCGCGTCCGCTACTCGACGCCGGGCGTGGGCCTGATCTCGCCGCCGCCCCACCACGACATCTACTCGATCGAGGACCTGGCGCAGCTCATTCACGACCTGAAGAACGCCAACCCGCGCGCGCGGATCAGCGTCAAGCTGGTCGCCGAGGTGGGCGTGGGGACGATCGCGGCCGGCGTCGCCAAGGCCCACGCCGACCTGGTGCTCATCAGCGGGCACGACGGCGGCACCGGCGCATCGCCGCTGACCAGCATCAAGCACGCGGGCGCCCCCTGGGAGCTGGGGCTGGCCGAGACCCACCAGGTGCTGGTGCTCAACAACCTGCGCAGCCGGATCGTGGTCGAGACCGACGGCCAGTTGAAGACCGGCCGCGACGTGATCGTCGGGGCCCTGCTGGGCGCCGAGGAGTTCGGCTTCTCGACCGCCCCGCTGGTGGCGGTGGGCTGCATCATGATGCGCGTCTGTCACCTCAACACCTGCCCGGTCGGCGTCGCCACGCAGGACCCGCGGCTGCGCGCCAAGTTCGGCGGGTCGCCCGAGCACGCGGTGAACTTCATGAAGTTCGTGGCGCAGGAGGTGCGCGAGCTGATGGCCGAGCTCGGCTACCGGACGATGAACGAGATGATCGGCCACACCGAGAACCTCGAGATGAAGTCGGCCGTCGAGCACTGGAAGGCGCGCGGGCTGGACTTCTCGAAGATCCTGTACCAGCCGCACGTCGGGGCCGAGGTCGGTCGCTACCGCACGCAGGAGCAGGACCACGGCCTGGACGCGTCGCTGGACGTGAACTCGATCCTGCCGCTCTGCCAGCCCGCCATCCAGCGGGGCGAGAAGGTCGACGTCCAGCTTCCCATCCGGAACGTCAACCGCGTGGTCGGCACCATCACCGGCAGCGAGGTGACGCGCAAGTACGGGCCCACCGGCCTGCCGGACGACACCATCAAGCTCAAGTTCACCGGTTCGGCCGGCCAGAGCTTCGGCGCCTTCGTTCCGCGTGGGATGACGTTGACGCTGGAGGGAGACGCCAACGACTACGTTGGCAAGGGGCTGTCGGGCGGGCGGATCGTCGTCTATCCGTCGCGCCAGGCGACCTTCCTGGCCGAGGAGAACATCATCATCGGCAACGTGGCGCTGTACGGCGCGACCAGCGGCGAAGCGTTCATTCGCGGCGTGGCCGGCGAGCGGTTCTGCGTCCGCAACAGCGGCGCCATCGCCGTCGTCGAGGGGGTGGGCGACCACGGCTGCGAGTACATGACCGGGGGGCGCGTGGTCATCATCGGCTCGACGGGGCGGAACTTCGCCGCCGGCATGTCGGGCGGCGTGGCCTACGTCCTGGACGAGGCCGGCACCTTCGAGAAGCGCTGCAACAAGGAGATGGTGAGCGTCGGCAAGCTGGAGGATCCCGAGGAGCTCAAGCTGGTCCACGGCCTCATCCACCGCCACGCGCAGGCCACCGGCAGCAAGCGGGCCGAGGAGATCCTGCAGGGCTGGACCAACTGGGCGGGCTTCTTCGCGCGCATCATGCCCAACGACTACAAGCGGGTGCTCGAGTCCCAGAAGAAGATGCGTGAGTCGGGGCTCTCGCAGGAGGAGGCCGAGATGGCGGCCTTCGAGCTGAACTCGCACGACTCCGCGCGTCTGGGTGGGAAGTAAGATGGGCAAGCTGACCGGATTCATGGAGTACCCGCGCACCGAGCCGCCGGGGCGCGATCCGCACACGCGCGTGCGCGACTGGTCGGAGTTTCACGACCACCTGCCGGAGAAGACCCTGAAAGAGCAGGGGGCTCGCTGCATGGACTGCGGCGTCCCCTTCTGTCACACCGGCACGCTGCTGGCCGGCGGCGCTTCGGGCTGCCCGATCAACAACCTGATCCCCGAGTGGAACGATCTGGTCTATCGGGGGCAGTGGCGTGAGGCGCTGACCCGCCTGCACAAGACCAACAACTTCCCCGAGTTCACCGGGCGGGTCTGCCCGGCGCCGTGCGAGGGGTCGTGCGTGCTGGGCATCAACGAGCCGGCGGTCACGATCAAGAGCATCGAGGCCGCCATCATCGACAAGGCGTTCGAGGAGGGGTGGGTTCGCCCCGAGCCGCCCGCCAAGCGCACCGGCAAGACGGTCGCCGTGGTGGGCTCGGGCCCGGCCGGCCTGGCCTGCGCCGCGCAGCTGAACAAGGCGGGCCACGCCGTGACCGTGTTCGAGCGCGACGATCGCATCGGCGGCCTGCTGATGTACGGCATCCCGCCGATGAAGCTGGAGAAGCACGTCGTCGATCGGCGCGTGAACCTGATGAAGGAAGAAGGCGTCAAGTTCGTCACCGGCGCCTGGATCGGCAAGACCTACCCGACCGAGAAGCTGCGCAGCGCCTTCGACGCGATTGTCCTGTGCGGCGGCGCGACGGCCGCGCGCGATCTGCAGGTCGAGGGGCGCGCCCTGAAGGGCGTCCACTACGCCATGGAGTTCCTGCTGAAGAGCTGCAAGAGCATGCTCGACAGCGAGTTCGCGGACGGCCAGTACATCAGCGCCAAGGGGAAGAACGTCATCGTCATCGGCGGCGGCGACACCGGCACCGACTGCGTCGGCACCTCGCTGCGCCACGGCTGCAAGAGCCTGGTGCAGTTCGAGATCCTGCCGCGCCCGCCGACCACGCGCGCCGCCGACAACCCGTGGCCCCAGTGGCCGCGCACCTACAAGCTGGACTACGGCCAGGAAGAGGCGGCGGCGCTGTTCGGCGCCGACCCGCGCGCCTACGTGACCGTCACCAAGCGGATGGTCGGCGACGCCGGCGGCAACGTGAAAGAGCTGCACACCGTCGAGGTCGAGTGGGCGAAGAACGGCGACGGCCGCTTCTCGATGAAAGAGAAGCCGGGCAGCGAGAAGGTCTGGCCGGCCGAGCTGGTGCTGCTGGCCATGGGCTTCGTGGGCCCCGAGAAAGAAGGCCTCCTGAGCGACCTGGGCGTGAGGCTGGACGCCCGCGGCAACGTCGCCGTCGACCCGAGCAAGGCCACCAGCGTGCCCGGCGTGTTCGCCGCCGGCGACATGTCCCGCGGCCAGTCCCTGATCGTCTGGGCCATCCAGGAGGGACGCGCCGCGGCCCGCGGCGTCGACCAGTTTTTGATGGGCGAGACCCTGCTGCCGTAATCTGTTCCGGACCGTGACCTGGTCCGTCTATCTCGCCCGCTGCGCCGACGACACCCTCTATTGCGGCATCGCGCGTAATGTCGAAGCGCGGCTGGCCGCGCACAGCACCGGGCGTGGCGCGCGCTACACGCGCGGGCGCGGCCCGGTCGTGTTGCTGGCGGCGCACCGGTACCGGGACCAGGGAACGGCGCTACGGATCGAGCTCGCCATCAAGAGGTTGCCGCGGGCCCAGAAGCTGGCGATCGCGCTCGACCGGCGACGCTGGGCGGCAGTTGCGCGCCGGGTGGGCGATCGCAGGCAAACCCCCGACATGTAGCATGTCAGCCAGCCGATTGTTTCCGGTATGTCCATTTATGAGCTGTTCACTGTCAGATCCGCGGCGGTATCGTCCGCGACATGCGGCTGTGCCATCGCTTGAGTGTTCTGTCGATCGTCCTGGGGCTCATGGCTGGCGCGGGATGCGCGGGCGTCAAGCCGACGCAGAGCCTGGGGACGGGCGGCAGCTCGAGTACCGGTAGCGGCGGCAGCGGCGACCACGGGTTCGATGCGGGGGCCATCAACGTGCCGCCCACGGTCACGATGACCTGTGGCAACGGCATGCTCGATCAGGGCGAGGCCTGCGACGACGGGAACGCGATCCCGGGCGACGGGTGCAGCAAGATCTGTCAGGTCGAGTCCGGCTGGAGCTGTCCGACGGCGGGACAGGCCTGCGTGCGCAACGCGAACTGCGGCGACGGCGTGGTCACGTCGCCGGAGGCCTGCGACGACGGCAACAAGACCGGTGGGGACGGCTGCTCGGCCGACTGCAAGATGGTCGAGTCCGGCTGGCAGTGTCGCGTGCCCGGCAAGCCCTGCATCCCCCTGTGCGGCGACGGGAAGGTCACCGCCAGCGAGCAGTGCGACGACGGCAACACCGATCCGGGCGACGGTTGCTCCAGCACCTGCCAGCTGGAGCCCGGGGCCAGCTGCACGGGGATGCCCAGCAAGTGCACGGTCGCGCAGTGCGGAAACGGCGTTCAGGAGATGGGCGAGGCCTGCGACTGCGGCACGGATCCGGCCAACGTGCCGTCCGGGTGCACGGGCCCGAACGGTCTGTTCAACGGCGACGGCACGGGTTGCTCCAAGACCTGCACCAAGGAGCCGATCTGCCGGAGCTCGGCGGGGAAGACGCAGGCCTGCGCGCCCAGCTGCGGCAACGGCACCATCGAGGCGGGCGAGACCTGCGACGACGGCAACCAGAAGGACGGCGACGGTTGCTCGCACGACTGCAAGCTGGAGACGGGGTTCATGTGCACCACCGTCCAGATGCCCGACTCCAGCAACTGCACGCAGGACATCAACAAGGGCGAGGAGTGCCTCGAGCTGCCGGTGAAGTACCGCGACTTCAAGAACGAGAGCGTGAGCCCCGGCGGGCACCCCGACTTCTTCTATTACGGCGCGACGATCGCGAACCCGATCATGGTCAACTCGACCACGCACGGGATGATCTCGTTCGCCCACCGGGTCTGCGTTCCCAACTCCTCGGGACCGGCCCGCCAGAACGATTCGACCGCGCGCTGCTGGGGGCTGGCGCAGGCGAATTTGGACGCCAACGGTCGCCCGGCGTTCGATACCACCCGCAACGGCGGCGGGACCGCGGCCACGACCTGCGACTGCCAGTTCACCGACTGGAGCCACAAGGGCGGCACGAACAACATCGTCCCCGGCTATGGGGACGCCTCCACGACGGCCGGCAGGCCGCTCAGTTACCTGAAGTACGTCGATTCCAATAACTCGCTGGGTTCGCCTTGGTACCAGGGGCCCGCGCCGGTGGTCACCAGCGCCACCACCTTCGGTCAATGGTGGGCGGACGGAACCTGGGAGAGCGACGGAACGACCGCCGGCCAGCATGCCGTTGGAATCATGGAGCTGGGCCCGGTCGCGATGGGCACGAGCAACCTGTACCGCTTCTCCAGCGCGCCCCACAGTGTCTGGGGTGGCTTCTTCCCCATCGACCCCCCGAAGAACAATTTCCCACTTTACACCCTCACGGGCAGCTCGGCCGGTCCGGGGACGGTCACGACGATGCCTGCGCCCTGGTCGGAACCTCTGCTCTGCAACATCTGGCCCTACTGGTACAGCTCGACGATGTTTGGCGCCGGCAACGGGTGCAAGGCCACCCAGTACGTCTTCGCGCCGTCGTTCGGTCCCTTGATCACCTCCGACCCCGCCGCCTGGTTCGGCATGAACCCCCAGGGCGGCAACATCAGCGACGCGCAGGGCTGGTACCACGATTCCTGGTTCTCCATCGAGGCCCGCTACCTGTTCTCGTTCACGGGCGCGTTCGATCTGCAGTTCTTCGGCGACGACGACACGTTCGTGTTCATCAACGGCGTCCTGGTCATCGATCTCGGCGGCGTTCACCAGCGCCTGCCCGGCAAGGTGCACGTGAACGCGGACGGCAGCGCCAACGTGCAAGAGGGCGGCAACATCTACATGGCCTGCACGGATCCGACGGGCCAGACGGTCTGCCCGACCATCCCGGCCGGCTACAGCGTCGGAGACATCGTGCCCTGCGACGGCAGCGCCAACGCCATCGACCCGGTCACCAAGGTCAAGTTCAACAACAAGTGCCCGACCGGCAACGCCAATTGCGACTGCCGGCAGCGGACGCTCACGCCGGCACAGACCGGTCTGACGCCGGTGGCGGCGGGACAGCCGGCGAACACCTACGAGATCGCCGTCTTCACCCGCGACGGACACCCGACCGAGTCGAACTTCCAGCTCACGCTGAGCGGGTTCAACACCAACCGGTCGCAGTGCGGGGCGCGCTGCGGCGACGGCGTCATCAGCGGCGCCGAGCAGTGCGACTGCGGGGACGGGACGATGCCCATGCCGGACGGCTGCTCCGGGCCGAACGCCGACGGCGTCTACAACGGCTGCACCACCAAGTGCACCTACGGTCCGTTCTGCGGCGACAGCAACGTCGACACCACCGACGGCGAGCAGTGCGACGACGGAAAGGACAACGGCGTCACCTATTCGGCCACCTGCGGCAAGGGCTGCGCCTCGAACTGCCAGTTCGCGCACTGCTGCGGCGACGGCAACCTCGACACCGACCAGGGCGAGCAGTGCGACCTGGGCAGCAACAACGGCGTCAAGGGCCAGATGTGCGACGCGACCTGCAAGCTCGTCATCAACGTCGACAACGGGCTGTAACCAGTTTTTTTGACGCCACCGGGCGCGGGCCCAGAATGGGCCTGTGACTGGAACGCAGGCTGTCTCCGTCGCGTCGCGCGGGAAACCCGAGGCGCGCCGTCCCGAACCGTTCGAGCTGAAGGGGACGATGGCCTCCTTCACGGTGCTGCGCCTCAAGAGCACCGATCTGGAGCTGATCGAGAATCAGCTCCGGGCCAAGACGTCCCAGCTCCCCAGCCTGTTCCTGGACGCGCCGGTCCTGATCGACGTCGCCCCCCTGGCTGACGAGGTCGCGGCGCTGCCGCTGTCCGACCTGGCGCGGCTGGTGCGCGCCTGCCAGATGATCCCCGTCGCCGTGGCGCACCTGCCCGACGGGCTGCGCCCGGCCGCCGTCGAGGCGGGGATGGGGATCTGGCGCGGCCCGATCCAGGCCCGCGTCCGCGCCGGGGCCGAGCCGGCTTCCATCCCGTCGATCCCGTCCATCTCATCCGTCCCGCCCATCCCGTCCCACGAGACGACCCCCGCGCCCCAGCTCTCGGCCGCGCACGGCGGCCCGGTCGTGGTGACGACGCCGGTGCGCGGCGGCCAGGTGATCCACGCGCACAACAACGACCTGGTGGTGCTGGCTCCCGTCAATCCGGGCGCCCAGGTGATCGCGGACGGGCACCTGCACGTCTACGCGCCGATGCGCGGGCGCGGCGTGGCCGGCGCAAAGGGCCTGCCGGGCGCGCGCATCTTCTGCCAGAAGCTGGAGGCCGAGCTGCTGGCCATCTCGGGCGCCTACGTCATGGCCGACGAGATTCCGCCCGCGATGCGCGGCCGCGCCGTGCAGGTTTACCTCGAGAACGGCGAGTGCCGTCTTCAGCCTTTGTAAACCTTTGCAAAAAATTTGGAGACGGGCGGGAACGCCCGTTGAATGGATTCAGTGAGCAGCACCAAGGAGGCAACCGTGTCGAATGCGTCCAAAGTCGTCGTCGTAACGTCCGGTAAGGGAGGCGTCGGCAAGACCACCACCAGCGCCAACATCGCGACCGGGATCGCGTTACAGGGGAAGAAGGTCGTGGCGATCGATTTCGACGTCGGGCTGCGTAATCTGGACCTCGTGATGGGGTGCGAGCGACGGGTCGTCTACGACTTCGTCAACGTCATCCGCAACGAGGCCAAGTTGAACCAGGCGCTGATCCGCGACAAGCGGGTCGAGACGCTCTACGTGCTCCCGGCGTCGCAGACGCGCGACAAGGACGCCCTGGACGCCGAGGGGGTCGGGCGCGTCATCAACGAGCTGAAAGAGCAGGGGTTCGACTACATCATCTGCGACTCGCCCGCCGGTATCGAGAAGGGCGCGCAGATGGCGATGTACTTCGCCGACGAGGCCATCGTCGTCACCAACCCGGAGGTCTCCTCGGTGCGCGACTCGGATCGCGTGCTCGGCCTGCTGGCGGCCAAGACCAGCCGCGCCGAGACCAACTCCGCGGCCATCCGCACGCACCTGCTGCTGACCCGCTACTCGCCCGCCATGGTCAAGAAGGGCGAGATGCTGAGCGTGGGCGACGTCCTCGAGCTGCTGGGCATCCCGTTGCTCGGCGTCATCCCGGAGTCCAAGGCGGTCCTGCAGTCGTCCAACAAGGGGACGCCCGCCATCCTCGACGAGACCACCGACGTCGCCCAGGCCTACCTGGACGTCGTGTTTCGCTACCTGGGCGAGGAGCGGCAACACCGCTTCATCGAAGACCAGAAACGCGGCTTCTTCGGCCGCCTGTTCGGTTAACCCCGGCGCAGAGGTCAATCATGGCGTTTTTCGATTACTTCCGGCGGGCCCCGAAATCCGCGACGCTCGCCAAGGACCGGCTGTCGATCATCGTCGCGCGCGAGCGCGCCGGGACTCGGGTCGGCGCCGACTACCTGCCGCAGCTCCAGCAGGAGCTGCTCGCGGTCATCGCCCGCTACGAGAAGATCGACCTCGCTCACGTGACGGTGAACCTGGACAAGAGCGGCGGTTGCGAGGTGCTGGAGCTGAACATCCAGCTTCCCGACGCCCCGCCCGCCGCAGCGCGTCCGCCCCAGCCGCCGGCCGTCGCCTGACGGCCTGACGTCTACCGGCGAGAGCGGCCGCCGCCGCCCAGACCGGCGCCCAGCAGCGCGCCCGCCAGGACCACGACGGCCGGGTAGGGGATCGGCACCGACGGTGGTGGTGGTGGTGGCGGCGTCGGGGTCACGTGGCAAACCACGTCGATCGGCACGTTCGTCGCCATGCCGCCGCTCACGTCGAAGCTGGCCGTGCCCGAGCAGCCGGTCAGCTTGCCGCTCGGGTCGCTGGCGGACAGCGCCAGCTGGTAGCCGGTGCCGATCGGGATCCCGCCGACGACGCCCGTGATCACCGAGGTGTGCGAGACGTCGATGCTGCCCGACTGGCTGTAGGTCCCGCGCGTGATCTGGTACGTGACCGTCCCGATCTGCACGCTGGGCGGGATCGTCAGCGCGAGCTGAATCGACCCGGCTGTCGGTGCCGGCGTTCCCGGCGCCCGCTGGTCGGCGCAGCCGGACGCCGCGGCGACGCCCAGGGCCAGCGCGGTGGCCGCCAGCGCGTTCGAGCTCCACCGCCGTCGTCCCAGCCAGGCCACCAGGACCAGCAGCAGCGCCAGCCCGAGGCGCGCCCAGCGCGGGGTGGCCGGGACCGACGACGCCGGGGCCGCGGCCAGCACCTTGACCGGCGCCGTGCGGGTCACGCCGCCGCCGTCGCCGACCTGCCCCAGCGAGTCACTGCCCCAGCACCAGATGGTCCCGTCGGACAGATTGGCGCAGCTGTTCTGGTTGACGCCCGCCGAGACCTGCAAGGTGGTGCCGACCGAGGTCTGCACGGGCGCGTGGCGGTCGATGGTCGTCCCGTCGCCGAGCTGGCCGGCGTTGTTCCAGCCCCAGCAGTAGAGGCGGCCGTCCGTCAGCGCGGCGCGCGAAAGCATTCTCTTGGCGGACATCTTCACGGCTCCGTGCAGGTGACGTCGAAGGACATCTGGTCGACGCAGGTCGGGTCGCTGTCCGATACGGTGACCGTCACGACCACGGTCCCGGAGGCCGTGCAGGTCAGCGTCGGCGCCGGGTCGCTCGCCGAGCTCAGCGTTCCGCTGCTCGCCGACCAGAAATAGGAGAGGGCGACCGGCTGGTCGTCGTCGTCGTGCGCCGGGGCAGCCAGCGCCATCGAGGCGCCGATCCGGGCGCTGGCCGGTGTGGCGCTCACGCCGTCAATCACGGGGCAGATGTTCACGCTGCCCGTGACCAGCACCTGCCCGGTCGCGGGTGACTGCGCGCACACCAGGTGCACCACGATGGTCGTCGCGGCGCCGTCGGTCACGTCGAAGGGCGTCGACCCGGAACAGCCGACCGTTCCGTTGCTCGCCACCCCGCTCACGATCAGGAGATAACCGTCGGCGACGGGCAGGGGCCCGATCGGCACCGGCACGTCCGAGGTGCCTCCCACCGCCACCGAGCCGGTCGTGACCGCTCCGTCGGGGGCCAGGACGTCGTAGCTCGCGCTCGAGAGCGTCACGCCGGGCGAGACCTGCAGCGCGACGTCGACACCTTCGGTCCGCTGGTCGCCGCAGCCCACCATCAGCGCGGCCGCGGCCAGGGACACAAAGGCAATTCGGGAATTCGGGCGATTCGGGCGACAGCTCGTCATCGGCTGCGCCTGTCGTAGGCAAACTCCGTACCCTGGACAGTTGCCGTTGTTTGTCGGGCGATCCGAGAGGCGGTCGGTGGCGAGTGTTCGAAAGTCGAAATGTCATGTTCGAATCGAGGAGACCCGCCTGGACGCGGAGGCTTCGGTCGCGGCCAGCCCCGCCACCCACGCGGCCAGCGGCGCGACGTAGCTCATGGCCGGCAGGTCGACCAGCAGGTACCAGACGATCTCGGCGACCGCGCCGGGACGCTCCGCCGACTGGCCGAAGCCCCGCCCGACCGCCATCGCGATCGCCACCGCCAGCCGGAAGAGCAGCAGGGACGCCCCGATCCCGAGCACGGCTGCCCGGCGGCGCCGCGGGATGGCCGACGCCGCCACCAGCGCCAGCAGAACGGCCAGCGGCGTGTAGCCGAGGATGCGGGTGTCCAGCGGCACCGGCGGACCGGAGGCCAGGGGGCCACGGGCGGCGCCGGCCCAGACCGTCCAGGCCGCGTGCTCGAGGCCGGGGTCGGCGGCCAGGGCGGCGGGAGGGCTGGAAGAGAAGCTCGGCTCCGACGCCGCGCCGGCGCCGGTGACCGCCAGGACGGCGTTCCCGAACCCACTGAAGAACGTCCGGAACACCCGGCCGCAGCCAGGCCACGGGGCGAGCAGGATCAGGACGGCCCCCACGAAGATCGCGATCGCCTTCCTGTCGATCTCGGGGAGGAGCCGCCGCGGGGTCTCGGGCCGCGGCGCAACCCTTCGCGCCCGGGCGGACCTAGGCATCGGCTGCCGAGGCTTGCGCCGCCGGCCCGGCTTCGAGCGGGCGCGACCAGCGCGACCAGACGGCGAACACGCCGACGGCCAGGCTCACCATCGCGAACGGCCAGACCTCGCCGTGCACGAGCTCGAACGCCGCCGGCGACCGAACGTTCAGATGATAGAGGGTGACGATCCGCAGCACGTTGACCACGCTCAGCAGGGCGACCCCGGCCGCGATCCCCACCAGCCGGCGCGACCAGGCGGCGGGGAAGGCGATCATGGCGGCGCTCAGCAGCAGGTTGACGTCCATGGCGTCGCAGTTCTTGGCGATCACCAGCGACGTTCGCCCCACGATCTGCGCGCCGGCCACCCGGACCAGCGGGTCGGTCAGGTGAATCACGGCACCGGCCGCGCGGGCGTACCCGGCCAGATACCAGGCGAAGAGGTTCTCGTGAAACCCGTGCTCCTGGTACGGGAACGAGTAGACGGCCAGCAGCGCTCCGGCAACAGATGCGAAGACCACCGCGAAGCGGACCCGGGCACGGTTGACCTGCGACCTGCGCGTCGGGACGGTGCGCCCCATTGGCGGAACCATGGCTGAATTCCTGTGTCACCCGTCTGACGATTTGGCGGCTGTCTCGAAAACAGGGGCCGCCTCGTGCTGGCCGGGGGCGTTGACCTGACCGCCTGCGCCGGCTAAGGTCCGAGCCCCGCACGACTTCGCGGGTGGAACACCATGGCAGGAACTGTTCCCGTCGCCCCCGCCGGCACTGCCGGCACCTCCCAGGCCGCCACCACCAGCCGCTACACCGCCCCGCTGGCGGTGTTGTCGACGCTGTTTTTCATGTGGGGGTTCCTGACCTGTCTGAACGACTTCATCAGCCCTCATCTGAAGGCGCTCTTCGACCTGAACTACTACTGGGCGGGGTTCGTCCAGACGGCCTTCTTCTTCGCGTACTTCGTCATGTCGCTGCCGTCCGGCTGGGTGGTCAAGCGAACCGGCTACAAGCCGGGGATCATCATCGGGCTGACCATCGCCGCCCTCGGGTGCCTGCTCTTCTACCCGGCGGCCAAGGCCCCGTCCTTCCCGCTGTTCCTGGTCGCCCTGTTCGTGCTCGGGGCGGGGATCACGCTGCTGCAGGTGGCCGCCAACCCCTTCGTGGCGGCGCTGGGCAAGCCCGAGACCGCCTCGTCCCGCCTGACGCTCACGCAGTTCTTCAACTCGCTGGGCACGACCATCGCCCCCCACTTCGGGGCGGTCGTCATCCTGGCCGTCGCGGTGAAGTCGTCCGCCGAGCTGAAGCAGATGACGCCGGCCGCCGTCGAGGCCTACCGCGCTGCGCAAGCGGGCGCGGTCCAGGGGCCCTACCTGGCCCTCGCCGGGACCCTGGTGGCGCTCGCGGTGGCCATCGGGTTGAGCCGGCTTCCCAAGATCGACGACGGGGCAGAGGGGGCGCTCCGGGCCGTCGGCGACGACCACCGGACCAGCGCCTGGCAGTACCGCCATCTGGTCCTGGGAGCGGTCGCGATCTTCGTCTACGTCGGCGCCGAGGTCGCGATCGGGAACTACCTGGTCGGCTACTTCCAGCAGCCGTACATGGGCGGGCTCTCGGCGGCCGACGCGGCCGAGAAGGTCAAGTTCTACTGGGGCGCCGCGATGGTCGGGCGGTTCGTGGGCATCTTCACGCTGCGGATGTACCGGCCCGGCAAGCTTCTGGCGACGCACGCGCTGGGGGCGCTGGTGCTCCTGGTCCTCACCATGGCGACCAGCGGGTCGCTGGCCATGTGGACCATCCTGGCTGTTGGTTTCTTCAACTCGATCATGTTCCCGACCATCTTCACGCTGGCCATCGACGGGCTGGGCCGCCATACGCGCCAGGGGTCGGGGGTCCTGTGTCTGGCCATCGTGGGCGGCGCGATCATTCCGCCGCTGACTGGCAAGATCGCCGACGGGTTCAGCATCCACTACTGCTTCGTGATCGCCGCCGTCTGTTACCTGTACATCGCCTGGTACGGGGCCAAGGTCCACCCCGAGACCCACGGCGTGGCCGGCGACTGATTCAGCGGTCGGCCTTGGCCAGGAAGATGGCCGTCGGGGCGGGGCGCTCCGTCGCGTGCCACACCAGCTCGAAGGCGCCGCGGGTCGAGGTCGACACGCACGCCACCCGACCCTCGCCGACCGAGATGTGCGCCACCGTCTCGGCGGCGATCGGGGTGACCGGACCGGCCGCCCCCGAGCAGTCCTTGTCGGTCCCGGTCACGCTGGGCACCGTGTAGATCGCGCCGCCGCTCGACTGCGAGTAGACGTGAAGGGCGACGGGGCCCGCGACCACGACCTTGCTGGACTGGCCGCGGGCGACGACCGTCCCGCGGTCGTTCACCGTGCCGGCGGCCGTGGCGCTGCCCGAGGCGGCCAGCGTTCCGAGCGCCAGGACGGCCAGGCCAGCGAGCTTGCAGGTGAGGTTCGAGAGGCCGTTGCGCTTGGTCGAGGTCATGGTCCGTGTCCTTTCAGTGGTTGGTTTGGAAGGCGTTACGGACCCAGAGCAAAGCAACCGGCGGGCCAAACTCGATCTCCCCGTAACTTCAGGCTTTTGGGGCCGGGGCCAGCCGGGGGGGATCGCGAACTGAGCAGGTTGATCGATGGCGTTGAGCACCGGGTACACAAGTTGTGTAGCCGATGCGCAGGAGCCCGGACCTACCGGAGGCCATGTTAGAAGTCGAGGAATGGCCTCACCCACCATCGTCGACGCGAAGGTGGGGCAGTCTGGCCGGCCGCCTCCCGCAGACGGCTCGACCCGCTACCACCTGCTGATCCTGGCTCGCGATGGGGCCATCCCGCGGCTGCTCCCCCAGGCAGGCACGGTGGCGATCGGCCGAGATGACGAGGTCGAGATCCGCCTGAACGATCCGCGCGCGTCGCGCCGCCACGCCCGCCTGACAGTCGCCTCCGCCGTGGAGATCGAGGATCTGGGCAGCGCGAACGGGACGGCCATCCGCAACCAGCGGCTCGCGCCGGGCGAGCGGCGGCGCCTGGAGCACGGCGACGTCGTGGCCATCGGCAACACGCTGATGGTGCTGCAACAGGGCGAGCCGGATCCCGATCCCCGGCGCATCTGGGCCCACGGCTACCTGGAGACCCGCCTGATCGAGGAGTGTGCCCGCGCGCAGGCCGGGCACGGAAAGATCGCGCTGGCCCGCCTGCACCTGACCGCTTCCGCGCCGGCCATCCTGGTCGAGGAGATCATCACGGACCGGTTGCACCGAGGCGAGCTGCTGGCCGCCTATGCTCCCGGCGAGTACGAGATCCTGGCGCTGGACGTGGCCGAGGGCGCCGCCCGGACGCTGATCGACGGCGTCGTCGCCGCGCTGGCCGCCAAGAACATCGGTGCAACTGTCGGCCTGGCGTTCTACCCGGCCGACGGGACCTCGCCGCAGGCGTTGATCGGGCGGGCTGCCGAGCGGGTCCGCAGCGGCGCCGCGCGAGTGGACGAGGGGGTCGTCGTCGAGAGCCCGGCGATGCACGCGCTCTACGAGCTGGCCCGGCGCGCGGCCATCGGCAACAGCAACGTGCTCATCCTGGGTGAGACCGGGGCGGGCAAGGAGGTGCTGGCCGAGACCATCCACCGCGCCTCGCCGCGCGCGCAGCGCCCGCTGCTGGCGCTGAACTGCGCCGCCCTGTCGGAGAGCGTCGTCGAGAGCGAGCTGTTCGGGCACGAACGCGGCGCGTTCACCGGCGCCGCCCAGGCCAAGCCGGGCCTGCTGGAGGCGGCGGCGGGCGGGACCGTGTTCCTGGACGAGATCGGCGAGATGCCGCTGTCGATCCAGGCCAAGCTGCTGCGCGTCCTGGAGACGCGCCAGGTCCTGCGCGTCGGCGCCACGCAGCCCCGGCCGATCGACGTCCGATTCCTGGCCGCGACGAACCGCGACCTGGAAGACGAGGTCGCCGAGAAGCGCTTCCGGGAAGACCTCTACTTTCGCCTGAACGTGATCACGCTGGAGATCCCACCGCTGCGCGATCGGCCGGCGGAGATCGCCTCGCTGGCGCGTCTGTTCCTGGCTCGCCTGGCCGCCACCGTCGGTCGCCCGCCGCCGGCGGTGCGCGACGATACCCTGGAGCTGATGCGCGCCTACGCCTGGCCCGGCAACATCCGCGAGCTGCGCAACGTGATCGAGCGGGCCTTCGTGCTGTGTGACGGGCTCGAGCTGACCCCCGAGCACCTCCCGACGGACAAGATGCGCCGGCGGGCGGTGCCGCAGCTGCCGAGCACGTCTCCCGCCTCCCCCGCCCCTGGCTCCGAGCCGGCCGCGACCGAGGCGCGGGGGATGCGCGACATCGAGCGCCAGGCGATCGTGGACGCCTTGCAGCGCTGCCACTTCAACCAGACGCGCGCCGCCGAGCTGCTGGGGATGCCGCGCCGGACCTTCTGCAAGCGCCTGAAGGAGTACGCCATCCCGCGGCCGCGCGACTGATGCTGCGTCAGGGGGTGGCCGCCGCCATCGGCGCGGGCAGCCCGTCGATCCACTGCTTCAGCGCCGCGCGTCCCGTCGGGTCGATGATCTTGGTCCCGATCGGCGGCATCTGCTCGCCGGTGATCCGGACGCCGGTCCGGAAGTAGAGCTCGCTGTCCTCGGCGTCGCCGCCCTGGATCCGATAGGGGCCGACACCCTCGGGCGCCGCCAGCCAGGTGTGCAGCACGTTGACCGCCGTCCGGTAGGTGTTGGTCGACTCCACCGTCGTGTTCGCGACGGTCAGCCTCAACATGTAGCGCGGGTAGGTGACGCCGGTCGGGGTGTCGTTGTGGCAGTGGCTGCAGTTGGCCTGCAGCCAGCCGAGCGCCGCCTGCGCGGTCGCGTCGCCGGGCACGGGGTAGCCGTCGGCCGACAGGCCCGGCGTGACCAGGCCCTGCCCGATCAGGTCGCCCAGCGCCAGCCCGCCCAGCGAGTGACTGAGCTGGATCGCGTCGAACCCCAGGATGTGCTCCGGAAGCTTGCCGTGGCAGGTGGTGCAATCGCTGGTGCTCGGGATGTCGTGCATCGGCCCGCTCGGGTCGTCGGTCAGCGCCACCACGTTGGGAACGCCGCCGGCCGGCGCCAGGGTCGCCTGCGTGCCGTCGGCGCTCCACTGGTAGCTGGCGTAGAAGAAGTCGTCGGGGCCGGCGCCGTAGCGCGTGATGAAGCGCGTCTCGACCCGCCGGCCCTGGTACTGGAACTCCTTCCAGAACCGGGTTCCCACCGGGAACGACCAGTGGTCGGGGTTGCTCACGTCGATCTGGGTGCCCGGCGGCAAGGAGACCCAGCGCGTCTTGACCGCGCCGTCGGACCAGAGCTCGTACTTGGGACGGAACGGCGAGACGCCGGGCGCCAGCGTGAGCTGACCGGCGTCGCAGTAGAGGCCGGTGGCGGCCAGCGTCTGCGGCGGCGACGCGGGGTCGATGGCTGCGGCGGGCAGCGACGGGCAGCTCGTGTCGGCCACCAATCCGGCGGCCGACGGCAGCGGCACCGACACGTCCGAGCAGGCCGGCGCCACCGCCGCCGCCAGGAGCAGCGCCGCCGGCGCCAGCCGCCGGAGGCGCGGGGTGCGCGAGCGCGCCACCTTCAGCGCCCGGCCTTGGCGAGCAGCGTGGCGGTCGGGGCGGGACGCCCGACCGCGTGCCAGACCAGCTCGAACGAGCCGCGCGCCGAGGTCGACAGGCAGGCCACCTGGCCCGGACCGACGGACACCACCGCCACCCGGTCGGTGGCCAGCGCGATCGCGGGCCCGGCGGCCCCCGCGCAGTCCCGATCGGTTCCCGTGCGGCTGGGCGCGGTGTAGATCGCGCCACCAGCGAACTGGGAGTAGACGTGAACGGCCGCCGGCCCGGCGACGACGACCTTGTTCGCGTGGCCCCGCGCGACGACCGTTCCGCGGTCGGCCGCTGCCGCAGCCGAGGCGGTGCCCGAAGCACCCAGCGTTGCCAGGGTGGTGAGGAGCAGGAGGCCGTTGCGCTTGCGTGAGGTCATGACTCTGTTTCCTTTCGGGTTGATCGGTTCTTCGTGGACCGCGTTACGGACCAACCAATGAGCAACCGCCGGGCCAACGCGGCTCGCGGTCGAAAACCGGGGCATCTCGGCCGGGAGACCCGCGGCGCTGCTCGGGATGAGCACGCGCCCCCGAGCCGATGTGCACGCCGTGCACATCTTGAGCAGCGCCCCCCTGAAGAACCCCGCGGGTGCCGCGTGATATAAGCGGCTCCGTGCGAAGCGACGCGCTGAAGAAGGGGATTCATCGCGCGCCGGCGCGGGCCATGCTGAAGGCCACCGGCCTGACGGACGCCGACCTCGATCGCCCGCTGATCGCGGTCGCCAACACCTGGACCGACGCCACGCCCTGCAACATGCACCTGCGGGCGCTGGGCGAGAAGGTCAAGGAGGGGATCCGCGCCGCGGGCGGCACGCCGATCGAGTTCAACACCATCGTCGTCTCCGACGGCATCAGCATGGGGACGGAAGGGATGCGCGCGTCGCTGGTCTCGCGCGAGGTGATCGCCGATTCGATCGAGCTGGCGGTCCGCGGCGCCCTGTGCGACGGGGTGGTCGCGCTCTCGGGCTGCGACAAGACCATCCCTGGCACCATGATGGCGCTGGCGCGGCTGGACGTGCCGGGGCTGATGCTCTACGGCGGGACCATCATGCCGGGCGATTTTCGCGGCAAGGCGGTCACCATCCAGGACGTGTTCGAGGCGGTGGGCGCCTGCTCGGCGGGCCGCATCACCGAGAGCGAGCTGCGGGCGCTGGAGGACGTTGCCTGTCCGGGAGCGGGCGCCTGCGGCGGGCAGTACACCGCCAACACCATGGCGATGGCCGGCGAGATGCTGGGGATCTCGCCGATGGGCCTCAACGACGTCCCGGCGGTCGATCCGCGCAAGCCCGGCGTGGCGGTGCGCGCGGGCGAGATCGTCATGCGCCTGGTCACCGAGGACCTGCGCCCCAGCCAGATCCTGACGCGCGCCGCGTTCGAGAACGCCATCACGGCGGTCGCGGCCACCGCCGGATCGACGAACGCCGTGCTGCACCTGCTGGCGCTGGCCCGCGAGGCGAACGTGTCACTGGCGCTGGACGACTTCGACGCGATCGCGGCGCGCACGCCGGTCATCGCCGACCTGAAACCGGGCGGGCGGTTCTTCGCGGCCGACCTGGACGGCGCGGGCGGCGTCCGGCTGGTGGCGCGGCGCCTGCTGGAGGCCGGGCTGCTCAAGGACAGCCCCACCGTCAGCGGCGGCAGCCTGATCGACGTCGTGAAGGACGCGCAGGAGACGCCCAATCAGCAGGTGGTCCGCACGGCGGCGAAGGCGCTCAGCCCGATCGGCGGCTTCGCGATCCTGCGCGGCAACCTGGCGCCCGAGGGGGCGGTGGTGAAGCTGGCCGGCCACGACCGCCGCCGCCACACCGGGCCGGCGCGCGTCTTCGACTCGGAGGAGGCCTGCTTCCAGGCCGTGCAGCGGCGCGAGATCAAGCCGGGCGACGTGGTCATCATTCGCTACGAGGGGCCCAAGGGCGGCCCCGGCATGCGCGAGATGCTGGCGGTCACCGGCGCGCTGGTCGGCCAGAAGCTGGACGACAGTGTCGTCCTGATGACCGACGGCCGCTTCTCGGGCGCCACGCACGGCTTCATGGTCGGGCACCTGTCGCCCGAAGCGCAGGTCGGCGGGCCGATCGCCTTCGTGCGCGACGGCGATTCGATCACGCTGGACGTGGAGACGCGCCGGATCGACGTCGAGGCCGATCTCGAGTCACGCAAGGCCGGGTGGACGCCGCCGGCGCCCCGGTTCACCAGAGGTGTCATGGCCAAGTACGCAGCGGCAGTTTCGTCGGCGGCGGAAGGGGCGGTCACGCTGCCGGTGGTGCGATGAACGGGCGCGTCGCTTTCGTCGCGGCGCTGCTCCTGGTCGCGGGATGTGGCAGCAGCTCGGCCAAGAAGAGCACCCCGGCGTGCATCCACAACTCCGAGTGCAACCCGCAGCTCGTCTGCTCGCTGGGCTACTGCGTGAACCCCTGCGTCACCTCCAAGGATTGTCCGACGGGCCAGCGCTGCGTGACGGCGACCGTCGCCGCCGACGGGACGCCGGTTGGCACCGCCTGCCAGGCGCCCGAGGCGGTCACGTGCAAGTACAACAGCCAGTGCGAGTCGCCGCTGATCTGCGGGATCGATCAGCAGTGCCGGAACCAGTGCCAGACCGCCGCGGACTGCCCGGGCGGGCTGCTGTCGCCGCCCGCGCAGATCTGCACCAGCGTCAGCCACCTGTGCGTCGACCCCACCGTCGACAAGGACTACGACGCGACGACGAACGAGCTGATCCCACCCGACGGCGGCACGCCGGCCACGGGCGGCAGCGGTGTGCCGACCGGCGCGGGCGGGGCCACGGGCTCAGGCGCGGGCGGGGCGGTCGCCGTCGGCGGACACGCCGGCTCGGGGAGCGGCGGGCACGGGGGCACCG
This sequence comes from Polyangia bacterium, assembly GCA_035578045.1. Taxonomy (GTDB): domain Bacteria; phylum Myxococcota_A; class Polyangia; order Fen-1088; family Fen-1088; genus JADGRB01. The sequence continues at coordinate 13,961 of DATJWP010000117.1, read as the reverse complement.
GCGGGGCGCACGCCGGTACCGGCGGTGTCGCCCCCGCCAGCTGCTCGGTCCCGGCCACCAGCTTCGGCACGGTGGTGCAGGGGGACGCCAACCCCAACTTCACGTCGTCGGTCGCCGCCGCCAACACCGACACGATCTTCCTCTTCAGCAGCTGGAGCGGCCCGGAGCCCACCGACGGCGGCGCCGACGGCGGGACCATCGGCAACGCCATCTACTTGCAACAGTTCGATCCGGTGACGGGGGCCAAGCGGGGGAGCGCCACGCCGCTGTTCACTGTCCCGCTGACCGGAACCTCCTTCGCGATCGACGACAGCGCGATCGCACCCAGCGGAGAGATGGTGATTCTGTACACCCTCCGGCAGAACCAAGCCCACGGCAACGTCGACACTCTTTACGCGGCGTTCCTGTCGCCGGGGACGCCGGGTGATGGCGGCGTGGAGGGCGTCCAGCTCGAGCGGGCGCCGGTGTTGCTCGAGAGCAGCGAGCTGGGGTCGCCTCACGTGACCTGGTCAGCGGGCACCAGCCAGCTCATCGTGTCCTGGAAGTACTACACGACCAACTGGTTCACCCACGTGCGCCGGTTCGCCGTGACCGGGGCGGGCGCCGGAGGCGACACCAGCCAGGTCCCAACCAGGAGCGGCGTGGACAACGCGCCCGACTATCGCGATTCGGCGGCTGGCACGTCGGGGACGTTGCTGGGCGTGGGCATGCGCGATTACAGCACCGGTCATCCCTCGTTGACGATCCTGGACGCCACCGGCGTTCAGGTCGGCCAGACCCTGGACCTCGGCAGTGTGGGGATCAGCGCGATCGCCGCCGGTGGCACGACGAAGGGTTTCGTGACGCTGTCGTTGACCGGCAGCACGGCCTACGGGGTGTACGTGCCGCTCGCGGGCAGCAGCAGCGTGCTGTCCGACGCTGGGGTACCCGACGCGGGCATCTCGTCGCTGTTCACGACCTTCAGCTACGGGTCGAACGGCGCCTACGCCAAGGCGATCAGCGACGATCCGGCCGGCCAGGGGGGCGCCGGGATCGCCGTGATGGAATCGAACGGCGTCACCTTCATGTACGTGCCGGCCGACGGCAGCAAGCAGTACAACTCGGGCGCCGTGCTGACCTCAGCGAACCCCGGCTGGTTCGGCCTGACCAACTTCCAGGGCTCCTTCGCGCTGTCGCTCTACGACTCCAGCAAGCACAGCGCCCAAGCCGTCGTCTCGACCTGCCCCTAGAAAAGGCGGGCCGCGCAGGAGGTCGTGCAGCGCGACGAGTCGAACGTCCCTGTGCACCCGTTCACCGCAGGCGTCTACATCGCCACCATGATGGCGCGGACGGACATCCTGGTGGACAACTGCTCCACCACGGTGCGTCTCGGCTCGCGCAAGTGGGCGCCTCGTTTCGACTACCGGTTGGCGCGGATCGCGCGACGCGCACGACGCGCGCGTCAGATCGTCGTCGAGAAAACGAGATCGAGACACGGCGGTGACGCTGTTGTCTCGGTCTCGTTTCGTCGCCGCAAAGCAGCGGTTAACATTCGCCGCGATTATTGCGTGCGCGCAGATCGTCACTCAACATTGGCGACGATCGATCCGATTTACGGATGAAAGGAAGGACCAAGGAATTATGCGGAGCGTGGTGACGGGGTTGATGATGTTGGCGGGGGCGGTGGTTCGAGACAAAGGAAACGGGTTCGACGACATGGGGTGGCGGCGGGAGATGCAGCAGGCGCGTGAAGCGCAAGAGGCTGACGCGGCCACGACCGAGGTGGCGACCGGTCCGGCGCGGGGCGCGCTGATGACGGTGACCGTGGCCGAGGTGGACGCGGCGCCCGGCAGCTGGGACGTGGCGTGCGTGCGGGAGCAGGGCGATCGCCTGGTGTTCGATCGCGGATCGGTGCGCGAGATGGGCAGCGAGACGCTGTTCCGCTGGGCGCCGACCGACGGGTCGGCGCCGGCGTCCGACGGGACGATCTATACGGCGCTGGCCGACTGCCACGGCAAGACCATCGAGGCGACCTGGCCGGGCAAGCGGACGGAGACGCGCGACGGAACCTGCGGCCGCCATCTGATCGAGGCGGCCTGCGCCGTCCGCGAGGCTCAGACGCCGGCGGCGCCCGCCAACCGGAAATCGGTGAGTGGCGGCGGTGGTGTCCGCGCGTCCCGGGCGAAGACCACCGCTCCGCACATCAGCGCAGCGCCGTAAAAGCCGCGATGTGCGTCACGGGCGGGCGACCTGCTTGCCCGCCGCCGGCGCAAAATCCGCACGGCTGAGCGAAATCGCTGCGGTCGTGGTTGCGCGAAGCCCGCGCGCGGCCCAACTAGAAAAGGGACGGCATGAAGCTCACCGTCTTTTTTCGATGGTCGTTGGTGTGCGCGGTGCTGGCGCTCGCGGTGCTGCATCCCGCGGGCGCGCGGGCCCAGGACACGGCTGCCGCGACCATCACGGCCAGCCCGCCACCACCGCCTCCCGAGGGGCGGCGGATGGGGTGGTTCGGGCTGGGCGTGCGGCTCGGCTTCACCGAGATGCACCTCACGCCGCCGGCCTCGTGGGTGACCACGATCAATGACGCGACCGGCAGCACCCAGACCGCCAACGACTACTCGTTCTCGTCGACGGCGCGCACCATCACGCCCACCTTGCACCTGGGCGGCGGCGGCTTCTTCTTCAAGCTCGATGTGCCGATCTCGTTCGCGTCGAACTTCGCGTCGTACGGGCTGGGGCTCTATCCGCTGAACTTCGGCGTCTACATTCCGGAGGCCGCGCTGTTCCCGTACGGTACGGCCGGCGTGCTGGTCAGCGTCGTCCAGTCGCGGGCCACCTGGGATCCCGCGACGTCCGACAAGATCATCGGCGCGCTGGCGCAGGCTCGGGTCGCCGCCGGGCTCAAGTACTTCCCGGTGCATTCGCTGGCGCTGTCAGTCGAGGCGGGCTACTCGCCCTGGGCGGGCGGCGCGTTGTTCCTGCCGCCCGTCGATAATCACTCCGCCACCCACACCGAGGGCGGCTTCGGCTCGGCCTGGGACCTCTCGCTCGGCGTGGAGTGGCTCTAGCGCAGTCGGGACAGGCTTCGGAGCGAAGCCAGCGCCGGCCGTCCCAAGGATCTGCTGGATCTCGAGCTGCTTGCCCAGGGGTCCGCGGCGAAGCCCGCCCGCCAGCGCAAATCGCGTTAGACTCGCCGGGCATGACCGACCTCGTTTTGACCCTGCTGGGCCCGGACCGACCGGGTCTGGTCGAACTGGTGGCGGGTGTGATCGCGGCGCACGACGGCAACTGGCTCGAGAGCCGCATGAGTCACCTGGCCGGCAAGTTCGCCGGGATTCTGCGGGCGGAGCTGCCTGCGGATCGGGTGGCCGAGGCGACGGCGGCGCTGGCGAAGCTGGAGTCGCGCGGCCTGAAGGTGACCGTCGAGGCCGCCGCGCGCGCCGGCCAGCGGGTGCCCGATCAGGTGATGGACCTGGACCTGGTCGGCCTCGATCGTCCGGGCATCGTGCGCGAGATCTCCCAGCTCCTGGCTGCCAACGGCGTGAACGTCGACGAGCTGGTGACCAACCGTTCCAGCGCGCCGATGTCGGGCGAGATGCTGTTCGAGGCGCGCGCGCGGGTGCGCGTGCCCCCCTCGACCGACGTGGCCAAGCTGCAGGCCGAGCTGGAGCGGGTGGCGACCGATCTGGTGGTGGAGGTGAAGTTGACGGCGTCGGCGGCGCCGGTCTCGCGCTGATGTCGTCGACGCGTCTCCTGGTCCTGGGGGTGGTCCGCGGCTTCCAGCCGGTGCACGGCTACGACGTGCGCCGCGAGCTCCTGTCCTGGCGGGTCGATCAGTGGGCCAACGTCGCCCCCGGGTCCATCTACAACGCCCTCAAGACGCTGACGAAAGAGAAGTTCCTGCAGGTCGCCGGCACCGGACAGGTCGGCGGGCGGCCCGAGCGCACGCAGTACAGCCTGACCACCGACGGCGAGAAGGAGTACCAGGCCCTGCTGCGCGCGACCTGGTGGCGGGTCCTGCCGCCCATCGACGACCTGATGCCGGCGCTCTGCTTCATGCCCAGCCTCAGCAAGGAAGAGCTGATCGCGGCCCTCGAGCACCGGATCTCGGCGCTCGAGGGGGCGATCAAGCACCTCGAGTTCTCGCGCGGCGACGTCAAGCCGCCCGACACGCCCGAGCACGTCAGGGAGCTGTACGACCGGATGCGGGCCGGCTTCGCCGCCGACATCCCGTGGGCCCGCACCTTGATCGATCGGTTGAACCATGGGGTGTACAAGGTCGGGCCCGGCAAGGAGTCGGCGGCCGGAAGACCTGCCCACGGCCGGCGCAAATCTTCTGCTTGACGTCTTATACTCAAATTTGAATAATCACCGTGGAGCAAGCGGATGGCCTGCGCCGGGGATCGGTCACTTCAGCGTCTGAGGCTCGCCGGGGACGAACTCGACGACCTTGGCGGTGCCGTGCGCCTTCTTCAGCGCCTCGCGGAGCTGCTCGGGCGTGCCGGCCAGGGCCGGGAACGTTCCGTAGTGCATCGGGATGACCGTCTTCACCTTCAGCAGCTTGGCCGCCAGCGCCGCGCTGGTCGGGTCCATGGTGAAGTGCCCGCCGATCGGCAGGAGCGCGATCGTCGGGTGGTAACGGTCGGCGATCAGCGACATGCTGCTGAACACGTCGGTGTCGCCGGCGTGATACAGGACCGGCCCCTTCGCCACCTCGATCACGAACCCCATCGCGGGGCCGCTGTACTTGGGGCCGGACTTGTCCTGGCCGAAGCCGCCCGAGTGCACCGCTTCGACCAGGTGGATGGTGGCGTCCTTCACCGTCGTGGTGCCGCCGACGTTCATCCCCTCGGCGTTGGGCGCGCCGATCAGGCTGGCCAGCTCGAACGACGTGATCAGCTTGGCGCCGGTCTTCTTGGCCAGCTCGGCCGCGTTGCCGACGTGGTCGAAGTGACCGTGGGTGACCAGGATGGCGTCCAGCGCCTTCGGGTGCTCGATCTTGGGGGCGCTCGGGTTGTCCAGCCACGGGTCGATGGCGATGGTGGCGCCGCCCGGCGTGGTGATCACCCAGGCCGCGTGTCCCCACCAGGTCGCCGTGGTCGCTCCCGCCGCGGGGGCGGCCGGGGCCTTGGCCGTGGCCGCCGGGGCTGGGGTCTCAGCCGGCTTGTCCGCTGCCCAGGCGGCGTGCGAAAAAAGCGCTGCCAGAAAAACGGCGCCAATCGGGAACTTCAGCTTTTCGATGGTGTCCATCGCGCCAATGTAGTCGATTGGCCTGTTTGGGGTGCATCCGATTTGCCGCCCTGCCTTGACACCGGGGGGACCGTCGACTATTGCGGCGGGGTCGACCTGGAAAGGACGTCATGAAAGCGATCGTTTCGGTTCGGGACGCGGTCAAGAACTACAAGCTGGGCGAGGTGGAGGTCCCCGCGTTGCGTGGCGTGACCCTGGACGTCGCCCCGGGCGACTTCATCTCGATCGCCGGCCCGTCCGGCAGCGGCAAGACCACGCTGTTGAACCTGATCGGGTGCGTCGACACGCCGACTTCGGGAACGGTGGAGGTGGCCGGCAAGGACACGCTGCGGCTCTCCGAGCGTGAGCTGACCGATCTGCGGCTGCGCACGATCGGCTTCATCTTTCAGAGCTTCAACCTGGTTTCGGTGCTGACGGTGTTCCAGAACATCGAGCTGCCGTTGCTGCTGCAGCGGACGCTGTCCGGGCCGGAGCGGGCCAAGCGGGTCATGGGGCTGCTGGAGAAGGTCGGGATACGCGACTACGCCACCCACCGCCCCAGCGAGCTGTCGGGCGGGCAGCGGCAGCGCGTCGCCATCGCGCGCGCGCTGGTCACGCAGCCGCAGATCGTGCTGGCCGACGAGCCGACCGCCAACCTCGACTCGGTGACGGGCCAGACCATCCTGGATCTGATGAAGGAGCTGAATCGCACCGAGAAGACGACCTTCATCTTCTCGACGCACGACCAGAAGGTCATGTCGTACGCGAACTCGATCGTGCGGCTGGCCGACGGCAAGCTGGTCGACCGGGTGTCCCCGGCCGAGGTGACCGCCGCGGTCAAGGGAGCGCGGGTGTGAGAGCCTGGTTCGCCACGCTGGGCGTCGTCGCGCAGATGGCGTTCCGGAACCTGTTCGCCAGCCGCCTCAAGACCATCATCGTCGGCGGGATCATCTTCTTCGGCGGCCTGCTGGTGGTGGCCGGGAACTCGCTGCTGGACAGCCTGGTCGCCTCGATGAGCCGCAGCGTGATCGGCAGCGTGGCCGGTCACATCCAGGTCTACAACGCCCAGTCCAAGGACAAGCTCGAGGTGATGGGGCGCATGATGATGGGCGACCCCGACATCTCGCAGCTGGACGACTTCGCCAAGGTGCGCGAGTCGCTGCTGAAGGTCCCCAACGTCAAGTCGGTGGTGCCGATGGGGATCAGCGGCGCCCTGGTCACCTCCGGCAACACCATCGACCTGGCGCTCGAGAAGCTGCGCAACGCGGTCAAGGCCAAGGACCACACCGCGATCGAGAGCGAGAAGAGCCACGTGCGGCAGATCGTCTCGGTGCTGCAGGGCGATCTCAAGAACGCCAAGGCCGTGCAGGACGAGCGGACCATCGACAAGGAGGACGTGGAGGCCGTCAGCCGTGCCTCGTCCGAGCAGTTCTGGCGCGAGTTCGACCAGCACCCGCTGGAGAGCCTGGAGTTCCTGGAGAACCGGATCGCCAGCCAGGCCGCCGACGCCGACCTGCTGTTTCTCAACTACGTCGGGACCGACTTCCAGGCGTTCCAGAAGTCCTTCGACCGGATGCGCATCGTCGAGGGGTCGATGGTGCCGGCCGGCAAGCGGGGGTTCCTGTTCTCGAAGCAGGTCTACGAGGACCAGCTGAAGCTGAAGGCCGCCCGCCGTCTGGACAAGATCAAAGAGGGGCTCGACAACGAGGGGCTGACCATCGAGAAGGACCCCGACCTGAAGCGGATGGTGCGCGAGAACGTCTCGCAGGTGCGCGAGATCCTGCTGCAGCTCGACGCCGCCAAGACCGCCGACTTCCGCGCCAAGCTGCAACGCGAGCTGGGGAGCCAGGAGCAGGACGTCGGCAAGCTGCTGGCCGCCTTCTTCCAGACCGACGAGCAGAACTTCCACCAGCGCTACGACTTCTTCTACAAGCAGCTGGCGCCCTCGCTGGAGCTGTATCGCGTGCGCATCGGCGACGTGCTGACCATCAAGGCCTTCACGCGCTCCGGCTACGTGCAGTCGGTGAACGTCCCCGTGTACGGCACCTTCGAGTTCCAGGGGCTGGAGAAGTCGACCCTGGCCGGCGCGCTGAACCTGATGGACATGGTCAGCTTCCGCGAGCTCTACGGCTTCATGAGCGGCGAGAAGCTGGCCGAGATCCAGCAGCTCCAGAAGGCGGCCGGCGCCCACGACGTGAGCCGCGAGAACGCCGAGGCGGAGCTGTTCGGCAGCAAGCCGGCCGAAGAGCCGGCGCCGCCGGCCGCCGCGCCACGGCACATCACGGCGACCACCACGCCGGGCGTCGCGCCGGCCATGCGCGAGGTGGGCGAGTCGCTGACGGGCAAGCTGCAGCGCGAGGAGGCTCGCAGCCGCGTCTTCCCGTCGGACGAAGTCGAGAAGGGCGTCGTCCTGAACGCCGCGGTGATCCTGAAGGATGCCCGCCCCCAGAAGATCCGCGAGACCATGGCGGCCATCGAGGCCCAGGGGGCGAAGGACGGCCTGACGCTGAAGGCCATCGACTGGCAGCAGGCCGCCGGCCTGATCGGTCAGTTCGTGAACGTGATCCGGATGGTCCTTTACGTGGCCATCCTGATCATCTTCCTGATCGCGCTGGTCATCATCAACAACGCGCTGGTGATGGCCACGCTGGAGCGGGTCAAGGAGATCGGCACCCTGCGCGCCATCGGGGCGCAGCGCCGCTTCATCCTGGCCATGCTGGTGGTCGAGGCGCTCGTCGTCGGCGTCATCTTCGGCGGCCTGGGCGCCGGCCTGGGCGCGGTCATCGTCAGCATCGTGGGCAAGATCGGCATTCCGGCCAAGTCGGACATCTGGTTCTTCTTCTTCTCGGGCCCACGGCTGCACCCGTTCATCGGGACCAGCAACATCATTGCGGCGTTCATCATCGTGCTTCTCGTGAGCGCGTTTTCCAGCTTCTACCCGGCGTGGATCGCGATGCGCGTCACCCCGCGGCAGGCGATGGCGGAGGAGGAATAGGGTCATGTCCAAGCTCTTCGTCGACTTCACGATCGCCATCCGCAACCTGGTGCAGCACAGCCGGCGCTCGCTGTTCCTGGGGCTGGCCATCGCGTCGGTGACCGCGCTGCTGGTCCTGCTGAACGGTCTGTCGACCGGCGTCCGCGAGACCATGATCGACACGGCCACCACGCTGTCGACGGGGCACGTGAACGTGGGCGGCTTCTACAAGGTCACCGCCGGTCAGGCGGCTCCGGTGGTCACCGACTACAAGAAGGTCCTGGAGGTCGTGAAGAAGACCGTCCCGGAGATGGCCTATGCGGTCCAGCGCGGGCGCGGCTGGGCCAAGCTGGTCTCCGACACCGGATCGATGCAGGCCGGCCTGACCGGCGTCGACATCCGCAACGAGCCCAAGATCGCGTCGGTGCTGCAGCTGCAGAGCGGCAAGCTGGACGACCTGGCGCAGCCCGGCACGATCCTGCTGTTCGACAACCAGGCCGAGAAGCTGGGCGTGAAGGTCGGCGACGCCATCACGATCTCGGCGCCCACCACCCGGGGCACGAACAACACCATCGACGTGCGCGTGGTGGCCGTCGCGCACAGCCTGGGGCTGCTCAGCACCTGGAACTGCTTCATCCCCATCGAGAGCCTGCGCGCGCTCTACCAGCTGAATCAGGAGTCGACCGGCGTCATCCAGATCATGCTGCACCGCAAGGACTTCGACCGGATCCCGGAGATCGCGGGGCGCCTGCGGCAGTCGCTGGATCAGGCCGGCTACCGCGTGATGGAGCCCGATCCGCGGGCGTTCTGGATGAAGTTCCAGTCGGTCTCGCGTGAGGACTGGACCGGCCAGAAGCTGGACGTCACCAACTGGGAGGACGAGATCTCGTTCATGACCTGGACGCTCAAGGCGCTGCAGGGGATCTCGGTGGTCCTGATCGCGATCCTGATCGCCATCATCGTCATCGGGATCATGAACACGATGTGGATCGCCATCCGCGAACGCACCCGCGAGATCGGCACGCTGCGCGCCATCGGCATGCACCGGCGCGAGGTCCTGTGGATGTTCCTGCTCGAGTCGCTGATGCTCGGGCTGATCTCCACCGTGGCAGGCGCGGTGGCCGGGGCGTTGATCGCCGCCGGGCTCAACGCGGCGCACATCCCGGTGCCGCACGGGCTGCAGTTCTTCCTGATGTCGCCCCACCTCCGCATGGCCGTCCACGGGTCGCTGCTGATCTCGGCGGTCGTCACCATCACGCTGGTCACCGGCGCGGCCGCGTTCTACCCGTCGCTGAAGGCGGCGCGCCTGCGCCCGGTCGTGGCCATGTCCCACTTCGGATGAGGGAGTCCCGATGAAGAAACTGATCCTGGTCGCCGCGCTGGTGCTGAGCCTGCGCGGCCTGGCGCAGGCGGCGCTGACCCAGCCGCAGATGGTCGAGCTGTTGAAGGCGGTCGACGATCGCCAGAAGAACAACGGCGATTGGCGGGCCGACGCCTACCTGGAACAGAAGGAAAAGGACAAGGTCGACACCGTCTACAACACCGAGTACTACCGGCGGTCGGAAGACCAGAAGTTCATGATCATCTTCACCGCGCCGAAGTCGTCGGCCGGGCAGGGGTACCTGCGCATCGACAAGAACCTCTGGTTCTACGACCCGTCGGTGGGCAAGTGGGAGCGGCGCACCGAGCGCGAGCGCATCGGCGGCACCAACTCGCGGCGGTCGGACTTCGACGAGTCGCGCCTGGCCGAGGAGTACGACCCCAGCGACGAGGGTGAGGAGAAGTTGGGCGTCTACACGGCGCAGAAGCTGCTGCTGAAGGGGAAGCCCGGGCAAGACCTGGCGTTCCCCATCGTCCGCATCTGGATCGACAAGGAGACCAAGAACATCCTCAAGCGGCAGGAGTACGCGCTGTCCAACCGCCTGCTGCGCACGTCGTACTACCCGAAGTGGAAGAAGATCTACAGCCCGTCGAAGAAGGGCGAGGTCTGGTACCCGGAGGAGATCCGCTTTTACGACGAGGTCGAGAAGGCCAACCAGACGCTGGTGCTGATCAAGGCGGTGGACCCCAGCCCGCTCCCGCAGAACCTGTTCACCAAGGCCTGGCTGGAAAGCAAGAGCCGATGAGGCTGGCGCTCGTGGCCGGGACGCTGGCGCTGCTGGCCGCCGGCACCGCTGCCGCGCAGACCCTGGGGGACCGACCCAGCGAACAGGACATGTTCGGCGGCGCCTCGACGCCTGCGCCGGCTGGCGCACCGGCGCCGCCCGCTGTGCCTGCCGCCCCGTTGCCTTCGCCAGCGACGACCCCCGCGCCACCCGCCGCGTCTGCGGCGGCGGCCGGCACCGAGCGCGACCAGGAGCTGCTGGGGAGCGGCGAGGAGGCGAAGTTCCTGTCCGGCTACGTCGCGCCCGAGAACCCGCTGCAGATCGGCGGGCAGCTCTATCTGCGCGCGCAAAGCACCGCATCGGGCGGGCAGCCGCCCGACAAGTGGTCGTTCTCGGACCCGAGCTTGCTGGATCTGTACCTGGACGCGCGTCCGAACCCGCGCGTGCGGGGTTTCATCCTGGGCCGCATGAGCTACGACCCGTCGCTGGCGCCGAACGTCTCGACGCCGATGGCCGGGTTCATGTCGACCGGCGCGCTGGCCGGCGGCAACCCGACCGGCTTCTCGACCTTCAGCAACACCCGCGGCCCCGCCACGCTGCTGGACCAGATGTGGATCCGGTTCGACATCGAGCAGAAGGTCTTCATCACGGCCGGCAAGCAGCACGTCCGCTGGGGGACCGGGCACTTCTGGCAGCCGACCGACTACCTGCACCAGCAGAAGCGCAACCCGCTGGACGTTTTCGACGCGCGCCCCGGCACGACGATGTTGAAGCTGAACGTCCCCTGGGAAGAAAAGGGCTGGAACTTCTACGGCTTCGCGATCGCAGAAGATCCCAATTCGCCCACGCCCACCCTGCGGCAGGTGGCCGGCGCGCTGCGGGCCGAGGTGGTGCTGGCCGGGATCGAGCTGGGGGCTGACACGTACCTCCGTCGCGACCAGAAGCCCCGGTTCGGGTTCGACGCGTCGACCGGGATCTGGGACTTCGACGTCTACGCCGACGTGGCGATCCGGCCGGGCGACGACTTCGTTCACGACTTCCCCGGCATCGGCATCTCCACCTTCTCGGGCTACGAGACGCAGGCGGTGGGCGGCCTCACCTACTCGCGCAAGTACAACGACAACGACATGTGGACCGCCGGGATCGAGTACTTCTACAACCATCCGGGCTACACCGACGCCGCGGCCTATCCCGACCTGCTCCAGGACGCGTTCGTCGCCGGCAACACCGACGCGTTCCCTTTCTTCTACCTGGGGCGCCACTACGGGGCCGCCTACGTGAGCTTCCCCGCCCCGTACTCGTGGAACTACACCACCTTCACGCTCTCGACGCTGGGCAACCTCTCGGACCAGTCGTTCGTCACCCGGCTCGACTACTCGGTCACGTTCCTCACCCACCTGACGTTCCAGGCGTTCGCCGGCGTCCACTACGGTCACATCGGCGGCGAGTTCCGTTTCCGCCTCCCGCCCGACTTCGTGGCCGCCTACCCGGCGATCCTGACCGCGCTCCCCAACCCCGCCTCGCTCACCGACTACCCGGTGGCCGACCTGGGCGTTGCCCTGCTGATCAAGATCTGAAGCAAGCTACGAGTCGGTGTCGGCGTCCTTCTTGGGGCGGGGGATGCCGTAGGCGTCGAGCTTGTTCAGGAAGGTTCGGCGCGGGATCCCCAGCAGCTTGGCGGCGCGGCTCTGGTTGCCGGCGCAGGCGTTGAGCGCGGAGATGATGCGTTCGCGCTCGGCCTGGCCGGCCGGGCCGCGGGCGGCGCGCGGGAGGCCGGGGACGTCGACGCGGCCGGCGTCGATCTGGCGCGGGGTCACCGCCCCGACGCGCGGCTCGGGCGCCGCGAACGAGGTCGCGTTCGGCGGCGGCGGCGTGGCTCGGCTGATCTTCTCCATCGGCAGGTGCTCGGTGCCGATGATCGGGCCGCCGCTCAGCAGCACCGCTCGCTCGACCACGTTCTTCAGCTCGCGGACGTTGCCGGGCCAGGCGTACGACTCGAGCAGCATCAGGATGGGCGCCGGGAAGATGGGCGGGGCGCGCCCCAGGTCGCGGCAGATCTGCTGGGCGAACGTCTCGGTCAGCGGGCGGATCTCGTCCAGCCGCTCGCGCAGCGGCGGGATGGTCAGCGTGATGCCGGCGAACCGGAAGTAGAGGTCCTGGCGGAAGGCGCCGCGGGTGATCTCGGCTTCCAGGTCGCGGTTGGTGGCGGCGATGAACCGGACGTCGATGCGCCGGGGCTTCACGCTGCCGAGCCGCGTGACCTCGCGCGTCTCCAGGACGCGCAGCAGCTTGGCCTGCGTGGCCATGGGCAGCTCGCCCACCTCGTCCAGGAAGAGCGTGCCGCCCGCGGCGGTCTCCATCAGGCCCGGCTTGGCCTGTACCGCGCCCGTGAAGGCGCCGCGCTCGTGCCCGAACAGCTCGCTCTCCAGCAGCGTCTCGGAGAGCGCCGCGCAGTTCAGGCAGACGTACGGGCCGTCGTGGCGGGGCGAAGCGCGGTGGACCGTCTCGGCCAGCACCTCCTTGCCGACGCCGGTCTCGCCGTTGATGAGCACGTTGATGGTGCCCGCCGCGGCGCGCTCGGCCAGCGCGTGGACCCGCTGCATCGCGACCCCGCGCGGCTGCCCCAGGTTCTCGCTGGTGATGCCGGCGCCGGGCAGCGTCTCGGGCCGGCCGTCGCCGACGGGCGCGGTCCGCCGCTGCACGATCAGCACCGTCGAGCCGATCTGCACGGTGTCGCCGATCCGGATCGGGACCCGCTCGCCGTGCGGCACCGGCTGGTCCTTGATGCGCGTTCCGTTCACGCTGCCCAGGTCTTCCAGCAGCATGCCGTCGCCGAAGTACAGGCAGGCGTGGGCCCGCGACGCGAGCGGGTCGTCGACGCGCACCGCGTTGGTCTCGCCGCGGCCGATCGTCAGCGTGCCCGAGGCCGGCAGGTTGTAGGTGGCGTAGGAGTCGCGGCCGACGACCAGCAGGAACGCGCTCGCGGGGTCCTGCTCGTCGCTCTGTGCCGCGACCATCGTCGTTCGCCCCCGCATGACCTGCAGTATGTCGAGGTCGACCCGTGTCCCGCAAGCGCCACTTGCGCAAGTTGCGCAGACCTGCGCAACTCGCGCCGGCCAAAATCAACGATCCGTGTCATTTCAATGACTTAGGCATGGCATTGCCGTTGCTTAAAGAGACGGCATGCATTCGGATGAAATGGTTTCGAGGTACGAGGGGGTTCTGTATGCGCGGGCGATGCGGCTGGTTCGGAGCCGTTCGGATGCGCTGGACTTGCTGCAGGACACGTATGAGCGCGCGCTGCGCGGTCAGGCGAGCTTTCAGCCGGGCACCAACCTGCGGCACTGGTTGATGACCATCATGTACAACCTGTTTCTCGATCGCTGCCGCCGGATGGCGCGCGAGCCGCGCGCGCTCTGCATCGACGAGCACGAGGTCGCGAGCCCCGAGCCGGACGCGCCGGCGCCGTGGGAGACGATCACGGACGAGCAGATCCACGCGGCGCTCGCCGATCTCGAGCACCCGTTCCGCGAGGTCTACGAGCTGCGGCTGCTCGGCAACTGCAGCTACGACGAGATCGCGGACCGGCTGACGATCCCGCGCTCGACGGTGGGGACCCGGCTGATGCGCGCTCGCCGCAAGCTGCGCGAGAGCCTGCTCAGCGCCGACGATCC